>JARLGV010000051.1 GCA_031292555.1 Fimbriimonas sp.
ACCCGGCATCAAGAACGAAGACTCCGATGCAGATATTCAAAGACGACAAGCCGCCACACCGAGCGGCTCGTAACTTGACGCTCACGGGGACCGCCATATCCGTTCCCGCTACCCGCGACCCTCGCCCCGCTCACCGCTACCCTGCTGACTCTTCGAAAGGCGTACACTTAGGGGCGAAATCGGTGCGAATTGGCTCTGAATCCGGCAATTTTCCCTCCGGGGAACTTGGCAACTGGCGCTCAGGCGTAGGACCGGTATCGAAACAGAATGCGCCACGCATTCCGGAGCATTGTTCACGGAGGAAAAATGACGATTCTAGCGACAGCCCTATTAATGGGCTCAACCGCGCTCATGTCTGACGGGGGCCCACTTTCCGTAACGGTCGGCCCGATTATCACCGGCCTGCGGCCGATTGCACTTGCGCCCGCCCCGACCGGATCCAAGTTCATCGTCTGCCTTGAAGATGGGTCCGTTCGCATCATGGATGCGAAGACGCGATCCACGGTTCGGATTCTCGCCAAGCACCCGGATCCCGCTTATGCCGCCGCCTGGAGCCCGGACGGAACCTACGTGGCCACGGGAGACGAGAGGGCGCGCATCTACATCGAGAGCCCGATCACCGGCGGAAAGATCCGCGAATACCGAACCCACACAAAGGGCATCCAGAAGCTGAGTTTCAACATGACCAGGCAGTACCTGGCCAGCACGGGCAAGGACGACCAGATCAACATCTACGACCTTTCGAAGCCCTCGATCAGGGAAGCACGGCACATCCTCGGTAAGGGAGCCAATTTCTACGGCGCGAGCTTTAGCCCCAAACTCCCTTACGACATCTCGACCGGCATCCTCGGTCCGGGTGGCCGCACCTACAACAGTAACTCGGGGCAGGTCACCGGATTTCTGACCACCGAGGACCAGCAGGGCGTTTTCGACGTCAATTTCGATGGCGCTGGAACCCATGAGGTAACGGCAGGGCGCGACGGTGAGGCGATCGTTTGGGACAGCAAGACCCGAAAGAAGATCGGGACTCTGATGGGGCACAAAGACTGGGTGGTCTATGCGGTGTACTCTCCGAACGGCAAGTTTATCGCCACCTCGTCCACCGACCAAACCGTCAAGGTCTGGAACGCGGCGACGCTTCAGAAGGTGGCCGACCTTCCGTCTCAGACTTCGGTCGGTTCGCCGCTATGTTTCACCGCCGACGGAAACACTCTGGTGACGGTGAGCGATCAAGGATTCCTAGAGTTCAACAACGTAAGTCCTTCGGTGAAAGCGATCGAAGCGCCTGCCCCGGCCAAGGCCAAGGCCAAGAAGCCGCGGCGACGACGCCATCGCGGGTCTTGACTGGTCTGCTTGGAATATGCTGACGGGCATGGAGTTACGTAGGCTATGCTCGTCGGCGTTTGTCGCCGGAATCTTCCTCGCCAGTGCGGCAGCCCAGCAGTCCGGGCTGCCCGACACCGTGAAGCCCGTCATCGACCAAGCGCCGATGGATGCTCACAGCTACGACTGGATGGCGCGTCATAACGCCGTCGTCGATCGCGTCAAACAAGGGCACGTGGACCTCCTCCTGATCGGCGATTCGATCACCCATATGTGGGGCGGGGTGCCGGATGAGCAGGCGATCCACGGTCGGGGCGACTTCCTGTGGGACAAGTATTTCGGGAGCCGCAACGCCGTCAACCTCGGGTTCGGTTGGGACCGCACCCAACACGTCCTGTGGCGCTTCGAGCACGGCGAGATCGACGGGATCCACCCCAAAGTCGCCGTCGTGATGATCGGAACCAACAACATGGGAACGAACACCACCGACGACATCGTCACCGGGATCGACACGATCGTCAGTCAGTTACGCCACCGGCTCCCTAAGACCAAGATCCTCCTTCTTGGTATCTTCCCACGCGACCCGAAGCCCGACACCCCGTCGCGCAAGCAGATCGCCGAGGTGAACGAGCGGATCTCGGTCCTTGGCAAAGAAAAGGGGATCACCTATCTGGACCTAGGCTCCAAGTTCCTGCAGGCAGACGGGACGATATCGACCGACATCATGCCCGACTACCTCCATCCCAGCCAAAAAGGCTACGACATCTGGGCCAAAGCGATGGAGCCCACGCTAGCCAAGCTCTTCGGCGACAAGCCGAGAAGCTAGACGCGGGGAGCAGGACGCGGGCCAAACGACAAGCAACCGTTTCGGCTTTCCACTCGCCCATTCTTCATCCTCCAAGGGGAAGATGTCGCGCAACGACAGAAGGGAGGCCAATCGGTTGAACGCCAAAAGTCCGCTTCTTGATAGGCCGATCGGCGCGGATTCTCGATCCGCCGCTACCCGCTACCCGCTACCCGCTTGGGTGATTCTTCTTTAGCAGATCGATCAACTGGCTTGCGGTGACTACCCTCGTATCGGCCGGGAGCTTTGAGATCACGCGGCGGACAGCTTCGATGGGGCCGCCGATTGAGCCGTAGGACCAGGCGTGGACGTTGATCAGCGCATAGCTGGCCGACTTCGCCAAGGGTTCAGTCGGCATTTTGGCGATCTGGTCGGCCAAATCGTCGATTCCCAGCAGGTTCTCCCAGAGGACGAACCGGTAGGCAACGACCGGCTTGCCATTGTGCCAGGCGACCTCTCCCTTGCGGCGATTGTAGGGCGAGTAGTCTTTGTAGATCACTGCGTCGACGCTGCCCAGATCGAGCCAAGGAAAAGTTTCCTCCAAGTTCCCATCGTTCTGGTTAAGGATCGATGCAATTCGAAGCCCCGAGTCCTTGAGGAACGGGTCGCTTTGCTTGGCAAGTGCCGGTCGATCCGGCTCCACATGCGGGTACATGTAGCCGGGCAGACCGGCGCCGGTGACGAAATCGTCGTTCGGCCGCGCCGCTCCGTAGATCTGACGAAGCACGCGGGGAGCATAGGTCGCCAACAACGGCGAGACTTCCCACGTGAACGGAAATAGCCCTCGCAGCGAGCTGCCGTAGAACTTCGGGTCGGTAGCAAATCCGCCAGTCAGCCACTGGACGTTATCGCCGTCGCTGAGCACGAACGCCACATAGCGGACGTGATCTTCGTTCTTCGCCGGCTTCCAGGCAGGCGGACGCAGGTGGCCGGGCTTCAATTTCTCCAGCGCAGACAGGTTGACGCACCAGTCGGCGGCAACGCCTGTTCCGCCAGCAGCGCTAACGTCCGAGATCCAGCTGTATTCGTCGGGTCCCCAGCCGAATACAAGCGCGTTCGGTCCATACGCTTCGATCACCTTCTTGCGGAAATCGCTGTCGCGCGTATCCATCACGAACGCATCGTGGGCCACCGCAAAATCGCGCAATGCGCCGGGTTTATCGATCGACTGCTCCACCACGATCCCACTCGCATACTGCAAACGGAACGACTCGAATGCTTGTTTCTCGGTAAATGATCGCGCGTCGAGGATCGATTTCAAGCCGTGTTCGGCGGCCGTCTTCATCTGGGATTCGTCCACCGCGATCGAGTGCATCGGCCCACAGAATCCCGTCGCTACGTTTAAGCTTTGGGTACCAAGCTTATACGGAATCATCCCGTTCACCTCGGACTTGAAGGTATCGACCAGGCTCCAAACGTCCTTGGCGGGACGAATCTCCCACCCGTCCTTTCTCAATCCATCCAGCACCGCCGCCTCGACCCCGTTGGTCTTGAGCCAGATGTGAGGCTCCTCTTTGCCGACCAAACCTTGGAGCGTCTGCGCAAGTACCTGATCGGCCGGGCTCAGAGCGTCGCGATCAAGGGTGTAGAGGACCTTGTCTCCGGGAACCGACAGGAGAACTCCAAGCGTCAGAGCAAGCGCGATCATCGTTCGTATTGTGGACGATCTTGCGGGTTCTCCCAGCCTCTGCGTCCAATGGGCTCGATCCAGAATCTTCGTTCGATCAGTGGGGTCTAATGGTTGGAACGTGGAGAGCGAACGAATTTGGCAATGAAACGGAGCGAAATCAACCAACTGGTCTCAGATGCGACCGCCTGTTTCCAACGCAATGGGTGGATACTTCCCCCCAACCCGAAGTGGGACGTGACCGACTTCGGGCTGGGCGACTGGAAATCCTACGGCCTCGTGCTCGTGAATCTGGCTGACCAGCCGGAGTACTGCGAGAAGTTGATGTACGCCAAGTCCGGTATGACGACCCCTGCGCATTGCCACCGGTCGAAGAAAGAGGACATCATCGCACGGAATGGAGTGCTGAGGGTCCAGCTTTGGGCAGACGTCCCGGACGAGAGTGCGGGCAAGCCGGTATCGGTCCTCGTCAACGGCGAGCCGAAGTCGATCGACTCGGGCGCGTTCGTCGACCTGCATTCCGGTTGGCGCGTTACGATAACCCCAGGCGTCTTCCACGAGTTCGTCCCGCTCTCCGAGGAATGCGTCATCGGCGAGGTTTCCACCGCCAACGACGATCTGCACGACAACTACTTCATCGACGCCATGGTCGGCCGCTACCCCGAAGTAACCGAGGATGCGACCCCAATCGTGAGACTGCTCAGCGACGCCTAGGCGATCGGGCGGTACACCTTGGTGTGCGCGCTCTTCGACACGATCTCGAACATCTCGGGCATCGATCCGATCTGCCCGGATGCGAGCAATTGGAGCCCCAGGTTCCCGAGGACCGTCGCTTCGGCCGGGCCGGCGTAGACCGGAAGGCCGCTTTCGTTGGCGAGGGACTGGCAGAACGAATGGCTTTGGGAACCGCCTCCGCCGACCCGCAGACTCGCGAACTTCCGCCCGGTCAGCTTCTCCAACTCGGCCGGCTGTTTGGCGATCGTCGAGGTCAGGCTGCTGAGGGCCAGCCCGGCCCATTCCGCCTCGTTCGTTGGACGGCGGCCGGCAAGTTCGGCGCAGATCTCGACCATCGAGGGCGGATTGTAGAAATCGGGATGAAGCAGATCGATCCGCTCGTCCACCGCCAGCGCGTCGGCGAGCCATTGTGGGACCGGCATCTTCAGCCCAAGTTCCTCGTGGATCCGGTTGATGACGTAGAAGCCGGGGATGTTCTTGAGGAACCGGACTCGCCCATCGATCGTCCGTTCGTTCGTGAACATCGCCGCCTCCGCCTCGGGGCTCGCCAATGGTCGGTCGATGACACAACCGACAAGCGACCATGTCCCCACGTTTAGGAACACTTGGTCGTCCGCCAACTGGCCGAAGCCGCACACCGCCGACGCGGTGTCGTGGCTGCCGACGTGAGCGATCCTCACGTTCCCTTCGCCTAGGCGAGGGCCAAGACCACCCGGCAGGGTCGGCTCGATTTCGGGAGTTGGCCAACCGATCATCTCGAACGCCTCTGGGCTCCACTTGTCGTCCAGTCCGAGCAGCTGGGTCGTCGACGCCTGGGTCAACTCCATGTTCTTCTCGCCGGTAAGCACGTAACCCAAGTAGTCGGGCAGGATGTACCAGTTCGCCGCCTTCTTGGGCAGGTCCGGGTCGTTCAACCTACGGGCCAATAGCTGGCAAATCGTGTTGAACGGCTGATGCTGGATACCGGTCAACGCGTAGAGTCGTGCTCGATGAGGGGCCAACATCTCGAACGCCTTCAGGTGCGAGGTCTCCCGGTAGCAGACCGGCGCGCCAAGCGGCTTGCCGTCGTGACCGACAAAGCCGTGATCGACGCCCCAAGTGTCGATACCGAGGGTTGACGACTCGAAACGGGATTCCGCGTGAGCGGCGGCAGCGCGGCAAAGGCCGACGAGACGGTCGATATCCCATTCCAGGCGGCCGTTCCGCTCTTCCGGACCATGAGGTACTTGATCGACGATCTCGAATCGAATTTGCCCGTCTTCCAGCCATCCGGCGGCGTACCGGCCGGAAGAAGCCCCGAAGTCCACTGCGACTGCTCCAATCATGGGCCGAGTTTTACTTCAAAAACCGGTTCAGTGTGACCTTGATTTCGGCCAATCGCTCTTCGGAGGTCATGTCGCTGCAGTTATCGTTCTCCGAACGGTCGTTGCCGTACACGCAGTTCTCCAGGTGGGTGGAAAGCATAATCAGGCCGAACTGGTCGAGAGCAGCCCGCAGAGCCGACACCTGGGTGAGGATGTCTACGCAGTAGCGGCCCTCATCCACCATCTTTTGGATACCGGCAACCTGCCCGGCGATCCTCGCAAGGCGCTTCTTCGCATCAAGGCTAACACTCTCGTTCATGGCACCACATGTATTCTAACGTTTTTCGGGGTAGGTCGGGACACGGGACAGGCAGATAGGGGCAGATACATCTCGCCTCTACGGGCCCAGACGATTACCTCGATGCATCCAGCCGCCGAAACTGGACCTGCAGAGTTGGTCAGCGGCGATTCTAACTTTTCCTGCCCATGCTTTGAGTCTTCAGATGCATTACCGCCAAGTATCCAACTTCGACCGCTACCACGACGACGCAGAGAGCCAAGCTCGTACCGATCAGGGGTGTCAGCGATCGGATGACAAGGTATGCGGCAATGCCGATTCCTAAACCCAAGACAGCCAGTTTCAGTCTGTCTATGCGGTGCGCCAAGCCAGCCCTCCGAAGTAGAGCATCGACTATGGGACGTATCCGTGGAGTTAGGAGATCCCTTTTCACGATCTGGGGCGACGCAGGGCCAACACCCATCTCTGGATCATGGGGTCGATGAAATTGACGCCCGAGCCGAATGGAATCGCCCCCTGCGGCCAACCGAGTAAACTCCGCCAAATGTCCGAACGAACGTTACGCCTATACGACACGATGACTCGCCAGGTCAAGCCGCTTGAGCTAATCGAGCCGGGTTGCCTGCGGTTCTATTCGTGCGGACCGACGGTGTACTCGTATGCCCATATCGGCAACTTTCGGACGTTCCTGACCGCCGACCTCGTCATTCGCACGGCGGAGGCGATCGGCTGGACGGTGAAGTACGTCAGCAACATCACCGACGTCGGCCATTTGACTCAAGACGACGTGGCGGACGCCGGCGGCGAGGACAAGATGGCGAGCGCGCTCAAATCCAAGGAGGGGGAGCAGTTCAACAACGTCTGGGAGCTAGCCGAGTATTACGAGGACGCCTTTCGCGAGGACTGGGCACGCCTGAACCTCCGCGAGCCATTTGTGCGGCCTCGCGCCACCCAGCACATGCGCGAGCAGATCGTAGCCGCCGAGCAGCTCATCGAGCAAGGGTACGCGTACGAGACCCCCACCGGGGTCTATTTCAGCGTGGATAGCTTCAAGGGGTACGGCAAGCTCAGCGGAAACACGCAAGAGAACCTCCGCAAGGCAGTCCGCGAAGTCGTACTCGACGATAACAAGAAGGAACAGGCGGACTTCGCCCTTTGGAAGAAGGACGACAAGCACCTGATGCAGTGGTACTCCCCGTTCGGCTGGGGCTTCCCAGGCTGGCATTTGGAATGCTCGGTGATGGCGCGGATGTACCTGGGCGACACGCTGGACCTGCACGCCGGCGGCGAGGATCTGGTCTTCCCTCATCACGAGTGCGAGATCGCTCAGTCCGAGGCACTCACCGGCAAACCTTTCTCGAACCACTGGATCCACACCCGGTTCCTGCAAGTGAATGGCGAGAAGATGAGCAAGCGCACCGGCAACTTTTACACCGTGCGCTCGCTGCTAGAGAAAGGCGCCGACCCGCTGGCAATTCGATACGCCTTGATTTCCGGTATCTACACCAAGCCGCTGAACTTCACCGACCAGGGACTGAGCGATGCAATGGGTAACATCGAGCGCTTCAAGCGCAGCGATGCGGCAGTTGCGGCGGCACTGGAAAACGGCGGCGACGGGCCGGACACGATCGGGGTGGCGCTCGACGAGTTGTACGAGCAGGCTTTGGACGCGATGACGAACGACCTGAACACGTCGGTCGCCTTGGCCAAAGCCCTTGAAGGAACTCGCGTCATTCAGAGAGAAGCGGAGTCCCTCTCCAAAGCGTCAGGGGAGAGCGGCAAGCGATACCTGGACCGGATCAACGCACTTCTCGGCATCGTGCGACCCGAGCGCGAAGTGGCAGGTCCGGCGGTAGTAACCCCGGCATCCAAAGTCGACGAGGCTCGAATCCAGGCCTTGATCGACGAGCGGGCAGCCGCCAAGAAGGCGAAGAACTTCGCCCGAGCGGACGAGATCCGCAAAGAGTTGGACGCCGAAGGCATCGAGCTTCGGGACTCGCCGGAAGGCACGAACTGGGTTGTGAAGACAGCCCTTTAGGGCCAAAGAAGGCGGGCCATCGTCAATTGATGGCCCGCCTTCATCGTTTCAGAACGCCATCCCTTCGTAGTCTCGAATCAAACCGATCACCTTGCCGATGATACGAGCGTCGTCTTGCTTGATCTCGATCGGATCATAGGCGGGATTGCTGGGCATCAGCTTGTAGCCCTTCGAATCACGGTGAAGCCGCTTTACAGTAGCGTCATCTCCGAGAAGCGCGGCCACGAGATCGCCGTGGTTGGCGGTGATCTGGGGCTTGACAACGACCAAGTCGCGAGGCATGATTCCTTCGCCCGACATCGAATCGCCCTTTACCCGAAGCAAAAAGGCGCTCTCGATGTTTCGTACCATCTCGCTGGGGACCGCGATCAGATCCTCCACGTGCTCCTGGGCATGGATCGGCACACCGGCCGCGATACTTCCCAAGAGAGGAAGCATCACAACCCGATTGGAGGATTGGAAGGCAGGGTGAATGACCTTGATGGAGCGGGGCGTGTTGGACCGCGAGATGAACTCCTTCCGCTCGAGAGCATCCAAGTGCACGGTAACGCCCCTCAACGATCCGATGTTGAATTGAGCGCCGATCTCTCGAATTGAGGGTGGATATCCTTCCTTCTGAACGTAATCCAGAATGTACTGGAGGATCATTTGCTGTCGTTTGGTGAGTCCCTTCGCCATAGTCCGCTTCTCCCTGATACTACTCCTGCATTTAATCTCTGCCAAAGAGTAGACAAATGATACACCCTATTTTGTCTACTGTAAAGGGGGTGCGGGCAGGAACCTTGCCCTATATATCGGAGGGTTGCCGTGCAACCGGTGCAACTAACATGCCCCGAATTGGGCCTGCCATGCCATACTACATCGCTTGTAAATAGCGCTACGGTGACCATCAAGTGTCGATTAATAAGTTTCAGGAAAGAGTGTTTCGGACCGGCTGCGGAAGCGCGGTTCTGTATGTTTGCGCAGGCGTCTTCTTTGCCGGCATGTTCTATCTCGGGTGCGGTACCGGTTCCCGTGTGGCCAACCAGAACGATGAAGAGAACAAGAAAGTCGCTGTCACAGTAGGGGATTACCCGGTCTACGCAGACGATCTTGCCAAGCAGATCGACTCACAGCGCCAGACGGCGATCAGCAACGCGCAAGGTTCAGAGGGACCGGACGCCCTTCCGCCAAAGGACGACGCCTTCATGGAGGGCCGGGTCATCCAGCAAGCGATAGAAGGGGTGGCGTGCGTGTATCTGGCCCACAAGCAGGGGATCCAGTTCAGCGACGACGCGCTCCGCAAGCAGATGGGTCAGGAATTTGAGATGGAGCTGATGCGCGAGAAGTTCCAAATCCAGCAGCAGCAGAAATCCCAGTCTATGATGACGGACAAGCAGCTGGACGACTTCCTCAAGGCCAGCAAGCAGCCGAGTATCGCCGAGCAGAAAAAGCAGTTCAGCAAGACGATCGAGACTGACCTGAAGGACACCAAGATTCGAGCCACCCTCGAATCCGCCCTCGCGAGACAGCTATTGACCGATGCGCTAGAGTCGCGAGTCAAGCCAAGCGATGCCGAACTCAAGGCGAACTACGACAGCTACGAGTTCAAGCGCATTCAGTTCTCCACCGACCCAACTTCAGACGTTTCCGCCCAGATCACCAAGGCCCAAGCCGACCTCAAGGGCGGCCTGACGTTCGAGCAGGCGATGGATCGTTACTCCAAGGAACCGCCCCTCAAGGGCAAAAAGGTCAGTGACAACATCCAGACGATGATGGTCAGCGAACTCAACCGCGTCGCCAACTACGCGGCGCTGAAGAAGCTAAAGCCAGGCGAAGTCAGCGACGTCATCGACATGCCGGCCGGCAAAGCGATCTTCAAACTGATCAGCGTCAAGAACAGCGCGCCGGCGGACCTGCTGAAGAACAAGGCCACCTACGTCAAATCGTACGCTTCGGGTATCGCGAGCGACCAGGTCGACAAGAGCCTCAAGGAACTCGTCAAATCGAGCGTCGTCAAGTGGGACGCCAAGGGCTATAAGGCTCTGTACGACTATGTTCAGGCTAACAACGAGGCGAACCCCATGGCAAGCGCGGCCGAGACAACCGCCAAGTTCCAGCCGATCGTTGACGAAGCCAAAAAGGCGGTCACGTCCAGCCAGGGCTTCGACTCGCGAGCCGCTCTGCTTGCCTGGTACGGCGCGTTCGACGCTATCTGGGCGGCGAAGGACGCGGACAAGACCAAGCTGAGAGCTGATCGCATCGAAGTGCTCAAGGCGCTTACCGCGGATACCCCTTACTTCACTCTCAAGTTGGAACTCGTCGATCTGGAAATCGACGCCAAGTCGGGTCCCGAAGCGGCCGCATTGCTGCTCGACGCCGCGTCGTCGAACTACGCGTTCGATGCCACTGGGCAGCGCAATTTCCAGGACATTAACGCCCGCCTCCTCAAACTGAGAGCCAACAGCATGCTGACTCCCGACCAGGAAAAGGCGATTCAGAAGGCTCAGGACGACTGGTTGAAGAACAACGCCGACGTCGAGAAACAGAAGGCCGACGCAAAGAAGGCAGAAGCGGTAGCGCAGGCAGAGGCCGATAAGCTCAAGGCCCAGCAGCTTGCCGAAGCGGCCAAGGCCAGAGCCGAAGCTTCGAAGCAATCCAAGGGCACTGCTCCGGCTGCACCCGGAAAGACGTCCCCGCCTCCGGCCGCTCCCGGCGCCGTACCCAAGGTAACGTTCGGCACTGGGGCGTCCAACAAGGCGCCGGCCGCTCCGACGGGCGGCGGAACGGCGCCGAAGAAACCGTGAACGACCCGGAAAGCGGCAAGCTCATGCTGGTCGCGACCCCGATCGGAAACCTCGGCGATCTCTCGCCGAGAGCAGTCGAAGCTCTCGGCGAAGCCGAATTTTGGCTGGTTGAGGACTCCCGTGTGAGCGGAAAGCTTGCCAGCCACCTCGGCCTGAAGAAGCCGATGAAAGTGCTAAACGAGCACACTTCACCGGGCCAGATGGACCGGTACCTCGTTGAACTGAAGCGAGGCGCCCGTGCGGCGTTGCTCACCGACGGTGGTTCTCCGTCCATCAGCGACCCCGGAGCGATCCTCACCGATCGGTGCCACGATGCCGGTGTTGCGGTGGACGGGGTGCCCGGCCCCAGTGCGGTAATCGATGCGCTAATGCTGAGCGGGTTCTTCGCCCAACGCTTCGCGTTCCTCGGATTCCTCGGGCGGAAGCCCGGTGCGATACGCGGCGAACTCACAGCGTTTGCGGATTCCCCGCTCACGCTCGTTCTCTTCGAGTCGCCCCACCGGCTCGACGCGATGCTCAAGGTCGCGCATGAGGCACTCGGAAACCGGCGTTATGCGGTATGCCGAGAGCTGACGAAGTTGCACCAGCAGATCTACCGGTCGATCCTTCCCGATGTACCCTCTGAGACGGAGGTTCCGCGCCGGGGCGAAATCACTCTTATCATCGAAGGCAGGCGTCGCCAAAGCGAAGACTAGGCCACGCGTTCGTCGGCATAGGAATCCGCTCGCATCGCCTCGGGCCGTTCCACTTGGCTTTCCAGATGCACGTGCTTGTCTGAATCGGACGACTTGGCGAACGCATGCATTACCTCGAGCACGTGATACGCGAGGTCCCCGCTCGCTCGGTGCGCCCCTCCGTTACGAATCGCGTAGCACATGTCCACGACGCCGATGCCACGCTCGCCCTCGGTATAGCCGTGCGTCAGTTCGACCGCGTGAAATTCAGTGTCCTTTGCCTGTTTCAGCATCGGCTGGCCACCGAAGCCGTTCGGGTCGGGCACGACCAACGTTCCTTCCGAGCCATATATGACGATGTTGGGTAGTGGGCTCGAATAGACGTCGAAGCTCATGGTGACTTGACCGATCGCGCCGTTGACGAAATCGATCGCCCCGCACAGGTGAGTGGGTGTCTCCACTTGGATGACCGTTCCGGCCTTCGGTTGGCTGGTGATCGTGCGGGTCGGGAAGGAGATTCTGGCGGAGGCCGCCACTCGCTTGACCGGACCGATCAGGTTCACGAGCGCAGTTAGGTAATAGGGCCCCATGTCGAACATGGGACCGCCGCCCAACTGGTAGTAGAACTCGGGCGACGGATGCCAGGACTCGTGTCCCCGGCCCATCATGAACGCATTCGCGGCGACCGGTTCGCCTATGGCGCCGGAGTCGATCAGGGCTCGGCAGGTCTGGATTCCACCACCCAAGAACGTATCGGGCGCTGAGCCGACCAGCACGCCTTTGCTTTTGGCTGTGTCAAGGAGCGTCTTGGCGTCCTCCATCGAAATGCAGAGAGGCTTCTCGTTATACACGTGCTTTCCGGCTTGAGCGGCGGCGATCGCGATCGGTCCGTGCGCATTCGGAATCGTCAAATTCAGGACAAACTCTACGTCGGCAGATGCCAGAAGCGCCTTTGGCGCCATCGCTTGCGGAATGCCGTGCTTCTCCGCGACAAATCGGGCACGATCCGCGTCGATGTCGGCTACCGCCACGATTTCGGTGCTTCGAAACTCCTTGAGATTCTTGAGGTAGATGCCGCTGATATTGCCGACGCCGATGATTCCAATCCTGACCGGTTGCATGGTCGGGAGCTTACAGTCTGGGCCGTTTCACATGCCACAGACATCCGTGTATACGGTGTCGATTTAGCGTCAGGCGGCCAGCACCGCCTCGATGGTCTTTCCCAGAAGATCGACGAAAAGATCGATCTCCTCCTCGGTCACCGAGAGATTGGGGCGTGTTCGAATGGATCGGTTCCCGGCGCCAAGCAGGATTAGCTGGAACCGGTCACGGGCTACTTCTATCACATTGGCCTTTCGCTCCGGAGTATCGAGCGAAACTCCCTGGTAAAGGCCGAGGCCGCGCACGTTATGCAGCACCGGATGGAACCGTTCGACGAGACCGCAAAGTCCCTCTGCAAGCCGCTTACCCTTCGTCGCCGCCTGGGCAATGAGATCCTCTTGCTCGACGATCTCCATCTCGCGAACCACACGCACCATGTCCGCCAGCGAACCGCCCCAGGTGGAATCCAGCACGCCGATATCGTCGAGCGATTCGAGCATGTAGACGACTCCGTTGCCGAACTTCTTTCCGGTCGCGATCGCCATCGGCGGATAGGGCAGATTGAAGTGGTCGATCGCCCACATCTTGCCGGTCACGCCAAGCCCGGTCTGCACTTCATCGAACGCGAGGTAGACGTTGTGCTGGTGAGCCAGACGCGAGAGCCCCTGAAAGAATTCAGGCAGGGCCACCCGATGGCCTCCCGCGCCCTGGATCGGCTCGACAATGATGCCTACAACGTCGTCCGACATCAGGCCGAGCACCGACTCCACTTGTTCCAACGCCTTAACTGCGTTGTCCATGTTCTGCCGGGAGCTGGCTCCGCTATCGAACACGGGAAACGGAAGCCGAATGTTCCCACCGGTAGTCAGACCCTGAAAGTCCTTCGTTGCTACCGGATCGATGGTCTGGGTTACACCGAGGGCGAACACCGTGCGACCGTGGAACGCCTTGTCGAAGTAAAGGAACCGCCGGTTCGATGCCATGCGGCTCGCGTTCATTCGCTTCTGATTGAACTTGGCAATCAGGTACTTCATCATGTTCTCGACCGCCTCAGCGCCGGAATTGACGGCGTACACTTCGAGGGCATCGTTCCGCATGATCTCGGGAGCGACCCGAAACAGCATCCGGTAATAGTCCAGGCAGTATTTCGTTAGGAAATCCGGATTGGCGGTCTTGTTGTTTGCGGCGATCACGAGGCGCCTGGTGTATGCGTCGTCGTACAGACCCGGGTGGTTGTGGCCGATGAGTTTGGAGCCGAAGTATCCGGCCCAATCGAACAGACGCTGACCGTCTTCGGTGACCATCCACATCCCTTCGCACTTCGCCAAATCCAGCACGAACGGATATGGTTGGGCGATCACATAGCGGTTCAGTTCGGCCAACATTTCGGCCGACTTTGGCCCGGGAAATACAGTGGGTTCAGGCACAGGAATAGGCATCATCGTCTGTTCGGGGAACTACATTATGTCACCGCTCCCCCGCTGTTTTCCCAACGAGCCGGCCGGAGTGCCTCCGGCCGGCTCGTTCGTTCAGTTCAGTTCAGTTCAGGTTGTAGTAATCGTCGGTGGTCAGGTCCCCGTTCTTGGTGATATCGCCCAGGTGGTTCGCGATGAAGTCCGAGGCGCTAAACCCGTAGCCGAAGGCGCCGGTCCGATAGGTCGGCCTCATCGCCTTCACATGTCCGTCGCACCAAAGCACATTCCCGACTTCGCCGACGTTGCGGGCGTGAAATCCTGGGTTCATGCTGCTAGGCGGGTCAAGGTAGGTGTTCCCTTCGAGTGTCGGCGACGAATAAGACCAGTTATTGATACGCGCGGCGGTAGCGAACGATAGGGTTTCGGCGGGGTGCCCGATCTGGCTGTAGTTGACGGGAACGTCGGATTCGTTCCAATCCGGAGGCAGATAAGTCGCCGGGCTCAGATACATGTAATTGTAGCCGTAGCCGGTCAGGCCGAGGTTCGTCCGCATCTTGTTATCGAAGCTCGGATCGGCGTCGACTCCCTGGTTCTTCGTGTAAGGGTAGAGAAGCCCTTCCTGCGGCAACAGATTTGTGCCGTCCCAACTGCCCCACCAGTAGTAGGTTTTGACGGCGCCTTGGGTTTCCACCCTCATGCAAGTGTCATCGCAATCCTGAACGTAGAGCGTCCAGGCGAGACCAATTTGTTTAAGATTCGAGGCCGAAACCGTCTTCTTTGCCGCGCCCTTTGCTTGAGCGAATACGGGAAAGAGGATGGCGGCGAGTATCGCGATAATGGCGATCACGACGAGTAACTCGATGAGCGTGAAAGCGTATACAGTTTTTCGAAGCACGATTGTCCTCACTTGCGCGCAAACGCGCAGACGGGTGAGGCCATCGAACGGCCCTTTAATGGACGAGACGCAAAGGGCCGGAGCCCTCGTTGTTTCGTCCACCTATGCTCGTAGGCGACGGCGTCACAAGACGCATGCAAGGCGGGCACTCGGGCTCGGGCAAAAACGCCCACACCGTTGCGGCACAGCGCCGGAATCTCACCGGTCTTCCCCCACTACAAGATCATCAAGGCCGATCTCCTCGCAAGTGATTGGAGCATACCTTGATGGCCATTCATCAGGGCTTGGTCCTATCCTCCTTCGAAAGATCCTTAGGGAGTTTGAAAACAAGATAGCCGGTTTGGATCTTCCGACTCTCGATTTCGAAGGCAGCGACCTCCGGGAGAGCGATCGCATCTCCCTCCGTCTCCGTCGCGTCGCGGTCCAGGTCGTAACAAGACCAGAGGGGCGATGTCGCCACTTCCTGGCGATAGCTGGTGATCTTCAGCGGGATGCGCGCTCCCGACTTCATCCTCGCGAATGTGCGGGTTTCCATTCCCGCCAGATCCGGCGTCGAGCAGGGCTTGTCTACCGGCGCGCGGTTGGGGTCCCGAAAAGCGATATGCACTTTCGATCCGACCTCAAGTGTGTAGAGCCGATATTCGGGCCCCTGGGGCTTGATGTCCTCCGGATCGGGAACGATCTCAGCCGCCTTCTGCCAGGGGCCCGATGCGATCTCGAAGCGAAACTGGGCATACGTCGTGTGGGGCTTTAGTGCGAACGAGGCCCAGAGTCCGTCCGCAGGCAATTCACGTGTCTGACCGTAAGCATTCCAGTGCAGCGGCGTCAGGTTCCAGTCTTCGTGAACGTCCTCACCCGGTCGGTCTGAGTTTGATCCAACTACTTCGACTTTCCCGCGCGGTCGCGAGTCGCCAGAGGCGAGGCCCTGAAACTGCAAGTGGGCGATCCAGGGCGCCGGAAGCGGCCGAGGCTGCGAGATCTTGCCGGTCCGCGGGTCGACGGACGGTGCGGCTTCCACCATGGGTCCGGTGGCGCCATCGTAGGAAGTGGAATGGTCGCGCCAGATATGTCCATCCGGCGTATACAGCTTGTCGAATACGTATTGGTTCTTGTTCCAATCCTGCTCGCCCGGTTTACTGCACGACACCGCGGTCAATTCGGCAGTAACCTCTCCGACCCGAACCTTCACGGACGGCTGATTCGGACCCCACACGTACTGCCGCCACAGGGATGGCTCTGGATCGAAATGGAGGTCGGCGAATTCGATATAGCGATAGGGACGGGCCTGAATCGCCACCGTCGCGATCTTGGTCATCACGTTGAATCCGATCGTGGCCCGGTTCTGGCGCGACCACATCATGGCCACCTCAGCGCCTGCCGCATCGTACGCCTTCAGACGGAGCTCCTGGTCGTATAAATCCTCCGGCGGGACCATCTGGAGTTCGATAGCGGGAATGGACTTCGCGGACGCGATGAACTGATCGCGACCGATTCCACCAACCGCTACCAGTCGCCCCCACGAACCGGTAACGACGACCTGCCCCTTCGTCATCTTCATACTGAAAGTGCACTTGGCAGTGTCGATCGTCGACCAACTGCCGGCAGCGATACCAAAAAGGAACTTGTCGGCGGATGGATCGTCCACGTACACTCCCGCCTTCTGCATCACCGGCATTTTGCCGAGTCGCAATTCCTGGGGAATGTCCCAGCCATGGAATGGCTGCTCCAACGGCGTGAGCCCCTGATGGACGACGTCCGGAACGTAGCCAAGATAGCTGTCGTCCTGCACCGAATCCGGCGCGCTGACCTCGAACCGGAGTTCGCGGAACCGCCCGTCCGTGCGGGGAGCGAAGTCGGGAATATTCGTCGGATAGGGATACGGAGATTGGGACAACGGAGCACCATTGGCGTCCCACCAGTGCTCCCAATTCTCGGTGTTGCCCTTGCTTATCGAAATCAGGCGAACCTTGATGCAGTCCGGGCCCATGCCAACCCCGTCTTTGGCGACCACGATCGACTTGGGCAACGGTACGGGAGGACCGGCATGTTCGACTGGATGGATGTTCGGCATGTCCGGGTAGTCCCATGGCGCAACCGAAACATGAGGGCGGCTTGGAACGTGCCGATGCCTCATCACGAAGCCCAAGGATGCAGCACCGACCACGACCGTCATTGCGACGATCCCAGCGATCCGAACCCAAAACGCGCTCGAACGGTTTTTCTCCACCATCACACCATTAGTAGCGTGAGGGGTCGCAAGGGTTCATCGACTTTGCCGATCTTGGCCTACGAAAGTTCGAGTTTGATCACTTTCCCGCCCAAGCCTGCGTAGCGATTCTCGTCACACGTGGTGACGATCATCTGCCCCTCCGCCGCGATCTGCCTAAGGATAACTGCAAAGCGATCCATCCGGATAGGATCGGTGTTGACCAGACGATCGTCCAGCACGACAGGAAACGGCCGGCTTCCGCCCACCAGCTTGGCCAAAGCCAGGCGAACCAACAGTCCGGTCTGTTCCTTTGCGCCCCGGCTGAGGCAATCGACCGGCATCGGTTCATGATCGTACGGCCTCTGCAATCCCACCGGCAAGAGGTTGGCGCCGATGCTCATCTCGTCATAGCGGCCATTCGTGAGGTAACGAAGCCACGGGTTAACAAGCTCGGCGACCGGTTGTACAAGTGCCATCGCCTGCTTGCCCCGCTCCTTTCGCACGAGTTCGCGCAACAGCTTAAGGCCTTCACCGCGCAGCTTGATCTGTTCGAATCGTCGCTGCTTCTCGTCAAGTTCATCCTCCGCATCGGCGAGCTTGCCGGCAAAGCCGTCGCCGACTTCGTGATCGAGGATGCCAAGGCTCATACCGATTTGCGTAGCAAGGGCCTTGATCGATTCGCGATTATCTTCGATCGCCCGTCGCGCGACGGCATATTGGTCTCTTGGAGCGGTCACGCGAATCGCAAAGTCCTCGGTTGAGCGGGCGAGTTCGGACTCGGTAAGTTCCAATTCCCTGGCGGCCTGCTCGTTACGATCGAGGAGGAGGGTTCGGGAACCGTACTCCATGATGATTTTTCCGTTCTGATCCTCCAGCACCGACCGCTTAGCCTGCAAGGCGGCGATCGTCTTCTCGTCGTCGATTGCTTCGGCAAACAGCCTTTGACCTTCGGCCAGCGCTCTTTCGGCGTCGCCCTCGTTTCGTTTGATTTCGTCGTCCAGCTGTTTCTTGCCTGCTTCCAGGTCTTGGATCATCTTGCGAATGGATTCGCCGCCCCAAGTCTCCCAGCCCTCTTCGAGTCCTTGAACCCTCTCATACTCCTCCGCCGCCCCGTGTACGGCGCGGTCGAGATCGTCTTTCAGATTCGGCTGCTGTTTGATCTCCTTGGCAAGGTCCTTCTCTCGACCGGCGATCCGATCCCGGAGGCGTCCTCCTTCGAAATTGCGCCGCTCCATGTCGTCGTCGCTCTCGATGCCGTACCGGTCGAAGAGATCGGCCCTTGCATTCTGCAGCGACGACAGGGTGGAGTCGAGTTCGGTTACCGTCTTGCCTCCGCCACTGACAGTAACGGCGCCCACATTCTTGACCGTAAAAGTCGTTTTGGCCGTAATCAGAAAATCTTGGCCACCGGATGACTGAAGCGGCGGATCGGCGTCGATCTGAGCCAGTGGATCGTTGAGTGCGAATTGCACGCGGATGGCGCTGAATTCGCGTTGCGCGTTTGCCTCGATCAGCTTCACGTGAAGCGACTGGAATTGACGATACTCCTCAGTTGTTGGAGCACGTAGGCTGGCCAAGTCGGCACGCATCGCCGATAGCTCCGCCCCGATCTGGTCGACCCGCGCAATCGAGTGCTTCAATTCCGCAATTGTTCCCTGCAGCTTTCGGAGGTTATGGGCGGCTTGCAGCGATTGCGACCGGATGTCCATCTGGTGGCGTCTCGGCCGTTGCTCGGAAAGGACCTCGAGGATTTGCAGCCGACGTGCCGATTCCGCATCGTGACGAGCCCGCTTTTGTGCCGATTGCGTACGGGCACGATTCAGGTCCTCGTCGAGCCTTACGATGGACGCCTCGTTCTCGGTGAGGGTCGCGTACTGCTTTCGGATCGTCTCGCTGGCAGCGCGCACCGTAGAGGCATTCTGTTCCAATTCCGCATGCCGGGCGGCGAAAGCCTCTGCGGACTCCAAGACCGTTTGCATCGACTCAAAGGCCTCGTTTCGTGCCGCGAGCGAACGCTCCAACTGCCGCCGCTCATCTTCCAGGCTCGCAATGGTCAATCGAAGACCATCGACGGCGCGACTCTTCTCGGTCAGGCGTTCGAACTCGGCCCGAGCGCGTTGCTGGTCAGTGTCGGCCCGACCCCATTCGCCATCTCCCTTCACCCGCCCGGTGTCCGTAAACCAAGCGAGAAACTCCTTCTCCAGCGCATCTACGAACGCCCGGGTTGCCGGCGAATCGGCGGCAGTGGCCACTTGTCCGCCAATACCTTCAACGACTTGCTGCGTCCAGGCCTTTTCGGGCAACTCATCTGCGTCCGTCTGTAGGAGCCATAGGGCCTGGGCCAATCCTCTTAGTTCGGGCAGCAAAACTCGCGAACTGCCACGCTCGCCTCCATGGACTAATTCGCGAACCTGCGAATCGGCCCGGTCGCCTTCGGCCATCCTCTCGAATGAGTCCCCCCTTCGCTTGGACAGTACGCTCGTTTTGTGGCCCAAGAAGCGCTTGTATATGCGAAACGACTCCTCCCCAATCTGGAAGTCCACCGTGACCTCAGGTTCAAGCGAAGAGCCGTGGGGCCGGATCGCGTCGATCTCACGATTCCCGCCCGAATGCTTCTCGTAGAACCCGCGAACCAGCCCGTCTAGCAACGTACTCTTCCCGGTCTCGTTCTGTCCGACCAGTACGTTGAGCCCTCTGTCGAATTCGAAGCGCCGTTCCTCGGTGAAGCAACGCCAATTACGCAGGGTGATGGCTTCGATGTTCATCGGGCCACCCTCACGGCTAGTTCGGCCATCCACGTTTGCGCCTCCGTGGCAGTTTCGATCGACAGGCCGTTTTCGCCGGGATGACTCAGCGCCTCGAACACACCTCGGAGATATCCGTCCGGGATCCGCTCGACCGCCTCCGCCAACGAGAATTCTTCTGCCTTGGTTTGCAGCCAAAAGGCATCCGACAATTGGGCCGTCAGTTCGCGACGGGCTTGGATCGTCTCCGGCCTCGCGTCTGGGCTGACTCGCAAGGACAAGTCCAGGACGAGCGATTCAACCGGGCCAAGCTGCCGAATTTCGGAGCGAAGCGCCTCGACGTCGGTCAGATCTCGAACCGTCCGGTCGATCCGTGCCCAAACGCACTTACCGACTCGATGGGGCCGGATAACGGGAACGGCCCCAGCTTCAGCGATCTCCACAACAAGCACGTTGCCGGATTCGCGGTCGGCAAAGCTGGTCTGCTCGTGCGTGCCCGGATAGGCGGTTGCCCCCACAATCCGCATCCCGTGCCAATCCCCCAAGGCAAGGTAGTCGAGCCCGGCTTTCGCAGCCCGGTCGGTGGCGATCGGGAATTCCATGGGAGTCTGCTCGTTGAGGATCTTCAGGGAACCGTGTGCCAGTCCGATCCGAACCGATCGATCGCCCGTTTGCCGGTCGGGAATCCACGCGGTTGGATCTTCGATGCTCGTCTTCTGGAAGATCGGACAGGCAAACAGAGTACAGCCACCGGGCGCGTCGACCGGGCCAGGGACATCCAGGAATCGAACATGCCCGAGTCTCGATTTCCACGACTGGGACTCCCATACGCTCATCGGCAGAAGCGGGTCGTGGTTGCCCGGGATCACGAAGATCGGCACGCGAGACTGGTTGAGTATGTTCACCAACTCGTCGATCGTGCCGCGTTCAACGTCCGGGTGGTCGAACAGGTCTCCCGCGATCAAAATGAAGTCAGCTGCCTCAGATACAGCTAAGTTGAGGATCGCCTTTGCCGATTCAAGGCGAACTACCCGAAGGGCGGCGCCGCGGGCGCCGGCGTGGCGAGCACGCAATCCGATGTGCCAGTCAGCAGTATGGAGAAATTTAGGCATCCTTGGGACCGTCCGGCCCTGATTATAGCCAAGCGGTTTTACTGCGAATGATCGACGGTTGCGATCCCGAGTCGGATATGCTGGCACCGTCTGTATGAAATACCGGGGCTTCCACTGTCGTTGGCTCGTCGTTTTCGCATTGGGATCGACTCAACTCCTGTCGAGTTCGATCAAAGCGCAGGATGCGTTCCGAGATCCGACCAAACCACTTGACGTCCGGGTGAACGACCTCCTCTCCAAACTCACTCTTGAGGAGAAGATCGGATTCATCCACAGCGCAAGCAAGTTCTCCACTGCGGGCGTACCTCGCCTTGGCGTTCCGCCGCTCTGGATGTCAGACGGACCGCACGGCGTGCGCGAAGAGATTGGTCCCGATTCCTGGAACCCGGCCGGGCGCACCGACGATTTCGCAACCGCGATGCCGGTAGGCATTTGTCTTGCCGCGACATGGGACCCGGAGATGGCTCGGCTTAGCGGCCTGACCATCGGACAAGAGGCACTCGTTCGAGGCAAGAACATCATGCTTGGCCCTGGCGTGAACATCATGCGCACGCCGCTGAACGGACGCAACTTCGAGTATTTGGGCGAGGACCCGTATCTGGCATCAAGAATGGCGGTTGGCTTCATCGAAGGGGAGCAATCTCAAGGGGTCGCATCGTGCGTCAAGCACTACGCGGGTAACGATCAGGAGACCAAGCGGAATTCGATCGACGTTCAAATGGACGACCGGACCCTGCACGAGATCTACCTGCCTCCCTTCAAGGCAGCGATCAAAGAAGCCAAGGCCTGGTCCGTCATGGGGGCCTATAACCTGTTTCGAGGCGTCCACTGCTGTGAGAATCCCTTTCTCATCAACCAATTGCTCAAGCACGATTGGGGTTTCCAGGGACTGGTTATGTCCGATTGGGGCGGCGTGCACTCAACGGCCGGCGCAGTGAACGGCGGGCTTGACTTGGAGATGGGAACGAACGGACGATACGAGCGGAACTTCCTCGCCAATCCCTATATCGACGGGCTCAAGAAGGGCCTGTTCTCGCAGAAGGCGCTGGACGACAAGGTGGCACGTGTGCTGCGCGTCCTGATCGCCACCCATGCGCTTGACACGAAACCGACGGGGTCGATAAACACTCGTCAGCACCAGACAAACGCACGAACAATCGCTGAAGAGGGCATCGTCCTCCTCAAGAACGCCACTTCGCTTCTTCCCCTCGACTCCGGTCAAGTTCACTCCATCGCCGTCATCGGTAGCGACGCAAACACGAAGTTTGCCTATGGCGGACAGAGTTCCGGCATTAAGGCGTTCTATGAGGTTCCCGCACTCGAAGGGATTCTACGACGGCTCGGCGACAAGGCAACCGTGACCTACTCGCCGGGTTACGCGATCCCGCGTCGACAGTGGCGGCCTTCGGCCCAACCTCGTCCGGCAACTCCCAGTTCGGATGCAATCCGACTGATGGACCAGGCGGTCGAGGCGGCCAAGCGGGCCGACGTTGCGATCGTCGTTGCCGGTCTAAACCACGATTACGACACCGAGGGTTCCGACCGCCCTGACATGAAACTGCCAGCAGGACAAGACGAGCTCATCCGGCGGGTTGCGGCAGCCAATCCGAAGACAGTCGTCGTGCTGGTGTCCGGTTCGCCGATTGAGTTGTCGCGCTGGATCTCGGCCGTCCCGAGCGTGCTCGAGGCGTGGTACGGGGGGTCGGAGGGAGGAAACGCGGTCGCGCGCGTGCTATTCGGGGACGTGAATCCTTCTGGCAAGCTTCCCTGCACTTTCCCTATTCGGGATGAGGATACGCCAACAAGCCATTTTCAGTCATATCCGGGAGCCAACGGCATCGAGAAATACTCGGAGGGCCTGCTCGTCGGCTACCGGTGGTACGACACCAAAAACATCGATCCGCAGTTCCCGTTCGGGTTCGGGCTGTCCTACACTCGATTCGCCTACGATCGGCTATCCGTCAAGGGCGAAGATCTTCCGACCGAGTTGTCGTTCGATTGCTCAAACGCAGGAAACCGGGATGGAGCCGAGGTGGTTCAAATCTACGTCCACCCAGTTCATCCCAAGGTCATGCGGCCCGATCAGGAGTTGAAGGCCTTCAAAAAGGTGGCCCTGATACCAAACGAGAAAGAGGCAGTAGTCCTGCCGGTAGAGCCTTCTTGGTTCACATACTACGATCCGGCCAAGGAAGGCTGGGTGCTGGAACCGGGAGACTACGAGATTCGGGTCGGCAGTTCGTCGCGCGATATTCGGCTTCGTACGGTTGTCCACGTCAAGCAGTCCGGGGTCTATCCGGACTGACACCAAATCCTGGGGGTACTTTCCAATCATGCCATCCGATGTGTCGGAAATCATCGAGCCGCCAGTGGACCCGTCCAATTGGAACGAGTGGCGCACTGAGATGCATTCGTGGCGCGTAGAGCGAAGGGCTACGCTGAATTACGTAGGTGAGACGTACCGTCGCCCCGAATATCAGTGGGTGTCCTCGTGCTATAGCTGCAACATGCTGATGGCCTGGGACGAGACGTTCCTCGACTCGGTCAACGGGAAGTACAAGGTCGAGGAGTACCTTCACGAGAATGCGCGCCATTTTGGTGGTTACGACGCCGTCGTGCTATGGCATGCCTACCCCCGAATTGGCTTTGATCGTCGCAATCAGACCGACTACTACCGAGAATTGCCGGGCGGCTTGGACGGCCTAAAGGATGTCGTGCGCCGGTTTCACGCCCATCGGGCACGCGTATTCATCGATTACAACCCGTGGGACACCGGCACGCGCCGCGAGCCAATGACCGACGCCGAAGCAATCGCCTCGGTAGTTCACGCGACTGGGGTTGATGGGATCTTCCTCGACACCTTGAAGCAGGGCAGTTTGGACATGCGTCACGCTGTCGACCGTGCAAGGCCTGGCGTAGCGTTTGAATCGGAGGACGCGCTGCCACTGGAGGGGCTTTCGCTCAATCACCTTTCGTGGGCGCAATGGTTCGGATACGGCGAGGTTCCCGGCCTGCTCCGTAACAAGTGGTTCGAGCAGCGCCATATGATGCACGTGATTCGGCGATGGGACACCGACCACACAAACGAACTGCACCTTGCTTGGATGAACGGCGTGGGCATGCTGGTTTGGGAGAACGTCTTCGGTTCCTGGGTCGGTTGGTCGGCGCCGGACCGCAAGCTGCTCCGTGACATGACTCCAATCCAGCGTCATTTCACTCGGCACTTCTCGGAAGGGACCTGGACTCCGCTTATTCCAACCGGGAAGGCCGGAGTCTATGCCCATCGCTGGGACCACGACGGCACAACTCTCTATACGATCGTCAACCGGCGCGGACAAGCAACCAAGGGCTCGCCGGTGGAAATCAAAGCAGATCCTGGCGAATCGGTTTATGATCTGTTGACTGGACTGCCGGCCGAACTGGGTTCGATGGAGGTTCCCGGCCTGGGTATTGGCGCACTTTTGGTTGCGCCGAAAGATCGTCAATCACCGGAACTGAACGCGTTTCTGAGTAGCAAAGCGGCTATCCAAGGCTTGTCCGATCGAACATCGCGCAGCCTCCACCCGCTGTCGATCGCGCCGAGGACCGAAACCTCCGGCACACTTCCTGCCCCTTCGGACATGATCGTCGTCAATGCCGGCGAGCACTCGGTGCAGACGCATTTCCGCGTTCGTGAATGCGGCGAGCGCGACTATGCTCGATTGCTCGATTCCAGCTATCCTGGCCTACATCAGGACGTCGCCGAACACCGAACCTTCAGGCTAGGCAGGTTCGCGGTCTCGCGAGGTGACGTGACCAACATCGAATTTCTTAGGTTCGTTCAGGCCACCGGATATCGTCCGCGCGTTCGCGAGAATTTCCTGCTTCACTGGGTCGACGGCAAGCCGAAATCCGGCGAAGAGAACCTTCCCGTCGTCTATGTCGACCTATTGGACGCGAGGGAGTATGCCCGATGGCGTGGCATGCGATTGCCCACC
Organism: Fimbriimonas sp.; assembly: GCA_031292555.1. Classification (GTDB taxonomy): domain Bacteria; phylum Armatimonadota; class Fimbriimonadia; order Fimbriimonadales; family Fimbriimonadaceae; genus Fimbriimonas. The sequence goes on from JARLGV010000051.1 coordinate 25,080, forward strand.
GAGGCGGAGTGGCAGGTGGCGATGGCGCAAGCCAACCCGGATCGAGGCGAGCGCCCCGTTTGGAACTGGACCGACAGCGAGTACTCGGATGGCCGCACCCGTTTTTGCCTGATCAAGGGCGGAAGTTGGTTCGAAGCCAAGGGTTCGGAGTGGTACGCGGACGGTGGTGAAAAGGGTCCGGAGTTCGCTGCGAAGTTCATTGAGATCTGGCCCGGACTGGATCGGTGCGAGACTCTGGGCTTTCGCCTGGCCACGTCGCTCGAATAGAGCGGCGACCCTCGGGCCGAGATTCGAGGTCCGCAACAGAAACGGTTAAGCTGTATAATTCAGCCCATGCACTATGACGTGGCGATCGTTGGCGGCGGACCGGCCGGAAGCACGACAGCGGCCTTTCTCCGAAAGCATGACCCAACCTGCAAAGTGGTCATTTTCGAACGTGAGAAGTTCCCCCGCGACCACGTCGGCGAGAGCCAGTTACCCCCGATTTCCCGAATCTTGGACGAGCTTGGAGTTTGGGAGAAGGTCGAAGCGGCTAATTTTCCGATCAAGATCGGCGCGTCATACCGTTGGGGAAAGACGCCCGAGATTTGGGACTTCGAGTTCGTTCCGCGCGGCATGTTTCGGGACGAGCCCCGCCCGGCCAAGTTCGAAGGGCAGAGGCGTTGGACAGCGTTTCAAGTGGACCGCGCCATCTACGACGAAATCCTACTGCGCCATGCCGAAGAGTTGGGCGCCGAGGTCCACGAGGAGACCCGAATCGCCAAGATTCACAAGGAAGGCGACCGGATCACCGGCCTTGGAATGGACTCGGGCGAGGTAGTCACCGCAGACTTCTACGTCGACGCATCCGGCCACCCAGGGGTCATTCGGCGCGCCATGGGAGTCGAGACCTCGCACCCTACAAACCTCCAGAACATCGCGGTGTGGGACTACTGGCAAAATGCCGATTGGGCAGTGAAGGTCGGGGTGGGCGGCACCCTGGTCCAAGTGTTCAGCCTCGGATATGGCTGGTTCTGGTTCATCCCTTTGGGGCCGACCAGAACCAGCATCGGATTTATCACGTCGGCAGACTATTTCAAAAAGACCGGTCTCACGACTGAGGAACTATACAAGAAGGCATTCGCGGAGGAGCCTCGCCTCCAAGAACTGACCAAGAATGCGACCAGCGAGGACAAGCTTCAGGCCACGAAGGATTGGTCCTTCGTTTCCACGCGCATGACAGGCGAGAACTGGATGCTTGTGGGAGAAAGCGCGGGATTTGCCGACCCAATTCTGGCGGCAGGATTGTCGCTCACCCATTCGGCAGCCAGAGAAGCGGCGTTTACGATCCTGGAGTTTCGGAGAGGTCAAGAGGACCCCATGTGGCTGCGCGAGCAGTTTGAGAAGATTCAAACGCGGCGAGTCGGCAACCACATCCGATTTGCGGATTATTGGTACACGGCCAACACTCAGTTCACCGATCTCCAGGAATTCACGAGCGAAATCGCAAGAACGAACGGCTTGGAATTGACGCCGGACAAGGCGTGGGCGTGGCTTGCCCAGGGAGGTTTCATCGACGAGGAGTTCGCGATCGGCTTGGCCGGCTTTACGCTCGACCAAGTGAAAGACCTTGGAAGCCACCTGACCGAGATTCAGCCGACCGAGCATGTCGCGGGAAACAATGTCTTTGAGCTGAATCTTGATGGCGCGAATAGGATCGATCGAGCGGTCTATCCAAAGGGCCAAGTCAAGCGTTCACCGTGTTTCGAACGAGATGGCCGGGTCCTTCCGGTTCTCGGCAGTACCGATCTGATCATCCATCTGCTGCAAAAGGGTACGGAGAGAAACGAACTTGCGGGGAACCTGCTTGACGTGGCAAGGCACTATTCGACTAACGAGACCTTCGTTTTCCAGGTGCTCGCGCCGTTCGAGATTACTCTTGAAGCGATGATCTCCGATGGGTGGATCAAGGCGACCTATGAGCCATCCGTGCCAATGACCCCGCTGCCCAACAATCGCACGGTCCTTCAGTGGCTTGTGGATAACGGATTGCCTACCCCAAATGCATGAATGGGCCGCTCGATGAGCGGCCCTATTCATTGCGTCAACTATAGTCCAGGTCCGACCTTCAAGAGGCGAGATATCCCTTACTTGCCGGTGTAAACCATGTGGCCGAAGGCTTCGCGCGAGTGGGCTTCGCTTCCGGTGAGCTTGGCAAGCGCCACCTTGTCCTCGGGACTCAAGGCGTCGTAATTGCCCTTCGCCTTGTCGAAATACGATCGCATCGCTGCGGCCGAGTCGACGCGCGTCTTGGTCAGCGTCGGATCTTCCTTTACCATTCCGTCGCCCGAGCATCCGGAGAGAGCCAGTACGGACGGAAGGAGCATCGCCGATAAGACTCCGAGCAGGAGCATGTTTTTGTTTAGTTTCATAGGCCTATAAATGGACGGACCCGGAAGGGGTTGTTCCTTCCGGGTCAATGGGTGTATCCGTCAGACTACTGATTCTTCTGAGGCATACTCGTGCAGAACTGGGCGACGGCATTCGGGAACTGGCCCCAAGTGTTCGCAACTGCTGCATTGATGTCGTTCTCAGAGAAGTTCCAGAAGCCCTCTGCGTTGGGATCGCCCTTCCATACGGGGGCCGGACCCGAGAAGATGCCGGCATCGACGCCGACGTTGGCGAACTGGCTGCACTCGCTGACGTACATCGTTCGCTTGGCATGACCGTCCATGAAGGCGACGTTCTCTGCCTGATCGTTGTACTTGCCGCTCAGGTTTCCACCGATCAAACCGGTGGTGGGGTTACCCGCCATCCAAGACGTCTCGGAGTCCACGCTGTCGTTCCAGTTCTGAGCGAATGGGCCCTTGTCGGTCGTGAAGCTCTTCGCTTCGACGATGTCGCCAACCGATGCAGGCGTCGAAACGCTGCTCATGCTGAGGCCGGGGTTGTCGAAGTAGCCGCCGCCGCCACGCTGACCGAAGACGTTGTTATAGTCGTAGCCGCGCTGAATCATCGGCAATCCGTTGAGAGGAGCGAGCGCCGTACCGCAGATGGCGGTTCGGCCCGCCGGGTCGGTGAAAGCATCCCAATAGGCCGATGCCGGATTGGCCGGATCGTGGAAGATGCCCGCACTCTTGGTGTACGGATAGATGAGGTCGCGCCAGCTCTCGCAGATGCTGGAGTCGATCATCTGTCGACCTTCTCGCATGTCGTCGAAATCGTTGTAGTAGATCTGCTGGGCGAGGCCAATCTGCTTAACGTTGGAAAGACCGGACGATGCCTTTGCAGCGGCCTTCGCCTGAGCGAATACCGGGAACAAGATCGCGGCCAAGATGGCGATGATGGCGATAACCACCAGAAGTTCAATAAGAGTAAATGCGCTTTTTTTGATCATTTGTGTTTCCGTCTTTGGACTCAACAATATGGCGAGGCCCATCCCGTCAATCGACGAAACAGGAACGTATGAATTCGGGGGAGGGACAAAAGAAATAGCTATGGAACAACAACCGGCGAATCGCCGGTTCTGCGTTTGCCAGCCAATCCATGGCTTGCTTAACCGTCTCAGCAGTATAACAGCAGATTAACGTACATCCAAACTTTTTTTGATATTTTTTGATTTAAAGCATTATCACCAGGTAGGCGATATTCTACTAATTGGCTCAAGCCGGCCTTTTGGCTTGGTGAACCGGTTCATCAATGTGGCGCGGCCCTTGCTATAATGCGCACATGAATTGCGACGTGGCAGTGATTGGCGGGGGGCCAGGCGGGAGCACGCTTGGGACGTTTCTTCGGAAATACGACCCGAAGCTTAAGGTCGAGATCTTCGAAAGAGAAGTATTTCCCCGCGACCATGTCGGTGAAAGCCATCTCCCTCTCATCTCCTACTACCTGGATGAGATGGGTGTTTGGGATCGGATCGAGGCGGCGGGATTCCCGATCAAGATCGGTGCGACGTATAAGTGGGGCAAGACCAAGGAGCTGTGGGACTTCGATTTCATCCTCGGCGGGAAGCTCCAGGACGAGCCGCGTCCCGCAAAGTTCGAGGGTCAGCGCCGCTACACCGCCTTTCAGGTGGATCGAGCCCACTATGACGAGATCCTACTGGACTATGCCCAGGAACTCGGCTGCGGCGTTCATGAAGGAGTCGGCGTCACCAAGGTAAATCGATCCGGCGACCGGGTCGACAGCCTGGAACTCAGCAACGGCGAGACAGTCACCGCTCGATACTATATCGACGCATCGGGTCACACCGGGATCTTGAGAAGGGCGCTCGATGTGCCGGTGGAATACCCGACCGGACTGCAGAACATCGCGGTTTGGGACTACTGGCAGAATGCCCGTTGGGCGGAGAACATCGGCATCGGAGGCACCCGCGTTCAGGTTATCAGCGTCGGCTATGGCTGGATATGGTTCATCCCTCTCGGCCCCACTCGCACTAGCATCGGACTGATCATGCCAGTCGACTATTACAAGGCGTCGAAAAAGCGACCGGAGGAGCTGTACATGCAGGCTCTTTCCGACGAGCCACGGATATCCGAGTTGATTCGCGAGGCTACACGGGAGTTCAAACTGGCAACCACAAAGGATTGGTCATTCCTCGCACGCCGCCTATATGGTGAGAACTGGTTCCTGGTCGGAGAGAGCGCCGGCTTTGCCGATCCAGTGTTGGCGGCCGGCCTAACGATCACGCACGGATCGGCACGCGAGGCGGCGTTCACGATCCTCGAGTTGGATCGCGGCTGGCATGAAGCGGCATGGCTCAAGGAGGAATACCAAAAGCTCCAGGAAAACAGGGTGCGCAATCATCAGCGCTTCGCCGCTTACTGGTACAGCGCGAACGAGCAGTTCTCCGACCTCAAGGAGTTCACGTCCAAGATCGCCGATATGAACGGCCTCGACCTCTCTCCGGAGAAGGCCTGGCAATGGTTGGCTCAGGGAGGCTTCATCGACGACGACCACGTCGCGGGAACGGCCACGCTATCGCTTTCCGCTTTGAAGGGCCTGGGAACGTACTTGACTCCGATGGAGATCAGAAGCCCACTCGGTGAAAACAACGTGTTCAAGCTGAATTTGGAGGGGGCAAAGAAGGTCCGGCGAGCCAAGTATGAGCTGGGCGGCGTGAGGAGGTTTGTCGCTTACCAGCGAGGCGCCATGACACTCCCTCTTGAGGGAGTTTTCGAGATGCTATTCAACGTACTGAAAGAGCATTCGACCCTTGAGGAGATCGTCGCCGAGTTGAACCGGATTGCGATCAGCCGGAAGGGAGACAAGGAATTCGAGACGTGGTATATCAATCGAGTGCCAGTGGCCTTCGAAGCCATGATTGTGGGCGGCTGGATCGACGCGTCTCTCGATCCCGAGAAACCAGTTATGCCGGTGACCAGCAATACAGGCGTCATGCACTGGCACGTTGACACAAACGAAGCGCTTCGCAAGATCGCGGAATCCTAGTAAGGGAGTTCGCGCCCTTGTGCGCACGATGGAAGCCAGTACATGTGTCTTTGGCATCGATGAAAAAAAAGACCTGCAATTCAAAATGGTTTAATGTACAATGCAGAATCGATTCACTAGGCGCCCGATCCAGTGAACCGATTCAGACGATGGCAACCTCCATGCTTCCGGATGTCCCGTCGCGGTGCGTTTCAGCCTATGGCCGAGCCAAAATCGCGAAAAATGCCAGGCTCGTTGCCGTCGTTGGAACTCGTCCGACCGACATAGTCTTTAGCCGAAACCGCGCCGAAAAGGCTAGAAAATGGCCCGAACTCGAACCTTTCGCAACCCAACTTGATCCCGATCACAAAGGCGGTCAGCGTCTAGCGATGAAATAAGCGATGCCCAATTCAACAGCAAGATCACAGAAGCGGCCGACGATATCAGACGTGGCAAAGCTCGCCGGAGTGAGCAAGGTTACGGTCAGCTATGTCTTGAACGGGCATAGCGTATCCGCACGTATCAGCCCGGCGACTCAGGAGAAGGTGTCACGCGCCGCCGACGAGTTGGGATACCGCCCGAGCGTAATCGCGAGGAGTATGGTCACCGGTCGCGCGGAGACGATCGGCGTTGTTTTCCAGGATCCTCTCTACTTCGCTGTCCGATCCGATTTCATCCGCGAAGTCATGCATGGAGTGAACCTGGCCGCCGTTTCGGTCGGCTACGATCTTCTTTTGCACACGAAGCCGGTGCCCAATGCGCTCGTCGAGTGTTCGGTCCTTACCGACGGACGGGTCGACGGAGTGCTCATCCTCCGAAATCGGGACGACGAGACGCTTCGACTTCTGCTGGAGCAAGGCTTCCCGTCGGTACTATTCTTCTCGCGCTCTGACCATGAGCACATCTCCTTTGTCGACTGCGACAACTATGGCGGCGCGGTTTTGGCGACCGAACACTTGGTTTCGCTCGGCCACCGCCAAATCGGGATGGTGCTGGGCCACCATGCTTCGACAAGTTCATCGGAGAGGCTAGCCGGGTACTGCGACACGCTGAATCGATCTTCCATCGAATTCGACGGTCGGCTGGTCATGCGCCCGACGCCTGGTAACGAATTTCAATGTATTCGTAATTTTATCGTTGAGCAGAAACCTACCGCGATCTTCTGCATATCAGACCTCTATGCGATCTACACGCTGATGGTCGCCAACGACCTCGGCTTGAGGGTGCCCGAGGAGCTTTCGGTGGTCGGCTTTGACTCACTGGAGTCTTGCGAACGGTCAAACCCGCCTCTCACGAGCGTCAGACAGCCAGTGCTCGAAATCGCCAGGAAGGCGACCGAGATTCTCGTCAGCATGGCGCGAAACGAGAAGGTGGAGAGTAGAAGGGTGATCTTCCCCACCGAACTCGATATCCGTCAATCGACGGCGCCGCCGATTCGCTAGCCGACTTTTAGCGGTCGCTTGTCGCTCGGGCCCTCGTCCGTATGGTGGAAGCCTGCCCGACGCAGGCCCTCTCGGTAGATCGGGCTGGCCAAGCTTAGCTTCTGAGGGAGTTCGTCTCGCGCAGATTCGATCGCGAGCAATTCCATGCCAAGGTCAATGCCGATCACGTCGGGGCTTTGCCATTTCTTACTTGGGTTGATGCCGTTGGCAAACCCGTAGATCCCAAGCGATTCCGGGTAGTCGCGCGCCAGGTGGTTAGCGACTCCGACCGCGTTGGCTCGATCATAGATGATGCTGGCGATGGCTCCGGTCGGCGAGATCGTCCCATCGTCGCTACCTGTACCTTCCGGCATGCCGTTCCCGACATAGCCAGATGGTGCGTCGCCGGCATTAAGCCCCCAAAAGTCGGCCCCGTAACCCTTGAACTTCATCGGATTGTCAATCGCGTAGGCGCGTTGAGCATGGCAGTCGTTCTTGCCTTCGACCCAATAGTCGTATCCGAGCGAGTCGCGCTGATCTTTGAAGTCGATGAAGACCTGGCTCATCTGGTGCATGAAGATGCAGCCGCCGATAATGAACTCGTTGCCGCGATAGGTGACCAGCGGAGTCCGCCGAATCGACGGCCATAGCGTGTCGGGAACGACCTTGCTGGCGCCGAGGGCGATCAGGTTGAAGAACGTGCTCTCGTACTGCCCGTCCCAACGCGCCTTGATGAAGCCGTGCTCAGGGTCCCAGCCCATACAAATCGTCGTGGAGGCCGGCTTGGCCCCGCCGTCCGTTAACATGAATCCCCAGTCGACGTTCTTGAACGTCTCATTTACCATCTTCGTGAGCTCAGGGTCCTTGAACTCCTGCTCGGCGATAATCTCGCCTGCCAGCAGCAACCCGGTGTCGATTGTCGAGGACTCGCTGTTCCAATGCCGCTCTCCGTTTCGCCAGTCGACAAAGTGGAAGAACCAACCGTGTTCCTTCAACCCGTGCTTGTTAAGCCAGTCGACGGTCAGGCGACTCCGCTCCAAAGCGGCTTCGCGCGGTAGCCAATGCCGGTGAGAGCCAATCGCGTAGGCAGAAAGAGCGTATCCGCAGGCGGCGACGCTTGCGACGATGTAGTCATCCTTCTTCTTGAAGTTGGCCGCCCGATCCTTCGTCAAGCCGGTAACCGGATTGGACTGTTCCCAGAAGAACTTAACCGCCTTCTGAGAAAGTTCGTCGAGCAAAGCCTGACCCTGAAGGGGGCCTGCCATCACCATCGAAAGCAAAGCGGGTAGGAGCATGTCGCGACATTATACAGCGAATGAACCCCAACGGTGAATCGGTTCAGCGAAAACCTAAAGCGGTTTTAGGCCAGCCTCGATTTCGGCTCTTCGGTCTTCGAGGAACGGCGGGAGGGCGAGGTGTTGGCCCAGGGTTTCGGCGCTCTCGTCGCTGGCAAAGCCGGGGCCGTCGGTGGCGAGTTCGAAGAGAACACCGCCTGGCTCCCGAAAGTAGACGCTGTGGAAGTAAAAGCGATCGATATAGCCCGACGTCTGAATTCCCGCCGCCTCGATTTTGGCTTTCAGCGCCAATAGCTCTTCGTCGTCGGAAACGCGGAAAGCGACGTGATGGACCCCGCCGGCGCCGACCCGGCCCACTCTGCGCGCATCCGGGTGGTTGATCTTGATCTGCGAATACGAGCCTTCGTCTTGGGCGGCGAACGTGTCGTCGCTGCCAATGAGCGGGCGATATCCCAGAAGTTCCACCAATACGCGCTGGGTCATTAATGGACGAGCGCTATCCAGTTCGACTCCAAAAAAACCGCGAATCGCCCACTCTGGCGGCACGTGCGCACTCCAGGGCGTCGACTGGCCGGCGAGTCCGGTGTCATCGACCAGTTCAAGTCGTTGCCCCTCGGGGTCCGTGAACTGAATGCGGGATCGGTCGAACTCGTCGGGCGCCAACTCGGGATACGCGTCCGCCTCAAGCAGCCTCGCCTCCCACCACTCGAGCGACTCGCCCGGCACTTTGAAAGAAGTCACCGCTACGGTTCCCGGCCCAGGAACCGCCGACCCGATCATCGGCCAATCGAAGAACGTCATATCGGTCCCCGGAGACCCAACCGCATCGGCGTAGAAAAGGTGATAGGCGCTAACGTCGTCTTGATTGACGCTCTTCTTGACCAGTCGCAGACCAAGGGTTTCGGTGTAGAACTTCAGATTTCGCTCGATCTGTGCCGTCACAGCGGTGACGTGGTGTAGGGTTTGTGCAGCCACTAATTGCCATTCTACGCCTTGGCCGCTCCTGTAGGTTGCCCGGTTAGCGCCCCTGGCGATCCCAGGTTGTCCCCTCGTCAACACATTCCAATGGAATCTGCTCAGAGACGGCTGCCGGTGGGTAACGTACAGATGGACCCCATGGCCTTCACTTACCTTCCCCGCACAAGCCCCGAATCGGTCGGCGTTTCCTCCCCAAATATCGTCGCGTTCGTTCAGGCGGTGAACCGCAGCGGTATCGGACTCCACAGTTTCATGCTGCTACGAAAGGGGGCAGTAATTGCCGAGGGCTGGTGGGAACCGTATCAAAAGCACGACGTTCACCTCCTGTACTCTCTAAGCAAGAGTTTCACTTCGACGGCGGTCGGCTTGGCTGTCCAAGACGGTTCACTCTCGTTGGACGACCCGGTGATCTCCTTCTTCCCAGACGAGACGCCGACCAACCCGTGTGAGAACTTGAAGGCGATGAAGGTACGCCACCTGCTTTCGATGTCGTGCGGCCACGCCAAGGACGATATGGCGGACATGTATGCCCGCGAAGACGGCAACTGGGTCCGCGGTTTTCTCGAGCGCGACGTCGAATTCAAACCAGGCACTCATTTCCTCTACAACTCAAGTGCGAGCTATATCCTATCGGCCATCGTCCAGCACGTAACCGGCTCTACCGTCCTCGACTACCTTGGTCCACGCCTTCTCGACCCAATCGGGATCGAACAGGCGACCTGGGAAATGAGCCCGCAGGGCATCAACACAGGGGGCTGGGGCATGAGCGTGACAACCGAGGCGATCGCTCGATTTGGTCAGCTTTACCTTCAGAAAGGTGCATGGAACGGGCAGATTATCATGTCTGAAGAGTGGATCGCCGAAGCGACGCGCGCTCACGTTTCCAATGGCTCCAACCCTGACAGCGATTGGGAACAAGGCTACGGGTTCCAATTCTGGCGTTGCCGGAACGACTGCTATCGAGGAGACGGCGCATTCGGTCAGTACTGCATCGTGATGCCGGACAAAGAGATGGTCGTCGCAATCACGTCAGCAGTCGACAACATGCAGGACGTCCTCAACCTTGTTTGGGAGCATCTGTTGCCAGCCGTCAAATCGGACCGGCTTACCGAAGACTATGCGGCCCAAAGGGCATTGGCACGGGAACTCGTCGCCCTCCAACTCACCGGCCCAGAGGGATACTCTGTGTCGACCCTTCGCGACACGATTTCGGGCAAGACCTATCGGCGCAGCGAGGGAGAAGGCGATATCCAGTGGTGCCGGTTTGACCTCTCGCCGTCAGAAGGGTTTGGCCCCGGAGAATGTCGCCTGACTATTTGCCGCGGCGGAATAGAACATACAATCCGCGCCGGCGGAGTCGAGTGGATCCATGGGGAATCGGACATCGAAACGCCCGGGCAGAAGATCGCCGCCTTCGGCGCTTGGGTCAAAGACGATCTTTACGAGATGAAGATCGTAGACACCCGAAGCCCATCGGGCGCAACTATTCGCGCCAGCTTCTCTGGCGACCGAGTCGAGTTGACGACAACCCTCCAGTATCGCTTCGGCCCGCCCGAGGGACCGTCATTCGTCGGTCAAGCGTGCTGAAAGCGTGCGACGCTTTCAGATCATGCGGTAGATCGCCATGTTTTGCTTGACTAATGCGAACAACTGCATATTCCTGGTTGCTAAACCGGTAAAACGCTGATACTCTACGGCTTAACCGTACACTGGGAGTAACCGTTGCCGACCTGTATTCGCCGTCCGTCCATTTCCCTAAAAAGCCTTTTTAGGTTTCTCCTGCTATCCGGAGTGCTTGCCCTCTCTGCAGCATCTGGTGCTCAGACGTCCCCGCTTTTCTTCTGGGGTTACTCGCCGATCACCTTCTTTGGCTGCGTGGCCTTTTCCCCGGACAGCTCGAAGTTCGTTTTGGAGGGATCTTCCGGAATTCAGGTATTCAACAACGCAACCGGCACGCTAATAGGGTGTCTGTCCACCAACTTGTCTGACGTAGGATGCGTCGCCTTCTCGCCTGACGGCAGCCTTTTGGCGATCGGAGGGATCAACTATGCCGGTTCGGTAACAGGCGAGGTCGAGCTGTGGGACACCGCTCACTGGAAGCTGGTGGGAACTATCGCGCCCAAGTCATCGAACGTCAATTCGATCACATTCAGTCCCGACAGCCAGACGCTCGTGGTAGGCAGCAGCATCGCTTCGCTGGCAGTAGGCGGCCAACCGCTCAGTTTGTGGAACGTCAAACGTCGAAGCTTTGTCGCCGAGCTCGGCACGTCCGCCCAAGTGGTAAACGCCGTTCGTTTGTCGAGCGACGGAAAGCGATTGATCGTAGGTGGAATCACCTCGAACTCAGCGGTCGTAGAGGTCTGGAACTTGCCGGCCCGTACTGTCTCGCAGACTGTCAAGACGCAAGCCCAGACGGTCAATTCGGTGGATATCTCTATCGATGGATCCAGAATCGCGGTCGGAGGATCCTACCTAACCAAGCCCAGCTACCAGACCTATGGCGTGCTTGAAGTTTGGAACGCGACGACCGGAAAACTCCTTCATAGCTTGGGCACGGCAGGCACATACATACAATGCGTTCAGTTCTCTCCCGACGGCACTACGCTCGTCAACAGCGCAAATACCGGGATTTGGTATGGGGGAGGAGCCGAGATGTGGAATGTGACAAGCGGAAAACTCATACGGTCCATCAACCAAACGCCTTACCTGGGCGTCAGCAGCCTCACTTACGAGCCGGATGGCCGATCGATTCTGTTAGGAGGAAACGGCTACTATCTCACGTCAGGCCAGGTGTACGCATATGCACAGCAATGGAACGCTTCTGCGACCTCGGTCAAGCGAACGATTATGCCCGCCATCCTCACCGGCGCCGCCTGTTCCGCATTCTCGTTGGATGGCAACACGCTTACGGTTGCGGTTTCGAATACGGGAGTCGACAAGCAATTCGGCGTTGGCGCCCTAGAGTATTGGGACACGGCTACCGGCAAACTCCTCCGCAGCGTCGATACGTCAGAGGGTATCCGATCGATCGCCTATTCATCGGACAGAACAGTACTTGCCGACGGAGGCGCGGACGAAACCAGCGGCATCCTCGAATTGAGAGATGGAACGACCGGCAATCTCCTCACATCTCTCAACAGCACTCCCTCTCACAACTACGACGAGGTCGCTCTGTCGCCAGACGGAAAGCGGCTTGCGGCGTGCGGGTACGACCTTGCGACTCACGAGCCAATCCTTGAGATTTGGAGCACCCAAACACGACAGCAAACCTATTCCCTAGATTTTGGCGACAATGTCGAGTTGCAGACGATCTCGTTCTCGCCCGACGGAAGCACGATCGCAGTCGGCGGCCGCGAAGGGCTCTTTGAACTGTGGGACGCAGCGAGTGGAACCCAGTTGGCGGTTCTCTATCCAAGTGAATTCATGGTGAACGCCATCCGGTTTTCGCCGGACGGCAAGACCCTTTGCGTTGCCGGCGTACGATTCCTATCTGCCCAGAACGCGACCTGTGCAGGAGCCGAACTGTGGGACGTTGCTTCCCTGACCCGGCTCGCCGATCTTCCGATTCCCACGACGACTTCAGGCGGCAACGCAGTTGCCTTCTCGGCGGATGGAAAGGAGGTGTATGTCAGCATGACGTCAGAAGTGGACTCCTATAGCACCGAGTCGTACAGGCTTCTTGGAGCACAGCCCCTCCTTGATCCGGTGTCGCTAACATTTTCGCCAAAAGGGTCCTATCTCGCATTCACCTCCTATCAAATGGGGCCTCGCCTGGGTCTGTTGACGAATCCGATCGCCGGACTCAGGGTCTCGGTTAATCCGATTATTGGTGGGAAGGTCATCAACGCGACGGTCACGTTGTCCGAGGCGGCGCCAACCGGCGGCCTTGAAGTTGCGCTCGAGTCCAGCGACGGACACGCGCTCGTGTCCTCATCCGTGTTAGTACCTGCGGGCAGCAAGACAGCGACGTTCCCGATTCAAACTGTCGGAGTCACTGCAACGGTGAACCCTACGATAACTGCACAGGTATTGGGTTTTTCCCAGTCGCTAGATCTGGAAGTCCGGCCTCCCGCAATCGTCTCGCTCAAGCTGAAGCCAACGTCGGTGGTTGGTGGTCAGTCGAGTTTGGGGACGATAACGATGAGCGCCAAGGCGCCAACGGGAGGTCTTGTCGTGAACCTATCGGGCTCAAGTACGGCCGCTTCGGTTCCGCAGACGGTCACCGTCCCTGCGGGATCGACGTCCGTGACATTTACAATCACGACCAAAGCGGTCACCAGGAAGTCATCGGCGGTGATCACTGCCGTCTGCGGTCCGACGAACCAATCCGCTACGTTAACGGTCCACTGAAATCGGGGCGGCCATTCGACCGCCCAGAGTCACTTCAGCCGCTTTAGGTACTGGTCTCGTAGGCGTGTGAACCGGCTGGTCATGTCGGCCGGCTGTCCGTTCACGAAGATCCAGCGAATATTGGACGTCAGCTCCAGTGGATCGCCATCGGAGATCACGAGGTTCCCGAGTTTCCCAGGGGCGATGCTTCCGACTTTGTCCGCCACACCCAGTATTTCGGCGGCCGACAACGTCAACGCACGCAAGGCGTCGTCCGGCGCAAGGCCATAGGCACAGGACTCGGCCGCTCGTTGCGGCAAGTTCATTGAGTCGGAGTACCCGTCGCTCTGGAAGCAGAACTTCACGCCCGCTCGCTTAAGGAATCCGGCCGCCACGTACGGCGAATCGTATGGATCCCAGTCGTTCGAGACAGTGTTGGCAGTCAGGGTGGACTTTCCCGCTGCATTGAGGATGACGGGAATCTTGCTGCCGGCCAGCAGCTCTGCTTCCTTCCAGGCGTCGCCGCCCCCTACTAAAACGACCTTCAGCTTGTATTTCTTGGCGAACTTCACGATCGCCCGAATCGCCGAAGTGCTTGAAGCATGGATAAACACGGGCAATTCGCCTTTGAGATAAGGCTGCATCGCTTCCAGGCCCAGGTCGATCTCGTCGTGGGACTTGCCGTACTTGATCGCCTTGTCGAAATACGCGGTGATCTCCTCGGCTCCGATGTCGTCGGAAGCCGCCTGCCCGCTCGATGCCGAAGCGCCAGCTAGTTGCGGACCGCTTGCAGCAGCCCGCGTGCCACGGGTCCTGGGTTGCCGAGTTCGTTGAGGGTCGCTCCCCATGTCGTCGGTGTTTTCCGCACTCAGGTCGTGATCCCCTTCGTCGTAGTCGACGTCGCCATCGAAGCTGAACGCACCGCCGCCGGGCCAGTTGATGGAAAGCCCCGCCTTACGCTTGATGCCCATCAACTCACCGGTCCAGCCCGCAAGGTTCAAGACCGACGCCTGACCCGAAATTGTGCCCCCTCGCGCCGATGTGAGGGCGGTAAGTACTCCTTGATCCCGCGTCGTCGGGAAGTGCTCGCTCTGAGCTTGCACCGCAGTCAGCGACACGAGATCGGCCTGATTGTTGCCAAGCTCGCGTGCATCGGTAGCCTGACCGACTTGGCCAAACTCGGTTAGTCCAAGAGTCGTGCCCCCATCGATGAATCCGGGCGTCACTTGCATTCCCCGAGCATCGACGACAACCGCATGGGGCGGAATGGTCACTTTGGCCCCCACCGCCTTGACGATGCCATCCTGAAGGATGACCGTTCCGTTCTTGATGATGGGACCGGAAACCGGATGGATGGTCGCACCGACAATAGCATAGGTGTTTGCCGCCGGCGGAAGCGATCGTTCACGCACGTATCGGAACGGATCGAGCTTGTTCTTGATGGTTGAAACTCGATCGATATTGAACGCGTCACGTCGCTGGAAATAGACCTCGCCTTCGATGATCGTCGTGTTGACGCGCGAATATATGCTAAGCGGATGGCCGTCCCAAATGACCACGTCCCCGTCTTTGCCGACGTCGATGCTGCCGGTGCGATGGTCGATTCCCAACTCCTTGGCCGGATTGATCGTAATCAGGTCAAGGGCCTGCTGCTCAGATAATCCGCCGTAGCGCATTGTCTTCGCGGCATCGATATTGATCGCCGTCGTGCCCGAGACTCCGTCGGTATTGACCGAGACGTTGACACCCGCCTTTGTCAGAATCGAGGCGGCATACGGGATGCAATCGTACAACTCAAGCTTGCCCGCCCATTCGTCGGCAAAGATCGACACTCCGACTCCGGCCTTGGCCAACTCCGGAGCGATCTTGTAGGACTCCAGGGCGTGCTGCATTGCCCCGATCTTGAAGCCGAACTCCTGGCTCAGGCGAACCAGCATGAGGATTTCGTCGGCGCGGTATGAGTGACACTGCACCCAGATCCGCTTGCGTAGGATGTCCGCGAGGGTTTCGAGCCGTAGATCGCGCTGCGGCGGTACCGCCTTCGGGTCCGAACCCCTCTTGGCTTGATAGGCGTCCCACTTCTTCATGTACTCCCGAGCCTGGGTAAAGGCTCGTCGGTAAGTCGCCTCAACCCCCATGCGGGTATGGGGAAATCGCGACGAGTTTTGCTGTCCAGTTCGAGTGACGTTCTCGCCGAGCGCGAACTTGATCATCCGCGGCGCATCCTTGATGGGCAGATCGTTCGCGGAGTGTCCGTACTTCAGCTTGACGACCAAACTTTGACCGCCGACCGGGTTGGCGCTGCCGTGCAGGATCAAACCACTCGTCTCGCCGCTTGCGACTGCTTGCCAAATGTTCTTGTTGTCCGGATTCAGCACATCGAGTACGCGTACCTCACCGACGATCGCATCGGACCCTTCGTTGGTCGTGTCCAGCCCTCGGTGGATGTGGGCATCCACGATGCCCGGAGAGACGACTTTGCCGGTCGCGTCAATGACCGGCACTCCCGGGGGAGCCGTGACGTTTCCGATGGCCGCGATCTTCCCGTTGCGAATAAGGATGGAGCCCTTTTCGATCGTGCCGTGGGTCGCGGTCAGAATTCGACCGTTCTTGATGAACACGTCACCGTGAGTGACCAACTTCGGCTTACGGTCGGAACTGGTTTCGACTGGCAGAACCTGCGAGCAGGCGATCGCGCCGGCTGCAAGTGCGAAACAAACTGCGAGTGGTTTCACTTGGCGCCTCCCTTCTTCATATCGAAGCGCTTGCCTTCGACGAACACGGAAAGAATCGTGCTCTTGTCTGCGGCGAAGTCGCCGCTCATGATGACGAGATTCGCCAAATGCCCGGGCTGGATCACGCCGATCCTATCTGACACACCCAAAATAGCGGCTGCTCCGGAAGTCATCGCTTTGAGAGCTGCGCTCCTTGGCAGCCCGGCGGCGATTATCTTGCGCACCCCGTCTAGGTATTCGCCGAAGCTCGAACCCAACCCGAAAGCCAACGGTATCCCGGCTTCATCAAGCACCTGAGCGTTCTTGGAGTGCTCCTTCCAGGTTTCATAGCGATCGAGGAGTACCGCTTCAGGAGTGGCGTCGGGACCGGTCTCCGCTTTCTTAGTCGGGGCGTCCGGAACATCGAGGCTCAGTATCACGGGCGTGTGGGCCTTCTTGAGTAGGTCCAGTTCCCGATAGGCCTCGCGTCCGCCTTGCACGATCCATTTCAGATCGAATTCATCAGCAATCCGTTGCGCCCTGACGATCTCCCGCGCGGTGTCTGCTATGAACAGTGCCGGAATCTCTCCCTTGACCAGCGATCTGAGGTTCTCCAATGAAGCATCTTTGGCCGGCTTTTCGGTGGCGGAATAGGTCTGCGCGTCGGCGAGAATCTGTCGGGTGAGCGCGGTTACGCCAAATAGCGTTCCCGGGTAGCCTCCCCCTCCGCCGCCGCCGAATCCACCCCCTTTGAGCGCGATCGACTCGACCGCCATTCGCGACAGAACGCTGCCTTTGCCTAAGTAGTCGACCACTGAGGCGGTTCCGCGAATCGAACCTGAATCGGAAGCGAGCAGTGCGGTGGTGACACCCATGGCATAGCTGTCTGTCACGCGCGACTTGAGATCCAGGCAATCGGCCGCAACAACATCGCTTCGGATTCCCCGCCGATTGGCGTGCCACATCGAGGCTGGAGCGGTGTTGCGCGAATCGGGCGGAGTTCCCGAAACCGGCGCAGAAGGCAATTTCAGACCCTCAGTGCAATAGGCGTCGATGAACCCGGGATAGATGAACCAGCCCTTTCCGTCTACGACTTCCGCGCCGGCAGGTGCGTCAACGGTAGGTCCGACCGACAGGATCTTTCCGTCATGAATCAGAATCGAACCCGTCGAAATCACGGCGCCGTCCCCGGTTTCAATGGATGCGCCGTTGATGACGATGTCCTTCGTTTGGGACATCGCGACAGGGGCCAATAGGCCAAGAGCGAATGTAAACAACCCGAATCGAAAACTCATGAGCCCTCAGAAAGTCGGCGAACGGTCAACGCCCCACCGATCAGATCCCCATATTAACGGTGATGGGCTACGGCACGGGGAGTAGAAAGGTTCGAAATCTCTAGGAATTCGAGCCAGAGGGGTCCTCGATCTTGGGCACGAGGAACTGAATCGCGGCAAGAGCGACGAGATAGGCAGTGGGCGCGATAAGGAAGATGATCAGGTAGTTGTTGTGCGTCCACTTCAGCACCGCGCCGACGAACACCGAAAAGAAGATTCCCGCCACTGCCCCTGCCATCCCGCCCATCCCCACGACGGAACCGACAGCCTTGCGGGGAATCGTGTCGGAAACGAAGGTATAGAGGTTCGCCGACCAGCCTTGATGGGCCGCCGCCGCCAGTCCGATGAGGCAAACCGCTACCCACTGGTTGGACACGCGCGAAGCCATTACGACGGGGACAACGCATAGTGCGCAGACCAGAAGGGCCAGCTTTCGGGAGAAGTTGACGGTACGCCCGCGTTTGATCAACCAAGAGGAGAACCACCCTCCGGCGACGCTGCCTACGTCGGCAATCAGATAGACGGTAATCAGGGGCAACCCGATGTTCTTGAGGTCGACGCCGAATTGGTCGTACAAAAAGCCGGGAACCCAGAAGAGATAGAACCACCAGATTGGCCCGCTAAGCGCCATCCCGACCGCAAACGCCCAAGTCGCCCGGTACTTGAGAAGGCTTGCCCATGAGATTTTCTCGCTCGTATCGGGCGGGTCGCTCTGAATGAGCCGAAGCTCGGACGCCGAAACACGCGGATGTTCCTCCGGAGGACGATACATCGCCAACCACGGGATCAACCAAACGAGACCGATCATGCCTGTGCCCAGGAACGCAGCTGGCCAACCGAACCGAAGCGTGATCCAAGGCACCATGACGGCCGACACCATGACGCCGACATTCGAACCTGCGTTAAAAATGCCGGTAGCCAGGGCTCGCTCCTTCCGGGGAAACCACTCGCTAACCGACCGAACGGACGCTGGAAAATTGCCGCCCTCCGCTAATCCGAGCGCGGCCCGAGCGAAAGAGAATCCGCCGACGGTTCGCACCAACGCGTGTGCCATGGCAGCCAAACTCCAGACAAATACGGATACTGCGTAGCCCCGCCTCACACGCAAGATGTCGTTCATCCGCCCGGCAAGAAGGTAGCCGGCCGCATAGGCGGTTTGGAACCAAGCGACGATCGCCGCATACTGCTGCTCGTCCATGTGAAGATCCGATTTGAGGGAATTCTTCAGGACGGCGATGACCTGCCGGTCGAGGTAGCAAATGGTAGTGCCGAAGAACAACAGGGCGCAAATCCACCACCGGTATCGAGTGATCCCCGACCCGTCCTCATCGGCCCCGGCGTCAACATTGCCCACCGGGCAGGTTATACCATTCTCTTCGGGGGATGCGGGGAGCGGTCTCTGATCTGAACGTAGACGATGGAGCCAAGGCAAATGGAATAAAGTCGATCCGGCAGCGGTTTGGCGGACTGTCCGCTCGAGACTCCATGTCGGCTGCTTCGATCGCATACAGTCGCCTGGTGCTCTCCGCTCCCCGCAAAGCCTGCCCAATCGAAAGGATATTTGATATGCTGCTACCGTTACGAGGAAGTAGATGATTGCACTAGCCGTACTTGTGTTTGGATTTCAGAAAACGGGCCCCGTGGACTTTGGGGCGGCGGCGATTCGGGAGACGGCGGGGGATCGAGCGGGCAACGTGTCGATCTCGGTGCGGCCCGGTAAGACGAAGGAGTCGTACACGATCACCAGCAAGGACGGCAAAGTTTCGATCGTCGGCACCGATCCTGCGGGGGCGATGTATGGTGCGTTCGAATTTGCCGAGCGTTTGCACCAGCAGGGAGACTCTGCCTGGGCTTCGAACGTCGAAGGAAAGCCCTTCCTGCCGGATCGCGGACTGAATCTGTTCACAACCCTCCCATGGAGCTACACCAAGAACAACACGGATTACGATGTCGCAGCACTGACTGACTCGTCTCGGTGGTGGTTCCAGAACGACGACTACTGGACCACGTTGCTCGATACCATGGCCCACAGCCGCTTGAATTGGCTAGATATCCACGGAATGTGGGACGTCAGCGTCACGAGCGCGCCTAACCTCTATGCCTACTTCGTCACGAGCCCCTCATTTCCAAAGGTCGGCGTTCCCTCTGAGGTGAAGGCGGCTAATCTGGCACGTCTCAACAAGGTCGTCGAAATGGCACACGAACGCGGCATCCGCGTTAGCTTAATGGCATACGATGCGGACCTGAACATCCCTCAGAACCCGAATCCGCCCTATCCTCAAACGGAACCGAACATCTACAAGTACACACGCGAAGCGGTGGAGCAGATGATTCGTGGGGTTCCCCGCCTCGACGCCATCGGCTTCCGAATCGGTGAAAGCGGAAAGAGCGAATCGTTCTTCAAGTGCTATGGCGAAGCCGTCAAGCTGAGCGGACGGCACATCCCGCTGATCACGCGCAGTTGGGTCACTCGGCGCCAGCGCGTGCTGCCCTTGGCCCGAGACTCCAAGGATTTCACCGTCGAGATAAAGTACAACGGCGAGCAGTGGGGCGCCCCGTATCCGGTTGCGGGCGGACGCATGGCGACCTGGAACAGCTACTCATTCGAAGACTATCTCAGCGATGCGGGAGACGCCCGAAAGAACGCAAAGACCTGGGCTGGATGGCCGGCAGAGGGCGGGGGAACGTGGCCGGGCAATCCGTACAAAGTTGTTTGGCAGGTCCGCGCGAACGGTACCCATCGAATCTTCCCGTTCTACAACCCCGATTGGGTGCGCCGATCGATCGCCGCGATGAAGATCGGGACTGCATCGGGCTACACGATCGAGGGCGAGGACGCTTACTATCCAAAATCGCCGCTCTATTACCTGTCCAACCCTCAAGATCAGTATTGCGACTGGATTCACCAGCGAGACGAGCTCTACTGGATGACATGGGGTCGCCTCGGCTATGACCCGAAAAC
Organism: Fimbriimonas sp.; assembly: GCA_031292555.1. Taxonomy (GTDB): domain Bacteria; phylum Armatimonadota; class Fimbriimonadia; order Fimbriimonadales; family Fimbriimonadaceae; genus Fimbriimonas. The sequence goes on from JARLGV010000051.1 coordinate 45,525, forward strand.
GCCGGACTCAGTTTTCGATGCCAAGGTCACCGATTGGTTCGGCGCACAGGGCTCCATGGTCGCCAAGGTATGGAAGGAAGCCAGCACGGTGGTACCGCTCGCCTATATGGCTCGCTCGATCGGCCCCGACCACCGGGACCACGCCCCTGAACTCGAAACGGGAGGCGATACCCAATCCTTCATCGAAGGGCAGCCATTCGATCCGTTCGTGTTCCGCGATGTGATGGAGACGGTGGGTATGAAGGCGATGGGCGTTACCGACGGCCGTATCGGAGTGGATCAGGTCGGGGCAAGGCTTGGCCAGATCTCGGCCGATATCCGGCAAGCGACCCCGTCGGTAGACGAGGCCACGCTCAACCCTCTTGGTCGGAAGCGGTTTCACGAGCTAAAGGCTGCCCTCGGCATGCTCTCGGCACTTGCCGAATACTACTGCGGGCGGTTCCTCTCGGCTGAGTCCCTGGCCGAAGCAAACTTGGAGGGGCGATTCGAGCCGATTCCGCTTATCGGACGTTCTTGGGGCTTGCCGTTAAGTAGGCTCGACCCTTGGTCAGTGCGCTCGGATACTTCTGGCGCAGCCCTTTTTCACGGTGTCGCCCAAGGCTGGAGCATTCTTTCCGATTCTTCGGTGGCGGATTTCTATCGCCCCTTCACCGAGCGACTTCGAATGCACACCAACACTTTCGCATGGAAGTCGGAGCTGCCGTCGATCGTAAAGGAGAACCTCCAAGCGCTTGGGGCTTCGATCAAGAACATCGCATTTCCTGCCGCCCCAACGGCGGCCTCCAACGTGGAACTGACCTGGACGCGAAGAACTGACACCATCAACATATCGTTGCCAGCCCAAGGCGCCACCAAGGCATGGCTTCTCTACAAGCCGCTTCCAAGCTCGACCTTCTTCCACAAACTCCCGATGCAGAGGCAAGGAAACGAATTCGTCACGACAATTCCCGACGAGCGTTGGGGCGCATGCATCGCGGCCGAGATCGAGAATCCGTCCGGCAAGGTACGGGTCCCAAGTTTTGAAGCGGGATTCAAGCCTTACATCGTCGTTCCCGCCCATTCAGGACCAACCGCCCAAATCTACGGATGCGAGGAGGCGATGACGTTCCTCGATCCGAAGGACTTGTCGCCTGACAAGTACGGAACGCTGATCGTTGCCCCGCGCGCAAGCGACTACTTCCGCGAATTCGACAGAACGACGCGACGCAAACTGCTCGATCCGGTTGCCCGGGGCATGACACTGCTTGTACTCCAGCAGGACTTTGTCTCCCGTCGATACAATCTCGACTTTCTGCCGAGGCCACTTCAAGTCGAGAATAATCCCAAGCCGGATGAGTTCGATCCAGGTGACATGCTGGGGCTCTCGCCGATCTACACGCCGGGAATTACGTGGCAGCATTTTCTTCCGAGCGACGGTTGGGATGTGCCTGGCAATGGCGGCATCGCCCATATGGCGTTCGGAAAGGGCCATATATACGTACTGACCGGACGCTTCATGCAATTAATGGACAAAAAAGGAGTAGCCAAAGACCTCCAGAAGCTGCTGGAACTTAACGGACGCTCGCAGCCGGCGGTTATTGTCGACCCGGGTACGGAGGGCGCGCTCTATTCGTCCGCGTTCTATCCGGACATCTTGAACGCCTTGGACATCCCGTTCCTAACGCTTGGCGAGGTCGTCGCAAAGGAACAGGGACCGAACGATCTCACACCGATACCAGGACCGATTATGGATGACGATGTATTAGGCGGCAAAGCCCGCGAGTTGGCGGACGCGTTCCTCAAGGGCCGCGTCGAGAAGATGTCGGCGGTACCGACCCCGGCCCTTTCCGAATTCGAGAAGCTCCGGGTTAGCCGGAAGAAGGAGCTCTTCCGAGCTCTTGGCCTCGACCCGATGCCCCCCAAGACCCCCCTCAATGCTCGAAAGACCGGTGAGCTTCACGGCAACGGGTTCCACATCGAGAAGGTGGTCTTCGAGAGCCGACCCAAGTTCTATGTGACCGCCCACGTTTATCTACCCGACAACAAGCCGGCTCAGAGATTGCCGGTGATCGTCAATGTGAACGGTCACTGGGCACACAAAAAGGATGAGGACCGGATTCAGATGCGATGCCAGTTCCAGGCTCTCCAGGGCTATATTGCGATCGCAATAGACAGCCCCGGTCATAGCTTCGAGGGGAACAACCTCATCGAGCGCCGGCCCGAGGGCGAACACAACGACTACGCCCTCGTCGAAGGCGGCACCAATACGACCGGTTACTACGTGTGGGACGCGATTCGCTGCCTCGACTACATGGCGACCCGCGACGACACCGACATGGAGCACATCGGCATCACCGGCGCGTCGGGCGGAGGGTTGGCGACGCTCTACACCTTCGCGGCAGACGATCGCTACAAGGCTGCGGTACCCGTTGTGTACATGTCCAGCCTCGAATTGGCTCCTGATAACGGGTGCCTCTGCAACCACGTTCCGGGAACCTGCCAGATCGGCGATCGGTCCGATGTAATTGGCATTCAGGCCCCGAAGCCGGTCTACATCATGGGAGCCCAGAATGACGGCGAATTCACTCCCGCCGGCATGCTCCTGACCCACAAGAAGATGGAGGAGACGTGGAACCTCTTCGGCAGAGGCAAGGACACCTATGTTCAGGTCTATGCCGGAGGTCACGACTATAGCAAGCCCATGAGGGAGTCGATGATCGGCTTCTTCAACAAGTACTTGAGGGGCGTCGGCGATGGTTCGCCAGTTCCGGAGCCGCCCCTCAAGGTTTGGGATTCCGAAGACCGGCAGCTCCTCGTTCTGGATCCGCCGATCCCTGGCGAGCGTACTATGCGCGATCTCTCCAGGGAGTATCTGGACCACGCACCCGCCAACGTTTCGGTTGCCGACGTCTTCAAGGTGAATGGAGGTCTTCCCGCGAAGTCGGACCTCAAATACCGCGAAATCGGCTCCGGCCGGAAGCGGGCGGTCGTCTTCGAGCCACAACCGGGCCTGCAAATCCCTGGGGTGCTCTGCCTACCGGATGGCAAGGTCGATGCGATCAATATCGTTCTGGTGGATGCCGGAAAGGCGGAAGGCGAGAAGATCTCGCCGCCGACCGGCAACGAGGGCTATCTCTATCTGGATGCCCTTGGGATCGGCGAGTTGGCCGAGATCGAGATGCGGTATTCGGTGTACATGGGGGCGTCGGTGCCCTTCCTGAACGGATGGGAAATCGTCCGGGCAGCGGAAGCTATGAAGAAGTACTCCGGCCACATCAAGTTACTCGGGTGCGGGCCAATCTCCTCCCAGTCGGTCATGTTTGCCGGCCTGATGGATTCGTCCTTCGAGAGCGTTGCCGGCCAAGGGTGTCTTCACCAGTGGAAGGACGTATTCAACGACGGAGTTTCCGACTACGCAATACAGCCGCGAGCCCACCTCTGCGGGACGCTGGAGCATCTGCGGTCGCTGGTTAAGAACGCAAAGTGGAGTTTCTGAACCGAATCCAGCATTCGGTTCATGCCTTCACGTAAACGCCGCCCTGGAGATGCCAATCCGATGGCATCTTCAGGGGACGATTCGACCACCCATTCCGAATCCTGGAATCGGTAGCCGGCCACGATTGAACGCCAGTCACCGCATCGGCTTGCTCGCAACAGCAACCACCAACGGCGGCCGCCGCACGCAAAGCGTCCTCTGGCCGCATTCCTCGTATCCACCCCATTAGCAGCCCGGCGATCGTCGCATCTCCGGCTCCGGTCGTGCCCTTTACATCCACCTCGAATACAGGCGCCCACATGTGGCAGCTTTGCCACGGCATAGGGTCGGCGGGCGCGCCGCGGCCCAGGCCGTCCAGTTCGTCTCGTGAGCGTAGGTAGAGCCCCAGCGATCCTGCCTTGACGGCAATGACCTTGGCCCCAAGCGAGATCGCTTCCATGGAAAGCCGCTCGAATTCGCTGACTGGAACCGGCTCGCCCTTCAGCGTTTCGAACCTTGACCGATCCAACATGAACACCAACTCCTCCGCGCTTGGAAGGAACAGGTCGGTGTACGGAAGAACGCGCGTGAGAATCTTGCGCCAGTCGGCCTTTCCGGCTGCTCCGGCCAAATCGGGGAGGCTCACATCCAGCGAAGTGGTTGCCCCAAGCCGTTTGGCGCGTTCGAACAAACTCAGCGTCTCGCGCCCATCGTCCTCGAACATCCGCGCCATCAAAGTCGGATAGCCGAAGTGGACAAGATCGGCATCGAGAATCGCTTGATCGGTTACGTCTGAGGCGACGAACGTATTGTTGCAGCCGGGAGCATGGAGGAACATTCGGTCTTCGCCAGAGAGGTTGATGACCACCGTGTACGACGTGGCATCGGTCGGCGAGACCGTCATTCCCCGGCTTAGCCCGCTTCCGCAGCGCTCCAAGGTGTCGCATACCGCCTTCCCAAACAGATCGTCGCCGATCTTGCCGGCGAGCGCAGTCTTGATGCCGAGCTTGTGAAGCGCCTGACCCGTGTTGGAGACCACGCCTCCCGTGCTGATCAGGGCGTCACCCACTTCGAACAGGCGTCCCGGATCGAATGTCACCTTTCCCAAGAAGCCCGGAATGATATCCAGGCAAATATGTCCGGCAACCAGCACGTCATTGAGGGCTTTCGGCATGTAGCCGGGCAGTTTACACTTCCTGTAATAGAATGTCCGGATCGGAGGGGGATCGAGTCCCCCTTCTCGCCGAGTTACAAACCAAGGATCTTCTGGATGAGCGCCTTTTGGGCGTGGAGGCGATTCTCCGCTTGGTCGACGACCTTACTTTGGGGGCCGTCGATGACTTCGGTGGTGACCTCGAAACCGCGCCGGGCGGGCAGGCAGTGAAGAAAGATCGCGTCCTTCTCGGCGATGCTCATAAGGCGTCCATTTACCTGGTACGGCTCGAAAACTTTAAGCCGGTGCTCCTGCTCATGCTCGTCTCCCATCGAGACCCAAACGTCGGTATAGACCACCTGCGCGCCGTCCAAGCCCTCTTCGATGTCGGTTGTCTGGGTTAGCCCTTCCATCGGCTCCAAGCGGAAATTCTCAGGCCCGCAGATCGTCACCGGATACCCGATACGAGTAGCAAGTTTCGCAAGTGAACGGGCGACGTTGTTGCCGTCGCCGATATAGGCGATCTTCACTTTGTCCTGGCCGAAGTTCTCCTGAATCGTCTGCATATCGGCCAGCGCCTGGCATGGGTGTTCCCACTCTGTGAGCGCGTTGATAACGGGCACGTTAGCCTCTTCGGCGAGTTCGACAAGGTGCTTCTGCCAGTAGAGGCGGGCCACGATGAGATTGCACCAACGCGACAGGTTCTGGGCGACATCTGCAACCGAGTCCCGTGCCCCCATCGCAATGTCGCCTTTGCCGAGATAGACCGGATGGCCCCCCAACTCGACGATCGCGGTCTCGAACGAAACGCGCGTACGCAGCGACTGCTTCTCGAACACCATCGCGACGGTCCGGTTCTCGACTGGATTGATCACCGACGGCGCAATCCTTCGCCGCTGCTTGCTGTAGACCGCAAGGTCGATCACTTCTTCGATCTGAGCCGTCGAAAGGTCGTCGATCGACAATACGTCGTGGAGTGGTTTGACAAGCGCTTTCGCGCGAACGCCTGACCGCGGGATCATCGGGGCAGGGACACTCATTGCCTCGGCAAGGATTCCCAGCGCATGCACAATCTGATCCTCAGTGACGATTAGGGGCGGAACGAATCGCAGAGTGTAGTCGTCGGTCGCGTTGATGATCAGCTTCTTCTCGAAGCATTTCTTGACGAGGTCCTTGGCAATCGGCTTGTCTAGAGCGGCGCCAATCATCAGTCCCTTGCCGGTGACCGTCAGGCCCATCGCGGCAAGGCCGGTGGCAAGAAGGTTGCCAATATGGGTGACGTGCTCAAGCAGGTCCTGGTGCTCGATCGTGTCGATAACGGCAAGCGCGGTCGCACAGGCAAGTGGGCTGCCTCCGAAGGTTGAACCGTGGTCTCCCGGCTCCAAGATCTCAGCAGCTCTTCCGCATGCGAGCGTCGCTCCGATGGGCACCCCGCCACCAAGGGCCTTGGCAAGCACGAGCACGTCCGGCTTGATTCCATAGTGCTGGTATGTGAACCACTTGCCGCTTCGGCCCATTCCGCACTGGACCTCGTCGAACATCAGAAGGGCGTTGTGTTCTTGACACAATCGCTGGGCCTCTCGCAAGTAGTCCTCGGTCAGTTCAAGGATGCCCCCCTCGCCCATGATCGGCTCCAGCAGGATCGCCGCCGTGCTATGGGAGAACGCTTCCCGAAGCTCTTCAAGGTTGTTGGCCTCGACATGAACGAAGCCAGGAACGATCGGCTTGAACGGCCGCTGGTACTTCAGTTGTCCGGTGGCCGATAGCGCACCGAGGGAGCGACCGTGAAAAGACCGGTTCAGGGTAATGATTTGATAGTCGCCATCTGGCCGCTTGGAGTTACCGTGCTTCTTCGCGATCTTGATCGCGCACTCGTTTGCGGTGGCGCCGCATCCGCACAGGAAGACGCGGTCCATGCCGCTGATTTCGCAAAGCCGCTTGGCCAATTGGGCCTGTGGAGCGGTAAGTAGGAGGTTGGAAGTATGAATCAGCTGTTGGGCTTGACGGGTGATCGCCGCGACCACCGCCGGGTGGCAGTGCCCAAGTTGGCAAACTGCGATTCCCGCAAGGAGGTCCAAATATTCGTTCCCTCGGTTGTCCCAGAGGCTGCAGCCGGAGCCTTGGACGAAAAGCGCGGGCATCCGCGTGTATGTCCGCATGAGGAATTCGTCATCCGTCGATTTAATCGTGTCGTATTTGAGCATCTTTGTTGTTGAACTTTTCGCAAATGACGCGCACCTTTGCGCGCTTGGATGAGCGAGAAATAAGGGGAGGCGGGTTGCGACGTCGCAAGCTGGCAGAGGGCCGACTCCCCTAAATACGAGAGGCACGACGGCGCGTCTCACGCGAAACCAGCGTGATCGTGTTGATTCCCAAGGTGCGGGAGGCGCCCAACATCTCGTTTACATTACCCCAACTTCACATTGGTACAGGAAGTCCTTGCATGTACGACCGACCAAGACTATAATGCCAGTGCAGTTTGAACCTGCAACCTATTTTGGGTATTGAGGGTATAACCCCCTAAGCGCTGGTTCAATCGGCGCAATAACGCTCCCAACAGGGGCGGTCCGTCAGGAGGTGTTTGTATGACTAAGAAGATTTTTGCGCTCGTAATGGTGGTCAGCGTTCTCGGTGCATTTTTGGCTGGTTGCAAGAAGGACGATGCTACGGATAGCAGCTCGTCTGCTTCGGCTTCGGGTACTGGTGCAGCCGCCGATACCAGCAAGTAAGAGACTGCCCATTTAGCGGGTACAAAAACGGTCCTCGGCCACCTGGCCGGGGACCCCGTTTTTTTTATAGTCCGACCGAGTGGGCGGCATCCTCAACTTTCTTCGTGGAGTCCTTCACTTTCTGGCTGGCATCGTCGAATGCCGCCTGTGCGTCCGCGAGCTTCTTCTGAAGGCTCCGGTATTCGGCATCCGCCGCATCTAGCTTGGCTTTGACATCGTCAACGCTCTTTTCAGCGTTATCCTTCGCCTTCTTGGCGTCATCGACTTTGGCATCGATCTCCGACTTGATCTTCTGGAGGTTCAAGGCCGCATCTAGGCGCTTGATCTGATCCTTGATCGCGTCGAGTTTCAGCCCGTCAATGCCAGACTTGGATTTCAGCTCCGCCAACTTGCCTTGCATGCCGACCAAATTGGCCTTTGCCGATTCCAGGGCGGCACGGCCCGAATCGGCGGACAGCTTACTTGCGGCATCGGTCGCCGATTTCCAGGCGCTTCCAGCGAGTTCGGTCGCCTTGTTCACCGCTGCCCGGCCCTGAGCCAAAGCCGCATCCTGGTCCTTTTGCTCGCATCCGCCCAACAACAGGAGGCACAGCGTGGCCCCCGTCAATAACAAGATCTTCATGTTCAACCCTTGTAGTTGCCGTGGAGAATCGTATTTTCGATATCTCCATCAATCGATACGGGTCCGCCGATGATTGAGTGGCGGATGTTTCCGGAAACTTTTACGTGAGCGCCGGGCAGAATCACCGAATCTTCGATCGACCCGCACTCCAGCCGGGCCCCTTCGCCGATTGCGACGTTGTTCGAGAGGTCTCCTACGGCTGTAGCAGTCGGCGCCACCAGAACTCCGCCGTGAAGATAGAAAGCGGACGTCTCAAGGTAGAAATCGAGAGTTCCGGTATCGAACCATCGATCCTTGAAGATCCCGGCGAGAACGGGCAAACCTCGGTCGACCAGAATCTGAATCGCATCGGTGATCTCATATTCGCCACGAAAGCTCGGTTTCAGCTCAGGCAGGACGCTCCAGAGTTCAGGGCCAAAGAAATACAAGCCCGCCATGCACAAATTGCTTTCCGGCACCTTCGGCTTCTCCACAAGCTTGACAATTCGATCCCCTTCGACGTTGGCCACTCCGAAGTGAGTCGGGTCAGGCATCTCCTTGACGACGCTCAGATTTGCGCAACCTGACTCCTTGAACCGGGCGGCGAACTTCTGGAAACCGCCGCTGTAGATCGCGTCACCCAAATATAAAACGAACGAATCGTCTCCCACGAAATCGCGAGCGAATCCGACGGCATGAGCCAGACCGTGCGGTTCGATCTGTCGGACGTAAGTGAGGTTTACGTCGAACGACGCGCCGTCGCCGAGTGCCCGACGCATCTGCTCTTCGGTCTCGCCGATCACGATACAGATGTCATGGACGTCCATCTCCTTCAAGCGGTCGAAGGCGTACTCGAGCGTCGTTCGGTTCGCGATGGGAAGGAGTGGCTTTGGAATCAGCTTCGTTACTGGATTCAGACGAGTGCCTCGACCCGCCGCTAGAATGACGCCTTTCATGGAACTTTGCGGGATTGAATTCGACAACTGAACCCAAACCCGCCCCCGATGATACTCCGTGCCGATTCTCTTTGTGGGGACATCGCTCATCAAGCTTTCGGCTCATCGGAGAATAATCCAACGCAGAAACTTGCTTATCACTATCTTTTAGTCCTTTTCTTATAGATATCCGATGAGATACTTCGTCCTCGCCCTGCTTTGGGCCAATTTCGCGAATTCGGGGTCATTCTGATTTCACTCAGCGACGTTCACGGTATTGGGCAATGGCCGAATCCGATGGATACTATAGATTAGGTTAAGAACGGGACGGGTAACCTATACTTCTATGGCGGACGGTCGAGTGCATCCATACCTATGCGGCTCCATCGTCGCAGTTTGCCTGCTCGGGGGGTGTCATTCCAACCTCGAACTCATGGATTCCTTCGGCCCGCGCGAGATCATTCCCTATACTCCTCGAGCCAACAGTCAAAACGCATTCGACGCATACGCCCTCGCCGCGCTTGATGCCGAGAAGCTAGCGGGACCGTACGTGTCCCGTGTGTCCTTCTTCCCCGATCAGAAAACCGAGATCATCAAGGCGCTTCGACCTTGCGTCAGACAGGTCTCGGAGGCTACCAGGCTCGACTGCGAGTTTCGATTCGTTCCCCATAGGCCGTTCACCCAGATCCCCTACCAGAACGGTTGGCGGTTCATCGGACGGGTATACGAATGGAACGCCGACCGGGCTTGTACGACAGGCGACTACGACACCGCAATTGCCAACGTGACGGTGGGCACGAAATTCGGCTTTGACTTGACGGCAGGAGGGGCAACCGACGCTTCGCTCGGCCTATCCATCGTCGACGAATTGCGACGCTCGATCGCGCCCTATCTCGCGAAAATGTCTCCCTCCCAACTCGACCGGTTGGCAAGGGGAATCAAGGACGATGTGCAGCGTGAGCCTTCCATCGCCACGGCCATAAAGAACGAGCACGAGAATATTCTCCAGTCGCTGCGCTTTGTCGAAGAGTGCATGACAAAAAACAACTATGATGCGCTGCTGGACAACATGGGGCCGGACGTCAACGAGGCGATTCGATTCCTCAGCGAGATCGGAGGCAACGAACGCAAACAGCAGACGTTCCTGACCGAACTGACGCAGGCCTGCGAATCTGAGTACGCGACCGTCCAGCAGGATGCGAATGTGCCCACTATCAAGCGCCCCCAAACCAAAATCGAATTCAAAAAGCAGTGGAGGAAACTGCCCAAGTATCTTCTCGGATCGCTCCGACCGCTACTGAGTATGAGTGACGCAACATGCGCCCGAACACGTCTCCTCTTGCTCTACGCGGAGATCCTCAAATTCGGCAAGGAGCAGAAGCCCTTTCCGTCCGGATTAAGCGTCTTTTCAAACGACCTAACGATCGATCCGTTCACTGGAAAGCCGTTTCTCTATCATGCGGACCAAGCCGAGTTCACGCTCTACAGCGTGGGGGCCAACTGCCGGGATGATGGTGGAGATACCGACGAAACCTACTCCACTCCAGACCTAAAGCTGGAGTGTCCGGGTCCGTAAAGCGAATCGCCGTGCAAGCCTGAGCTTGCACGGCGATCACCGGTCTACGGTACCTAGACTAGCGACCGAAGCACGTACTGGAGGATGCCGCCGTTCAGGTAGTACTGGTTCTCCTGCGGCGTGTCGATTCGCACCTTCACCGCGATTTCGAGTTTCGAGCCGTCCGGCTTGACAGCGGTCAATGTGAGCACCTTGCCGTTTGCGAAGTTCGTGCCGACCCCCTCGGAAAGTCCCGCCAGATCGAAGACCTCGTGCCCGGTCAAACCAAGGCTCTCCACTGACTGTCCGTCGACGAATTCGAGCGGCACGACCCCCATTCCGATCAAGTTCGATCGGTGGATCCGCTCGAAGCTCTGCGCAAGCACGGCTTTGACGCCAAGCATGTAAGTACCCTTGGCCGCCCAGTCGCGGCTCGAGCCAGAACCGTACTCCTTGCCCGCAAGCACCAACAAAGGCGTGCCCGACTCCTGGTACTTCATCGACGCATCGTAGATCGTGGTCACCTCGCCGGTCGGCAGATAAGTCGTGAATCCTCCTTCCGTTCCGGGCGCCAGTTGGTTTCGCAGTCGGATGTTGGCGAACGTGCCTCGCACCATGACCTCGTGGTTGCCGCGACGCGAGCCATAGGAGTTGAACATTGCAGTCGCTACGCCGTGCTCGGTCAGATACTTGCCTGCGGGAGAATTCAATTTAATGCTTCCGGCTGGAGAAATGTGGTCAGTAGTTATACTGTCACCAAGTACCGCCAAAGCACGCATGCCGGTAAGGTCCTTGACTTTGGACGGCGCGGTCGCGTTCATCCCGTCGAAGTAGGGAGGGTTCTTGACGTACGTGGAAGCATCCTGCCAGGCGAAGTTGTCTCCGCCCGAAACCGAGATCTCTGCCCACCGCTCGTCGCCCTTGAACACGTCCTCATAGTTGTCGATGTAGAGTTCTCGGCGCACTGCTTGAGCGTTCGTCTCGGCGATCTCGCCTTGGCTGGGCCAAATATCGCGAAGATAGACTGGGTTCCCGTCCCGATCGTTACCAAGGGGATCGACGTTCATGTCGATGTCGATCGTCCCAGCCAGTGCATATGCGACGACCAACGGAGGCGACATCAGATAGTTCGCTTTGATGTCTTGGTTGATTCGTCCCTCGAAGTTTCGGTTGCCGCTGAGCACGCTACACACCACGAGGTTGCGGTCGTTCACCTGCTTCGAAACCTCTTCTGGAAGGGGGCCCGAGTTGCCGATGCAGGTCATGCAACCATAGCCGACAACGTTGAACTTGAGTTCGCGCAAGGCATCCATTAGCCCTGCCTTCTCAAGTATGTCGCTCGCAACCCGCGAGCCAGGCGCCAGCGACGTCTTGACCCACGGCTTTGACTGAAGTCCCTTGGCTACCGCTTTCTTGGCAAGCAATCCTGCCGCCGTCATCACCGATGGGTTCGACGTATTTGTACAGCTGGTGATCGACGCCAGGACGACCGACCCATGATTCACCGACATACCGTTGTGGCTGCTGTCGGCTTCGCCGGTCAACTGCGACTCGAATACCTTATTGAAGTTCGCCTTCGCCTGATTGAGAAGAAGCCGGTCCTGCGGCCGCTTCGGTCCGGCGACACTGGGAACCACCGTCGACAGATCGAGGGTCAGCACGTCAGTGTAATCGCATTCCGGTGTGTCGGCGGTGTGGAACAGGCCCTGCTCCTTGAAGTAGTCCTCTACCAACTGGACGAGTTCCTCCGACCTGCCGGTGAGGCGAAGGTATCGGAGCGCTTCCTCGTCGACCGGGAAGATCGCGCAGGTCGCACCGAATTCGGGAGACATATTGCCGATCGTGGCTCGATCTGCCAGGGGAAGGTTCTGGAGGCCGGGGCCAAAGAACTCGACGAATTTGCCGACCACGCCCTTCTTACGCAGCATCTCAGTGACGGTAAGTACGAGGTCGGTCGCGGTGGCGCCCTCGGGGAGCTTGCCGGTGAGGCGGAAACCAATAACCTGCGGGATAAGCATGCTGACGGGTTGACCAAGCATTGCCGCCTCCGCCTCGATACCACCAACGCCCCATCCCAACACGCCGATTCCGTTTATCATCGTCGTATGGGAGTCGGTGCCGACGAGCGTGTCCGGGTAGAGGGTCTTGGTCGAGCCGCCGTCCTTGACGAATGCGACGCGCGCCAGATGCTCCAGATTGACCTGGTGGACGATTCCGGTATTGGGTGGAACGACCCGGAAGTTGTTCAGGGCCTTCTGGCCCCACTTCAAGAACTCGTAGCGCTCCTGGTTTCGTTCGAATTCGAGGTCGCGGTTGATCAGCAGGGCCGCTTCGCTTCCATAGGCATCGGCTTGGACTGAGTGGTCGATGACCAATTCGACAGGCTGAAGCGGGTTGATCTTCTTCGGATCGCCACCAAGCGCCACCATCGCATCGCGCATAGCCGCAAGATCGACAACGCACGGCACGCCGGTGAAGTCCTGAAGGATGACGCGAGCAGGAGTGAACGCGATCTCCTTGCTTGGCTCCGCCTTTGGGTCCCAAGACGCGAGCGCTTCGATATCCTCTGCAAAGACGCTGCGACCGTCTTCAGTTCGAAGGAGATTCTCAAGGAGAATCCGCAGCGAATAGGGGAGCTTCTGCAGGTTGTGTCCCTTGTCCGCAAGGGTCTTCAAACTGTAGATCTGATACTCGACGCCGCCGCTAGTGAATTTCTTTTTGGCCTGAAAACTGTTCAAAGAGTCCGCCTCCTAATATGCCCGGTCTCCCGGTCGTATCAAAGGGGTATCCCAAGGGCCAAGGAGAGGTTTAGAGGTTCAATATACCCGTCTTGGCTAGGCGCAGTCCCGGTGAAAGGGACCACCTGCCACATGGAAAGGCAGTCCCTTACTCGAATTCCGATCCTGCTTCACCCAGGACGACGACCTAATGCCGGCGAAGAGACCGCCCTGTCGGGCTGGTCTGCAGAACTTAGGTTAGCGATTTATTAACCTATGTTCCGTTGAACATGGATCAATACTGAAACAAGGAAATGGAGACGGTTCTTCGGTTCTTGGCTGCCGGGTTGTACCTGGGCGTTATCGCGCCAACGCAAAGCCCTGGCAATGCCCGGCCCGTAACGATCACTATTCAGGCTTCGGCCGTATCCAAGGCGCTCAAGCAGTTGGGAGCCTTGATCGGGACTCCGCTCTCGCCGTCGCGCCGACTGTCCGACGAGATCATCTCAATGCGATTTCAAGACGTACCTGTTGCCGACGCGATGAAGCGGGTCGCCGACGTGCTCGATGCAACTTGGCAGAAGGAGGGTTCCGGCTATCGGCTTGTCCGAACCCCCGAACAGGACAAGGCAGAGGAACGCATCGAATTCGAAGCGAGGGTCGAGAGGTTTCGAAAGGGGATTCAGGCAACGTCGAAGCGAGTCAGTTCCATGTCATCTTGGTCCACCGATCAAGCCGACCAGCTCTCGGTAAAGGTTGAGGCGCTGCTGAACGGCCAAAGCCATGCATCCACTCCGAACTATCGGCTGGCGAACCAGCTCACACGCCAGCTGCCGATCGCCCGCGCCGTACAGGAAATCGTCGCCCACCTCGATCCAAACAATCTGGCTGCGCTGCCACCGTATATCGATACTGTTTGGTCGTCGCGTCCGACACCCATACAGACCGAGATGCCTTCGAGTACCGGACCGATTTTTGAAGAGTATCAACGTGAGCAAGCCGACTGGGTCAATGCACTTCGCCGGAGGCGCCTACCGACGAACACGAGCGAACTGCAAGCCCTCTTGGGATCGGATTTCAGTGTAGCGCAGGGCATCGCCGACCAAAAGGTGGACGTTATCCTGCTTAAGGCGCACTCTTCATCGCCGAACTCGTTTATGACAGTCACTATGTCTGCCTTCAATGCCTCCGGCAAGAGGCTCGGACAGGCAGAATGCACGTTCGGGGGCGACTATGACGCAGGCTTTGCCTCCGCGATGAGGACATCCCAGCCTTCACCGCCTGGCGAAAAGAAGATCGAGCTTGAGGGCGACGGGAAGATCCTTATGGAATCTCAAATGCCGGCTAACCGAGCATCAGGACGCTCCTTACCGACCGACCTCATCGCCAAGATCGCTCACCCGGATCGATCCGATCCGCTCAGTCTCATGATGTCCCCGCCACTCGTTCAGGCGGCTGAGGCCAAGCAGTTGAACCTAATCGCTTGCCTGGCCGACCAGAACTTCTATTCTGCTGCCGGCACCCGAGCCAGCCTTTCTGTCAGCGATTTCCTGTTGCGGTCGGCATACCCCGCGACCTCGATCGAAACACGGGACGGTTGGATTACGGTGAGACCGAACCGTCCAGTGGAGGCCCGCGAGGCTCGGGCCGATCGAAGGGTTCTGGGGCAGTACCTGCGCCGTCTCCTCGAAAAGAGACGGCTATCGATCGAGGATCGAGCCGCCTACTCCCTTTTGCTGCCGGCCCCGGATTCGAACAGCATGCCGGCGTACTTGGCGAGGTTTCTCAGGATTCCGGCAACCAATTTCGACGACGACATCAATGTGCTTCGATTCTACGGACTGCTTACGGCCCAGCAGCGATCGAGACTGATGGCGGACAGACTGCCCATCGGATCGCTACGGCCCGACCAAGCGGAGTACGTCAGGCGAATGGTCTATGGCTCTGACGGCAGTCTCGAGTATCGTGCTTCCCAGACTGTCGGCAGCGAGGAACAGGAGTTGCACACCACCGGCATCTTGAGCGAAGCCACCGAATCGTTGCCGACCGGACTTCCCGTGGATGGTTCCGTCAGCGCAAAAGCCGATGACTCGTTCGTCGCATTCAGAACCGACGAACCGTCGGGCACGTCCGGCGATTCGACAAACGAACTTGCGGCAACGGACTTGGCATGGAGAGTGTTCGTTCAAGATCACCCCCTGCTGTTTCCTAGGGCAAGTAGCCTTTCCCCAAGGATCGAGTTGGCAAAGCTCAAATTTGCGAGGCGCCTTCAGATGACGTTCACGTTCCAATTCACCCCGCGCCTGTTCCTGATCAAGACGCTGGAAGACAGCAGTGCGGAGGATTTCCTCAAGTCCGCGCAATCGACCATGCCGGAGGACTTCAAGAAGCAACTGGATCGCGAATACGAGTCATTGACTAGAGCATACGCGGGGGCGAAACCGGGACAAGGCGTTGAACCCGTTCACCCGCCGCCCTAGATTCGATCATAAAGCAGTGGACGGCAAACATCGCCCCACGAGCCCTGTCAAACTTAGGCAAGACGTAAGGGCCTCCTTGTCAGGAAGGTCCCCTTTGCTAGCGTCGGTTTTGACTGGAGACTCAACGATGAGGTGGATATTCCTAATGCTGCTAATTGCCGGAGCTTCGAACGGATCGGCTCAGACCGTCCAAGTTTGGCCCGTCGATCCATTGACGAAAGTATTCCAAGACGACAAACCTTCGGATCTGGCCATTGTGCCGATTGAGGTCGCGAGAGGCGAGCAAGCGGAGTGGCAGTTGGTTATCCGTTGCGACTCGGAGATCGACGAACTCCGAGTTTCCACCGGGCCACTACGATCGCTCGATGCCTCGCTTCGAAGTCCTCGAGTCCGCTTTGAGGGCTATGTGCCCGTCGACCGAAGCATGAGCGAACCGGCGAAGGACCTGCTTAGGCCGGCTCCCGCCGACTATCCGGACCCGCTCATAACCGAACCCCCAAAGACATTGAAGGCAGGCATATGCCTCCCGATATGGATCGACACCCCGGTCTCCGCATCGGCGGCCTCCGGCGACTATCGGGCAGATGTGAAGATCACGGGACAAGCGGGAGGAAAGTCGTTCCAACTGCAGACCGAAGTTCGGATGAAGGTCTACGACGTGTCGGTGGGCAAGTCGCGTCTATGGGTCACCAACTGGTTCTTCACGGGAACTGGCCACATGCCTGGTTCGAACAGCCCGGGCAGCCACGAGGAGGAGATATACCTTCGAGTGCTTGCCAAATCCATGGCTGCCCATCGCCAGAACGTTGCCCTGATCAACCCCATGGACCTGGCGAAGTTCTCTTGGACCCCTGACGGCAAGATGTCGGCCGACTTCTCTCGATTCGATACCTGGGTGCGAATCTTCAAGGATGCCGGCGTCATTGGACGGATCGAGGGGGGGCATATCGGAGGCCGCGTATCCGAAGCGTGGGAGTCCCAGTTCGGCGTGACCGTGAAATCCGCCGGAAAGGACGGAGTGGTCTCCAAGCAGGTTGCGCCGGATAGTCCGGAGGCGACCGCCTTCTACTCTCAATACTTGCCGCTTCTCGTCAAGCACCTTAAGGTCAAGAGGCTGCTGTCGGCGTATATGCAGCACCTCGGCGACGAGCCGATTGACGCGAACCACGGCACCTACATGGCGATGGCCGCTCTGGTCCGTCGCTATGCTCCCGAGCTCAAGATCATCGAAGCCACCCATACGCGCGAAGTGGCAGGAGCCATTCAGATCTGGGTGCCCCAACTCAACTATGCACACGAAGGTTATGACTTCTATCGGGAGCAACAAACCAAGGGGGACGAGTTCTGGACCTACACCTGCGTGTGGCCGGAGGGCGAATACGCAAATCGGTTCATCGAACTGCCGCTGATCAAGACTCGGCTCTTGCACTGGATCAACTACCGGTATGGAATGACCGGATACCTTCACTGGGGATTCAACTACTGGGTCAAGGACGATCCATTCAGCGACGTGACGCGAACGAAGGCGAAGGACGGGTGGGGAGGGTTTTTGCCCGCCGGCGATTCGTGGATCGTCTATCCCAAGGACGGCAGGCTTCTCGACTCGATTCGGTACGAGACTATGCGGGACGGCATCGCAGACTACGAATTGCTATCGATGTTGGGTGAGCGAGATCCGGCAGCGGCCCACCGGCTGGCAGAGGAACTGATCCTGGCTTTCGACCATTACGTGACCGATGTTTCGGCGTTCCGGAGGGTCAGACACCGATTGCTCGAACGTCTCTTGCCGTAGTAACGAATAGTCGCTTGGTGTCGCCCGACATCGAACGCATACTGTATGGGGAGTGTCTGTGAAAAGAATCGCTATCGGCGCCGGTCTATTGTGGTTGGTTTGCACCGCGGTGTCGTCGCTTGGCCCAACGAAGGGCTTTGAGCCGACCGCCACGATCACCCTGCAAGCCACAAGTGCCAAGCAGGCGCTGAAGGCGCTCAGCGACGCTTATCAGACTCGCTTGGAAGCCACTCCCCAGACAGCGGCCGAAACCGTCACGATTCGCTTCAAGGCCGTCCCGCTTTCGGAAGCGATGAGGCGAATTGCAGACGCGGTCGACGGAAGTTGGAAGCAGGAGGGTGAGTCCTTTTTGCTGATTCGGACCGCCGACCAGCAACGGGCGGAGCGCAAGTCCGAGTTCGATCTAGACGTCGCCGGGATTCGCAAGGCGATTCAGAAGAGGGTCGAAGATATGGGCAAGATGCAGGCATGGAACGCCGATGAGGCAGATAAGCTGGCAACGAAGGTCAAGAACCTCGTCAAGACATTCAATCCAAACGCCCAGCAGCAAGCATTCTATCGACAGGCGACCCAACTGAGTCAGGAGGCACCGATCGGCCGGGCAGTGTCCCAGATCGCTGCGATCATGGACCCCCAGGAGCTTGCCGCCGTACCGCCCTACTATAAGACGGTCTGGTCTACGAATCCAACCGCGATGCAGCGTCCGTTGCCTGCCGCGGTCGCGCCCATCATCGAACAGTTCATCAGCAACCAGGCCCAATGGGCGGCGGCCATCGAGAACCACCATTTGACCGCCCCCACCGTCGGAGGTACGACCTATTGGGTAGGTGATCTCGGCGACTTCCAGAACATGGAGTCCTCGGGCAAAGTTGAGGTCGTCTTGCTAACGGTTCAGCGATGGAATGAGTCGTCGTCGTTCAACTTCGAGCTTTCTGCTTACGACTCGAAGGGCAAGCGGATCGCCCAGACCCAAAGTTCTCTGGGCAACATTGTCGAGAACTACATGGAGTCCATGAAGGACGTTCCGCCTCAGCCAGGTGAGAAAGGCATAACTCAGACGCCGGAGGCTGCCGAACTGCTCGCGTCACGCATGGCCAACCCAACTCAAAGCAGCAAGCCGATCTCGCCGGCCCTCCACGACGAGTTGATTCATCCCGAATCGGTCGATCCACTCAGCTACTTTCTGTCGTCGTCGTTGATCCAGGCCGCCGAGTTAAAGGAAGTAAACATGGTCGCCTGCCTCACGGATAATGCGTTCTACAGCACGTTCATGGGTACGGCAAAGGAGGTCCCGGTTGACCGATTCCTCAAGCGCCTCGAGTATTTCGACGAAGCGTCCAAGATTGCGGATGGCTGGCTAACTCTCAAGCCGACTCGCCCTTACCGGAGCAGGACCAATCGAGTGGATCGTAAGGAACTTGGGAAATATCTGCGCCGGATTGAAGTCAAGCGCCCGCTGTCCATCGAAGAGCGAGCCGCATTTGCCCTCGCTCTGCCGGAACCCCAGGCGAATTACCTTCCAACCGTAATGGCATCCCTTGTCAAGGCTCGAAGCGAGGACAACTTCGATAACAACATGCTGCGACTCTATGGTCTAACGACTCCGGAACAGCGGGCCAAGATGAGCTCATCGGGACTCCCGTTCGAAGCTTTGACCGATCAACAGATGGAGTACGTGAGCCGTATGGTCTACGGCGTGAACTCCAATATCCAGTTCATGCCTCCTCCGCAAGCGCGAAACGCTCAGCAGATCGATTTCAACCTCTACTACAACGGACTGCTACGCGAACCGACCGAATCTCTGCCGACCGGCATCCCCCGCCGAGGCGTCATCAAACTCAAGAGTGACTCATCTTACGTCGTGATGGCGGGCCCCACAAGGAACCAGCCGTACGATATGGCGCCACGCGAGTTGGACGCCAACTCACTTGCGTGGCAGAAGTACTCACAGGAGCGAATCGATTTGTTTCCTTGGATGAGCGACGAAATGCAGAAGGTGGACCTCACTCGCCTGCAATTTGGAAAACGGCTGCAGATTACGATTACGCTGCAGTTCACCCCGTCTCTGTCGATCGGGCAGTCGTTCGACGAGCACGATCCGGACCAATTCCAGACCGTGACAATCGACGACCTGAGCGGAGACTTCAAGAAGCAGTTCACCGACGCGTACGCCAATCTCGCTCAAGCCTATGCTTCGGCAAAGCCTGGCACGTTCAACCGAGGTGGGGGGGCGAACCCGCCCCCCTAGAACCTAGTTGATCCAGTCGGCCACGAAGATGTTCGTTTCGTGGGGCTTGCTGCCGTATCGGTTGGAAGCAAACACGAGCTTCTTCCCGTCGCGGCTGAACATCGGGAAACCATCGAACTCGGGCGCGGTGGTGATTCGCTCGAGGCCGGTGCCGTCCAAGTTGATCATGTAGATGTCGAACTCCCGACCTTGAGGATCGGCGAAGTTCGTGCTGAAGATGACCCGTTTGCCGTCGGGGTGAATAAACGGCGCGAAGGAGGCTCCGCCCAGATGCGTTACCTGCCGCTTGTGGCTGCCGTCCGGATTCATAACCCAGATCTCGAGCTTGCCAGGTCGAACGAGGCTCTGGTGCAGCAGGTCCAGATAGTCCTTCTTCTCCGTATCGTTCGTGACGGCCTGCCGGCGATAGGCCACCGTCTTGGAGTCCCAACTTACGAACGGACCGCCGTCATATCCGATCTCGTCGGTAAGCCGCTTGATATGCGAGCCATCAAGGTTGGCGCGGTAGATGTCTAGATCACCGTCGAAACTGCCGGTGAAGACCATGTACTTGCCGTTCGGGGCGATCGTCGTCTCCGCCACGTAACCGTCCTTCTTGATGATCGGAGTCAGTTCGGAGCCGTCCGGCTTGGCCCGATAAAGCGCGAAGTCGGGATTAACCATCCACACATAGCCTTTGCTGTGGTCGATGGGCGCTTGCGGACCGGGGTTTCGCTCGTGGGTGGAACTGAAGTAGATGTGCTTGCCGTCCGGCGCGAAGTAGCTGCAAGTACATCTGCCTTTGCCGGTGCTGACGAGGTGCTTGTTCGACCCGTCCGCATTCATGATGAATATCTGTTCATCGGGATATTGGGGCTGCGCCGTCTGATAGATCAGTTGCTTGCAGTCGGGGCTCCAATACGCCTCGGCATTCTCGCCGCCAAAGGTCAGTTGGCGTACATTCTTGAGGTGCTTTTCCCCCGGGAACAGAGGGACAAGCCGCGAGTCCGGAGCCTGACCGCGGCCCAGGACGAAACATATCACTAGAGGAAGCATGAAGCCATATGATGCGAAAGCGACCCGATTGTTCCCTCTAGCCTCCTGATGAACTGATTGCGAATCTGATGCTTTTTCGCTGATCGCTTTCAGCACAATAACGACATTTTTACCGGGAGGCCCACTCGATCATCCTATCGAATAACCCATCGACTCGCGCGTCGACCTGTTGCCGGGCCGGATCGGCGAGATGCCAATTGACGATCTCGCGCGCTCCAATCGAGAACGGTACGGTGCACTGGAACTCGGGAACCGCCCGTTTGATCTTCGAATTGTCGAAGATCGAGCTGTTCGCTTTGTCTCCCAATAGGCCCGCTTCCCACTCCGGCACGAATCGCCCGATCACTTCGGAGGGAACATGGACCTTCTTCGCCTCGACGCCGGCTGCTGCCGCCACGAGGTCGTAGATCTGATCCCACGTGAGCCATTCGTCGGACGTGATGTGGTAGGACTCGCCAATCGCATGGGAATTCCCCAGCAAACCGATGAAGCCCTTGGCGAAATCCGAATGGTGAGTCAGCGTCCAGATCGACGTACCATCGCCGAGAACGACGACCGGCTTCCCAGCCCGCATGCGCTCGACGACGGTATATCCCCCCTCGAAGGGCAGCAACGTCTTGTCGTACGTGTGGGAGGGGCGCACGATTGTATAAGGGAACTTGCGCTTCTGGTAGGCATCGACGAGCATCTCCTCACAGGCAATCTTGTTTCGCGAATACTGCCAATGTGGGTTGTCCAGCAAGGTGGATTCAGTGATCGGGAGCGTCGACGGCGGAGTCTGATAGGCCGAAGCGGACGAAATGAACACGAATTGCCCCGTCTTGCCCTCGAACAGATCGATGCCGTTCTGAATATGGTCGGTTGTGAAGGCGATCCAGTCGACGACCGCATCCCACGTGTGTCCTTTCAAGGCGGCTTCTGCCGATGCGCGGTCGCGAATATCGCCGTTCAGCACCTTCACCCCCTGGGGCGTTGGCCGGTCGCTGTGCCCGCGATTGAGCAGGTAGAGGTCGATCCCCTTGGTGAGGGCCAATGGAGTGCAAGCCGAGCTGATGATTCCGGTGCCACCGATGAAAAGGACCTTCATGTCGCTATTCTGGCGGATTTACAGAGCAAGAGACTTGGGTCTGTCGGTCGGGATGAAACTCGCGCCAACGGGACAGGAATCGGACAGTCGCTTGAGTTCGTCTGTAGCTAGGACCCTTGATCACACCGAACACTGCAAACACAAAGAAAGAGCGATTCTTCACGAACTGGCGGATTGGTCTGATCGGCGTCTTTGCGTTGACGGTTGTCCTTTACCTGCCATCGCTCATGGGCTTCCCGTTCTGGGACGACCCCGGCCTGATCAACGGCGAGGAGTTCGGGGGCAACACGATCGCCGCCGCGCTGACTCACTCCCTCGGGAATTACTACCGCCCTCTGACGTCGCTATCGTTCGTGGTGGATACCATCTACGCCAAGGGCAACCCGTTCTTCTACCACCAGACGAACATCCTGTTCCATGCCTTTACCGCCGTTCTCATCAGTTGCCTGGCGCTCTTGATCACAAAGAGCCGAGTCGCCGGCATCCTCTCGGGCGCGTTCTTTGCGGCTCAGCCGCTGCAGCTTGGGGCGGCCGCTTGGATCGGCGGACGGACCGACGTGCTTTCCTCGTTCTTCCTCCTGGGTTTCGTTACGGCCCTGGTTCTCTACTTGCGGTCGCCCAAGCCCGGTTGGCTCGTCGTCTCGGTCGTTTCCTTCGTATTGGCGGCATTGGCCAAAGAGCAGGCGATCGCGATTCTGCCCGTCATTCCGCTCTCGGTGTTTGTCTTTGGAAGCGGTAAGTGGAAGGACGCCGGCAAGCTGTGCATCCCCTTCGGCACGGTCACTGTCCTCTACTTGCTTCTTTGGGTCACCCACGCGCCACTCCCACCGGCGGCCCATAACACTCTGATCGGCACCGTTACCCTAGCCTTGCGGACGGCAGCTTTCTATGGCCTTGGCCTACTTGTCCCCAACCGGCCGTCGCTTGTGACGTTCACACTGGAGAACTACGCGACCGTCCCGTGGATACTTTTCGGAGCCGTGCTGGTTGCCGTCGGTGC
Source organism: Fimbriimonas sp. (assembly GCA_031292555.1). GTDB lineage: Bacteria > Armatimonadota > Fimbriimonadia > Fimbriimonadales > Fimbriimonadaceae > Fimbriimonas. The sequence goes on from JARLGV010000051.1 coordinate 68,311, forward strand.
GCTGCTCCTGCGAATGGCGTGGCAGCGAAATCGACCGGTCGCCTTTATCGCGGTTTGCGCCCTTCTGGTCTACATCCCGATCTCGAATTTCCCAACGATTCCGTCGATGGTCATCGCCTCGTACCGGCTAGGCGAGTCGGGAGCATTCGCCGCCTGCCTGTTCGGCATCTTGGGAGCATGGGCTCTGTCGACAAAACGGCAAGCTCTGGGTTGGATCTTGGGCGGCAATCTGGTTCTCGGTCTTGCCGTAACTTGGTGGGGCGTGCATCTATGGCTCACTCCCATGACGTTCTTTTCGCACGTCGCAAGGACGGATCCGCACTTCATCGTGGGCGACCAGTTCTATGCCAAAGTGCTCGAGACCGCCGGCCGAACGGCGGAGGCGGAGGCATGCACGGCCAAGACGGTCGACTGGATCTTTGGTACACCCAACTGGATCGACTTGATCCAGCGGAAGCGAAGTTTGGCAATCGATGAGGACGTGATGCAGCGTCTTCGCACCAACCTGGGCGTGCCGGTCATTCCGGCCGTCGGCACGTTCATAGGTGAAGACGCGTTCTATCTTGCTCGACTCAACCAGATGGAGAAAGCCCAGCACATCGCCGCCGACGCACTCGTGATCGCCCCGCGCGACCCTTGGCTGAATTACCTGTACGGGAGGATGACCCTCCACACCGATAGGAGGAAGGCAATAGGCTACTGGCGAACCGCCATGATGCTTGCACCCGGCTATGCCGATTGCGCCGCTTCCTTGGCTCACGAATTGGTGGTCGACAAGCAGTTCAGGGAAGCAGCAACTCTGCTCGACAAGGCCCTCGAACCGGGCGACTATCGCGGCGGCGCCTGGCTCGACCTGGCGGATGCCAAGATCGCCCTTGGCGACCCATCCGGCGCAACCGCCGCGCTAGATAATGCTGAGAAGGCTCTGTTCGCTCCAGCCAAGGCGGATATCCAGAAAAGGCGCGGCACGATCCGGTCGCTTCGCCGGTAGCCGGCAGGGTAAACAGGCGTCGGACCGGCTCGGGAATCACCCGTGAAAGCTTCCTTTTCAGCCCGTGAAACTGTTTCTAGTTTGAGGTCAAACAATGCCAAATCTTGAGGTGGATGCGGTAAACCTGGAAGCATGTACATCGGTCTGAGTCCAGGCGCAATTGGCGTCCGCGTCGAGAATTTATCGCAGAGAATCGCAGCCGCTAAGAACCACGGGTTTGCCGGAGTTGAGATCGATGTCCATGAAGTTGCCAAGCTCGTCGAAGAGGGTGGCGCTGAAAAGATCATCGGCCAATTTCAAGAAGCCGACGTCATCGCATGCGGCTGGGGACTGCCCACCGATTGGCGGTCGTCTGAGGAAAACTGGAAGCGCGACCTCCAGGAGCTCCCTAAGCTCGCCAAGGCGGCGGCCGAGATCGGCTGCTATCGCGTCTCAACCTGGATCATGCCTGCTTCGAACGACTTGGAATTCGACGCGAATCTGAAGTTTCACGTCGAGCGGTTCAAGCCGATCGCCGAGATCGTAGGTGAGTACGGCCACCGTCTGGGACTCGAGTTCGTCGGGCCCAAGACCCTCCGGGATAAGTTCAAGCACGAGTTCGTGTACGACCTGCCGGGCATGATGAACATGGCCAACTGGATCGGTCCGAATGTCGGACTGCTGTTGGATAGCTGGCACCTCTATACGTCCCATGGCTCGATTGCCCAGGTCGAAGAGCTTAGCGAAACCGACATCGTCTACGTCCATGTTAACGACGGCCCCTTGGGCGTACCGGTCGACGAACAGCTTGACGGAGTGCGTGGCTTACCTGGCGAAACCGGCCTGATCGATATGGCGGGATTCCTTGGCGCCCTCAAGCGAATCGGCTATTCCGGTCCCGTCGTTCCCGAGCCGTTCAAGAAAGAGCTTGGCGATTTGCCCGACGATTCCGCAAGACTGGATCTGGTCGCCGAGAGCATGAGGAAGATTTTCAACCTGATTTAGGCTCGCACAGCGACGCATAACCTCGCACCGAAACGTCAAATCATACGGTGGTTGCTCAGAAAAGCGTGAATTTAACCGCTTAAACGATGCAATACTTGAGCCGTGTGCGGGAGTGCTGGCGCTATGCCCGGTAAACGAGTACGGCTCTTCATTGAGAACGCGGTTGAAGAGTAACGGATGGTATTCAGTTCCCAGATTTTCGCGTTCTACTTTCTGCCCCTTTCACTAGCCGTTTACTATTCCCTGTATCGCGCGTCTCAACGTGCCCGCAATCTCTGTCTGGCCGTCCTCGGCTACATCTTCTATGGATGGGTGAACCCCAAGTTCATCTTCCTCATGTTCGGAACCACGTTCCTGGACTGGCTCCTAAGCCTCGTGATCGCCTATAACTCCTGGCGGTTTTGGTCTCAATGGAAGGGCGTCCTCGGCGAACTGCCCAAGGCGGAACGAACCAAACGTCAACGAACGGCGCTCACGCTGTCGATCGTTTCGAACCTGTTGATGCTCGGGTTCTTCAAGTATTTCAACTTCTTCCTCGACACCTACAATGGAGCCGTCGTCGCATCGGGCGCCCCGCAACTGCATTGGGACACGTTCTTTCGCGTAGTCCTGCCGTTAGGGATCAGCTTCTACACCTTTCAATCGCTGAGCTATATCATCGACGTCTATCGTGGCGACGCGAAGGCGATGCGCAACTTCGTCGACTTCTCGTGTTTCGTGTCGATGTTCCCGCACCTGGTCGCCGGTCCGATCCTAAAGTTCTCCTTCCTGGCCGGACAGATCGAGCACCGTGCCCTCACCCTGGACAAGTTCTCGCGCGGTTCCGCGTTTTTTATGCTGGGAATGGCCAAGAAGATTCTGTTGGCGAATCCGTGCGGGAAGGTCGCAGACATCGCCTTCAATGCCCATTCGGTCCATCCCGCCGACGCCTGGTTTGGGGTGGTCAGCTATGCCTTCCAGATATTTATCGACTTCAGCGCCTATTCCGACATGGCGATCGGCCTCGGCCTCATGTTCGGGTTTGTGTTTGCCAGGAACTTCGACTCCCCCTACCGCTCCGCGTCGATCGGAGAGTTCTGGCGCCGCTGGCACATCTCGCTCTCCACGTGGCTTCGCGAATATCTTTATATTCCCCTCGGCGGCAACCGAAAAGGCAAGGTTCGAACCTATATCAACCTCTTCCTCACGATGCTCCTTGGCGGTCTTTGGCATGGCGCGTCGTGGAACTTCGTCATATGGGGCGGAATCCACGGCACGTCACTCGCGGCTGAGAGGGGCCTAGGCGACGATCACGCCTACTTCAAACTTCCCAAATTGCTTCGCGGCGCCATCACTTTCTTCATCGTCCTCGTCGGCTGGGTGTTCTTCCGGGCCGCCGATTTCCCGAAGGCGGCAACCTACCTGGCCTCGATGTTCGGACTGGGCCCCCGCCACGCGGAAGCCTCTCTCATTGCCGGGATCCTATACAAGCCGTACTACCTTCTGGCGTTTGGCCTCGCCGCCGTCATGATCTGGTTCGTCCAAGACACGTGGGAGTGGACTCAGAACCTGACGAAAGCCAAGTCGCTCTGCTGCGTCGGCGTCTTCCTCGTCGCCATTGCCGTCCTCGTAACTCAAGAATACAACCCGTTCATCTACTTCATCTTCTAACGCCATGAGCGACGCCCAACCCACCAAACCGACGCGGAGACTTCACAAGACTCGTGAAGAGGAAGCGGACCGGTGCCTGAATCACACGAGCTTCTCACCGGGAAGCCAGGCGATTCTGGCCGGGTTCTTTCTGCTGATCGTCTTCGGCATACCGTTGCTCCAGCATGTCGTCGAGATTCGGCGAAATGTCGATGCACGGCAACATTGGAGCCCCAAGGGCGGAGAGCCCGAGCCCAAGCTGCTTCCTCAGGTCTACGACGTCCTTTCGCTGTTGCCGTCCAAGGAGCGAATCGACGAGGCGAAGGGATTCTGGGGCTACTGGTCGCTGATCCCGAGCGGCGAGAGCATCAGTGCCTTCGAGACATCGCTCAAGGAAAACTCGATCCTGACCAAAGCCCTGCTGGCCCCCGCCCAAGCGGCCATGAGCGGCACGCTGGGGGTTGGAAACGAGAAGGCCTATTGCGGCCGTGACGGATGGCTTTTCTATCGGCCTGACGTCGAATACCTGACGTCGGACGGCTTCCTCGACCCCAAGCGACTATCCTCGCGCGCCCGGGGTGCGACGCCGATCCAACCCGATCCGGTGGTCGCGATCCTAGATTTGGGCTCGCAATTGCGCGAGCGCGGAATCTCGCTCGTCGTTGTGCCGGTAACCACCAAGCCGATGATCGAGCCAGACATGCTGGCCGGCCCCTCGGCTGCCGGCATCGAACTCCAAAACCCCTCGTTCGGCAAGTTTGAGAGTGCGCTTCGCGCCGGCGGCGTTACTGTGTTCGACCCGACCCCCGTCTTGCGGGAAGAGGAGGCTAGCACAGGCCATCGGCAATATCTCACGACCGACACCCACTGGACGCCCGAGGGGTTGGAGGCGGTCGCCCAAGGGCTCGCCGCGATACTCGAAACCAAAGGGATGCAGCCCAAGACGCACTCGAACGCCTACTCGTCCAAGCGACAGCCTGTTGCAAACGTGGGCGACATCGCGGAGATGCTAAAGCTCCCGCCAGGCCAAACGCTATTTCCCAAGCAAGAAGTACTCGTCAGGCACGTTTCCAATCCCGACGGATCAGACTGGAAGCCGGACCGCCGCGCAGACGTTCTGCTCCTGGGAGACAGTTTCTCGAACATCTACTCGGTGGAAAGGATGGGATGGGGCCGCAGCGCCGGATTGGCCGAGCAACTGAGCTACTCGCTGGGTCGGCCGGTCGATACGATCGCAATCAACGCCGGCGGCTCGTTCGCCTCGCGGCGGGCCCTCGCTCAGCAGCTTGCCCAAGGCGTCGACCGGCTCGCCGGAAAGAAGGTAGTCGTCTACGAATTCTCGATGCGCGACCTGACGGAGGGCGATTGGAAGCTCATTCGATTGGCTCATCCCGCTCCCACGTCCCAACCTGTCCCACCGGCGCCGAAGCAACCGGCGGTGAACCCCCAGGGACCAAACACTCCAAGCCAAACGGTAGTCAAGCCTACTCAGCCGGCTAATCAAGCCACTCAGGTAACCACCCCCGTGAAGCCGACTGCCCAACCGCCTACCAAGCCCCTGACCGGTACGAAGCCGCCGGTCGCCAACCCGGCGAAGGGACTGAAACCTCCTGCCAACCCGCCGTCGCACCCGGCGAAATCGGAGGGATTGGTCGTTGCCGGGCGGATCGTTGCCAAGGCAAATGCTCCCAAGCCGGGCTCGGTACCCTACAAGGACTGCTTGATCGCGCTGCAGATCAGCGACCTGAAAGTCACGGGAGGCAACATTAAGGGTCCCAATATCGTTGTGTACGTGTGGGGAATGAAGGATAACCAACTGGTCGACGGAGCGTATTCGGCCGGGCAGACAGTCACCATCAAGCTGGTCCCATGGGCGTCCGTCGACTCCAAATACGGCGGACTCAACCGACAGGAACTGGATTCCGACGATTCGCTGTCTTGGGAAGCGTTCTGGGGCGAACTAAACAGATGATTCAAGCACTAGCATTCATGATTGCATCAGGCGGCGCCCTGGCACGGCCTCCGCTCGCCGGACCCGCGGACTTCCGTGCGGCCATCTCGCAACTCGTCGACAAGGCCACGAAGGACGCCTCCAACGTCGTTCAGGGAAAGGACGGCTGGCTGTTCTTCGTGCCCGAACTGCACCACCTGAGCGTGAGCGCCTTCTGGGGCGATGCGGCGGCCAAAGTGAGCAAGGCGGCGAACCCCGCGTATGCCGACCCGCTCCCCGCGATTCTGGATTTCAAGTCGCAACTCGACAAGAAAGGGATCACGCTTTTGGTTGTGCCCGTCCCGGCGAAGGCCTCCATCTATCCGGACAAGCTGGTCGACGGCGCCGCCAATACGGCAGAGGCGCGCCTCGACTCGGCCGATGCGGAATTCCTCCAGATGCTCAAGGGGGACTCGATTCCGGTGATTGACCTCACGCCGGACTTTCTCGCTTACCGGGCGGCCCACCCGGCAAATCCGCTCTACTGCCAGGAGGACACGCACTGGTCCGGATACGGCATCGCGTTGGCGACCGACCGAATCGCAAAGGCCATCCAGGCACAGTCCTGGCTCTCCGGCGTAGAAAAGGCGAAGCTGACAAGCGCTCCCCTGACCATCACCGCATCCGGCGACTTGGTCACGATGCTGACGGGGGCGAAACCGGCGCCCGAACGAATTGCCTTGACCAAGGTCACCGACGCCAAAGGAGCGGTCGTAACCTCATGGCGCGAGAGTCCGGTTGTGCTGCTGGGTGATAGCCACAACCTGATCTACTCGATCGGAGACGACATGCTGGCGGTCGGATCGGGTTTGCCGGAAAACCTCGCGGCCAAGCTCGGATTCGCACCTGACGTCGTCGCGGTCCGCGGATCGGGAGCGACGCCGGCGCGAGTGAACCTCGCTCGCCGTGGAGACAGCCTGGCGGGCAAAAGAATCGTCGTATGGTGTTTCACCGTGAGGGAATTCACCGAAGGGCAAGGGTGGCGCAAAGTCCCCGTCATCAAGCCATGAACAGAATCGCTGGCGGAGCCAGCAAACCTAGGGATCGTCGACATTAATGCGGAATTTTTATTTCTTTATCCAACTCAGAACAGCAATTTGCCTGACAGTTGCGTCACTTGCCGTCTGTTCGTTTGCGGCCGGCTCCGGTAGCCAGAGCCTCGATCAGATCGGGATGTTCGATCTCAAAGCGATTCGCCAAGTCCCTCTGGACGTCGAGACACTTTCGAAAACGAAGCAAGGTGACGTAACCATCGAGGAGGTCCGGTACACCTCCCTTCCCGGAGTTCGGATCTACGCGATCCTCACCTACAAAGAGAGTCTGAAGGCGGCGCCCGGATACATGGTCGTCGAGCGATTCCGGGTCAAGCCCTTGGTCGCGGAAGCGAAGAACGGGTTCTTTGGCATCGCGGTCGCGCCCCCCACCGGCAATACGGACCCTACCAAGCACGACTCGGTAGGTGGCCCCAAGTACAAGCAGCCATTCAGCATCAACCAGCAGTTCCTGGAAGATAAAAATGAGAGCTACATCTACCAGTACACGGTTGCCCTCCTAAGGATGCTGGACTACTTGTCGACTCGGTCCGAGGTGAATCTCGCGACTACGATGGTTTCCGGTTACTCATGGGCGGGAACGATGGTCGGCTTGCTCCATGCGCTGGACGACCGGCCGAATTGCTACTTCATCTATCACGGTCTCGGCTATCACACCGACGAGAACGGCCTTTCCGGCGGCGTACCTGCCGTGATGAGCCGGAAGCTCTATGAGATGTACTGCCCGGCCGCCTATGCACAGTACGGGACAAAGCCGCTATGGGTCGGCGTTGCCCTCGACGACTACTACACCAAAATCGACTCGATCATGGAGACCTACGATCACCTCAAATGCGAAAAGGTGTTCGTGTACGTACCGAACCGCCATCACACCGAGACGGCGCGGCACGAATTCAAGGGCTACGTGAACTGGGAATCGCACTGGCAGTTCGGCCTCGACAAGCCCAGTTCGATCAGTGACGGGACGGTGAAAGCGAGCAACGGGAAGCTAGTCTACACCTGCTCAATCGACGCCAAAGACGCGATCGTGCACTCCGAGATCTTCGTCAGCTATGGCAAGGCGGGGGACTGGATGGGCCGCACTTGGCATCGGTTCGCGCTTGTCAAAAGAGGCGACGGCTACGAGGCGGAGATTCCGGTCTATAGCCCGTCGGTTCCCCTCTACGTCGTGGCCCAGATCGAGACTGAGAAGTTCGGCACCGTCGGCAACGGTATCCAATACGTCGAGCCCACGGCCCTCGGAATCGCCGCATTGAACGCCGCCTATCCCAGCGCACTCTTCGATCCGTCGCTCAAGGACGACCTTTACATCCGCACTGGCGATATCACGTGGAGTGACGACGGGCCGGAAGGTAAGGGCTCCGCGATCGTATCGCCCGGACAGGAGGGAACGATCACCTTCCAGAACATCGACGGTGACCTCTGGGAGGGCAAGCAAGTTCTAGACATCTGGCTCAAGGGCGACGGTCAACCCGGTCCCATCCGCGCCTATTTTGCCTCGCACCCCAACTACTATGTCGAGATCGGAAAGGGGAACACGACGGAAATCGACCTCGTGCCCACGGGATTCAAGTTCGCGAACGGTTGGAAGGAGTACGCAATTCCGCTCCGCACAATCAAGAACCTCTCGCAAGTGTCTACTCTGTTCCTCGACGCGAACAAGCGCAACCTTCAGATCGGCCCCATCACCCTCCGATGATCTCCTTCACTCTCGCCGCATCGCTCGTCCTCTACGGATTCTCGCAAGGGAATCCGGCCCCCGGCCCCCACTGGCCGCTGGTCCCGGATCCCCTCTTTGCGGTGAACGGGATCGCCCACGGCGAGGCCGGATTGCAGCATGTCTCGGTCGCCGTCCGGAATGACGGCGCAACCGTGGTGAAGCCGGCGGAGCTCAAAGACCCGACCAGTTCCGAGGTCACGCTTCCGCCCGGGCTGTCCCGTTGGCGGACGATCGAGGTGATGTTCACGTCCGCCGCCGACGGCACCCTCCTTTCCTTCGGGGACCTTTCTGTTGCGGTCAAGCAGGGACGCCTCTGGTTTGCGCGAAACGGGCACATGTGGGATATTGCCCCGCTCAAAGCGGACAGCCTGAACGACGTCCAACTGGTCACCCATCTGGACTCCTATTTGGCGTACGTCAACGGCCAGCGCTCGGCCCAGACGATCACGGTACCGGCGGCCATCGTTCCGATGCAAGTTGGACTGGATACCTGGAAGGGCTCGGTGATCGGGGTGTGCGGCTATGCCAAGGAGCTATCGGAAGACGAGGTCGTCGCCAACCTGCACGCCGGCCAGGCGGTCGCCAAGGCGGTCTACGCGGATACCAAGACGGTGACGATTGAGGCCGAGCTTGGCGCTTTCACCGCCGTTCCCGAACTGAGCCAGATCGCTCCGTATCGGAGTGCGTTGGTCGCCGAGGAGTACAAAATCCTTCGCATCTCCAAAGGCCGGATGGCGGCCCTCAAAGAAGGCATGAAGGTCCGAATCTTCCGATGGGGCCTCAAGGCAGGCGACAAAACCGACATTGCCAAGATCAAAACCGGCGACAAGGCGACAATGGTCATCCAACCCCTAAGCGCCGATCCGAAGTACGAAAAGGAGTTCCAGGTCGACACTCTGGACGGCGACATCTCCGCCCTCTATTTCGTAGACGTAACCCCAGCGCCGTAAGCGAGCCAGGGCCTCGTGCAGCCCCAACGGGGCTGCAAATGCTGCTTTTACTTATCCCAACCGGTCGAAACGATGAGGGTGGGGTTGAAGAACGACTTGTCGGGGATGGATCCCTTGAACGAGTAGCCGCCCCTCATTTCGAGGTTGACGGATAGATTGAGCTTCTTGAAAACGTAAGCGAGACCGGGGCCGGCTTCTACTCGGTTCTCCGTGCCGACGGTGTCCCGGCCGGAGATCCAGCCCTGACCGACAAGGTAGAGCCAGAAGTAGTTGCCGTCCTTGTCTTTCGTGAGGATCTGGCCGCTTCGGAACCGCAAATCGGCAAATGTATCCGACTGGAGCGCGATGTAGAACAATTCGCCGTACACGTCGGTAAACGCCTTATCGTGGGTCCAGTTTGTGTATCCGACCATGCCGTACCGGGTGTCGGTGCGACCCGAAAAAGGACCGGCGATCGTGTCGCCCGTTTCGACGGTGGCGAACATCTGGTTGCCCGGGAACCAGTGGCGGGCGGCGATTCCGATCGTCGTTCCCTGCACGGCCTGCGGATACGGAAGGCCGGTGCCACGCGTGTCCAGCGTCGTGTTGCGGAAAAAGCCGGTAAGGTCGTCTTGGCCGTATCGGACGCCCGCGTGAATGATCTGGTCGCTGAAGACGCCGATCAGTTTCTCGTATCCGGCGTCAAAGTAACCCGACTCGATGAACCGCAGCTTGGGAGGCGGCGCGGCGGGCTTGGCCGCCGTTTGGGCCGCCGTCTTCGGCGCACTCACCGCCGGCACACCCATGCCTCCCGGCATAGCCGGTACTAGGGTTGGGAGGGAGGGGGCGACAGCCGCGTAGCTTGCCACCAACTTGGCCGATGCGAGAACTGTGGGGATCATTGAGCGGAGTTCCTGACCTGAGTCGTCATGTTATCTTACCAGTCCCCCCCCAACCTGACAGGGGTCACGTTTTTCCAGTACAGTCCACGCACCTACTTCAAGTTCTGAGCCGGATAGAACCGCCAAGCCGCCTTGAAATCGGTCGTCAGGGGCAAGTTTTCCAGGCTCGCGCGAACCATCTCGATCGGAATCGAGTTCTCGTGGAGGATGGAGTCGTGGAATTGCTTGTTCGTCATCTTCCCGCTGTCCACCAACTCGTGACGGAGGGAGCGGATCTGCAGACCGCCCAGCATGTAGGCCGCCTGGTAGAGCGGCTCGTAGCCGCCCCCGAACGAGCGCCGGACCTCGGCCGCCGCATTGTCCCGTTCGTGCCCCACTCGGTCGACCAGGAAATCGACGCACTGCTGCGGTGACATCTTGCCGGTGTGGAAGCTGAAGGAGAAGATGATGCGGGCGCAACGGTGCATGCGCCAAAACAGCATGCCGATGCGATCCTCGGGCGACTTCGGAAACCCGAGATCCCACATGAGCATCTCCCAGTACAGCGCCCAACCTTCGATCCAAAACGGTGTGTCGAACATCTGCCGGTACGACCGGTAACGCTCCTGCATGTAGCCCTGTAGGTGGTGCCCCGGAATCAACTCGTGGAAAACGGTGGCGCGCGCGAAATGGCGGTTATTCCCGCGCATGCTCATCATCTTCTGGTCGTGCGACATCGTGTCGGTGGGGTACGAGACCTGGATCTCTTCGCCGCCCAGGAAGAACGGATTGACCAGTTGCCGTTCAGGGGACATCATGCTCATGCGATACCCCTCGATCGCGAGGGGAGGAACCGTGACGAGGTCCCGTTCGGTGACGAATTTGGTCGCCTCTTCGGCAAGGAAGCGGATGAGTTCCGGCTGCTTTCCGGGCTCGACGTACTGCTGCTTCACATGTTCGAGCGCCCTTTTCCAGTCGTCGCCGTAGCCGAGGTCGTGAGACGCCCTCTTCATCTCGCCCTCGCACCAGGCGAATTCCTTGTTGGTGATCGCGATCAGTTCTTCCGGCTTGTACGGAATCATCGCGTCGTCCAGCGCCTCTTGTAGGGCCGCCTCGCCGATCGGGTCGCCGATGATCGTCGTCTTGTCGTCCGCTTTGATCCCGACAAGTTTGTCGCGCACCGCGTTGGCGTACTCGTCCAAGGCCTTGTCCGCCTCTTTGTACGGTTCGGCCACCCACCAAGAGAACAGGGGATCGTAGCCGTTGTAGAACTTGAACCAGTCGCCGAACGAGCTTCGAAGCCGGTGAAGGGTGGAGACGGCCCGGTTGGCGACGGTGCGATCGATCTTGACGCCCTTCTCCACCGTCTGCTGGGAGGAGTGGATCTGCTTGATCAGGTCGTTGATCTGGGTCGCGCACTTCTGCGGCTCGACCGGCGACATGTTCTGCCAAGCCTCCTCCAAGCCCACGATTACTTTTGCGAACGGCAGGATCGGCACCATCTCGTCCTGGCGCTTCTTCGCCTGGCCCAGGAGCTTCACCTCGTGTTCGAGATAGTTCTTGAAGAGCAGGTAGTCCACCTGGCCGGGGTGGCTCATCGACGCGAACGGGTGCTTGGGCAGGTCGGCGAGCCAGCCGCGGTAGAACGTCGCCATCCGGTCGTGCTGCACCGTCGAGAGCGGTACGGTATAGCGTCGCCGGAGCACTTCGAGGTCGGCCTGGAATCGTTCGAGTGTGAACCTCATCTCACTCGAGGACGGATCGGAAGTTTGAGCGGAAGCGTTCATCGCGACGAACGATACCAGAATGATTGAAGCTTGAACCATTCGCATGCGGAATAGGATAACGGGTTTTTCAGAACCGTGGTCCTAGCCGTCCCAAGTCGGAACGTCCACAAGGCTCCGCTCGATCTCGCCAAACTGCTCGGCGATGAACCGCTTGAGCGTAGCCGCCGCTTCTTCGACCGGCACGAACTCCCGCCGGCCGTCCTTCCGGAAGATCACCTCGACGTTGCCGCCCTTCAGCGAACGCTCGGAGATGACCACCTGAATGGGAAGGCCACGAAGCTCCGAATCGGCGAACTTCACGCCTGCCGATGCCTCGCGATCGTCGTAAAGCACTTCGATTCCGGCATCCACCAGTTCGCGGTACAGCGCCTCCGGACGCTCCGTCTGCCGGCATAGCGAGACCAACGACACGTGATACGGGGCGATCGAAATCGGTATGCATAGCCCCTTGTCGTCGAGGTGCTCTTCGACCACGCACGCGAAGAGGCGGCCGACACCGATGCCGTACGAACCCATGACGATCGGGCGCGCTTCGCCGTTCTCGTCGGTGTAGGTCGCCTTGTTCGCCTCCGTGTATTTCGTTCCCAACTGGAAGATGTTGCCGACTTCGACGCCGCGCTTGAGGTGAAGCGGATCGCCGGAGACCACGCTGAGATCGCCTTCCTGCGCCTCCGCGATATCGCCCACCCGATCCGCTTCGTAGTCCCGGCCGTAGTTCGTGCCGGTCAGGTGCCATCCCTCGCGGTTGGCGCCCGCGACCAGGTTGCTCTGCCCGGCGACCGACGTATCGGCCACCACGATCGCGAGGGACCGGTCGACGCCAATCGCCGATCCGTAGCCGGGCACCGCTCCGCCCGCGAGGATCTCTTCGCGATCCGCCGGGCGAAGGTTGAGAACGCCGGCGAGATTGCGAAGCTTTATCAGGTTGACCTCCATGTCCCCGCGGATCAAGGCGATGACGAGCATTTCCTTGCCACCGACCAACGACCCCATCTGAAACACCGCTTTGGCCGTCTGGCAAGGCGAGATTGCGAGGAACGCCGCCAAATCCGCGATCGTCGTGACGTTCGGGGTTTCGACCTCCTTCATAGACTCGGGCTCGCCTCCATCGAACGGCTTCCTCTGGAATACCGCCGCCTCCTGGTTGGCCGCGTAGTCTCCCGACTCGGAGATCGCCAGAGTGTCCTCCCCGATCGGCGTCAGATACATGAACTCGTGGGCCTGCTTGCCGCCCATCATCCCGACGTCGCTGCCCACCGCAACCAACGGCAGGCACACCCGGCGGCCGATCCGGTGGTAGGCCTGGTAGTGCCGGGAGTATTGGCGTTTGAGGCCGGCCTCGTCGACGTCCAGGGAGTACGAGTCCTTCATGACGAACTCACGAACGCGGATCAGTCCGCCGCGCGCCCGAGCCTCGTCGCGGAACTTGGTCTGGATTTGGTAGACCAGCATCGGCAGCTGACGATAGGACTTCACGAACGAAGCCGCCAGCGCCCCCACGACCTCTTCGTGCGTCATCGCGAGCGCCATGTCGTGCCCGCGACGGTCCTTGAATCGGACCATCGATTCGTCGATCTCGTCCCACCGGCCGGTTCTCTGCCAGATCTCGGCGGGATGAACGACCGGCATGTTCAGCTCTTGCCCCCCGATCGCGTCGATCTCTTCGCGTAAGATCTGCTCCACCTTGCGAAGCGACCTCCACGCGAGCGGGAGATAGGAGAAGATGCCGGTCGCCAACTTGTCGACGTAACCCGCCCGCACAAGCATTTGCTGGGACGGGATCTGCTCCTCTGCCGGGGCATCGCGTCGTGTATCGCCGAACAGGTGGGAGACTCTCATGATTGAGCCCTATTCTGTACCCCATCCGGCACTCCGGTGGCGATTGCTGAGTCGAACCCCCGAACGACACCAGGTATTCTTAATGTCCCGTGCGCGAGGTCACCCCCAAACCAGAAATCCAACGCCTCGCGGCCTATGGACTCATTGTCAAGGACGGAAAGATCCTGCTGTGCCGGCTGACCAACCTCACCGGTTCCGAAGGCATGTGGACTTTGCCGGGCGGCAAGGTCGAATTCGGGGAGCATCCAGACAGCACGCTCGTGCGGGAAGTGCTGGAAGAGACCGGTTTGAAGGTGTCGCACCAGGGCATTCTCACCGTGAACTCGGAGCTTTTCCACTTCTCGGACGCGCGCATGCATGCGATCCGACTGATCTACCGAGCCAGAGTCGAAGGCGGCAAGTTGGCCTACGAGAAGGGCGGCACCACCGACATCTGCGAGTGGTTCACCCCGGATGAAGTGCGGCATCTTCCCCTCGTCTCCCTCGCCAAACTCGGCATGAGGCTCGCCAAAGAGCACGGTCTGTTCACGCCCCTAGAAGCCCAGTGAGCTTCGCCCGGCAGACCCGCGCGAAACCGCTTCGTTTTCCCGCAACTTCCTTTGCAGGAATCCCCCGGATCTCTTAGAATCTATATTCGATGCCCCGCGAGCCAGCGCCGCAGAAAGCGGCGCCCATACCTGAAGCGATCGAAAGTCCAACGAGACCGGATTTCGAAGAGGGCTTCACTCTTAAAACCTTCATCGGGGCGTTGTTTATCGCGTTGTTCATGCTTCCTGGCGGCATGTACCTCGGCCTCGTCGCCGGACAAGGAGTCGGCGACGCCGCCGAATGGGTCACCATCGTTCTGTTCGCCGAGGTAGCCCGCCGATCCTATGCGCCGCTCAAGAAGCAGGAGATCTACATCCTCTTCTACATGGCGGCCTCGCTCACGGCGGTGGTGAACGCGGAACGGGGCTTGGCGGGCGGTCCGTTTTCCAACCTGATCTGGAACGCCTATTTCGTCAGTTCGGCGGCGGCCAAGCCGATCGCGAGCCAGATTCCGCACTGGGCGGTGCCCGGCGCGCTCAGCCACGCCGTCATGAATCGGGAGTTGTGGCACCCCGACTGGTGGCGCCCGATCGGCCTGCTCCTGTTGACCGACCTGTGCGGGCGGCTCAGCTATCTGGGAATGGGGTACGCGCTGTTCCGCGTCACCAACGACATCGAGAAGCTGCCGTTCCCGTACGCGCCGGTCGCGGCGTCGGGCGCGACCGCCCTCAGCGAAGCCGGAACCGAAAGCTGGCGCTGGGGCATCTTCTCCACCGGCACCGTCATCGGGCTCCTGTTCGGCCTCCTGTACGTCGGCGTTCCCGTCCTCACCGGCACCCTTTTCGGACATTCCTTCGAACTGCTGCCCATCCCGTTCGCCGACTACACGACGAACGTTCAGAACATCGCCCCCGCCGCGATCGTCGGCCTGAGTTTCAGCCTCGGCAACGTGTTTCTGGGGTTTGTGCTGCCCTACGAGATCGTGCTGGGCTCGATGGTGGCCAGCGTGTTCGCGATGGTGCTGATGAACCCGCTGCTGTATCACGCCGGGTTGTTGCCCAGCTATCGTCCAGGGTCGGACGCGCTTACCGCCAAGATCAGCGTGGACATGGATTTCTGGCTGTCGATCGGCATCGGCGTAAACATGGCGATCGCCTGCATCGGCATCGGCCTGGTCTACAAGACGTTCCGGGACGCCCGGCGCTTCCGGACGGAGCGCAATTTCAGTCTGGCGCCGCCGCCCGGCCGCGGCGACGTGCCGATCTTCGTGGCGATCGCCTGTTGGCTCAGCTCCACGACCATCCTCGTGGTGCTTTCCCACTATCTCGTGCCCGGCTTCCCGACTTGGCTGCTGATCGCCTTCGGCTTCTTCTGGAGTCCGCTCAACTCGTACATCTCGGCCCGTATGGTCGGCCTCACCGGCCGGGGCGTCTCGTTCCCGTACCTCAAGGAGATGAGCGTTATTGCGACCGGGTACAAGCGGGTGGACGTTTGGTACGCCCCCATCCCGTTGCAGGACCAGGGCGGCGCGGCCCAACGGTTCCGGGAGGTCGAACTGACCGGCACCAAGCTGCACAGCATCTTCAAAGCCGAGTTGGTGATGTACCCGCTCATCTTCATCGCGTCGTTCGGGTTCTGGGCCTTCTTTTGGAACTCGAACGCGCTGCCAAGCGGCCAGTTCCCTTACGCCCAGAAGTTCTGGCCGATTCAGGCGCAGTGGCAGGCGGTGCTCCAGCAGATCAACGTGCCACACCCGAACGGCGAGATCGGTTGGTTCGCGAAGGCGATCAAGCCCGCCTACATCGCCATCGGAACGGCGGGTGGCCTCGTGCTCTACGGCCTTTGCGGCGTGTTCAAGATCCCGCTCATGTTCTTCTACGGCTTCGCAGGCGGCCTCGGGCTGTTCCCGGCCAACACCCTCCCCCAGTTCCTGGGCGCCTGGGCGGGAAAGCGGTACCTCGCGAAGCGCTACGGCTATGAGAACTGGCTGCGCTACGCGCCGGTCCTGCTAGCCGGATTCAGTTGCGGCACCGGCCTGATCGCCCTCGCCTCGATCTCGATCGCCCTCATCTCGCGCGCCGTCGCCAAGCTTCCGTACTGAGGTGCGACGGCGGTTACCCGCCAACGTTAGGGCTTGGCTCAAGGACCACCCTCGATTCGTCCTTCACTTCGTTCCCACGTCCTGCTCCTGGCTACATGATCATTCGCCTTCTTTTATTACCTCCTCAATGCGGCTCATCCAAGGCTCAGGGAGCCTCATCTTGCACTCCGGCTCAATGAGAGTAGATATCCTGATGATGCGGAGACGTCGACGTTTGCGACTGCGCAGTCTCATTTTCAGGATCTTGTCAAGGTATTTGAGGGTCTTGGCCTCATCACCAGCGCAATGCGCGGCATAGGTCAGTAACTGTCCCGTATAACTTAGGTTCGCCGCGGGCGATCTTGTATCCTCGTATGAAATGCTTGCCTCAAGTTCCTGCAGAGCCTGAGCTGGCCTACCCGACCTGTCGAAGATGTAGTACCCTGCCAAATGAAGCCTTCCGAGATCCGCTGCTTGCAATGCCGAACCGTCGGGACTTGCGATCGAGCGAAGTTCCTCCCATTCGCCTAGGACATTTGGACCAAAGTCTTCCCTAAAGCAGGCTTCTAGGAGGAGACGTATCCGTTCTGAAGCATTGTGGTTCATTGTCGCGCTCTGCATTCCCGGTGTGCGCTTGACTTGCCGCGCGCTAGCTGGCGTAGGGCTGCTATCGGCGTTGTCGCTGCATTCAACGGTTGCAATGCACACCTCGAAGATTTGCCTGATGCCTGCACCGGCTGGTATAGCACACTAATCCCTTTGCAGAGCTTCTTGATGAGATGGAACTATATGCCCACGTGTGCTCCTTGCTCCGCGCCTGGCAAAGGGACGAGCCAGAATAGAGAAATGGCATAAGAAAGTTCAGGGCTATTCTGCAAATGATCCTATCGGTTCGACAACCCAGTAGGAGGCAAAGCCACAGGTCCATTATCGCTCCGTCGCGCCAAAATCCACTAATCTGTGGTCGCGATCGAAGAGGATGACCAGTTCTTGTTTTCACTCAGTATTCTCAATAATACGGTGGTAGCTACCCATGCTGTACACGAGGGCTACGTCCAAGCGAGCGTCTCCGCTGTAGTGAATGGACTCTGCCAGGTCCGCCAAATCATCACCCGAACTCACTGAATCTGGAGTGCCGAGGAGGCCGACTACCTGGTCCAACGAAGCTACTTTTCCCAGTTCCGTAAGTGCACCGCTCTGCATTCCAGATTCGTACCTACGGCCCGAGCAACTTGGCAAGTGGGGTCGCGACAACATCAGCGGACACTACTGCAGTCTTTGCCATCGGTCTCATGACAACGCCCTCCAGATTCGCGTTGTGGCGTGGGTACCGATGTGCCGAAAACTCCAAGGCACAGAGCTGTGGCACGTCAAACAGCAGCGTAGGCAATGAAAATTACCCAGGATGAAGCTCAACCCCACTCCCCCGTTGAGCCCATTGCGTCACTGCGTGACATTTCTTCCCACGCCCTGATACCGCCTTCGAATCAAGTGTAGCGAAGGAGCGACAACAACACAGTAGTAGATCGTAAACCGCCTTGAAGCGGTTTGACAGATTGCGACCAAGTGCAATACGGTAGCGGGGAAGGATTGCGGTGTGGAAGGATATAGTCGGGTGTGGCGGGCGGCTGCCAACGGCAGTTGCCGCTAGTCGCCTTATATTGCCCTCGATACGACTTAGCGATGGCACACCCAGCGAAGGAAGGCGCTGGAAGAGGTGTGGCCATCAAGCCCGCTCACCGCCTGCTTATGTACCTGTCGCCCTACTCTTGCCGGACCTGGATGTGGAACTCTAGCCGCGCTTCGTAGGGGCGGGGCCAGGGGAGCCAGACTTTGGCGTCGGAAATGCCGGCGAACTGATAGGAGCGGTCTCCGGCGACGAACGAGTGGCCGAGGAAGCCTTGATCGAAGAACACGCGCAGGTGCTTCAGCAGGTCGCGCGAGACGTAAGTGTTCACCTCGTCCCACTCCTCGCCGTAAATCTCATCGTGATGGCCCGGTTCGATGAGGGCATAGGCGGACGGGCGGGTGAACTTGTGGTAAGCGTAGTCGTTGATGAACCGGTGGATCAGGAACTCGCGCTGCGCCACCTCCCGTACGAGCGGATCGACGTCCGAACGTTTGGCGAGAAGGTAGATGTTCGCGGCCGGAATCGCGGTGCCGATCGTGTTGCCGGCGGTGTTCCAGCCCGCATAGGACAGAAGCCTCGTCAAGCGGTCTTGATCCCATAGAGCGTCGAACAACTCGGGATCGGCGGTGCCGTCGTTCGCAAAGTTGATGTCCGCAACGGCGGTCGGCTCCCCTTTGTCGAGGTCGCTCTTGAGGTTTTCGACGAACTTCTTGAATTGGGTTTCCCGCCGGCCCGGGGTGTTCAGGTACAGCGTGTAATCGTACAAACCGTCTTTCCCGACCGGACGCGCGCCGCTCGCCAGCAGTTGCTCGGAAAGGCTCTGCTCGATCCGCTGCGACTCGAAGTTCGCAAAGGTGAGCCTGCCCTCCTCATCCGAAAACACGACGCGGACGCGCGGGGTCCAATCGGCCTCCTTGAGCAGGGCCCGGCTCAGCAGAACGGTCGAATGCTGGTCCACGCCCTCGCAGAAATACACTTTCCATCCGAGCGAATACTGACGGACGAGCTGTTTGAGATCCTCCGTCTCCGGGACGTGAGGGCCGAAAGGCTTCGCATCGTCTTGGCCGATCACGAGGAAGTCGATGAGCGCGTCCTTCGTGAGTTGGATGAGGAGCCTCTGAAGGCGATGGTTGCGCTGCCGCGTCAGTTCGTACTGCTCGATCTCGCCGATCGGGATCTTCTTCTTCAGGGCGAGCATCTGGATCCGGGCGTTCGCGTCGCCGTTCCGGAACGCCATGTCCTTGAGTTCCTCGTAGCGCGCCAACCTCAGGCGAAACTTGGACGCCTTCATCGTCGCAGTGGGCGCCAAGCGCATCGTGGAGCTAAAAAGATACAGCTTTACCCTGGGAAACCTGCGCTTAATGTCGAGCAGGCGGTTGATGCGGCGTGCGGCGACCACCGAAGAGACATCGTAGATGCGCGAGGCGATCAGGCCGCCGTAGCAGATCATGTCCGTGCTGGCGACGATCGAGGTGACGTCCGACATGTCCTGGTCTTCGAGCCAGTCCAGAATCCGGTCGGAATTGCCGGGAGTAGTGAAGCGGCCGAGGGTTTCGAAGGGAGGCATCCGCACATCGACGCCATCGATACGGCCGATCATCTGGGCAAATTGCCCCGCGGCCGGACGGCTGTCGAGCGGTACCAGGAGGATTCGATTTCCAAAAGCGGCGGCTGCGATCAGCAGACACACCAGGGAAAGAAACCACCTCATCAGACGTTGTAGGGTACCTCCAATCGCTCTAGGATAATCAAATCTTCGGGATCAGGCAACCGCCATGAATGCATTTTGCTTGCGTCAGTCCAACAGCCTGCCGCGAGGGTATGGAGCCGATGGGTGCGGTAGTCGAAATACTTGCCCCGCGGCCCCCTCTAATGGCAGCCGGGGCCACGTTCTCGCCTTTCCGAGGGAGAGATTCCGTAGGCAGAGAGGAGGCAAGTTCGAAACTGGAGAAGTCCGCTCTGACTTCGGCATTACCGGAGACATGGACTCTTGGCGTTCAACGAATTGTCCCCCTTTCTGTCGCTGCGCGACATCTTCCCCTCGGTGGGGGAAGAATGGGCGCTCGGCAAGTCGAGTTCGTGGCGCACCGATTAGCTCGTATGGTGGCGCTCACGAGAGCTGCCACGGCACCCATTCCCCGCCCTCCGAGGGAGAGATGCCGTAGGCAGAGAGGGGGCAAGTTCGAAACTGGAGAAGTCCGCTCTGACTTCGGCGTTACCGGAGACATGGACTCTTGGCGCAACGCCGACTTCGCCCCGCTCCCGATTCGCAAGCTCACCGACGCCTATCCGGCGGCATCGGACACGCTCGGACCCGCTCCCCGCGCCCCGCGCGTAGCCCGATGCGCCTACCGCCTCGATCGGGCGCGGGCGCGTAGGAAAATGGCAAGCGAGTTGAAGACGAGGAGGACGATCATCAGGACGAGGATTGCGGCGGCGGCGTCTTCGTTGAAGCCCCGCTTGGCCTCTCCTGCCCAATCGAAGATCTTGATGGGCAGCACCGTGTATCGGTCGTCCAGACTGTGGGGCAAAAACGACACGTAGGCGGCGGCCCCGACTACGATGAGGGGGGCGGTTTCGCCGATCGCCCTCGAGATCGCGAGAATGATGCCGGTGAAGATGCCGGGCGCTGCCGATGGTAGAACCTGATACCGGATCGCCTGCCAGTACGTGGACCCGAGCGCGAGCGAGCCGTCTCGATACCCCTTCGGAACGGCTCGGAGAGCTTCCTGAGTGATCAGAATCACCATCGGCAGCACAAGCAGGCTCATCGTCAAGGCGCCGCTGAGCACCGTCTCCTTTAGCGCCATCCAGCGGACGAAGACCGCCAACCCGAGCATGCCGTAGACGATGGACGGCACGCCGGCCAGATTCGCGATGTTCAACTGGATGAACTCGGTCAGACGGCTCTTGCGAGTGTTGAACTCCTCGAGATACACGGCGGCGGCAACCCCGATCGGCACCGAGATCACGCCGGTCAGTCCCATCACGTAGGTGCTGCCCACGACCGCCGGCCAAATGCCGGTTCGTCCCGGTCTTGACGAGAGGTTGGACACGATGAACGTCCAGCTGAACCGCTGCACGCCGTCGATGAGAACCTTGTAGAGAAACAGGGCGAGCAGAAGGACGCCCAACCCGGCCGCCCCAAAACACAGCGCGTGAAAGAGACGGTCGATCCGCTTTCTTCGGCGAAGCAAGCCGTTGTCGGCCGGCATCAGGCCCATGAATACACCTGCCGGAACTTCTTTACCAGGCGGGCGGCGACAAGGTTCATAACCATCGTGACCACGAACAGGGTGATTCCAACGGCGAAGATCGAGTTATAGCGAACGGTCCCGACCTCGGCGTCTCCTTTGGTCGTCTCCACGATATAGGCGGTCATCGTCTCGATCGCCCGAGCCGGATTGAACGTCAGGGCGGGGTTGGCGCCCGCCGCCAGCGTGACCGCCATCGTCTCGCCAAGGGCGCGGGAGAGCGCGAGGATAAAGGAGGCCATGATGCCGGAGAGCGCGGCCGGCAGCACGATCTTTCCGGTCACCTCCGCCTTGGTTGCGCCGAGGCCGTAGGCTCCCTCACGAAGCGACCTCGGCACCGCGCTGATCGCATCCTCGCAGAGCGACGAAACCAGCGGCAAGATCATGATCCCCACCACGATCGCGCCGGACGTTACGTTCGAACTCTGGATGTCGGGCACGAACCGCCGCAACAGCGGGGTCACGAAGAAGAGCCCGAAATAGCCGTAGACCACGGTGGGAATGCCGGCAAGGAGTTCGAGCGCGGGCTTCAGAACGTTGCGGACGCGGGGTGAGGCGTATTCGCTGAGAAAAACGGCGCTCAATAGACCCATCGGGATGGCGAAGACGCCCGCGCCGACCGTGATCATGAGGGTGCCGGCGACCAGCGGTAGAACCCCGAACTTCCCCGGCTCCGGCGTCGGACTCCATACCGAACCGGTAAAAAAGTCGACGGGAGACACGTTTCGAAAGAACGGGATGGACTGGCTGATCAGCACGTACAGAATCCCGAACGTCGTCAGCACCGAGATCAGGGCGCAGACAAAGCAGAACCACCGGACAATGCCCTCGCTCAGATAGCGGCCAACGAGAGCTCTCCGAAATCGAACGGGCATATTCCGGGGCCCCAAGTTCGGTCTAGTCGTACCGTCCATCTGCGTTTTAGTCGTGAGCTACGCGCGAGTATAGATCGTCCAGACGCGATCCAGGGCGGACGCTGGCAAAGAACGTGCCCGTCTTCTCCGCCATCACGTTCTGCGCCACGTTGGCCCTCAGCGCCTTGGGCAACGAGACGTATTTCGAATCCGCAATTGCCTGCTCCCCTCGGTCTCCCAACACGAACCAGACGAATGCCTTCACCTGAGGCTTCGTGTCGTACGACCGCTTGCTGACGTACAGGAACAGCGGCCTCGAGAGGGGCGAATAGGATCCGTTCGCGATCGTTTCCGACGACGGCTCGACGCCCCCGTTTCCCGAATCGATCGGCACGGCGCGCACCTTCTGCTTGTTCTCGTCGAAGTAGTTGAATCCCACATAGGCCAGCGCATCTTTGTCCGTGCTGACTGCCTGAATGACCGCATTGTACTCCTGGTTTTTCTGGCAATCCTCCCTCAGGTCGTTCTTCCGCCGCATGATCGCTTCCGTGAAGTACTCGTAAGTCCCGTGGTTGTCGGTTGGCCCGTAGAATGAGACGCGTTCACGCGGAAAGGAGGGCCGAATATCGCTCCAATAGCGGACGGTGCTGCGGGACGTCCAAGCCCGTGCCAGTTCGGATAGCGTCAGTTTGTCGGCCCATGTGTTCTGAGGGTTGACGATCACGGAGACGCCGTCGTAGGCGATCGGGATTTCGATGTAGGCGATGTGTTTGGCCCGGAGAGCCGCGTCCTCGTTCGGATCGATAGAGCGCGAGGCGGCGGCAATGTCGATATCGGCCCGGAGGAACTTCTGGAATCCGCTGCCGGTGCCTGACCGATTTACGGTGACCTTGACGTCAGGATAGACGCCGGCGAAATCCTCTCCCATTTGCTGAACGACGGGGAAAACGGTCGTGCTTCCATCGACGAGCAGGTCTCCGCCGAATGGCGCTTCCTCGCCTTGGGTTCGAGTTCCCGCCGCAATTGGGTCACCCGTGACGTCGGGACCGTGGCCGCATCCAATCGATGCGAACGCCACGAGCCAGATTGCTCGGAAGGCCGAAGAGCGCGACCACCGGTCAATCGTCCGTTTCAGGAGATTCGACGTCGGTCTCAAGGGTAACAAGCTACCGATATTGTGTTAAGGGAGTTTTAAGCAGTTGGACATCCTGAAGGCGCAAATAGGTTCAAAAACTGGCTCGGGAACCACCGGTTTCGGTCGCTCGGCCAAGGAAGAAAGGATACACTCTAGGCAGCATGAGACGGGAATGGAGCAGCTGGATTCGGACTCGCCAGTGGAGCGAATTTGAAAAGCTCGCAAAAGCTGACCCGAGCCAAAGCTTGGCCGACACGATCGCCGAGTTGGAGCTTGGTTTTCCCGAAAAGACGGACAAGCGGGCGCTGCGAAAGGTCCTCTATCTGCTGTCTCAGGCCGGGTTCGAACCGCGCGAAATCGAAGAGTTCGCGGCCAGCCTCGATGTGCCGATCATGCCGATCGAAGCGGCGTTCATGGTCAGCTCCGACGGCCTGGGCGACACGGTCATCACCTACGGCCGTGAGGATCGTGGCCGAGTCGGATGGCTGGTGGCGCACCTCAACTATCGGCGAGGCGTCACCCGAGCAGTGGAGGACGCCACTACCCTCGACGAGGCGAACACAAAGCTCATCCGCCTGCGCAATCTGACCCCTACGCCCTTCGTATCGGCCGAGGTCCCGGTCGAGTTCGCGCTCTCCCGGCTCGCGCATGCCGTGTCGATCTCCCGGAGCCTTCCGCCAGTCGTCGCCTATTGGCGAGCCTGCCTCCCCAAGGAGCCGGCGAGCGCACATCCGATGGACTCCTACCCGCGCACCGAGTTCACCGATCAGGAACTGCTATCGTTCCTCGGCTCGGAAGAGGCCTTGCAGCCTTGGCGGCTGGAACTCGGTTCCCTGGCGCCCCTCATCACCGAGCTTGCGGAAGACGGCATGGGAAAGGCCACAGAGGATTCGGATCGTCCGGAAAAGATGAACGCCTTGATCGCGGCAGCCCGGAAGGACCTGTTCACGGCCGAGGCGGTAGAGGATCACCGCACCCGCCTGCTCGACTTGGCCTACCTCTATCGCATCAAGGGAATTGCTTCGGCCGACAAGCTGGTCGCCCTGGCGGACAACCTGCGCGAATGCGGTCCGGCAAGCCACTACGCGGACGTCATCACGATCCGGTCCATGCTTCTCTACATCCACACGTTACGGGCCGCGAACTCAAGGGACAACGAACGCGTTACTGATAGTGGTACCTAGCGAAGGTTGTATCTTTGTCTCCGAAACGTCCCAAACCCGAATCGACCCGTCGCGATTTCTTGCGATGGATGACGGCAGGCGCCTTGACCTCGATGGTCTCGACGTCCTATGCCAACTACGCCACCGGCGCGCTCTGCGTCGAACGCCATGAACTTGCCGTTCCGAAGTGGGATGCGGATGGGTTTCGAATTGCGGTGCTGGCCGACATGCACATCGATTCGTCCACCGAAGCCGACCACACGAAATCGGCGATCCGGTTAGCGCTCGCCGAGAAGCCGGACCTGATCGCCCTGCCGGGTGACTTTGCGGTGATCGGCATGAGGCCTGACGCGCGGCTCATTATGGACGCCCTCGCCCCTTTGCGCGATGCCCAATGCCCGGTGATCGGCTCGCTAGGCAACCACGACTACGACCACAACGGCGAGTGTCACGTTCGTTCGACGCTGGCCCAAACGGCGGTGCGCCTCCTCGTCAACGAGACGGTCGACGTTCGCGGAGTGACGATTGCCGGCATCGACGACGGCATCCGGGGCGACGCGGATCCTTCGTTCCTGAAGGAGGGCCAGTTCTCGCGATCCACCCTTGCGCTCTTCCACGAGCCGGACTACGTGCCGTTCGTCCCCAAGACGGTCAGTCTTCAGATTAGCGGTCACAGCCACGGGGGGCAGATTTGCTACCCGGGCGGCATCCGCATCCACGCGACGAGGGGGTCGGAGGACTATTGCTCCGGCTTCTACCCTAACGCTGACGTTCCGTTGTACGTGACCCGCGGCATCGGCACGACGGGGCCGCGATGGCGGCTGTTCTGCCCTCCCGAAGTGTCGATCCTGACCATACGTCGGGCCTAACCGGCGATTGCCGCATCCTTCCTTCCGAGGCGTTCCGCCTCAGGTAAAACGAAGCCATGCGATTGCGCAATTTGGCTTTTGTGCTTGGGGCGGCGGGAGTGGCCACCCTGGCATACGGAGCCGTCGTCGAAGCCCGGACCCTCGTGTTGGAAAGGCGGACCTTGGCGTTGCCAAGTTGGCCGGAGCGACTTCGCGGCTACCGCATCGCACTGCTTTCCGACTTCCACATCGGCTCGCGCCTCTCAGTGGACATCACCCGACGAGCGATCGCGATGGCGTTGGACGAGGAGCCGGATGCGGTTGTCATCGCAGGCGACTTCGTTCAGGTTTGGCGGCACGAGTCCCCTTGGTTGCTCGGTGAATGCCTCGAACCTCTACTGATGATGGAGGGGAACGTTATCGCCGTTCCCGGCAACCACGACTACAACCACGGCGACCCCGAATTTCTGCGCATGATCTGCGACGAACTCAACATCAAGCTCTTGCGCAACGAAGTTTGGAAGCATGCGGGGATCAACTGGGTCGGAATCGACTCGGGGACCGAGCAACGCGCCGATCCGGTGGGCGCGATGGCGCAGACTTCAAGCGGTCCGTGCATCGCGGTGTGGCATGAGCCCGATCTGGTCGACTATCTGCCGGTGGGCTGCTCTCTTCAACTGAGCGGCCATAGCCACGGCGGGCAATTCCGCTTTCCGGGCGGGTTCACCCCGATGTACACCAAGCACGGCCGCAAGTACCCCCGCGGGTTCTATCCCGATGCGCCGACACCGCTCTACGTGTCTCGCGGAATCGGGACGACGTTCGTGCCGTCCCGGTTCCTCTGTCCGCCCGAGGTAACGATCCTCACCCTCGTCCCCGACGATCAGTTCGCGGTGTAGAGTCCGCGAGGCTAGATCTTCTTGGGCGCCGGCTTCGGGCCTCGGGGCAGCATCGTGTCGGCGCAGGCCAGGTTGTAGGACACCACGGCATGATTCGTGGACGCCTGCACCAGATACTCGGGGATCGCCTCCTCGTACCGGTCGAATTGGGTGTGCCACACGTGGCCATAGTTCTGCCGACCGGATTGGCGGCAGCTCAGGCCGGGGATGCCCACGTAGTTGAACGGCGCCTGGTCGCTCCCGCCGTCGTTCGCCATGTTCGATGAGACGTCGAACTTCTGCGGCATCTCTGGAAACGCCTTGACAGTGGGCGCATAGGCTTGTTCGAGCATCGGCTTCATGACCGCGTACCCCCAGTAGCCGGACTGGTAGTTGCTGCCTTCGTCGTCGTTGAGGACGGCGGAGATCTTGTCCCACTCCGCCTCGTGGTTCTTGACGTAGGCCAGCGAACCCAGCAGGCCCTGCTCTTCGCCGGACCACAGGATGAAGCGGATCGTCCGCTTCGGCTTGGCGTGGGCGGCGGATAGGATCCTCGCCGCTTCCAGGGCGGTGACCGTCCCGGTGCCGTTGTCGTTGGCCCCTTGCGAGCCGGGCGAATTCCACGAATCGAGGTGTCCGCAGACGATGACTACCTCGTCCGGCTTCTCTGTCCCCTTGATCTCAGCCACGACGTTGTACTGGGGGATCGGCCCCTTGAACCACTCGTTCTCCGCCTGAAATTCTAGGACGGTTTTGCGCCCGAACCCGACGTTGCGGGCGATGCGGTCGTAGTCCGGCCGGCTCACAACGATCTGAACCTCGGTGGGCCGATTCTCGAAAGTCTTGTCCTTATAGGTTCCGTGAGACCACACGCGCTCGTCCTGCGAGCCATAGATCCGTCCCGCGATGCCGAGGTCGTCCAGCGCCTTCTTGATATCGGGATCCTCGACCTTTGTCGGGCCGCGCATCCCGGTCCCGGCATACTCGACGATCCAGGCGCCTTTGAGCTTGACCTTGTCCCGATCGAAATCAGCCATCGTCTTGGGCGCCATAACAGCTTCCGCCCGTACCAGGCCCTTCGTGCCCGGCATCCAGTTCATCGTCGTGAACGTGATATTCGACTCGAACGGCTCGACCATCCGGCCGACCTGATGGGCGCCGCGTTCGAAGCCGACCGGCACTTCTCCCCACTGTTCCAAATGAATATTGGTCAGCCCCCAAGTCCGGAACTTGCCCATCGCCCACCGCTGAGCCTTGGCGAGCTTAGGAGACCCGGTGACCCGGGGGCCAATATCGAGGCACAGCTCATGCAACCGGCTCATCACCTGGTTGTGATGCTTGCCCTGGTCAATTATGCGATCCAGCACCGCCGGATCCCCTTGAGCACGGGCGAGAGGAGCGAGAAGGAGGGTGAGAAGGAGAGGACTAGGTTTCATTGGCGGGTCGAGGGGCAGAACGGAGGGTCGAGGGGAAGTTGGCGAGGGGAGGGAGTCGGACCCGAGTCGTGCGGGCCCACGGCCCGCCACCAACCGGGCCAGTCGGAGCACCTCAACGCGCGAAAAGATGAATATAACGTCAAGCCTCCGAGGGAGAGGTCGGTGAGCTTGCGAACCGGGAGAGGGGGAGAGAGCATCATCAAGAGAAACCTAGTTCACCGGTTTGGGTTCTCGGGGGAGGAGGGTTTCGGCGCAGGCCAGGTTGTAGGACACGACAGCGTGGTTCGTGCCGGACTGGACCAGGTACTCGGGGATCGTCGTTTCGAAGCGATCATGCTGAGTGTGGTGCACGAACGTGTAATCCAGTTTGCCTGTTTCCTTGGTGAAGAAGCCGGGGACGCCGACGGCGTTGAACGGGGCGTGATCACTGCCTCCGCCTCGGGGCATCCGGGTGCTGCTCAGCACGGAGATCGTCTCGGGAAGATCCTGGAACGCCTTGGCCATGGGCTGAATCGCCTCCTCCATCATCGCCTTCATCTGCGGCAGGACGCTGTAGCCGCCCTGGTAGTTGCCGCCGCCGTCGTCGACCAATACAGCGCTGATCTTGTCCAACTCGTCCTTGTGCATCTTCACGTAGTTCGTCGAGCCGAAGATCCCTTGCTCCTCGCCGGACCACAGGATAATCCGGATCGTGCGCTTGGGCTTGGCATGGGCTGCGCAAAGAATCCGCGCGCACTCCATCGCGGTCATGGCGCCCACGCCGTTGTCCTGGGCGCCCTGGGAACCGGGGCCGTTCCACGAGTCGAAGTGGCCGCTTACAATTACCATCTCATCAGGCTTCTCCGTCCCTTTGATGTCCGCGATCACGTTGTAGCAGGGAACCGGTCCCTTGAACCATCGATTCTCGGCATCGATCTCGACCACCACCTTGCGCTTGAACTCCAGGTTGCGGGCCAATCGCTCGTAGTCCGACCGGCGGACGGTCACCTGGACCGTGCCAGGATGTTTCTCGAAGGTCACCGAGTTCCAACGGGGACCGCTCGTGACCACCAGTTCGTTACGCGACCCGGCGATCCGGCCTGCAATTCCGATCTTGTCCAGCGCGTCCAAAACGTCGCGGTCGACGCTCGACTGCCCTATTGCGCCGCCGCCTTGGCCACGACGGCCGCTGGCGGGAGCCCCACCGGAGGGCGCCGCCTGCCGAATTGCCATCGTGCCGGGCGAACCGGGAACGGGCGCCGTGCCGCCCGGCGGGGGCATCAGAACCCACCTGCCCTTGAATTCCTGTTCGTGCCCTTTCAACATATCCATCGTCAGGGGTACGGCCACGACCTCGGCGCGGACAAGACCGTTCGTGCCGTTGGACCATGCGGGGGTCGTGAACTCCATGTCCGACTCGAACGGCTCGACCATGCGCGCAACCTGATTCGGCCCTCGGTCGAAACCGACCGGGAAGGTTCCCCACTGCTCCAGATGAACGTTAGTGCATCCGAACTTCTTGAATTGGCTCACCGCCCACTTCTGAGCCTTCAACAACTCGGGAGAACTCGTCAGTCGAGCGCCGATGTCGAAGCACAAGTAGTGGAATCGATCGACGATCTGGCTATGGTTCTTGCCCTGGTCCACAATCCGAGACAACGTGTCGGGGTCGCCTTGGGCTTGAGCAACTAAACAAGCGGGAAGAAGCGCCGATAGAACGGCCAGTCTATAGGTACACGAGAATTTCATATCCAATAACCTCGGGTCTGGTCAACGCCGGTCATAGCGTTATACACCTTGGAGGCGGCTTTGCCCACCCCACATGTTGACGTTCGTCGGCATTCCTCCCCCACAGGTCGCATCCAAGCCACGAATAGGCTTAAAATGGTCGCAAGATGGCCGTCCGAGAAAGTGTCAAGGCGCTAGCAGACTTAGGGTTCACGAACCTGGAGGCGGAGATTTATGCCTTTCTCCTGCAGGAGTCTCCGGCAACCGGTTACCGAGTGGCGCAATCGATCGGAAAGCCGGCCGCAAATACCTATAAGGCCATCCAGACGCTGGAGCAGAAGGGCGCGGTAATTGTGGAGGACGGCACGTCCCGAATGTGTCGGGCCATTTCCCCGGACGAATTGCTGTCCCGGCTGGGGCGCGAATTCGAGCTCAAGCGAACGAGCGCGCATCAGAGCCTCAGTTCGCTCAACCACCTGACGCCCGACGAGCGGATCTATCAGGTGCGGTCGCGCGACCAGATTCTGCAGCGGGTGCGCGAGATGCTGGGTGAGGCCAAGCAGGTGGTCTTGGCTATCGTCGACGGTTCGATGATCCACATGTTTGCGGATGACTTCCTAGCCGCCGCCGCAAAGGGCGTGGACGTCGCCGTGATCTCCGATCAATCGGCGCGCATCGAAGGGGTTGAGTTGGTGATCGAGTCCAAAGAGTCGTTGGCCAAAACGACTCTGCAGATCGTCGTCGACGGCGAGCAGACGCTGGTCGCCCATTTCGACAGTACGGGCGCTCTATCGAGCGCCATCTGGAGCCGGAACCCGATGCTTGCGGTCACCCACCACGACGGCCTGGCCAACCGAATCTGCCTTTCAAATCTCGCGTCGCGCATCGAGGAAGGCGCGGGGCCCAAACGGATCGCCCGCACTTTGGCGTCGCTACGGCACGCTTCGACGACGGCCGGCTTTGCGCGCTTGAAGGGCTAGGTCTCAAGCCAAGCCTCAGGGCATCGATTCGGCTCCGATCTCCGCCATCGGCAACCCGTAATCGCTCGGGTCCGGGAAGAAACGGGCAACTACCCGTCGGAGCTTGTCCTCGGAGATCGGTTTCGATACGAAGTCGTCCATCCCCGCCTCAAGGCATGCTTCCCGGTCACTCGTGAACGAACTGGCGGTCATGGCGATCACCGGAATCCGGTTCGCGCCCCCAATCTTCCGCTTGCGAATCTCGCGCGTCGACTCGTAGCCGTCCATCACCGGCATTTGGCAGTCCATGAAGACGAGATCGTAAGTTCCGGTAGACAGCTTGTCCACTGCCTGCCTTCCGTTTTGGGCAACGTCTACGATCATCCCCAGCCGGCTCAGAATTCGGGTTGCCACCAACTGATTCACCTCGTTGTCCTCGGCGAGGAGCACATGCAGCATTCTCGCCGCCAGCGGCATTTCGCTGACTTTGATCGCAGGAGCCGGCTTGGGTCCCGACAGCGCGTCGGCGATGACTCGATGCACATGGCCGCGACGGGCCGGCTTGAGCAGTACGTATGCCCCTTGGCAGGAGTGAGCGATCGCCAGAGCTTCGGATTTGCCGATCATGCTCAAAAACAGCACCGGAAGTTCGTCGCCCCACCACGACCGAAGGTCGTTGAGCTTGCCGAACGCGTCCTTCACGTGGTCCAGATCGATCACGATCAGGTCCGGCCTCACCGAACCACGGCCCAGATCGAAAGCCTCGCTTACCTTGATTCCACATTCATTGAAAAGGGGTTCCAGCACCGCCCTCACCGTGGGGATCACGCCGACGATCCATGCCGCCTTCCCGACGTTTTGGGCGATCGGGCTTTGCCGGGCGCGAGCGCCGACCTCCATGTCGAGTTCGACCCAGAAAGTGCTCCCAACGCCGAGTTCGCTTTCCAGTCCGATGTCTCCGCGCATCGCGTCGACGAGGCCGCTGCAGATCGCCAGCCCCAAGCCGGTGCCCCCGTAGATCCGGCGAATCGTTCCGTCTGCTTGAGTGAAGCTGTCGAAGATCGCCCTGTGACGGTCGCGGGGAATCCCGATTCCGGAGTCGCAGACCTCCATCCGGATGCGCGCCATGTGCGCCCCCGGATCGCTCAAAGATCGCACCCTAACGACGATTTCGCCCTTGTCGGTGAACTTGATCGCATTCCCTACCAAGTTCGTGAGAATCTGGCGTACGCGTCCCTCGTCGCCGATGACGGAGGAAGGCGTACCCGGTTCCGCGATCGCATTCAACTCGACGTTCTTTACGTGGGCCCTTGCGGCAAGGGCGGCGGTGACGTCTTCGCACGTCTGGACGAGGTCGAAGTCCTTTGCGTCGAGCGTCACTTTGCCCTGCTCGACTTCGGACATGTCGAGCACGTTGCCGACCAGGCTCAGAAGCGCATCGCCCGAAACCCTGATCAGGTCCGCGTATTCCCTTTGCTCGGTCGTGAGTTCGGTTTCGAGCAGGATGGAGACCATGCCGAGCACCCCGTTCAGGGGAGTACGGATCTCGTGGCTGATATTGCCGATGAACTCAGTCTTCGCCCGGTTGGCGTTTTCGGCCTGCAACTTGGCCTCGCGTAGCAATTCGGACTCACGCCGGGCGAACTCGGATTCCTGGCGAATGAGAGCGTTGCGAATGCCGGTGTCGATATCGGAGCGCAACGTCGCCTCCATCACGTCGTAGGATTCGTCAAGCTCCTCGATCGCCCGGTCGAGGTCGCCGAGTTCGCGGTAGGTTCGCGCTAAGTGGCGTCCAACGGTGCGCACGACGTTACGCACGCCAAGGGCTTGGCCGGCGCTCTTGGCCCGATGGAAGCAGTCCAGCGCCCGCTCGGTCTTGCCTTGCTGAGCGTAGGCTACACCCAACTCTTCCATGAGGGTGGCGATCAATGCGGGATCGCGCCCCGTGTCTCCGATGATCTTCTCGACCTGGCCGACAATCTCCAAGACCTCCTCGAAGCTGCAGGTAGGCGACATCGCCACCGCGCGGTTGGCAAGCAGGTAGGCGTTCGGGTGTTCGGGGGAGATCGCGTTTTGGATTTCGATTCCGCGATCCAGGCAGGGAATCGCCTCCTCATACCGCCCCAGGTCGTTCAGACTGGCGCCGAGATTGCTCAGCAACGTGACTTTTCGACGATCCGGAATGCAGTCGGAGAAATGGTCGATCGCCCTCTGCAGATCTTTGAACGCCTCTTCGGCCATCCTCAGGCGACCGTAACACGCGGCCCGGGAGATCAGGACGTCGGCGACCTCGGTTCGGTATCCCGCCTCGAGTCCGATCGCTTCTGCATGGCCGAGTAGGTCGAAACAACTCGTCGGGTCGCCCGCGTCGACCAGGCTGATGCTCATCGAGCACAAGACGCGGACCTTTTCCTGAGTAAAGCCCATGCGATTGCAGATCTCGAGCGCGACTTCGCCCTGCTCGATCGCCTCGCGAGATCGCTGCGAGTCACGGTAGAGATAGACCAGGTTTCGCCGGAAGACCACCTGGGCCAAGGCATCGCCGAAGCTCTCCGCCACGTGGATCGCGTCGAGGTTCTGAGACTCCGCCTCGGTGATCGACTCGTTGGCCAAATTCCGAAGCAGTTCCCCGAACTGGTACGTTTCCGATTCGTCTCCGACCCACGACGGTCGTGTATCGGCGGCAACCGACCGGCTATTCATAACTTGCAATCCCCGTATTGCATGTGTCCTTATTTAGCTACGCAGGAGAACGCGTTCTGTTTCCCCAGTATTTATAAGGATACAACGGATCGGGGGTGCGGGGTGCGGGGGATGGCGAGCACTGCATGCGGCTCATGTAAACCCACGAGTGGGCACGGAGCTGGCACTCGCGTTCTCTCGCCTTCCGCAAGAGGGAGTTCCCGTAGATCGCCGACGAAATCAGAAGTCCTTGTTTGTATTCCGCCTCGTACAAGGCGCCGACTTACCGAAGACAGACGTTTGAGAGGAACACTGAGCCAGGGGCGCATTTACGAAGGCCTCCCTCACCCCACCCTCTCCCTCCGAGGACGGAAGGAGAGGGAGCGCATCGCACGGCCTAAGCGAAACTGCGAGTGGGCACGGAACTGGCACTCGCGTTCCCTCGCCTTCCGCAAGAGGGAGTTCCCGTAGATCGCCGACGAAATCGGAAGTCCTTGTTTGTATTCCGCCTCGTACAAGGCGCCGACTTACCGAAGACAGACGTTTGAGAGGAACACTGAGCCAGGGGCGCGTTTACGAAGGCCTCCCTCACCCCACCCTCTCCCTCCGAGGACGGAAGGAGAGGGAGCGCATCGCACGGCCTAAGCGAAACTGCGAGCTGGCACGGAGCTGGTACTCGCGCCTCGCGCCTCGCGCCCCGCGTCTAGACCATCGATTTCCAGTAGAACTTGGCGCAGGGGCCGAGTTCGTGCTCGATCTCTAGGAGGCGATTGTATTTGGCGATTCGTTCGCTCCGCGAGGCCGAGCCCGTTTTGATTTGGCCGCCGCCCATTGCGACGGCAAAGTCGGCCATGAACGTGTCTTCGGTCTCACCAGAGCGATGGCTAATGACGTAGTTCCATCCGGCATCCCTGCACATATTGATGGCGTCGACCGTCTCTGTCACGGTTCCGATTTGGTTGAGCTTGATCAGCACGGCGTTGGTCGAATGCTCGGTGATGCCGCGACAAACGAACCGGGTGTTGGTCACGTAAAGGTCGTCGCCGACGATCTGGATCTTGTTCCCAAGCGCGGCGGTCATACCCTTGAAGGCGGGCCAGTCGTTCTCGTCGAAACCATCCTCGATCGACACGATCGGGAACCGCTCGACCCAATCCTTGTAGATCGCGAGCATCTGTTCGGAGGTCAGGTCGCAACTGTCTTCGCCCGTCAGGTGATACCTGCCATTCTTGAAGAGGGAAGACGCGGCGGGATCGAGCGCGATCGACACGTCCTTGCCCGGCTTGAATCCGGCGGCTTCGATCGCCTCGACGATCAGTTCGCACGCTTCCTCGTTGCCGGTCAGATCCGGGGCGAATCCGCCTTCGTCGCCGACAGCGGTCGAATATCCCGTTTTGTTCAGCAGACCCTTAAGCGTGTGGAAGACTTCGGCGCCGTAGCGCAGCCCCTCGTGGAAGGACGGCGCGCCGATGGGCATAACCATGAACTCCTGAAAATCGACGCTATTGTCCGCGTGCTTTCCACCGTTCAAGATGTTCATCATCGGCACCGGCAGACGGTTTGCTTCGGTCCCTCCGAGATACTTGTATAACGGCAAGCCTAGCGACTTCGCGGATGCCACCGCCGCCGCCATCGAGACGCTGAGGATTGCGTTCGCGCCCAATCTGCCCTTGTTCAAGGTGCCGTCGAGGTTAATCATCACCTCGTCCAGAACCCGTTGGTTGGTGGCGTCGAGCCCTTTGACCTGACGGGCGATCGTGTCCTCGACGTTTGCCACCGCCTTGAGGACCCCTTTGCCGCTAAACCGGCTCTTATCGCCGTCGCGCAACTCGACCGCTTCGTTCTCTCCCGTCGATGCGCCGGACGGAACTGCGGCTGCTCCGACCGTACCGTCGGCAAGCGTTACTTTTGCCTTTACCGTCGGCCACCCTCTCGAATCGAGAACCTCGAGCGCTTTGACGTCGGCAATCACCGTATTCATTTCGTAATCTCCTAGTTGATCGCGCCTCATGCGCAATCGTTGGTCGTTCACCTGGGCGCTCAGTGAGACATGAGTTGCGTCGGTTACCTTTGCGAGATTGCGGGTTGCCTCTTTGCAGACCCGGGGCCTTCAACGGACGGGGGCAAAGCAACATATCGAGCAATCCGTTCTCATACGGATGCCGTAGGAGGTCCCTACGCTGGATATGTGCCTTCACTAAAACGTCACCTCGAAGCGGGATGCTCTAGCGTCTGTCAAGACTGCGTCGTCCGACGCCTGCTGTCGATGGAGGGCGCGAGAACGCCTGAAGATTGGGCGGTTTCAGGAACGGTTTGTTCCCCAGAATGGCGAGACTGCAATCCAACTGATCTGGCTACTGGGGCGACTCAGGAAATAGGGTGGCCGGTTGGCGCGTCCCAAACCCGATCCGCCAATTGCCACCGCGATCGGACGGCAGCCACCAACAGCTTGATCGCCTCATCGATTCCGGTCCGCGAGGTCGGCAGCACCATATCGTATTGAATCGGGTCGTTCCAGTCGACGTCGAAGAATCGACGGTGGAACGCGGCACGATCCCGGTCGCTCTCCCTGATGATCTCGCGCGCCCGTCGCTCGGTGACCCACCGAATTTCCATGACCCGTTTCAGCCGGAACGGCAGATCGGCGATCAGTCGTACATGCAACGCGTCCCGATCTCTGAGAAAGAACCCGGCGCCTCGGCCGACGAGGACGACTTCACCTGACTTGGCATATGACTCGCAGATGCTCTTGAGGGCGGAGAAATACCTCTCGACATCGCGCGACTGCGTCCACGACTCGATCATGCTGGGTGCGTGCTCGTCGAAGTGAGTGATCTCCGGAAGCGTCACGCCGGTCTCTTCGACCTGTCGGTCGAGGATCTGGCGGTCGATGCACTGCCAGCCCAACTCATTGGCCACTGCCGACGCGATCGTAGTCTCGCCGGCTCCGATCTGACGGCAAACACAAAGAATGCCCATCTTGCCTCCTAACTATTGGACCTATTCCGAACTCGAATGGATGTATCTTTCGACGTTTACATCCCACGTGACCACCAAGCCCTCTTGAACCATCTCGTGGAGCTGCTCCAGGAACAGGTCGATCCGGGCCGGTTGGTCGAATATCTGAACCACGACCGGCAAGTCTTCCGATAGTCGCAAAATCGCGGCGCTGTGAATGCGGCTGTTCGCGCCGAACCCCATCATGCCTCGGGTAGCGGTCGCGCCCGCGAGGCCCATCTCTCGCGCCCTCTCGACGATTGCAGCGTAGAGGGGTTTCCCGTGCCATCGGTCGGTTTCACTCACGTACACGGCAATCGCCTTTGCCTTCCCCTCGATATTCATATCCTGCCTCCAACGAGCAGACGGGCAATCACCAGTCCGATCCAAGCTCCGAACACCGTGAACACGGCGGAACCCTCGATGTAGAAGAACGCCCGCCCATATTCCCGGTCTGCCACCATCCGAAGCGCCTCATAGGCAAAGCTCGAAAACGTCGTGTAGCCGCCGAGGATCCCAATCGCCCCAAAGAGACGCCAATTCGGATTCCAGTTCTGCCCTTCGATCAAGCCAAGCAGGAGCCCGATGATCATCGAGCCGGAAACATTGATGAACATCGTCTGCCACGGAAACGTACTGCCCAGCCGACTTTGAATTAAACCGCCCAGCCAGTATCGGACATTCGCTCCGATAAACCCGCCGCCGCCTACAAGAAGAATCTTCGATACCGAGTCCATATCCACTTCCCTGTAGGAGTCATCAGCCCCGTGTTATTAAGGCGGTTCGTTGACCGGGCGAACTCCATGCCCAAGTTCATTCTACTGCCGGGGCGCCGGCTACGACACATATTCCATTCGCATATAGGTCACGACCCAATCGTCGCCGAACTTGCGTACCACCGCACGATAGCCCGTCCCGTTCAGGCCGCCAAAGTAGGTCGAAATGATGAACGTTGCCTCCGTATGATCCTTGTTCCAGGCGACCCACTCGTTTTGCACTTCCTTGGCGCCTTCGCGAGCGCCGTGAAAGCCGATGAACGCGATTCCGTGCTCATAGCCGTCCCTAAGCGCCCGGAATCGGTCGGCGGCGTCCTCGCTGACACACAGCACCGGTCCGCGCCTCCCGATGAACTCAAACGGCTTCATGCCCTTCGGCAGCGTAACCAGCGCCGGTCCCTCGCTTTGATCGTAGTGATACCGGGCCTCAAACGCGGCGGCAAGCACCTTTTCCAGATCCGTCTCGGGCGGACGGGCGGCGTTCGGACAGGGATCGACCCCGTCGGGATCTCCGTCCCCATCGGTATCGGCGCGGGCCGGGTCGGTTCCAAGCCGCTTCTCCACCAGATCGGTGAGTCCGTCGCCGTCCGAATCCGCTCGGATCTCCTTGTTGGTTAGGAGAACGTCGAACCATGCGCCGGCCACCAGTTGGTCGGCCGTTTTGCCGCCGATGGTTGGCATCGCGCGCTTCCCCCGCCACCGTGGGTCTTTATCGTTCGTCGAGACTCCGGTGAACAGAGGATGCGTCCACTTGCCGCCGACCTTCTCGGCCAACCAGAGA
Source organism: Fimbriimonas sp. (assembly GCA_031292555.1). GTDB lineage: Bacteria > Armatimonadota > Fimbriimonadia > Fimbriimonadales > Fimbriimonadaceae > Fimbriimonas. The sequence goes on from JARLGV010000051.1 coordinate 105,821, forward strand.
TCGCCCTCATCCCCGAGCACTCCGCTCTTGAGAAGGCCCCAATGCCGTCCGGACGAGTCGTCCCTTTGGGCAACCACCTTGGTGCTGGCGCCAAACTCGCCGGCGTTGAGGTACCCGGTAGTCACTCGTTGATCGAGCGGCCTCAGGAGCGTCCTCTTGTTCCGCATGCCGAGAACCGCGTTGAGCCCCTCCGCGCCTCCGGTGCCGGCGAGGTGGAGATAGGCCTTGAACCGGAGCGTGGAATCGGCCCTGGGGTTCCTGAGCTGTTTGAGCATGAACGCCACCGCCCGAGGATCGGACGAGTTGACGACGTACTCCCGGGCGACGAAGGTGTTGGACTCGTACATCTCGAAGCCGGGTGTCGCCGTGCCGTCGATCTCCCTGATGAAGTACGGCGTGATCACTTTGGGATCTCCGAATTTGGCCAAGAGCGTCAGCAAGAGCGGCTTTGCCGACGTGGCCCTTTGGTGCTTTGCCAGGGATCCGAGCAGGGCGCCCGAGTCGGCCTTCGTCGCCGTCTTCATCAGCAGGTCGCCGACATCGTGGAACTTGCGGTCGAGCGCCATGGAGTCACCGGATTTACTATGCGCGTCATAGGCTGCGCAGGCAAGCTCGAACGCCTTCAGCAGCGGTTCAAAGGCGTCGTGACCGAGATCGGCGACGCGCTTCTTGTCGGCGTCGTCGAGTTGATCGAAGCGACTTACGAGGTCGGCGGCCAGCGCACGGCGTTCCGCTTGTCCGGTTGGGATCGAGGGGGCCGATCCGTGTACATATCGGAGGAGCCGCTGACCATCGAAGGCGACGAGTTGGGTCCCATCCGACCAAACCGGACGTGGAAACGCTTGCTCCGACGGCCCGCCCCAGACCTCTTTGCCACCGGGAGTGTAGATGGCGACGCGCGTTATCCCCCGGGCGAACAGCCGGTTTCCGACAAAAGATCCAAACTGTGAGCCACCGCTCTCGTTGCGCGGGCCGACGTCATGCGACCAGGCAACCCGTCCAGAAATGGGATCGTAAGCACTCAATACTCCAGAGTTAAGGCCAACGAACCAAGGGCCGCACACGCCCCCATAGTCGCCATACCCCGAAGTGGAGTGCCAAAGCACTCGACCCGACTTGATTTCAATCGCAACCGATCCGGTGTCATCCTCGACCCAAACGACGCCGCGCAAAACGGGAAAGGCCGTCCCAAGCATCGACGAATGCGGCCAACTCCACAGAATACGCCCCGTTCGCTCGTCAAGCCCGTAGCTGGTCTCGCCTACATTGACTACCAATCCGTTCGAGTCCGCGACGATGGACGCGAATCTCGCGCTCCAGCCACCATGCTCGGAGGTCTTCGGCCTTGTGCTTGTCCAGATCCGCCGGTGCTCTGAGATGGAAATCGCCGAGACCGACCGAGGCGCCAGGCTCGCAAAGATCAGATTGCCGGCGATTGCGATCGGTCCCCCATCGCTCGAACTGGGCATGCTCCAGAGCGAACGGCCCGTTTTCAGGTCCAGGCAATACAGGCGCCCGTTCGCTTTCTCGGACTCGCTCGTGAGATAGACCCGCGACCGATCGATCGCCACCTTCGACGCATACTCCCCTTTCGCCGGCTGGAAGTCCCAGATTCGGTGGCCCGACACGAGGTCGAAGAGATAGCAGTGGTGTACGGACGCCGCACAGAACAGCCGGCCCTGAATCGCAACGCCCGGCTCGTAGGTGTCCTCGAATATGGTGGTTGTGGCGATCCGTCGGTACGGTGGCAAAGGAGCCATAGCCCCCGACTGAAGAACCAACGCAGCTAAAACAGAAACCAACGTTCTCGCCCTCCAAACACCGCAATTGTACGGCGAAACGCGAAGCTCTAGGTTAGGGCATCGCAAGGCCGGCTGCGATCCAATATCGAGACGCCCCAAACCTTCAGTCTTTGGCCGCAAAGCGGAGCATCCAGCCCATATAGTAGCGCCGAAGGTGCGAGCCTCTGCCAGCGAAGGGCGTCAGCCCTGGTACCGATGGCCGGTGACCACCCAGTCCCGAAGGGACGGATTCAGCGGCCGGCCGTAATCATCGACCGGCACGCATGAATCGCCTTCACAGCCGTCGAATCGTCCCCTTCAGGGCCGGTTTGCCTGGCACCGTCTGGTCCCAGGGCTGACGCCACTGGGCTGGCAGAGTCTCGCCCTCTTCGGGGCTGCAAACTGTGTCGAGACGCCAAGCAAGGTTAGGGACCTCTCCGGTGAGATGCACTGGCGAGCCAAGCCTGCGCCTCGGGACGATGCTGAAACTCGTCCCCGGACTTTCCAAGGGTCGATTCTATGCTCGGACGTGACTCATGTGCGCGTAGCCGGAGTTCGGAGAATAGATGCGCTTCTGTGAAGATAGGATTGGAACGTCTTCGGCGGCTAACGTCAAGGCACTGAACGTGGTTCAATAGGGCTGATGAGAAGAATCGAGCAGGCTCGGACGGCGGAACGAAAAGCCTTGTTGGCGAGCATCGTCAGGAAATTCCATGACGATCAGAGGCTGCTTGCGTTTTGGCTCGAAGGTTCGCTTGGGCGCGGACGGTTCGACGCTTGGAGCGACCTGGACATGTGGACCGTCGCCCGGGACGAGGACTTCGAGAGCGTCGTCGCGGATCGCTATCGGATCATCGAAACGATTGGGGATCTCGTTCTGACGGTGGAATCCCCGCAGAACGGACCGTCGGGCGGCTTCTACCTGATGGCCGGATTCGACTGTCCGACCGGTATCCAACTGGTCGACTGGTATTGTCAGCCGGCTAGCAAGGCGTGTCAACCCCGTTCAGAGAGCGTCGTGTTCGTCCGACCCGAACTGGCCGAATCGAAGCGGTGGCAGTCGACGACGCCGGAAGACGGCATCGAATTGATCTTCCGCCGTCAAGAAGGCAGCGACGACTCGATCCGTCTCAACCAGCCCTACGTGGCATGGCATCCCAGCGAGGAGGAGGAGCGCGTCAACTCCGGGTACCTCGCCTGGGCGATGATCGCGATCCAAGCGAAGCAGATCGTCCGCGCACCCCATGCCGCCGGTCTGCAGTTCGAGACGTTTATCGCCAACCTGGTCGCCAAGGCGAGTTCTCACAAGCAGACCCTTCGCCCGTCGACCGTCGACGCCGCGAAACCGGGAGAGAAGCTGGACCGTTTAATCGACCTCTCCGGCGGGCTGATCCGAGTTCTGCCCGCGCACGTCAAACTCCAGGAGTCGATCCTTCGAACACTGAGCGCCGCCCGCCACTCCCTGCCGCGAGCCGATCGGTAGCGGACGATCCATCATCTTCGCGTTCCGTCGAGGTCCGTTGCGTCAGAAGGTCGTTCCATGTTTCTCGCAACAGTTGGTGAAGGGGCGCTAAGATTCGCAAAGGGGACATTTGCTGACGCTCGTGCGTCTTGACTTCTTTCCCGGTCCGTCGCCATAGTTCGGGCATGGCATTCAACGGGCTTGGCATGCATCTCGGCAATCTGTCTCGGCTGTCACACGCAAAGACGCGTTCGATCTCTCCGGAGAATCTCAAGGGCGACAAGGGCAAAGGGGGAATGGCGACGACCGGCTCGGGAGAGCGCCCGGCACGGGACCTCGGCCAAGGCTGGAAGGTGAATCCGTGCGTGCGGATCGTGTCCGGCGAGACGTATGAAATCGCCGATATCGAGGGGCCAGGCGCGATCCAGCAGATCTGGATGACGCCGACCGGCACCTGGCGCAACACGATCATCCGATTCTATTGGGACGACGAGGAAACCCCGTCGGTGGAGTGCCCGGTCGGAGACTTCTTCGCCTGCGGATGGGGCAAGTACGCTCAGGTCACGTCGCTAGCGGTTTGCGTGAACCCGGGAAGTGCGTTCAACTGCTACTGGGAGATGCCGTTCCGCAAGCGGTGCCGCATCACGATGGAGAACATCGGCGACGACATGACCCTGTACTACCAGGTCAACTACACCCTCACCGAGGTTCCGGAGGACGCGGCGTACTTCCACGCTCAGTTCCGGCGGACAAACCCGCTCCCATACAAGAACGTGTACACGATCCTCGAAGGGGTGAAGGGTCAGGGCCAGTACGTCGGCACCTACATGGCCTGGGGAGTCAATAACAACGGCTGGTGGGGCGAGGGCGAGATCAAGTTCTACTTGGACGGCGACGCCGACTTCGCGACCATCGTCGGCACCGGCACGGAAGACTATTTCTGCGGCTCCTACGACTTCGACGTCAAGGGCAAGACCCAGTACGGAGTCGAAACCCTCGAGTATCAGGAGTTCAACACGCCCTACGCCGGACTGCCGCAAGTGATTCGAGGCGACGGCCACTACCAGGTCCAGCAGCGGTTCGGCCTCTACCGCTGGCACATCATGGATCCGATCCGCTTCGAAACCGACCTACACGTCACGATCCAAGCGCTCGGATGGCGCTCGGGCGGCCGATACCTGCCCCTGCAGGACGACATCGCATCGGTGGCCTTCTGGTATCAGTCCGAACCCCATGCCCCCTTCCCCGCCCTGCCGGACAAGGACTATTTGGAAGTGATATAGGGGCGGGGAGCGGGTCGGAGCGGAGGGGCGGAACATGGGGTTCGGACGTAAAACCAACAGCAGAACGTTGGGCGAGCCGACGCCTGTGCGGCTTGGCTGCACCCTCCGGTCCGACCCTCTACCCTCAGCCAGTCCCGCCCTGCATCTTCAAAAACGCCTGCACCTTTGCCATATAGGCATCGGCGGCTTTTGATTTTTCGGGGATTAGGGTGGAGGATCCGTGGACGCCGTCGGGGAGGACGACCGAAGTTTTATCTTTGCTTGCCAGTTTGGCAAACAGGTCGGAGCGGCCGTCGCTCCATTCGTCTTGGGTGCAGGCTAGCAGCACAGGCTGAGTTACCTTCTTGGCCCAGGTTCCGACTACCGTCTTGTCGTCCATGTACTCGCCCGGCGAAAAGGCCAGAACAGCCGCAATGGATGGGTTCTCGGACGCCAGTTTGAGCACGAGCGATGCGCTATAGCTGCTGCCCCAGACCAGAATCTTTCCGTATTTCTTGCTTTCGGCGTATTTCAGGGTTCCAAGCAGGTCGTTGTAGGCCGCCATGTAGTCGCCGCTGCCCGATTTCGTGACGGTGCGGTTGTCTCGACCCCACATATCCCCTCCGGATCGCTGGTCGACGGCGATACAGTCGAAGCCGAGGGATGTGATTTTCGGCGCGATCGCGTCATATTCATTCGCGTTTGATCCGGCTTGGTGGAACATTAGAACGACCGATGCCGCTCCCGCCTTCGTGGAGGCGTAGAAGTCTGCATAGACCGCCTTTCCGTCGGCTGCCGCAAATCGAATCTCCTTGCCGGAGCGACTATCTGCGACCGGCCTTCCGTCCGCCGAATCCCTCGGAGAACCGCAGCCCCACACCGAAAGAACGATCGCGAATACCGGCCAAGACGATCTCATGGCCCATTATAGAGCCAGTAGGATTCGGCGTCCCATACTGATCGATGGGCTTGCTTGAGTCCATTCGACAACCAGAGACGGCACAAAAGCGGCATACTGTGCAGAACCGATTATGCTTGCAGACGGGTTATGCCAAGTCCCGGGCGTCAAAGCTAGTCAATTAATGTCATTTTGCTCAATTGGGCATTGAGACTGGCATTTTCCTGGCGGTACCTGTCAAATTCTCTAGGTGCCTGGCAGTACGGGATTTCATAAGTTAGGTTAGAATTGGAGTGAGGATGCAGAGAAGTGCGAACCGCTATTGGGAATCGTCGATTGAGATTGTCATGCGATAACCCAGTGATTCCGCATGATTAGGGAGTTCTTATGGATTCTAGCCTTAGCTACCGGGAGGGTAGATTATTGTCCACTCACGTTCCACGAATTGAAAAACTACGACGTTCCTTAGTGGCTCTCCAGGAGTTTTTGGAGAAGCCGGCCAATTCCAAGCTCGATCATGCCGGAATCGTCTTCGGCTTTGTCGTCGCCTTCGAGCACGCCTGGAAGTGCTTGGAGGACCGAGTCTCCGATCTCGGCTATGCCACTCGGAAAATCAAACCGATCCTCGACACAATCCTCAAAGCCGGTCTGATTCCCGCTTCGGACGAGAAGATCTGGATGCAGATGCTCGAAGACAAGAACCTATCGTGGCACGTCTACGACGAAGATCAAGCCTGCGAACTGGCGGGCCGAATTCGCAGCACTCACCTTGAGGCTCTGGATTCGCTTTACCATCGCCTTCGGGGCCGCTAGTCTATCTCCCTCCGTGCCGCTTGCTTGCGGATCGCCGCTCGAGCCGGCGATCCGTCACACCCGACGATACGTAACGGGAATGCCACCAACTCGTAGTGCCCCGGCTCGACATGCCTCAGATCCAACCCTTCCAAGATAGGGATTCCCGCCCCAAGCAATATGTAGTGGCAGGGATACGTCGAAGTACCCCATTGGTCCACCGACAGATAATCGATGCCGACAAGTTTCGCGCCGCGGTCGACTAGAGCTTCGGCAGCATCTGCCTCGAAGTAGACATAGTTGGGCGAAAAGCGTGGGACGTCGCAGAGTGCCCCATTAAGGGTTTTGAATAGCATGCAGAGGCCCCTGCAATCGGACGGGATGTCCGCCAGCATGATCGATTCGCCCTCTACCTCCACAACAATCGCGTCTCCAGATACCGTGGTCAACGGTATAGAATCGATGCCCGCTCCGCCCTCGATAAAGTGAGCGGGAGCATCCATGTGGGTCGACATATGGGAGATCCAGTCCAGTTTGGTGATCTGGACAATCGATTCCCTTCCCACTTCGCAGATCCGAGACATCTGGATGGCTTCGTCTCCTGGCCACTGAGGAATGCCCTCTTCGATTGCGAGGCTGATATCGATCCAAGGGTTAGGCATCTTCCCGATGCTACTCCACCTTGTCCTGCTTCGCTGGTCGCCGGCCGCCATCGGCGCCGATTTATCGAGGAAGCGCCCTCCAAGTGTAGGATTCCAGGCAAATGCACCGTAAGTTATAGACATGATGAAGTTGTTCGTAATGGCTTCGGCACTCCTTGTTTGCTCAGTCGGACTCTGTCAGTCTCCAGATCACAACAAGAAAGACAAATCGGTTCATCACGCCGCGATGCATGCCGAGGATTGGGTGAACCGTCGCGTGAGCGCGCCCCACGGCAAGAACGCGATCCGACGGAAGAAGAACCTGAAACACAAGGCGAACGTCGTCCACCACGGAGCGATGCATACCGAACACTGGATCGACCACCACGTAAGCGCCCCGCACAAGAAGAAGGCAAAGGCTCCCCACAAGGGCGACAAAGGGCAATAGAGGCAAAGCGCGGGTCGCGGGACTGGTGGCCACGAGCCGGTTGCCATATCGCTGGCTCGAAGGGGCTGTTCGACGCATTCCCGAAATCCTCCCCCCACGCTCTCCCTCCGCGGACGGAAGGAGAGGGAGCATTTCGCGCGGCCCGCTCCCCGCGACTAGGACTTTCGTGCCAATTGCCTCATATCTGGGTCGAGTGCACAACGTTGTGCACGCCTTCGTGCATGGCCGTCCAATACGCTGTCCCTGTGTCCACCCAGCATACGTTGCATTGTTTGTTTGTAAAGGAGATAGTCTAGTTGTCTATCGTCGATTCCTTGTCCCACCTAGAGCCTGAAATCCTCCGGCAAGACCCTCTGAAGGACGGAGGTTTCCTCCTCCGCATGTTTGGTCCGATGGTTCTCGAGCGGGGAGCCAAGCGGCAGACCAAGTTCCCGACCAAGCGATCGGCTCTCTTGCTTGCGAGGCTGGCCGTCGCGAGGGATCGCCGGGTCTGCCGCGACGAATTGGCGGAGATGCTTTGGCCCGACGATTACCTCGACCTGACGAGAATTCGGCTTCGTCAGGAGCTTCGCCGGCTGCGCCAGGCGATCGACGGCCTCGGTTGCTGCCTTCGATCTGACCGGCAATGGGTGGAGATCGAGCCGGGTTGCCTCACCACCGACGTTCAGGCGTTCGACAAGGCGCTCGTTTGCGCGAGCGTCGCCCTGACCACCGCCTCGAAGATCGAATATCTGAACCGTGCGGTCGCCCTGCTTGGCGGTCCGTTCCTTGCGGGCCACCAAGAGCCTTGGGTCCACGCTACGCGCCGCACGTACAGTGAAAAGGCAAGACGGGCGTGGCTCAGCCTGGCGGACGCACATCAAGAACTGGGCGAGCACGAGAAGGCGCTGGACGCTACGATCAACGCGGTCAGGCACGATCCGCTCGACATTGACGCGAATGGCATGCTGGTTCGGCGGTTGATGGAGCGTGGTCAGGGCGCCCGAGCCCGTCAGGCATTTCTCGAATTCGATGCGATGATCTTCCGCGAGCTGGGTTACCACGCCCCGGCTTCCATTCGAGCGCTCCTTGGCGTGACCGGAGCAGAATCCGACGAATCGTCCCTGCCGATGGAGAGGATTTCGAAGTCGATCGCACTCCGGCCGCTGCCTCTTTTCGGGCGCGATGATTTGCTTGGATCGCTCGAATGTTGCCTGTCCCGCCAAGGCGCCACTGTCTTGGTGGTAGGCATGGTCGGCGTCGGCAAGACGCACCTGATTCGGGAGGCGGCATGGCAATTCAGCCGCGTCAACAATCTGCCCGTTCAGTTCGGCGGTAAGCCGGAGCGGATCTCAGACGGACTGTACATCGTCGAAGAGCATCTCGATCGCGCCGCGCTCCTCAAGTCGATCGAGGTAGCAAGCTCTTTCGGCTGGCGGGTCCTGGCCGAATCTCGAATGCGGATCGCATCCGGTGCATTCGAAGAGATCCTCGTCAACCCATTGCCAGTTCCAGCGTGCAGCGATGTGTCGCCTGCCGTCCTGAACAACCCCTCGGTCCAGATTCTGATCTCACAGATGGCGAAGCCCGGCGCCGGTAAGGCGTGCGCGTCCGAGATTGCCCCTTTGGCGGAAATCGCCCGCCGGTGTGACGGTCTGCCGACTATCCTGCGGTTCTTCTCGTCGCGTTTGACCATCGAAACGCCGAGCCACTTGGCCGGACAGATCGAAGAGGGAATGCACGAGTTTCTGAACGATCCCGGTCTCGACGGAGAAACTTTCGGCGCCACTGTCCACAGCATCGTCTCGGATCTGCCCAGCCACGCGTTCGAAGCCGTCGTCTCTCTCTCCCTCCTGGATGGGGCGTCGATTGAATTGGCCGGCACGATTGGACCGGCCATTGAGAACTCCGACCCTTGGCGCGTGCTGGAACGCCGGTCGCTCGTGACGGTTCAGGCGATCGGACAGTCTCGCCGAATTCGAGTTCCGGTGGCGATCGCGGTCGCTATTCAGGCGTTCGTCGAACCACACGTGATGGCAAGCCTTAATGCCCGCACATGGCACACGGTCGCTGATTGGACTTTCACTCATTCGCGCCGCCTAACCGGCCCGCAACAGGACCAGTCGTTCTCTGAGATCCATGCCGAGTTGGTCAACGTACGGCGTGGCATCGACTGGGCAATCGACAACGATCCCGAGTTGGCAGCCTATCTGGCAGTTGCCTCATGGAGAACCGTGTGTGCCAGGGGCAACCCTTCAGCCGACGGCGAGGCCCTGTATGGAGCAGCCAAAGCCGGCGCTCACTTGCTGGCTTCCGGATTGGACGGCGAAGTTTGGACAGGCGCGGGGATCGCTCTCTCCATCGTCGGCCAGACGCAGCGGGCAGAGGACGCGTACCAAAGGGCAGTCGAGATCTACAAGAAATCGAACAACCGGCACTTGTTGGCCTGGAACAACATGAACTACGCAGTTCACATCGTAGTGCACTCGGACAAGGAGCGGGCACTCGCGTTGCTGAAAGAAGCGGCGGAATTGACGACGAACCCCGATCTGCGGTTACTTGCACGGTCGGATTACGCCCTCGTTCTGGCTTCGGTTGGGTCGGTTCAGCAGGCCGTCCAAGTTGCGGAAGACGTGTTCGCGCATCGCCTGGCGTCGGAGGATTCGACGATATTGGCACGAGCCTATGTCGATCTTGGCGAACTCTATCATTTTGCCGGCCGGCACGAAGCTGCGAGGCCGCTTCTGCTCGAAGGCATTCGCCGTCTGCGCGAGACCGGCATCCAGAATATGCTGCTCGACCAGTTGGTGTTCTTCCTGCACACGGGGCTGGATCACGGCGATTCCGACGAAACCCTCAACCGGCAACTGCTCGATGAGGCGACCGAGATTGCGACCAGGATTGGCGTCAGGAAGCAGTTGCTCGCCGTCGCACGCATCCGAATGGCCATTGCGTCTAAGAGCGGGGATCGATGCGCGCTGATCGCTGCCATCGACGAGATGTTCCGATTGACCCAAGGAAGCTCGTGCGCTGAGGAACGCACCGCTTCGCTCCGCTTGCTCGCCACCGAACTAAGGAGACATGGCAAGATCGAATACGCCGACGCAATCAGTTGCTCGCTTGGCGAGGAGACCCAGGGGCAATGCCATCCGGGATGGCGATCGCTGATCTCGAGCGAGTCCCACGTAACGCTTTGCGTTTTGGCAACGGTGCTCGCCAAAGAAGCTCTGAACTCCTGAACCAGTCCGTACCGGCGCCGGCCGTTTAGCGTAGTGGAGCGGAGCTCCGGTGCGCCTCGGATGTCATGATGGATTCATGGCAAATCGGGTTCATTTGGCGGTGGTTGGGATGGGTTTTGGTCGATCGTTCGTGCCTATCTACCAGCGACACCCCGCAGTCGAACGGGTCACAATCTGCGATACCAATCCCGACCTTGTAAGCGAAATCGGCGATCGCCATGGGATCGAGTCGCGCTTCACTCGGCTTGAGGACGTATTGTCGGACGCGTCGATCGATGCCGTTCACCTACTGACGCCGGTGCCCCTGCATGTCGAGCAGACGCTCGCCGTACTGCAATCCGGCAAGCACTGTGCCTGCGCCGTTCCCATGGCAACCGACTTGGCCGACTTGGAGAGGATCGTGGCCGCCGAGAAGCAGACCGGGAAGGTCTACATGATGATGGAGACCTCCGCCTATTCCCGGCAGTACCTGTTCGTCAAAGATATGTACGACAAAGGATTATTCGGGAACCTAACCTTCTTGCGAGGAGCGCACATCCAAGACCTCGAGGGGGACTATCCGCTCTACTGGTCTGCCCAACCGCCCATGCACTATATTTGTCACGCGATTGCGCCTATCTTGGCGCTGACGCGCACGCGTGCCACGAGAGTGATCTGCCTTGGGGCAGGAAAGCTGCGTGCCGACATCCAACAGCCAGGCGGCAATTCGTTCCCCCTGCAGACGGCTCTGTTCCAGCTTGAGGGGACGGCGGCCGTCGCGGAGGTCACTCGATCGTGGTTTCAGGTCGCACGCAGCTTCATCGAGTCCTTCAGCGTCTACGGAGAACGGCGCGGTTTCGAGTGGCCCGTCATGGAGGACGAGGATCCGGTCGTCTTTACGCTGGACCAAGAACGCCCGGCGCATCGCCGCAACGCGAGTGCTTGCCACGTTTCGGTGCCGTATCGCCCGGACTTGCTCCCGCCGGAACTAGCCGAGTTCGCCGATGGAGGACATGGCGGCTCACACCCGCATCTCGTTCACGAATTCATCTCAAGCATCGTGGAGAGTCGCCCCAGCGCCATCGACGCGGCCACCGCTGCAAACTGGACGGCGACCGGGATATGCGCCAACGAGTCGTCGTTACGCAACGGCGAGGCCGTCGTCATACCTAAATTCGACTAGTCGCTCGCAGCCGTTCTCGTATCCGCACCAAAAAAGGGGCGAAGCCCAAAGGACTTCGCCCCGCCTGCCGTGTTCAGATTTCTATCTGCCTCTCGACTCCGGCTTCGGATCGCCACTCTGGTCGGCGACCTTCTGTAGGGCGTCCTTCTTGGCCTTCTGCTGATCGACGGAAACTTCGCCCGACATCGCAGAACAGCCCATTGCAAACACCATAAGTGCCAATGCGCCAATTGCAAATAGCGCTCGCTTCATTACTGGAGGCCCCACATTGGCCAAGGCTGCGTCCAGGCCGGCGTTCCGTTGCCATAGTAGGCTGCGGTGATCGGGCAGAGATAGTGGTTGAAGCTCAGGCCGAACTGGGCTGCCGTCGGAGTGTTGGCAAGGAACTGACCAGCGGCGATCGTCTTTGCATGGCCGTCGCAGTAGCTAAGCGGCACCTGGCCTGCGAATGGAACCGTAGTGGCATCGATCTGGCCCACTTGCTCGCCGCAAGGACCGGATCCGCCCGGATTGTAGAAGTAACCCGACCAGTGCTCACGAACGGCCATCGGGTAGTAGGTTAGGCTGTAGCCGCCGGACGTCGTACCGGCTTCATAGCCGCCGACCACCGAGTAGGTCGTTTGCTCCATGATCAGCATCGTATCTGCCGGCTGCGGAACTGACGTCGTCGAGCCGCCGAGCCAAGAGGTGCGTCCGCCGAACTTCGCCAGGGCGCCAGTTGAGAGATTGACGTTCAGAGCGCCGGTGATCGCGATGTTGAGCGCATAGCCACCGTTAAGTTCGCCCTGAGCCCATCCCGTCGGATCCTTCTGAATCACCGGGTGCATGAACAAGCCGTAGTTCTTGGTGTAGGGATAGGCCCACTTCTGCCACTCATAATGATTGTCCCGGAATGCGTATCCGCCATTGTTTCCGTTCGCACCGGTGCAGAAAGGCAACGGGCTTGTTCCGGCAGGCTGGTTATCGTAGGCCGTATTAATAGAGTCGTTCAACGTACATCCATCCTCTCGAGGATACATGTCGTCGTAGTCGCCGGCATACATGATCAGGGCTAGGCCTTGCTGCTTTTGATTTGAGATGGAAACGGCTTTCTTGGCGGCCTGCTTTGCCTGGGCAAAGACCGGGAAGAGGATCGCCGCCAGAATCGCGATGATCGCGATGACGACAAGAAGCTCAATAAGAGTAAATGCTTTTTTCATGCTATCTCCGAAAGATTGCGCCACGTAGATTGATTATCTGGTCAAATTCGAGGGCTTCGGCGCCCCAATTCCTACGGGTGACATTATCTTCTCCGAATGTTAAGAGATTGTCAAGCAACCGTCCGAATTAGCGCAAGAAAACCTCCCCGCCGACTCGCCAGTGAATCTGCGAGGAGGGAGATAGCAGCCACCCAACTGAAGCCTTCGCCTGCCTAGCGTCGACGCGATGTCGACGATAGGCGGGATTCGGTAAGAGCCAGGTGGCCCGATGTATCCGTCAAATTTAAGGAATGCGCAGACCGGGTTAGACGGTCCGCGCATTCCTATCGTCTAGAGTTGGGTGTGTCCGTCCGATCGGCCCGGATGTTCTTTCAGCCACTTCTGCTGGTCGGCGGCATTCTTCTGAACGTCGTTGACCGAAACACTGCCGGTGCATCCGCTAACAAACAGGCCAAAGACTGCCGCTGCCAATAGGAGCGCGATCGTCCTCATCAGACTTAGAGCCCCCACATCGGGAACGCGCCTTGACCGATATTGAGCGCCGGCGTTACTTGCGCGCTACCGAATCCATAGGCTGCAAAGAACCCGCAAACGTGGGTATCGAGCGACTGACCGACGTATTGCTGATAGGTCGGGGTGTTCGCGAGGAACTGACCGACCGGAATGGCCTTGGCATGTCCATCGCAGTACGTGATCGGCACTACGCCGAACGGCGCCTTGGTCGTATCGACAACGCCGGGCTGGACGCCGCAGTCGCCTGTGCCGCCGCTCTTCTCGTACATGAACTCCCAGTGCTCTTTGAACGCAGGCGGCCAGTATGGAGTGGTCGAGCCGCCGTAGAAGGTCTCCCATCCCCCCGTCACGACTTCGAACCACTGCTCCGTAATGAGCAGAGCCTCAGCTGGAGACGGTACGCCAGTTTGAGTGCCACCGACGAACGACTGCCGAACGGCGCCGTAGTTCGTGTAAGGAGGTCCCGCATAGCCCCAAGTGTTCTGTGCGCCGGTAATCGCGATATTCAGCGCGTAGCCGCTTGCAATCTCGCCTTGGTCCAGGTTGGTGGGTACGCCGTTTGAAACCACGGTGCCATAAATCGGAGGAAGCACGGGGTGATAGAAGATCTGCACATTCTTGATGTACGGCATGATCCACTTGCCCCATGAGTAGTGGTTGTCGCGGAACGCATAGCCGCCGAGGCCCCCAGCGCCAGTTCCATTGCAGAACGGCGTGGGATTTGAACCCGCCGGCTGATTGTTCCACTTCGTTTCGAGAGAATCGTTCAGGGAGCAGCCGTCGGTGTGCGGATACATGTCGTCGTAGTCCGCCGAGTACATCGTAATACCCAGGCCGAACTGCTTGTTGTTGGAGATCGAGACGGTCTTCTTGGCGGCGAGTTTCGCCTGGGCAAAGACCGGGAAAAGAATGGCGGCGAGAATCGCGATAATGGCGATGACGACGAGAAGTTCGATAAGCGTAAACGCTTTCTTCATACTTCCTCCGGAAAGCAAAGTGAATCGGATTGCACAGAATTGCGGAGACCTGGACCAGCCTCCACGATCTTAATATTACCGAGGATGCATGTTAAGCATAAGTAAAGAATCACCAACTAGGAACCGCAATTATCAGTCATTCATCAGATTCCGAAATTCGCCCAACCAAGGCTCGTAGCGCCGCCAACGCTCTATCGAGGTCGTATAGATCGGCTGGCGCACCTGCCACAAACTTGGAGTGTTGACGTTCCGGTCATTCGACTCGTGGTGAAGCATCGCATCGTCCCAAGGAAGGCCCGCCAGGTTCAAAATCCGCTCCAACTGAGTGCGCCGATCGGTAACGACATCCTCGTAGTTCACTTCGATGAACCGATCCTCCGGCAAAACCAGACGCCAGTGCTCCATCAAGCGCAGATACTGCCGGTAGGCGAACACGATGTTGCCCCGATCGTAGGCGAAGTCGACAGGAACCCGATTCGGAGTGGCGTAGATCGACACGCACGTGTCCAGGGCGTTGCGCCGCATGTGGACGATCCTGGCGTTCGGGAGGGCGACATGGATAGGCCCGAGGAATTCGTAGTTGGCCGGATTCTTGTCCGTTACGTGCCCGTAGCCGGGAGCGACGCCCTTGAGTTTGTCGACGTAGGTCTTTCCCATTCTGGCCAGGCTCTCCGGCTTGAACGAATTCCAGTTCTGCCCGAAGAGCCGTGGGCATCCCTCGGGCCAAAAGCGGTCTTCGCCGGCCCCGCCAATCTCGGCATGGGAGGAGAGCATCTGCTCACAAAGGGTGGTGCCGGACCGCATCATTCCTACGATCACGATCGGCAGTTCGCTTGGGCATCCGTCGGCGCGAAAGCGACGGATGAATTCACCAGAGAACGTCTGAATCAGCCAGTCGATCCTCTCGGTATAGGCTTCTCTATCGAACGGCTTGTCGCCGAACTTGATCTTCCGAGCAAGCCTATTCGCCTCGTCGAAGTGGCCCATCGCCCTCTCGTACTCCCTAAGGCCCTCATAGGCGCGACCCAGACCGTAATGAAGAAAGTCCATCTCGCGAGGAGGCAGTCCCCCTTCTTGCGCCAGTTCAGCCATCTTCTCGACCATTGGCCGATCGCTCTCGGTCACCTTGTTGTTGTGGACATAGGCGAAGTAGGCGAAACCTTGACGCGGCTCCAACTCCATCGACCGCCAAAGGTGCCGGTTGGCCTCTTCGAATCGCCCAAGCGACTGATACCGCTGTCCGAGCAGAGCTTGCGCCTGCGCATCCTGCGGGTTGAGGTCGACCGCCTTCTTGAGATGCTTCTCTGCCTCGCCAGTTAGGTTGTTTTCGACCAAAGCACTGGCCATAAGCAGCTGAGCGGGCGCCGACTTGCCATCGATCGCGATCGCCTTTCGAGCGCATGCGATCGCCGCGTCCGGTTGGGTTTGGCTGATCATCACCTGTCCAAGTCCCAGGCACGAGTCGGTCGAATGCGGCGCCAGCATCAGAGCCCGGTCGAAGGCCATCCCTGCTTCATAATCGCGTCCAATCAAGTGAAGGGCGGTTCCGAGGTTGTGGAAGATTGGTGCCATGTCCCCCCGAATCGAGGCTGCCTTGGCAAAACTGGCGGCGGACTCTTCGAGCCGCAAGAGGTCCAGATAGCACATGCCCAGGCCGTTATGGGCGTGGGCGTCGTTCGGCCTTAGTCGAACTGCTCGTTCCGCGTATCCAAGCGCCTGTTCCAACTCCTTGGTGCGGCGATGGAGGACGGCGAGCCAAAATAGCGCCTCAAACGACTCAGGATTGAGCGTGAGTACTCGCCCAAGATGCTCGAACGCCATGTCGTTCCGCCCGGTCTTGCCCGCGAGCACGCCCAGAAGTAGGTGCGCTTGAACTTGGTCAGGCTCTATCGCCAAGACACGGCGGGTGTGCGCCTCCGATTCCGCCAACCTTCCCGCGGCGTGGGCGGCATTCGCCAAACGCAGAAGCTCATCCACTTGTCCCGGCATAATGGTTGGACAGGATTATATCTGCAACCCAGAAACCGATCCTCTCAAACCGTAAGGAACGAACGTGAGCGATGATCAACGCGATTCTGCTCGTATTGGCCGGTGGCTTGATGAATAGTCCGACGCCTCAAGAAACCCGAAAGGTGGAAGTCGCCGCCTACTACTTCCCCGGCTATCACGCCGACCCAAAGAACGACCGCCGAAAGGGCGTGGGATGGACGGAGTGGGATCTCGTCAAGGCAGCCCGTCCCCAATTTGCCGGCCACGATCAACCTCGCACCCCCAGTTGGGGCTATCAAGACGAATCCGATCCGAAGGAGATGGCCAAGAAGATCGAGGCGGCGGCGAGCCACGGAGTCGACGCGTTCATCTTCGACTGGTATTGGTATGAAGATGCCCCCTATCTGTTCGGCGGGCTGGATCGGGGCTTTTTGAAAGCACCGAACCGCAACCGGATGAAGTTCGCCCTAATGTGGGCCAACCACGACTGGCACGATTGCCATCCGGCCCATAGGGACCAACCACTTCCCCTGATCTATACAGGCGCCACCGATGCCCGCGTATTTGATCATGTCGCCGATGCTGCCATCCGGTACTTCAAGAAGCCGAACTACTGGAAGATCGACGGCAATCCCTATTTCTCGATTTATGAGGTCATGACGCTCGTCGACGGCCTTGGCGGAATCTCCAACGCCCGTCATGCTCTGGACCGATTCCGAGCGAAGGCCAAAGCGGCCGGATTTCCCGATATTCACCTTAACGCGGTCGGTTGGGGGCCGTTGACTCCAGAAGCCGTCACCTCCCTCGGTTTCGACAGTGTCACCGACTACGTCTGGGTGCACCACCTTGCGCCCGAGAAATACAGCGAGTGGGCGCGCAAATCAGAGGCGCAGTGGCCCGAATTCGAGTCGAAGTGGCCAGTGCCGTACTTCCCGAACGTGAGCGTCGGGTGGGACAACACGCCGCGATATTCGTGGCTCACCAACGTAACCGGCAGCACCCCCCTCGAATTCGAGTCGTCGCTCCGCGCGGCGAAACAATACTTGGCAGAAAGAAGGAGCGGCCCCAAAATCCTGACGATCAACTCGTGGAACGAGTGGACAGAGGGGAGCTACCTGGAGCCGGACATGACCTATGGCATGGGACACTTGGATGCGATCCGCCGAGTTTTTGGAAAGGGGCCGTCCGCTCCGCGCTATCCGGACGGACGGCCGGAGGCAACCCTCCGGCTCGAAGCGATCGATCAAGGGATCGTCCTCAAGCATGGCGACGGGCCGAACCGATGCGACGAACTCGGAGCACGCGAAGCGATCGTCTTCGAGTCGAACGGGACTTACTATCTCCATTACGACGGCGCAGGTCCCACCGCTTGGCTCGCCTGCTTGGCCACAAGCAAGGACCTCGAGCACTGGACGAAGCATGGTCCGATTCTCTCGCTCGGTGCGCCCGGTGCTCCCGATTCGGCAACAGCAACGGCACCTTGGGTGATTCAGGAGGGAGACGAGTGGCATATGTTCTACATGGGGTCGCCCCACGCAACTCCGCCCCCTGACCGTATACCGTCCTTTCCCTACCTAACATTGAAGGCCAAGAGCGTTGGCCCTTCGGGCCCTTGGATCAAGCAGCCAGACGTCGTGCCGTTTCACGTCCAACCGGGAACCTACTACGCCGAAACTGCTAGCCCCGGCCAAGTCATCAAGCGAGGTGACGGATACCTGATGTTCTTCAGCGCATCGATGCCCCGAACGCTGGCAATTGCCCACACCAACGATCTGGACCGCCCGTGGCGGCTCGATCCACAGCCGATACTCCCGCGAGCCGAACAGATCGAGAACTCGTCGCTCTACTACGAGCCTTCGAACAAGACCTGGTTCCTGTTTACGAATCACATCGGCTTGGATGAGCGAGGAGAGTACACCGACTCGATCTGGGTTTACTGGAGCAAGAATTGCGAGCAATGGGACCCTAATGACAAGGCTATCGTGCTCGATCGCAAGAACTGCCGCTGGAGCCATGCCTGCATCGGAATGCCGTCAGTGATCAAGGTCGGAAACCGGCTGGCGGTGCTGTACGACGCGCCGGGCGGCGACAGCGTCAGCCACATGGGGCGAGACATCGGACTGGCGTGGCTGAAGCTGCCTCTTTTGCCTCCCAAGCGATAGCGGTCAGTCGCGTCCGTATGCGGTGGCATACGCCGCCATGGGATCGAACATCGCTTCGATGGGACCGAGTTCACGTTCGAGCCGGCACGGAGGTTCGTATCGCTCCAAGTCTTCGCCTTGGGCGTACCCCTGAATCAGTTCGACCATATAGAGGAAATTCCGGATCGGCACGTCCGGTGGCACGCCGTGGTCCATGGTCGGCACGTAGTTGGGAAACCGCCTCGCGAGCCGGTATCGGCGCAACACTTCCTTTCGGGTGCGTTCCTTGGTCGTCTGCAATTCGCGCTTGTCGATTCCCCCAAAGACGACCAGCTTCGGCCAGGCGCACAAGTACACCTCCGGGTCGTTGTTGGCCGCGATTTCCATCGGCGAGATGCCTTCGATCGATGCCGGATAGAAGGTGTTGATCACTTGGCTGCAATGACCATCGGTGTCCATGGTCATGCAGTGGACCTTCTTGGATCGGAAGAACTCACGTAGGCGGAGGTAATTCGGAATCATGAATCGGCGCATCATCGCCGGCGAGAGCATCGGCCCGGTCTTATACGCCATGTCCTCATTCATTAGTACATGGTCGACTTGGATAGCTGAAAGCGGCTCATCGAGCACTTGAATAATGAAATCCGTCCAGAAGCGCATCATCTCGTCGACAAGTTCGGGTTCGTCGACGCACAGTTCGCACAACCCCTCGAATCCGCACCAGTCGCGCAGGGTCCACCACAACCCAGGGACCGTGATGCTCACCGGCTCGTCGCCGTCGTTACATGCGTCCACCGATTCCTTCCAGTGAACGTTGCCTTGCTCGACGCGATAGCCGTCCGGGTTTGCGGTTTCCCGATCGTTTTCGCCCGGAACCGGGAAGAAGCGTTCGGGGGTACGAGGATCGTAGCGCTCTGAATACCCTCGAAACGTTGCTTCGTCTTTGACCGGAAACTCGAGGTACTTCCGGGTCGCAAAGCCCGACGTGGGCTGGTGAATCGCATCGATCCGCTTGACCCCGTAATGGTCGATCCAAGTTCGTTCGTTGCCGCTCTCCGCTAGGATTACTTCCTCGAATCGGGGCAGCGGCTCGAAGTCGAGTTTGCCGATCCCGTGGAAGCCCTCTTCCGAAACGAACTCGGACCAGTGATGCACCAGTTCCTCGGACAGACCTTGTCTGCGCCATGCCGCAAACGTGGAGCTACGCGGACCGCCATACCAAAAAGGCATCCGGTCCGGACGCTCGCCGGCAACAACCGAATGGAACCGATCACGTTGGGTCATGCCCATTAGAGTCGGTCACCCATCAAACGGTTTCCCGACCCTCCGCCGGCTCACTCGCCCAGCGGCTTCCTTGGCAGCATCTCGTCTCGCATTGCGGTGTTGTAGAGGAACGATGCCATGATCACCGAGGCTTGCTTCAGGTCGTCTCCTTGGATCCGATCGAAGACATCCTGGTTCGAGTGGTGGGTTCGCGAATCGTATTCGATGACGTCCTGGATGAACTGGAAACCGGGCACTCCGACTGCATCGAACGACACGTGGTCGGTGCTGCCGGTATTGCGAATCGTGACGGTGGTGGCCCCCATGTCCTCGAAAGGTTTCAGCCATTCGGAGAAGATTGGGCCGACCTCCTTGTTACCTTGCAGATAGATGCCGCGGATCTTGCCGGTGCCGTTGTCCAGGTTGTAGTAAGCGCTGACCTTGTCCCACTCGGCCTTCTTCGTGAGGGGACCGCGATTCGGCTGCGGTCCGCCACCGAACGAGGGTTGGGCTCCAGGAGGAGGAGGGGGATAGGAACCGAGATGGTCGGAGACATAGGCTCGGGAGCCGAACAGGCCCTCCTCTTCCCCGCTCCAAAGGGCGACTCGAATCGTTCGACGGGGCTGCAGGTTCAGAGCCTTCAGAATGCGTACCGCCTCCATTGCGACCGCCACACCGGCGCCGTTGTCGGTGGCGCCCGTTCCAGCATGCCAGGAGTCCATATGCCCGCCGACCATGACGACTTGGTCCTTGAGATCGGACCCGGGTATCTCGGCAACCGTGTTGTAAGCCATCAGATCCTTGTTGAAGAATGTCGCCTTCAGGTCGATGGTCATCTTGAGTTGTACGCCCTGCTTGATCATGCGAACCATCCGGTTGTAATGCTCGGAGGAAACAGTGATTTGAGGCAATGTCTTAGGCGCGCTCTTGTCCCAGACCGAGGTTGGGCGAGTCTGAGGCGGCGCTTGAGGGGTGGACGCGCCGGCGCCACTCGATGGGGGAGAAGCGGGAGAGGCAGGAGCTACGGTCTTGGGCGGCACCGACGCCGACTGAACGAAGATCGTGCCGTCGTCGCCTCGTGATCCATCCAGAACTGCGATGGCGCCTTCATCCAAGTAGAACTTCAACTTCGCCCCTGCCAACGCCATTTGGGCTCGGAAGTTCGGCGCTGCGTTGCGAGGTCCCGCCTGCGCTGGGCCGCCTTGTCCCCTTGTTCGTGGCGCCTGGGGCTCCGTCATCGCCTTCAGTTCCTCGTTCGTGTAGCGCGATCCCTGAGACGTGAACCGGGCCGGCACCGGCCGTTCGTCGCCGCTCAAGACGATCTTGCCCTTCAGCTTCCCTTTCAATGACTCGAGTCCCTTCTCGTCCGTGGCATTGACGAGCACGACCTCGGCGGTGGCAGGATGGCCAATGCTCGGCGACCAAGCTTTCGGATAGGCGATGAGCGGAATATCTTGTGGCTCGACGACCTGAGCGGAGAACCGGTCGAGTTGCCAACCCCGGCCAAACGGACCCCATGCCTCCAGATGGGCATTCTGGAGGCCCCACTTCCCAAGCATGTCGCGCGTCCACTCGTTGGCGCGCTTGAGGCTCGGCGACCCGGTCAAGCGCGGTCCGATGACGTCGGAAAGGTAGCTAAGCGTCTGCATGACCTGGGAGTGGTTCAGCCCCTCGTCCTTGATACGATCGACGACCGAAGCGTCGGGAGTCTGAGCGAACAGCAGATGGCTCGCGCCGAGAACGGCAATAAAGGCGGTGGTTCTGAGTGAATGGGCCATGGGTCGGTTACCTCAAAATGATCGGACAAACATCATATCAGGGATTGGTCTGGGCCGTCAGCCGTTTGAGCTTCGAAAGCAACTAGACGATTCTAGACATTGACCGTCGCGTGTTTTTGGGATATCCTATTTTGGACGATCGTTCAAACCATGAGACAATCGGCCAATCTTACAATTCGGCGGCAGTTGAACCCAGCCAAAACGCGGGAGGACATTCTGAATGCGGCGTTCGTAGAATTCGCGGCACATGGCTACGAGGGCGCCTCTATCGCGGAAATCGCCAAATCCGCGGGCGTCACCAAGAGCCTCGTCCAATATCACTTCGGCGCCAAAGAGGAGTTGTGGTCGGCATGCATCGCCGAGCATGTGACTCCGCTCCTAGACGCCGTCGACCGTTTTCTTGAGACGGATCAAGGCGACCCTGCCGATCTGATCGCGGCGAGGTTCGCGTTTCTCAAACAGAACCCTCAGATTAGGAGGCTGCTCTTCTGGGCGGGGATGGGCTCGGTTCCCATTCCCGCCTTCATCGAGGAGCGACGTGACCGGGTACTTGGCAAACTCAACGCTCGACCGAACAGCCCGATCGCTTCCAGGTTCCTGGCCGCGCTTGCCGCAACCGATGGCTGGTTCCTCTTCCGTAGTTTCTACGAAGGTCCGTTTGGAGGCATGGTCTTCGACGAGGCCACCGAGAAGCGCATTCTCGAAGTGCTAATGGAGATGGTTAGGATCCCATGAAACGGACGCTGCTTGTGCCCACCTCAATCGTCGTCGTTCTGGCCGCCGGCGGATATTTGATCGATCGCGCTCGCGAGAAACAGCAGAGCCTCGTCTCGGGCTACTTCGAAAGCCAGCCGACCTTGGCTGCTTCGCGCTTGGGCGGCCGGGTCGAGCAGATTCTGGTCAGGGAAGGCGATACGGTGAAGTCTGGACAACCGCTCGTTCGCCTTGAGGCGAACAGCTTCGCCGCCACGTTCGAGGCGAGCCAGATGGCGGCTGAAGGGGCGAAGCAACAGTTCGCCGAGACCAAGATCGGAAACCGGCCGGAGGATATCGCCCGTCAGGAGGCGTCAGTCCGAGAGGCCAAGGCCGCTTACGACCGACTTATCAACGGACCGCTTCCCGAGGAGATTCGAGCCGCCCGGGCGAAACTTGCCGAATCGAACGCCCTCTACCGAAAGGCTCTTGCGGGCTCGCGGCCCGAAGAGATCGCGTCGGCACGCGCGGCTGCCAATGTCGCCCAGGAGAAGTATCGGCAAGCGATGCGGGGTCTGACCAGGGAAGAGATCGCCGAACTGAAGGCGCGCCTGGATGCCGCAGTGGCGGATGAGTCTCTCACCGAGAAGCAAGCCGACCGGCTCAAGCGGCTCGCCGACGAAGGTGCGATTGCCAAGCAGGAGTACGATACCGCCCAGTCCACCTATGACCAAGCCCGCGCCCGCGCAGAGGATGCGGCTCAAGCGTATAAGAGGGGACTCGATGGTACGCCAAAGGAGGAACTGGCTCAAGCACGAGAGACCTTTCGGCAGGCTCGGGCCCAACTCGATCTCGCGCTCAATGGAACCCGGAAGGAGGACATCGAGGCAGCGTACCAAGAGGCCGTCGCCGCCGATCAGAGCCTGAAACTCTTGTTGAGAGGCTCAAGAACCGAGGATATACAGGCAGCCAAGGCAAGGCTGGACCAGGCATCGGAAACACTTCTCGAACTCCGTCGAGGCAACCGAGCCGAGGACGTCGCCCGCAGCCAAGCGGCTTCCCGTCAAGCGGAGCTTGAGGTCAAGAGCCTTGCGGAGACCCTCAAGGAGAGCGTCGTCTACGCGCCGCGTGACGGCCAAGTTGATCGAGTGCTCGTATCCACAGGCGACCTCGTTGCCGCCGGTGGATCGGTAGCCCAATTGAGCTACCCCGACGACATCTGGCTGAGGGTCTATCTACCCGAAGCCCAACTTCCGAAGGTAAAAGTCGGCGACTCTGCCGATCTGGCAGTTGACGGAATCGCGGGAACGGTGGTCGGAACCGTCGAGAGCATCTCAACGGTTGGCGAGTTCACGCCTGCGAACTTACAATCTCCGGAGGAACGGGGCAAACAGGTATTCGGGATCCGTATCCGCCTTTCCAAACCCGACGTGCGAGTGAAGGCCGGCATGTACGTGACGGTGAAAAGGGTCGGTAAATGGCCGTAGAGAACATCGTCGATGTGCGTGGGCTCACGCGCCGTTTCGGGGCCTTCACGGCAGTCGATCACGTGGACCTGACAGTGGCCAAAGGGAGCATCTATGGGTTCCTGGGTCCAAACGGCAGCGGAAAAAGCACGTTGATCCGAATGTTGTGCGGTGTCCTGCAGCCAAGTGGAGGGCAGGCGTTTGTGAACGGCTTCAACGTCGCTAAGGAACCGGAATCGATCAAGCGCTCCATCGGATACATGAGCCAGTCGTTCAGCCTCTACCGCGACCTTTCTCCCCGTGAGAATCTCGATTTCTTCGGTGGAATCTATGGGCTCAAGGGTCAGCACCTTCAGGATCGCATCCGCGCCGTCATCGACTTGGTGGGTATGGAGAGATATGCCGATCAGCCGAGCGGCACGCTCTCCGGAGGGTGGAAGCAACGGTTGGCGCTTGCGGTCGCGTTGATTCACGAACCCCCGCTCATTTTTCTAGACGAACCCACGGCCGGCATCGACCCGGTGGCAAGACGTTCGCTGTGGGATCTGCTCTTCGACCTTGCCGGCCAAGGGAAGACTTTCTTCGTCACGACCCACTACATGGACGAAGCCGAGCGATGCAGTGAGATAGGATATATCTATCTTTCCAAGCTAATCTTGAAAGGAACTCCGGCGGAGTTGAAGCGACTCCCCCAGGTCATTCCGCCGGGAACCCGCCGGGTTGCGGTAATGACCGATAATCCGTCGCTCGGACTTCGGACGCTCAAGAGGCTCAGCTTTGTGAGGGACGCGACCCTTGTAGAGGCAGAGGTCCACTTGCTGATGGAGTCGGCAACAAGCGACGCCGAAGTCATTGAAGCCCTCATGAAGGAGGGGCTCCCCGCGCATGGATTACGTGAGATCGGGCCTTCGCTGGAGGATGTGTTCGTAACCGTGACAAGGAGTCTGGAGCAGACATGAACGGGTTGTGGAGCGTCGTACGCAAGGAGTTCATGCATCTTCGGCGTGACCGGGCGACGCTAATCATCGCGCTCATTCTGCCGATCGTGCAGATGATCATCTTCGGCTATGCGATCGACTTCGACGTACGTCATATCCAAACGGCAGTCGCCGACCTGGACAATAGCCGAGAAAGCCGGCAATATCTGTCCCAGCTTCACGCGGGGCAATACATCGATTACATTGCCTCCGTCAGCGATCCGGAGGTGGTGGCGGACATGCTTCGAAACGGATCGGCGCGCGTCGGCATCACGATTCCGAAGGGGTTTGCCCGGACGCTTCTGAAAGGCGGCAACCCTCAAGTCGGCGTCATGATTGACGGGTCGGACGCCCAAGTCTCGCTCCGGGCTCGCTTCGCCTTCGTCACCCCGCCCAGCCAAATCCCCCGTGGAGCGACCGATGCCCGAATCAATGTGCTCTTCAACCCGGACAGCAAGACGGCGAACTTCATGATCCCCGGCTTGATTGCCGTCATCCTCCAGATCGTCACCGTCGCCCTAACCGCGTTCAGCGTCGTACGCGAGAAGGAGATCGGCACTCTGGAGCAGCTCATGGTGACACCGGTCGGGCGATTGGCACTCATGATCGGCAAACTCATCCCGTATGCGGTACTCGCGATGGTCGAACTGGCAGCGATTCTGACGCTAAGCGATTTCCTGTTCGGCGTCGTCTCGCGAGGCAGCCTCGTCTCGCTGACGATCATGAGCCTTCCGTTTGTGGTGGCATCCTTGTCCCTCGGCCTTCTCATCAGTACCATTGCCCAGACTCAGGGGCAGGCGCTCCAATTCACGATCCTGACGATGATGCCTTCGATTCTGCTCTCCGGTTACGTGTCGCCCCGCGAGACGATGCCGGGTTGGCTCTACATGATCTCCAACGTGCTGCCTGCTACCCACTATATGCAGATCACCAGAGGGATCATGGTGCGAGGCGCCGGGTTTGGCGACCTGATTCCTCAGTCGTCCGTGCTCATCGTGATTGCCATGCTTCTCATCGTCCTGTCGACGGCGAGGTTTAAGAAAAGCATCGCCTAGTTGGTTTTCTGAAGTCGACGAGAGACCTCGACCGGAACGATCTCATAGACGCCGGCCTGGATTCGGTATGTTGCGTGAACCTGACGCAACGTGCCTTGTAGCGCACTCTCAAACGACACGTTTCCCGGCAGCGTGACGATCCCGTGCACGTTAGGATCAAGCTTGTACGAAACGCCAGCCGAGCCGAACAGCTGATCCAAGGCATCGTGGACATCGACCTTGTTGAGCGAACCCGTCTTCACGACGACGAGGTCCGACTTCCGCACCTTGTACATCGACGTGCCTCGCACGATATAGAGATACGTGCCATCTTGGGTCATTGTCATTGGACGAACCGGCGCTGCCGGAACGGGCGCCTGAGGACTCGCGATCGAGTCCCTAAATCCGCCATCTTGAAACTTGGGGACGATCTCATAAACGCCCGATTCGATCCGGTACGTAGCGCTGACTTGGTCCAACAGCAGTCGGAGAATCCGCTCGTAACGAGTGTTGTTTACCGCCAGAGTCACTCGTCCCTGCACTTCCGGCGCCATCGAATAAGGGTGGTTGTACTCATTGAACACCTGGCGAAGCGCTTCCCTGACGTCGACTCCATTGAAATCGAAGTGATTCCTCACGCCTTCTTGTGCAAAGAACATCTGACCACGCTCAGAGTCAGGCTGTCGAGCGACGATTTGATAGACTCCTGCCTCGAATCGATACGTTGCCGCAACTTGCCGCAAGATGTTTTCCAGTGCAACGTGAAGGGACACGTTCTTGAGCGACAAGGTAACGGTGCCCTGCACTTCGGGTGAGACCGAATACGATTGATTTCGATCAGTGAAGATCTTCTTCAGGACGTCCCGAACGTCTGCCTGGTCGAATGCGACGGACTTGATGATCTGGCTTTCAACCTGCCCTCTGGCGGGCGCTTCCGTCCCCACCCAAGCCATTACGATCAGCATCCCGACAAGAAGAAATTGGGCAAACCTACGCATCATTTTCGAAACCTCCAGCGGCACGATTAGGACGGTCAGGGCAAGCATGAGTTACACGCGCCTTGTCGACTCCCGCGACATCCTGCAACGATACTGCACAGTCGAATCGTCGCATGCCGGGCAAACGTCCTTACGGTTCGGTTAGGATGTAACGACGTTCCCGGCCCGGTTCGTCACTCAGACTTCATGGAAAAGCGTTTCTTCACTCGCTGGCGTATCGCCCTGATCGGCGTCTTCGCGCTTTCCGTGCTCCTGTACCTGCCGTCGCTGATGGGTGGGTCGATTTGGGACGACGACGACCTTATCTCGGGAGCAGCCTTCGGCAAGGCAAATCTACTGACTGCTTGGGTGCATCCGTTTCTCGGTCATTACTTCCGCCCCCTGACGTCGGTCTCAGTCCTCATCGACTCGTCGTACGCCAACCAAACGCCTTTCTACTACCACCAAACCAATATCCTTCTTCATTCGTTCACTGCTGTGCTCGTCGCGGTATTGGCGATGCTCGCAACACAGAAGAAACTCGCCGGTGTGTTGGCAGGTTTCTTCTTTGCGGCACAACCTCTGCAGGTGGGCGCGACGGCTTGGATCGGAGGGCGAACCGACGTCCTATCCACCTTCTTTCTGGCCGGCTTCCTCGTTTCGCTGGTTCGTTACCACCAGACTACAAACCGTCGGTGGCTGATCGCTTCCGCCATCGTATTCCTGCTCGCCGCACTTAGCAAGGAGCAAGCGGCATTCATGCTCTTTGCGGTCCCGCTCTCCGTTTTTGCCTTCGGCACGAGGAAGTGGAAAGACGCAGGTCGAATCAGTATTCCGTTCGCGGTCGTTCTCGTGATCTACATCGTTCTTTGGTGTATCGACGCACCTCCGCCGACTCGCGTTCACGCAGGACTTCTCTACTCGCTGGGGCTGAGTATGCGTACGGCCGCCCACTATGGCTTGGCCCTATTGACTCCCAACCATCCATCGCTCCTTACTTTCACGATGGAGAACTACCAGGGTCCGCTCTGGATCGCGATTGGGACGTGCTTGACCATTCTGTACGTGCTGTTTGTAAAGGCGACCTGGAAGAGCCATCGGCCGCTGGCGTGGTTGGCGCTCTGCGGACTCTTCGTCTATATGCCGATCTCGAACCTCCCCCCGGTGCCGTCGTTCGTTGCCGGCCCTTACCGATTTGCTGAAAGCGGGATCGCGGGCGCTTGCCTTCTTGGAATCGGATGCGCTTACGGTCTGACGTCCAAGAAGTACGTGCTGGCCGGGGTCTTCCTTGCAAACCTCGCGGTTGGTGCGACGGTAACCAACTGGGGAATCCACCAGTGGATGAAGCCCCTCGACCTGTTCGCAACTATCGCAAAGATCGACCACCACTTTATGGTCGGAGTTGGAAACTATGGTCATGCACTCGACGGCGAGAACCGATCCAAAGAGGCGATCCACTGGACCGGCGGTCTTCTGGCCTGGCTATTCGGGACCGACAAGTGGGCCCAACTCGTGGAAACGAAGGGGGCTGCCGCCGTCACCCCAGAGGTTATGGATCGACTGAGGAGTAACGGAGGAGTACCTGACGTTCGCGCCCTTGCTTGGCTTATGAGCTGCAACGCCAGTTCCTACTCGGTGATGAAGGACAAGCCGAGTGCCCGGTACGTCATGAAACAGGCGGTCACAATTCAGCCTAAAGACGCTCGCATTAACTTCCTTTACGGAAAGCTGATGCTGGATGTGGACCGGCGTTTGGCGATATATCACTTCGAGGTCGCGATCAAGACTTCCCCCGGCTATTCGGCTTGCGCGCAGGCACTTGCCCACGAGAGGGTCAAGGACGGACGCTATGCTGAGGCGGTCAAACTCCTCGATAAGGCCATGAAGGACCTCAATTGGAGTTGTCTTGCCTGGCTCGACCTGGCCGACGCCAAGATCGGCGTTCACGATTTTGCCGGCGCCCGAATCGCCCTCGACAAGGCTGCTCACGCCATGATGTCCGCCAAGAAGGCGGACATCGACCTACGACTAAAGCGGATCGCCGCACTTGAGCACCCTGCGCAGACTCAACCTGCCGCGCCCAAGAAGTCGGCGATCACTCCCTAGGCCAAACCTGGCCTAGGGAGTGATCGTCAGGTTCGCCGACTTTGACGTGCCACCGAGAGTCGCCGAGATGGTGGCGACAGCTTGGCTGCCGACCTTCGTCGTTTGAACGGTGAACGTTGCCGACGTCTTTCCTCCCGCCACCGTCACCGTCGCCGGAACAGAGGCGAAGCCGCTACCGCTCTTCAGCGAAATCGTCACGCCGCTGGACGGAGCCGCTGTACCCAGCTTGACGGTCCCGGTCGAGGTCTTTCCTCCGGCTACTTTTGTCGGGCTGAGCGTGAGCGACGAGATCACCGGCGGTTCGATCGCGAGGGTAGCGCTGAGAGTTGTGCCGTTCAACGTTGCCGATATCGTCGCCGCGGTGTGCGAGGCAACCGACAGGGTCTTGACCGTGAATGTCGCGTGGCTGGCTCCAGCCGGGATCGTGACGGTCGAAGGAACGGTCGCGGCCGATTGGTTGCTCGAAAGACCGACCTTGAGTCCGCCCGCAGGCGACGGGCCAGATATGGTCGCCGTCCCCGTCGACGAGGTCAATCCGACAACGGAAGCCGGATTGAGCGTCACTTGAAGCAACACGGGAGGCTTGATCGTCAGCGTCGTCGTATCGGTCAGGGCGCCTAGCGTGGCCGAAAGCGTCGCCACGGTTAGGGAAGCGACTGCCACCGTCTTCACGGTGAATGTCGCACTCGACTTGCCTGCTGCGATGCTAACCGAAGCAGGAACCGTCGCCTGGGTTTTGTTGCTGGCAAGCTTGACGACAATGCCTCCCTTTGGCGCGGGTCCGCTTAGCGTAACCGTTCCGGTCGCCGGTGTGCCCCCGGACAAGTCGCTAGGGTTCACGGCGATAGAAGCCACCGTTGGGGAATTGACCGTCAGGGACGCCGTCAGGTTGGTTCCGTTGTAGCTGGCGCCGATCGTGACGGTCTTGAGCGCGGTTACCGATGTCGTCGCGATCGTAAAGGTAGCACTCGCCTGGCCGGATGGGACCGTCACCGATTTGGGCACGGATGCCACTGAAGTCGAGTTGCTTGACAGGCTCACAACGACGCCCCCGGACGTTGCCGGTCCGTTCAGAGTGACGGTGCCGGTTGAATTCAGCCCTCCGGTCACACCTGGTGGGTTCAGACCTAGGCCGATCAGTGCGAGTTGGGCGATACTCAGGGTCGCCGTCTTCGTCGTCGAGCCGAGCGTGGCGGAGATCGTCGCGGTGATTGGGCTCGTTACCGAATTCGTCGTCACCGTGAAGGTACCCGTCGACGAACCAGCGGCGACCGTTACGTTGGCCGGCGTGTGCGCTTGCGGGTTGTTGGAGCCAAGAGTTACCGCGACCCCACCGCTGGGAGCCGGGCCACTAAGTGTGACAGTACCGATCGAAGCATTGCCGCCAACCACGGTGGTCGGGGAAAGAGACAGGCCGACCAAATCAGGAGGTGTAACGGTTAGCGTCGCACTTTGAGAAGTCGATCCGGTCGTTCCAGTAATCTTCGCTGTAGTCACGGCTCCGACGGGGAGCGAGTTGATGTTGAACGTTATGCTCGACTGAAGCGCCGGAACGATGATGCTTGACGGGGGAACCGCGCTTGCGCTGTTCGATGACAGGATCACGGTGACGCCACCGGCAGGAGCGGCCCCGCTCAGAGTAACCGTGCCAGTTGTCGGAGCTCCGCCGACCACTGTATTCGGCGCCAACGTGAGGCTTACAATCACCGCCGATTTCACGGTCAGAGTAGCGGTCGCCGACTTTCCTCCCGCGGAGGCGGTGATGGTCGCGCTCGTCGTCGATGAGACTGATGTCGTGGCAACCGTGAACGAAGCCGAAATCGTGCCGGTTGGGACCGTCACGGTGGAAGGCGGCGTTGCACAATTCTGATTGCTCGAGAGCGTCACCGTCATGCCCCCCGAGGGTGCCGGCCCACTTAGCGTGACCGTGCCGGTCGAGGAAGCGCCTCCGAGAACGGTGGAGGGCGAGAGCGACAAACTCGTCGGCGTTGGTGGGGTGATCGTCAGAGTCGCTTTGGCGGACGAGGTGCTCGCGGACGCGGTGATCACGGCGGAAACCGAGGACGACACGGCAAGGGTCGATATGGTGAAAGTCGCGGTTGTCGCCTGAGCCGGCACCACCACGTTGAAGGGAGGAATCGCCGAACCGCTGCTGGATGACAGGGACACGGTCAATCCGCTTGCCGGAGCGGGGCCGTTCAATGTCACCGTTCCGGTGGAGGGTGAAGTGCCGGTCACCGAGGTTGGAGACAGACTTAGGCCGGCAACCCCGCTCGGATTGACGGTGAGCGTCGTCGAAACCAGATTGCCCCCCATCGATGCCCGAATCGTTGAAGAGGTCGGGTTGAAGACCGGCGAAGTCGTGACGACGAACGTCGACGAAGCGGTTCCCGCCGCGATCGTGACGCTCGATGGAACGGAAACGACGGAATTGGTTGAGGTGAGATTGACGACCTCACCTCCGGTTGGTGCGGGACCAGTCAACGTGACGGTACCGGTCGCATTCGTTCCACCCACCACGGCGGAAGGCGAGACTGAGACGCTTGCGAGGGCAGGCGGAACCACCGTGAGCACTGCGGTTGCCGAGGGAACGCCAACCGAAGCGGTGATCGTCGCATTCTCAGTCGCGTTCACCGGGACTGTTGAAATCGTGAATGTCGCGGTCGTCTGTCCTGCCGGGATCAGTTCCGACGCGGGGAGTGTCACACCGTTCGTGTCGGACGACAGGGTTACGGTCGTACCGCCGGTTGGAGCGGGGCCATTCAGCGTCACGGTTCCGGTCGACGAAGTGCCTCCTGTCACGTTGGACGGCGAAAGGTCGACACTGGCGGGGATCGGTGAGGTGATCGAGAGCAGCGCCGTCTGAATGGACCCGCTTGCCGTCGCCGTAATCGTCGCCGTAGCGTTCTGAACAACTGGAATCGTCGTCACGGTGAAGTTGACAGTGGACGCTCCGGCAGGAACGACGACAGTTGCCGGAACTAGCGCATCAGAATTGTCAGACGCCAAGTTGATCGTGACTCCTCCGGAAGCGGCTGGAACGGCAAGGGTCACTGTACCGATCGAAGGATTTCCGCCTGGAACGCTCTTTGGGTTCAGGGTGAGTCCAGTCAGGAACGGCGTCCCAAGCGCGTAGAGGTTTTTGTCGGACGAGGCGATGAACACCGTTCCATCCGCACCAAGGGCGGGAGCGTTCTCTACCAACCCCAACGTCTGATGTTTCCACCTCAGAGTGCCATCTTTGTTAAGGCAATAGATGTAGTTGTCTGAGCACCCAAAGTAGATCGAACCATCGGAGGCTACGGCAGAGTCCCAAATAGACTCCGATGTGGAGTATGTCCACTGGAGGACGCCGGTCGGGCTGACCGCATACATCACGTTGTTGATGGTTCCGATATAGATCGTGCCGTCTGGACCGATTGAAGGGCAGTTTTCCGACTGACTCCCGATTTTGAACGTCCACTTGACATTGCCCGTCGGATCGATCGCGTACAGATTTCCGTCCAAGCACGGCGCATAGATAGTCCCGTCGGAGCCAACCGCCGGGTCCCAGAACGTGTTTCCGAACTTATTCACGACCCACTTTAGGCTGCCGTTCGGTTTGATCGCGTATAGGTTGTCTGAGTAATCCGAAATGTAAATGGTCCCGTCGGACGCCAATGCAGGGGATGTATAGATCCTTCCCGTCACAGGGAAAATCCAGTTCAGCGAACCGTCCAAGTTCACGGCATACAGGTTGTTGTCCAACGAGCCGAAGTAGATAACGCCGTCTGAACTGATCGCGGGGCTGGAGTTGATCTGACCCCCGGTCTGGAAGGTCCACAGCAGTCCCCCCGAGGGGCTTAGCGCGTATAGGTTGCCGTCCGATGCGCCGAAGTAAATGGTGCCATCGGAACCTAGCGTTGGGCAGGAAGTCGCCTGCACTGGATATTGGCTCGCAAACGAATAGATCCACTTAACTGAGCCATCAGGGTTAATCGCGTAGAAATGGGCGACATATGAGCTATCGTCTCCCGAGATGTAGATCGTCCCGTCTGCGCCGATTGCTGCGGATCCCGACCTACCTCCGCCAGGATTGAACGTCCATCGCAGGAGGCCGTTCGAGCCGCCGCCGATTCCACGGCCGCTGGACTGATTGTTCGCATGGAACCGAGGCCACGGAGCGTTGGGCTGCAGAGAGGCGGGCCTTCGGACCTGACGCAAGTGGCGCGAAGCCTTTTCAGCGCCGGATTGCCCCGATACGAGCACCGATAGGGCTAATAGGAAGATGATTGGTAACACCCTGCACGCGGATCGGATCGCTCCGCCGACCGCGAATTGAACGGCTTGAATCGAACTTGTTTTCATCAACCCACCGTCACCGTGAGAGTCGTAGTGGCTGAAGCACCGTTCAACGTGGCCGTCAGCGTCACCGTCGCCTGAGTTGAAACCTTCGTGTGAGCGACCGTAAACGTGCCCGATGTGACTCCCGCCGGTATCGCAATGCTGTTTGGAACAGTTGCGGCTGAAGTGTTCGAACTCGACAGAACTACTGTAACTCCTCCCGTCGGAGCCGGACCTGACAGAGTCACCGTACCGGTAACCGTCGTGTTGGAACTCCCAACGACCGAATTTGGGCTCACGGTCAGAGTTGCCGGCACCGGCGCCTTCACAGTGAGAGTTGTCGTCTTGGTGATTCCCCCCGAATATGCGGTGATCGTCACCGGAGTGTCGGTAGTTACCGGCGTCGTGCTGATTGCAAATTGAGCCGAGGTCGAAGACGACAGCACCGTAACCGGTGTGACAAGGCTGATCAGCGAACTGCTTGTCCGTAGAGTCACTACATCGCCTCCGCCTGGAGGATTGGTGGAAAGCGTGACGGTGCCCGTCGCACCCAGCCCGCCTGGAACAGACGCTGGCGAAACCGAAATGCTCGACAGAGGAACCGTGTTCACCTCGGTGCCAATCGCCTGGAAGTAGCCTGAACCAGTGCCGTAATAAACAACGCCGTCGAACCCAATCGCTGGCGACGAAGCGACGAACGGCCACCCATTGGCCAGGTACTGAACCGAGCCACCGGGCGAGACCTGGTAGAAGTTTCCATCGTCGGCGCCGATATAGATCATTCCGTCCGAACCGACCGCCGGCGAGCAACGGACCGCGTCCTGGAAGTGGCCGATCCAAAGCCTGGTTCCGGACGGACTCAGCGCGTTGATCGAGGCGCCCGCCGGTTGATACACCGCGCCGGCAGTGCCGATAGCCGGAGAGGGGATGATCGGCGCTCCTAGATTCACGGTCCACTTGGAGGTCCCTGTCGGGCTAAGCGCGTAAAAGTCTCCAATATTCGATTCCGATCCTATATAGATCGTTCCATCGGAGGCGATGGCGGGCGAGGAGGTGATCGGCCCCTTCACCAAGAATTTCCATTTCACGCTGCCCAATGAGGAGATCGCATAGACGTTCTTATCGCAGGATCCCACGACGACCGAGCCGTCCGACGCGATTGCCGGCGAGGAGATCACGGGGCCGCCTGTCTTGACCTTCCATTTCAGCGAACCGTTGGGATTGACGGCATAGAGGTTGCTGTCCCACGAACCCACATAGACCGTTCCGTCCGCCGCGATCGTTGGGGACGACTCCACCTGGTCTCCGGCCGTGAACGCCCAGAGCTTTGTGCCATCCGGCTTGAGGGCGTAAAGGTTATCGTCGTCGGAGCCGAAGTAGATGTTCCCGGACGTGTCTAGCGCAGGAGAAGACCAAATCGGCCCATTCGTCGCGAAACTCCACTTGACCGTTCCATTGGGATTCAGCGCTGTGAGCACCCCATTCTCCGTCCCAACATACACCGTTCCGTCGGCAGCGATGCAAGGCGACGAATAGAAGGACTCTGAGCCGAGATTGGCCTGCCAGCGGTTGAAGCCGTTACAGCCGCCATAGAGGCTCTGACTGGTGCCCTGCAGGTTGTTGCGGAACATCGGCCAAGGCGAAGTCGCCATCAACCCATGCCCGATACTGTGGCTTGGGGGAATGGATGGTGGAATCGCTATCTGCGTCGGTATACGCTGGATGCCGTTCAGTGACAATGTCAGTGCGAGAAGTGCGGAGTAAACCATGCTCATCGAGTACCGGTACGAGGGGTCCCAATCCCTAAACTCACCATATCCTCTGCCGGTTGCGATCTGGCGGCTTTCCCCAGGAGATTTAACATCTTCGTAGGATTTGGCGGTAAACCGCCAATGTGCCGATGGATTTAGGGGCCCGTAAACGAAGGCTCATTGCTCGAGGAACAGAATGAGTTTGAAGGTGGAGTGGCTGGCGGCACGCAAGGGCGAGGATCCGATCCGATACTTGGACGATGTATACCGGTATGCGATCGTTCGGCTGGGTAACCGAGAGGATGCCGAGGACCTGGCAATCGAAGTGGTTCAGTCGCTCCCGAGCCCGTGCTTCAAGTCCGACCTGCGGCTTTACATGCTCGGCATGGCGCGACGAAAGATTGCCAGTCAGTTTCGGCGGAGGCGTCATCGCCTTTCCATGCGCGAGTCGGATCGTCCGATTCGGTTCGACGAGGCTTCCGACGAGGCCGCTCTGGTTCACTGCGCGATGGCACGGCTCATACCGGAACATCGGGAGGTGCTGAGTCTGAAGTACGTCTCGGGCCTGACAAGCAACGAGATCGGAACGATCCTCCGGAAGAGGCCCGAAGCGGTGGACAGCATGCTGCAGAGAGCGCGCGCGGCTTTCGAACAAACCTGGCTCCTGATTACGAGCGACGAGGTCAAGCAATGAACGAAGACGAAATCAAAAGACTGCTGACAAACTACGGAGACTCCTTCAACCCGTGCGCGATTCCCCAGAGTCGGAGGACGGCGTTCGTCAGACGACGACTCGCGGTAGCAGAAGTCGCCTTCGCCGGGACGATTCTCCTTGCCGGACTCGTGCTTTGGCCACGTAATGCGGTCGCCGGGACGGTTGCACGGATCAACGAGGCGATCACCAACGCACGAACGATGACCTGCGAGATGTCGATCAAGCTTCCAGCCGGTTGGTACACGTGCTACCGTACGACCTACATGGATGGCATGTGGAGATGCGATTCTCAGATCGGAACCCAGATGGAAAGTACGTCGATCAAGCGGGATGGACAGTGGTTCATCAACCAGACCCATGAGGTGTTCACGACGCTCGAGCAGGCGCCGGACAACGGCGACCAAGAACTCGGGGCCGGGAATCAAACCGCCCTCGACTTTGCCAAGCGAAGCATCGATTGCGGTCAAGTCGATATCGAGCGCAGCGTCGCGGTTAAGGCACACGTGCCGATACACGGTATGGAGACCTACGTACTTGCGTTTTCCCGCCCAGCCGATAACTATCACGCGGAGATTCTGGTCGACAAGAAGACGGACCTTCCAATCTGCTCGGATGTCACGGTGGAGGATGGCCGCCCCTGGTTCAAAGGTGATGTTCAGAGGATTCACACCGATTTCTCCTTTGACCGCCAAGTCGATCCCCGAATTTTCAACATCGTGACCGATAAGCCGATCATCCGTCCCGAAGATGCAAACCGCCGGCTCTTCGAAATGTGGCAGAGGCCTTTCGCACGAGCCGCCGGGACCGACGTACGAGCCGTCTCAGCATGTCCCGACGGAACGATTTGGGTCATTGTGACGCCGAATACGGCTCCCTCCGACTTGCCTGACACCGTTACCGACGCGAACGGGGACCGATATCTTCGCTCAAACGACTTCCACCAGAGCCGACAGCCACCCAATCCGGACTATTCGACGATTTTCCACCAGGAGATCCTCGCAACCCCCTTCATTCCCCTCGACCCTGGGCTTCCGATTCCGGACCGGGTCACGATTTCGTTCACCAAGCGTGAGAGGAGAGACAGCCGCCCCAAGTCGTTACTCGCTGAGAAGGCCCTGCCGACGGTTGTTTCAATCACCGTCAAGCCGACAATCGAGTCGGGCGACCTCCCCTCCTACTTCCCGTACCTCGGCATCGGCCGAGTGTACTACCAGCCCAAGCAATTGGCATGGTCGTTCCGAGCCGCCGCACTTGAGGAGAGCGGAAGGATGCTCGACGCTGCGAAGGCATACGAACGAACCGCCGCCGCCCGATACGAGTGGGTGAAATACGCTGCCTTCGAACCGATGCTCAGCGCCGCCCGATGCTACCGAGCCGCCGGCCAGATCGAAAGAGCCGAAGCTCTGACAAAGAAAGCTGAAGCCCTGAAAGCGTCGAAGGCGCGTTAGCATAGGTCTTGTGAGACCTTATAGGTCATATAGGTCTTATATGACCTATATGACCTATTCTCTTCCTATCGACATCCCCAATCCTCTTGACATTTTAGACTTCTCTAAAATATCATGCCTACATGGTTCAGCCTGGGGCGAGGAACGATGTGTTCGATGCGATTGCGGCGCCGGCTCGGCGTCAGATCTTGCGGATGCTCGCGACGAAGGACACGCCGGTCACCGAAATCGCCGACTCGTTCGACATGACGATCTCGGCGGTGTCCCAGCACCTGGCGGTGCTTCGATCCGCCGGGCTGGTGATCCAGTCAAAAAATGGACGCCAGCGGATCTACCGCTTGAACGCCGAACCTCTCAGGGCCGTATCGGAATGGCTGGATTTCTATCAGCCGTACTGGAACGATCGGCTGCTCGAATTGGGTCGCTATCTTGACGAGAACCCGGCCGACCTCGATTCACAAGGAGAAAAATGAAGGAAAACCTAGCTTTCGAAGTCTTCTATCCGCATCCGCCCGAGCAGGTTTGGAGAGCGCTTACCGATCCGGCGGCACTGGCGAAGTGGCTGATGCCGAACGACTTCCGGCCCGAGATCGGCTTGCGGTTCCGGTTTCACGGACTGGACCGATGCAAGACGGGAGCGGTGAAAGGCACCGTGCTTTCGGTCGAGCCGGGAGTCAGTCTGACGTACTCATGGGACGACGGCGAAGACGACGCCCCTGGAATCGTGTGCTGGACCCTTTCGCCCGTCGATGGTGGGACTCGCGTGCGGCTGGAGCATCGAATCGATACCGACGCCAAGTCGACCGTCTCGATCGAAGCGGCGATGAACTGGCCGGTTGCGATTCACTTACAACTTCCGGCCCTGCTGCGCGAGATGGCTTGGTCCACACGCCCCCCGGTGCCGATCGTCTACGTCCTCGAAGAGGAGCCGGTCGCGGACAGGCCGATGCGTCGAGCCGGATTCCGGCAGGAGGAAGCGACATGCCGGTAGCCTCCTTAGTACCAATGGTCGTCGAACAGAGCCCCCGCGGCGAACGGGCGTACGACATCTTTTCCCGCCTGCTCAAGGACCGGATCGTCTTCATCGGAGAGGAGATCTCCGATAGCCTTGCCAACCTCGTCATTGCCGAGATGCTCTTTTTGGAGAAGGAGGACCCTGCCAAGGACATCGACGTCTACATAAACAGCCCGGGAGGAAGCGTCTCTGCCGGGTTGGCCATCTACGACGTTATGACCCACGTCAAGTGCGACGTGGCGACGACATGTGTCGGCATGGCCGCTTCTATGGCCACCGCCCTACTTGTGGGAGGAACCAACGGCAAGCGGTTCGCGATGCCCAACGCGCGCATCATGATCCACCAGACGAGCGGAGGCTACCGCGGCACCATGGCGGACGCCCGCATCTATCTCGAAGAGATGAACCGACTCTACGACACCTATCTGCAGATCATGTCCAAGCACACGGGTCGCGACCCTGCGCAAATCCGGAGCGATTGCGACCGCGACTTCTGGATGTCCGCCGGCGAAGCCGTGGAGTACGGCCTCGTCGATCAGATCATAGATCCCAAACGATAGAGCCCTATTTGATCCGTTTGAACCACGTTTCGAAGGCGGTGTCTAGGCGGTTTGAGTTGACGCTCGTGAAGTCGAGCACTACCGGGATCTTTGACTGCGACCTCAGTTTTACGATGTTCGCGGCAACCCGGTTTCGGCCCTCGGGTTCGTCGTCGTCGAGGATGGTCACGACGGCGGCGCCGGCCAGTTTGGCCGCTTCACGGCCTATGTAGTCCTCGGGCGAGGTCGGAACGTCGGCACTTGGCTTCCACGGATAGAGATAAGCCTGGGCATAGGGCGGAATGTGCGTTTTGACCGGCTGGCCGGTCAGCATCACGGGAATGCCGGCGCCTCGTATCTTGTCCAGAAGGCCAGCAATGGCGTCGTGAGCCCATTGGCCGCGGGTCTTCTGCCACTCGTCGTCCTCGTTGCCGCTTGACCACGCGTCGCCCCAGACCTCACGGACCGAAACCTTGGTGTACGGTAGGGTCGACTCGATGTCGGCGGGATCGACGTGGGCAGATCGCAGGTAGGCAAGACGCTGGGTTTCGCCGTAACCGAGGGCTAAGAAAAGCTCCGTTGCCGGCGAATAGAAATACGAGCCAGATGCGAAACTTGTGGCCTTCGCATATCCCAATGGAAATGCGTCGAGCAATTCGATCCCCGCCAGTCCCGGTGTGGATGCGAGTTGGGCGATTCGCGCCCATCGGTCGTTCACGCTGCTCGACATCGGGGCCAATTGGTCGTGCAGAGCTAGCGGATAGGCAGAGATTTCCTGCCAGTATTCGCTTAGGGCAAGGTACTGGCCCTGCTTCGAACCGAGTGTCTTTCCGTGGTCTCCGGCCGCGGTCACGTCTGTATCACTTAGGTTCGGCTTACGCACCGCCCATGGCCGAATTGCCGCCGATACCTTGATTCCAACCGTGGCCGCAGCCGTTAACGCCGCCTTGAGAGCGGTCGGATCATCGGTCTCCAGCCACACGCTCTTGACGCCGGATCGGGCGGCAAGGGTGATCTCGCCTTTCGCTGCCTGGACGCTATCGGCATGAAGGACCACCGCAAACGAGGACGCCGGCCCATCGAACGGGATGGGGACAGGCCCGGGATGCGGCGGCTTCCAGAGATAGGGCTTCGTCGTAAACATGTTCGTCTGATCGAGCCAGCCAATGTCCTTCGGGATCGTCCCATCCGGCAAGACGAACTCGTACCGGATCGAGGAATGCAGTCCAACATGCTCTTTGTCGAGGGCTAGGCCGCCGCTGAAGTTATAGACCGCCTGACGGACGGCCTCGCTCGCGTCGGCGGTAGTCGTGTACACCTCATCGGCGTCCATCACGTCGTTGTGCTCAAGGTTGGTCACTTCCTTCTGAGTCAGCTTATCGTGCGGGCCTGCGACGAACTTGACCTTGCCGAGTTCGCCCGACTTGGCGACGATAGTACGCCACGTTTCCTTGCGGACGTCGACGACCTTGTCGATGTCGTCCTCCCACGCGGCCAGGCGCGCCTTATGGGCCGCCACACCTTCGAGGTCGCTTGTAAGGACATAGGCCGATTCGACCTTGCGGTACGTCCCACACACACCGTAGGCAACTGCTTGGAGAAGGTCCCTTGCGGTCGCCTGGCTCCCGCGCTCGATCAACTGCATGTTGCGGTAATGGGGATCGGCATAGAGTTCGATGTTCAGCGTCGAACCCAGCCGAGACATCAGTTTCTCGATCGACTCGTTGTTCGTAAGGGCGACCTTCGTATCGAAGCGAGGGTCCCGTGTATCTAGCTGCGATTTCTTGGGAACGTTGTCGGACTCGATTCGCACGTGTTGTCCGTATTCGTCGCCGTCAGGTTCGTGGAGTTCACGCATTTTCATTCCGGTCTTCAGCTTGCCGTCAAGCGAGTCCCCGGTGAATCCGCCGTTGTTGTTGAGGGGCAGCGTCAACTCGACATTCCGGACGAGGCGCAAACGAACTTGCTGGCGATCTTGGTCCGAGAGATCGAGATCGGGCGTCGACGGGTCCTGAGACCAGCTGTTCGGGCTGAGCACCTTCACGGAGCGCAACCGGAATGGATTTGGCAGGATCGACTGCATCACCGCTTTTTGCTCTCCCCGGCAATCGGAAAGCGACATCCCATCGTTAGTGAGTTTCACCCACTGATCCTCAGTGAGGAGGGTCAGCAGATACATCACCTTCGCCTGACGCGGTAATCCGTCGTAGAGGTTTGGCGCCTCTGCGAAGTGCGTATTGAGAGTGACCATAGTGGGCGGTACGACAACGGTCACCTGGCCAACGCGCATCAGCTTACGATCGATGTCGGCCAGCGTCTTTCCCTTGGCGACCCTTAGCGGACACGGCGCGATCAGGGGACCCTGCTTCTCGGCGTCCCAAGGAAGGCCTGAGACCACGGAGTCGTAGGTGAGAACCTGCGGTCGCTGGCCTACGGCGGGGGGGCGAGCAACCGGGGTCTGGAGCAGCAGCGAGATCAGGAGCGTCGCAACCATCATCGCCAGTTTATTACGCCGGCGACGAATCCCAGGGTGCGAATGCTCTAGGTTTCCCGCCGGTTATTTCGATTCGAGTACGGCAGAACGCGACGAAATGCCACCCTCATTGAACGCCTCGATCTGAAAGTAATACGGCCGGTCCTTGGTCATTGCGGTGAAGTAATACTCGTTGGCTCCGTAGACCATCACGCTCGTGTAGAGCTTGTCGGGAGCGACTCCAGAGTAGATCACGTAGCCGGTCGCATCGTCGGAGACTTGCCATTTGAGCCACGCGCTTCTGCGGTCGGCTCCGCTTTGGTCGTCCGCCCGCAACGCCACAAAACTCTGCACCGGCTTGGGTGGCGCCGTCGGTCCGAGACCGAAGACCCGAAGCCCGCTTAGCGCGAACTTTCCGGTAGCCATGTGCACGTTCTCGATCTTCACGAAACGCGCCTGAACCGGATTTTCCAATTCGATGTAGTCATGTGGCACGTCGGTTTTGTTGTGGCTTTTGTCAACGATCACTGTCCACCGGCGACCATCGATCGACGCGAGCAGCCGGTACTGGTGATACAGCCCCGGTTGCTTGCCCATCACGTCCGCGTCCTGGTCGGCATAGTTGACCTGAATCGCACGTACGGTGCTGACCGCGCCCAGATCCGTTTGGAACCACTCTCCCTGATTGGCGGTTTTGGCGCTCCAGTAGGTCCTCATGTCTTCGTTCACGGCGAAATTGGGCGAATGCGACCCTAGCGTGGATGAGGCGAGCACCGGCTTTGCGTAGTTAAGCAGCATCCAGTGGGCGAATCTACCGGCGGCGTGATCTTCTCCGGCCTGGCTTGGCAGGTAGGTCGGGTAGTCGCCGTAGGCGGTGTTCGCGAACAGGACGCCATCCTTGTCGAACCCGGCGGGCCAAATGCCGTTCCGCCGCTCGAAGTTGTTCTTGACCGCAATCGTGATCGTTGAGACGTGCCACCAGTTACCGAACGCGTCCTGATAGGTC
Organism: Fimbriimonas sp.; assembly: GCA_031292555.1. GTDB lineage: Bacteria > Armatimonadota > Fimbriimonadia > Fimbriimonadales > Fimbriimonadaceae > Fimbriimonas. The sequence goes on from JARLGV010000051.1 coordinate 147,868, forward strand.
GCGCCATGCCCAGCGCCCCTGGTGAAACCGCCCGGCTTGTAACTGAACGGGTTGTGCGCCTGGTATGTGAAGGGGCCAAGCGGATGGTCGCTTACATAAACGCCGTCACCGTAGCCGCTGAACTCGGTTCCCGGAGCGCCGTACTGCAGGTAGTACTTGCCGTCGTGCTTGGTCATCCATGAACCTTCGATGAACGGACGGAGGAACGTGTTGTCGCCATGCTCGCCGAAACGCTCCCAGCCGTGAATATCGTCGTGCAGCGTGAGCAACTCAACTTTGGGTCCGATCGCGTGAAAGGTCGTTGGATCGATCTCTTGTCCGTAAGTCGGGAACGTGTTGCTCGACCCGTGATATAGATAGAGACGTTCGTCGTCGTCAAGGAAGAATGCGGGGTCCCATGCCGGGACGGGAAAGTGGTGGATCGCCTCGTGCCAATCGTCGACGCGAGGGTTGGTGCTCTTCCAGATCGCGAACTGGTCAGTGTAGGTTGACCCGATGACATACAAGGCGTCCCCCATCACCCAGATTGCCGGCGCGCAGAGCTCGTCGTAGGAATTCGCTCCCGGCAACAGGAACTTGCGCGGTACGAAGTGCCAATTCAGCATGTCGGGACTCCACCAATAGCCCCACTGGTTGGTGGAGAACAGATAGTAGTCCCCCTTGAACATCGTGATCGCCGGATCGGCGGTCGCCCGATGCTTCCCCTGGGTCACGAAATTGGGAATTGGGCAGAACCCATAATCCACATTGATCGGGTTGCAGTAAGTCAGTTGCTTGGGAGGGTTCGGAGCTAATGCGGCGAGAAGCGAAAGCAGTGGCAAAGCGAGCAAACAAGAAAACGTCATTGTCGGTAAGTACGATTATAGTTGGACGGAACGCGAGGAGAGCGTAAGGCCGTAAGCCTCGTCCGAGTGTTCAGCAAGGCTTACGAGGATTGCCGACCCAGTCGAGGTTTGTCTTGAATTCGCTCATATACTGTCTACATGAGAGGGATTCTCGATTCGAACGCCTCGTACGAAAGGTGGATTGGTCAGCAGATTCCGATCATCCAGCCGGACCTCGAGTTCAAGCACTCCCAGATGCGGACTTCGTGCTTCGCATTCATGCGGGCCACGTTTTATCGATGGGCCGAGGTTTTTGGGCATGTTAGCGTCGACCTAATGACGGGGCCCAAGATTCTCGCCGTCGGCGACCTTCACGCGGAGAACTTCGGTACGTGGCGTGATGCAGAAGGACGTCTCGTCTGGGGAATCAATGACTTCGACGAAGTATCGTTGCTTCCCTACTCGTTCGACCTCGTTCGGCTTGGCGTAAGCATCCAGTTGGCGATCGAGACCAACCAACTTCGGCTGTCGCACGACGAAGCCATCGAAGCGATCTTGGCCGGATACGAGAAGAGCCTCCGGCAGGGCGGTAAGCCGTTTGTGTTGGCGGAGGAGCATCAGGGGCTTCGCAAACTCGCGACCGGCGTGCTTCGCTCCCCATCCGCATTTTGGACCAAGCTGGACTCCTTACCATCCATACACGATGTAGACAACCCGATCGCCCGAGCGGCTCTTTGGCAAGCATTGCCAATCCCGAACACCAACTGCCGGTTCAGGGCGAGGCGATCCGGCTTGGGCAGCTTGGGACGGCCCAGGTATGTCGCGATTGCCGAATGGATGGGCGGTTTTGTGGCTCGTGAAGCCAAGGCGCTCGCGCCGTCCGCAGCAGAATGGGCTGGCCTATCGGAACGTTCCGATACACCGCACTACTCCCTCATCTTAAGCCGAGCAATTCGTTGCCAAGATCCGTTTGTCCAATTCCACGGCAAGTGGTTGATTCGGCGATTGGCGCCGGACTGCTCCCGGATCGAGTTGTCACAGTTGCCGGAGGAACGTGAGGAGCTTCGGCTGGTAGAGGCGATGGGGAGGGAAACTGCCAATGTACATTTGGGGACGCCGGAATGCCGCCAGGCCCTTCTCGATGACCTCAAGAAGCTCCCTGGCAAGTGGCTCAAGCACGCCTGCAACGCCATGTTCGAAGCTGTCCAAGACGACTTCAAGGCATTCGTGCGAGGGTGAGGTTGGCCGGCAGGTATCTGGCTGATTTGAAACGGAAAGCATCTGTCCGACGGTAGATACTCTTGGCACATGATTACCGGATGGCTCCTTTGGTTTGCGGCCTTCGCTTTCGCCGGGTCTCCCGGAGCGACCGGCGTTGACGGGCGTATCCATCAGCCCCTGCGCGAGGCACGCGGCAAACCGCTGGTCATGCTTTTCCTTAGCCACGATTGTCCGATCGGCAATGCGTATGCACCCGAACTGTCTCGCATTCGTGCTGCCTATTCGGGTCGCGTTGCCTTCGCTCTTGCCTATGCCGAACCGAGAATCACGGCTGCGATGGGCAAAGCGCACGCGGCGTCGTTCTCACTTCAGGGGTTTGAGTTGCTGTTGGACCCCAAAGGAGTCCTCTCCACCTTCTGCCATGCAACCGTAACTCCTGAAGCGGTTGTTTTCGACGCCCAGGGCAGGCAAGAGTATTGCGGTCGCATCGACGACCGGTATCCTTCTCTAGGTCGGCAGAAGCCGGCTGCAACGACGCACGACCTCCGCGACGCCCTGGACGCAATCCTGGCGCATCGGTCTCCCAAGCCAGCGCTCGGCCCTCCAGTCGGGTGCACGATCGTTCATCTCTAGTCCCCACATGAACCCATCCAATCTCGTACTCCTCGCCTCTGCGTCGGCACTTGTGTGCGTCGCTGCCGCACCTCGCAAGATCGATCCAAAGGCGCCGGAGCCAGGAAAGGTCGCTCCGACGTTTGCTAAAGACATCGCACCAATCATCTACGCGAAATGTGCGCCCTGCCACCACTCCGGTGAGGTTGCACCGTTCTCGCTCACGAGCTATGAGGATGCGCGGGACAAGGCTCCGACGATCGTCAACGCAGTGAAGAGCAGGTACATGCCGCCGTGGCAAGCGATCTCTCATGGGGAATTCCGGAACGAACGGACCCTTACCGACAAGCAGATCGCATTGCTGGAAGAGTGGTCGAAAGCCGGCGCTCCAAAGGGAGACTTCGCCTCCGCACCAAAGCCCCCAAGCTACAATCGAGGGTGGGTGATCGGCACCCCAGACCTGGTCGCCAAACCACCCAAGGCGTTTGAAGTCTCGGCGGAGGGCGCGGACGAATATCGGTGTTTCGTTATTCCTACCCATTTCCCGGAAGGTCGGTATGTCACCGACGTCGAGGTGCGTCCCGGCAATCGCAACGTGGTCCACCACGTGCTGGTCTATCTCGACACGAGCGGCGTTGCCCGTCGAAAGGATGGCAAAGACGGCAAGCCAGGATATGAGTCGTTTGGCGGCCCGGGATTCATCCCCGCGGGATCGCTAGGAGGTTGGGCGCCTGGGCTACAGGCTCAGGATCTTCCCAAGGGCCTTGGGTTGTGGCTGCCGAAGGACGCCGACATCGTGATCCAGGTCCACTATCACAAGAACGGTCGCCCCGAAACCGACCTGAGCCAGATCGGCATGAAGTTCGCCCAAGGGCCGATCGACAAGCGCGTACGGTGGGAGTCGCTGGACAACGAGTTGATCTCGATTCCGGCCGGGGACAAGCGCTATGAGGTGACGGCCTCGCTGGATCTTAAGGCGCCAGTGACCCTCTATGACGTCGTGCCGCACATGCACTTGCTCGGCCACGATATGACAGTCACGGCGACCCTGCCGAGCGGGACCAATCGCCAGTTGATTCACGTCGAACCGTACGATTTCAACTGGCAGACGCGCTACGCGTTCAAGGAACCGATCGACTTGCCAGCCGGGACCCATCTCTCTCTGGTCGCCCATTACGACAACTCAACCGACAATCCGCATAACCCGAACAACCCTCCCAAGAAGGTCACGTTTGGTGAACAGACCACGAACGAGATGTGTTTCGCCTTCTTCACCTACACTTTCGACGGCGAGCACCTGACCAAGGGCATGCACGTCAGCGACGAGATGGGGCTTGAAGCAAGTCGAGTTGCGCTCACGATCGAGAGGATCTTCGATCACTACGACACCAATCATGACGGGCGCATGGATCGAGACGAACTTGCCGACGTCATCGACTTCTTCCAATCGGTGCGCGAAGAGAAAGGCGCTAAAGCGGAGAATCCGAAGACAGCCGCCCAGTTCCTGATCGCGATGTACGGAAAAGAACAAAAGGGCACGCTAAGCAAGACGGAGTTCACGAAGATGGTCCGCGCATTCGGCAAGTAACTTCGTTGCGTTGAGCGGCTATCTGGGGATGCCGCTCAGGCGCCGGACGGCATCGACGATTCCGCCGATGGGGCGGCTAAAGAAGGGTCGACGGGATTGAGGCGTCGCCATCGAAGTCAACGAGGCGGTGTAGGTGTATCCGGTGCCGTCGCCGTTGTTGGTCGTATCCTGCATCCTCACCGAATTGCCCGTCTCGGGTGCAATCCACAGGACGAATCTGTCGGATACTCCATCCGAACGCTTCGCCGTCTGGTCGACGATCCAACAGTCGAACGATCCGACCGATGTACTCGCTGCGCCGACGCTGACCACCTTGTAGGTCTCCGCGATCGTCAGCCCACTGGCAAAAGTGATCGTCCCTGCGTCCGAATTACCAAGCGCGAAAGTGCCCGACGTGGCGAACGTGTCGGATTGGACCGTTTGCAGAACGGCATCGATCGTCTCGGCCAGCAACTGCCCGGTAGTGCTGTATTCCGCATAGCTCGTGATGACTGACGGCCCTGTTTTCAGGAGCAGATCGAAGACCTGCGTCTCCCTAATGCTCGGAGCTCCGTTGAACGTGTCGTTCGAAAGCGTGTCGCTTAACGTCCCCCTGTAAGACCCGAACTTGCCGAAGTCGATGCTCACCACATAGTTCCAGGCGTCCCCCGGTTGGTTGCTCCGCGATGTCGGCGACGGATGGATTGCCGATGTACCGCCTCCACCGCCACAACCGGACAGGAGGAACGCTAACCCAGCCAGCAGGGGCCATCTTTTCATCGTTGATTCTAGGTTATCACGACGCACCAATTCAGTCACCAGTTTCCGGCCGGAAGGTGGCCGGCATTGTGGCTCATCGCTCCTCTCTTCACCTCTTTGGGGCGACTGGATGCCGGTCGAAACCCACCCTTTTCGTGAGCTGATCAGTGGTGTAGAGTGACATATATGATGCGCTCCATTTTGACTTTGTTCTCGATGTTGCTCGTGGTCGGCGGGGCGCTCATCGAACGCTGCGAGGCGGCCTCATTCCACCGTTTTCCCCAATATGTCATCGGCCCCATTCCGAGGAATTCGCCTGACTTCGACCCAGACGAAGACATACCGGGCGCTCAAGCCCTATTGAGCTATCGCAGACCGCACGTCTCGTTTGTCAGCTTCACTCACCTAAAGCCGTTTCGTTTTTCCCCGGACGGTCAGTGGATGTGGGTCACCTTTGGATCCGTCATTTCAAATGACTGCTGTCGCCAACTTGCCGAAGTGGATCTGGCATGCCGAATGATCATATTGGACCCGCGCCAGGAACTGTATCGCTCGAGTTCCATCGTGTTCCGGCGGTTCAACAATTCGAAGATCCCGCATGTGGGCGCCCTCGAAGCGTTCGGATTGGCCGACCCGGCTCTAGTGGGTGAGTACCGGATTCCATGCAAATACTGGCGCACCGATACAACCTTTGAGATCATTGCGACCCGAATCGTGCCGGTTGAAGACGAACAGAACCTTCACGATATGGGCAATCTAATTCAATACATCGCGGTACATCACACTGCCGACGTCGAGCGGGCGATCTTGAAGGACCCCGCATTGCTTCGCCTAAAGAACTCGGAGGGAACGAATCTGATGCTCGCCACGATGGCGTTCGGCACTCCTCGTCTCGCTCGTTTCGTCATATCGCATGGCGGCGACATTCACTCGCTGGGCAAGCATGGTGAAGACGCCATGTACTATGCCAGCAGCGGCGGCCAGCCTGCCCTTCTCGATTTTGCGCTGAAACATGGGTGTCCCGTCGATTCGAGCCACCCGAGTGCTCTCATTCACGCTACGAGGGAAAATGTAGCCAGTTCAGTCAGTTGGCTCATCGCCCACCGCGCCAACGTCAACCGTCCGGATGCCGAAGGCTATACGGCGATTGCCCGAGCCGTTGCGTACCGCAATATGGGGATCTACAACCGCTTGGAAGACGCAAAGCCGAATTTGCGGGTGAGGACAAAGGAAGGTAACTGTTTGATGGAACTTGCTTTGGGAACTCAGGTCTACCTAAAGAGGCTCTGGCAAGCGGGGGCGCCCATCGACGAGCCGAACCCCAAAACCAAGATGACACCGTTCTTGACGTCGGTCGCAGAAGGCAACTATCGAGATGCAAAGTGGCTCCTCGACCATGGCGCCAAGCTAAAGTCAAAGGACATTCACGGACATGACGTGTTCTACTTTGCCCGGAGGGCGAACACATTCCACACGGAGAAGTTCTTTCGCGATGAGGTCGGCGATCTCAGAAAGTACGGTGGGAAGTAGGTTAGCGTGATAACGCGCCCACCCTCTAGAGGTTGAGCCGATGCGTCGCCGACTGCGAATCGACAACTCTTTCAAAGCCCATTGAGGCATAGAAGGCGAACGCGGAGTCCGGTGCGCGCAGGACGATCGACAGGTAAGCCACTTCCCTCGCCCTGACGATTATCTCCGAGACGATCGCTCGCCCCAAGCCGATACGACGGCATTCGGAGTGAACGTAGACTCGCCGCAGTCGGCCCGCCTGAGGGTCTTCGGGAAAGGCGTTTCGATTGAGTCCGCCGACCGCCACCAGCACTCCATCTGATCCCAATACACCAAAAAGCGCTTCGCTAGGCTCTCGGAACCGGTTCTCGCCAGTCTCCAGGCCATCGGCAAGACGTCGTAGCATGTTGAAACCGTTGGCCCGTGAATCGGACACAAGCGGCGCCAGCCGATCGAGAATGTTCGCTACGTCCCATGCATCGATCCTGACTACAGTAATTGTGTGGCTATCCATACGATCGCGCCTTCGAGAAGCCCATTCTACGCGTTCTCGGCTTGAACGGCCTCTTGACACGATCGATGCGGTACAACCTCGCAATGCGTGGGACCTTGCTCAATACAGCGACGGTGGCGACTGGAGCGACCGTCGGCTGGCTCGTGGGCAAGCAGATCCCCGGATCGTATCAGACAGTCGCCCTTCATGGATTGGGGCTCGTCACCTGCGGCTTGGGCGTCAAGATGTTCCTCCAAAGCCGGAACCCCCTAATCGCAGCTCTCGCGATGGCGGGCGGCGGTGTGATCGGTTTGGCAATTGGAATCCATGCCGGTATCGGAGAGCTGGCCGAGTGGTTCAAGCACTCGCTCGGACAAGGGAGTTCGCCGAGATTCGTCGATGGTTTGATCACGTCCTTCGTCCTGTTCTGCATCGGCCCGATGACCCTTTTGGGGTGCATGCAGGATGCCCTCGAGAAGAAGTCCGAGCTTCTCAGCCTCAAGGCGACGATGGACGGCGTGGCAGCGGTCTTTCTCGCTGCCGCTTCCGGCGCGGGAGTGCTGGTGACAGCATTGCTGTTGCTGATCTACCAAGGCGCCCTAACGCTGGCCGCTGGTTGGCTACGCCCCATCGCAGCCGACGAAGAGCTACTGGCGGAAACAACCGCGACAGGAGGCGCCATCCTCTTCGCAACTGGCCTCGGATTGCTTGAGATCAAGGATCTTCACACCGCCAACTATCTACCTGCCGTCTTTTTTGCCCCGGCGGCGGTCATGATAGGACGGAAGCTTCCCTGGGGAAGGAAGCCGCAGACATGAACGATTATTTCCCGACGATCGAGACTCCGGATTGGGTTAGCGAATTACGCAGCCCCTTCCACCATCACTTCCTCGGAGTTCAAATCTGGCAATGGCTGGGCCTGATTCTCCTGATTGCGATCGCACGAATCGCGATGATCGTCGGCAACCGGATAACCGGCAGAGTCATTCGGCTCCGAGACAAGGTCCTTGCGGGTGAGGTCACGCCGGAAACCGTTGTAGCTGCCCGGCGAGCAGTGGGGCTACTCACTGGAATCTTGATCTGCTATCCCCTCGTGGGTCCGCTCTCGCTTCCGCCAAAACTGGAGCGTGGCGTACTTCTTGTGCTGGAAGGTCTGACGATCGTCGCCTTCTCCACGCTCGCCTATGCGCTCTGGGATGTGGTTTGCGATAGCATGGCCACCCGCGCAGCCGAAGTCTCAGACCGGGCGGAACGGCTGTTGATCCCGATGACCCGGAAGTTCGTCCGGCTCGTTATCGTTACGGTTGGCCTGTTCGTCGCGCTAAGCACCCTGCTCAACGTCAATGTGGCGGCCGTAGTTGCGAGCCTCGGCATCGGCGGCATTGTCGTCGCTCTCGCCGCCAAGGACTCGGTCGAGAATATCTTCGGCTCCTTGACGATCCTGTTCGACATGCCCTTCAAGATCGGCGACTGGGTGAAAGTCGACAAAATCGAGGGGATCGTCGAGGAGATCAACCTGCGGTCGACGCGCATTCGAACGTTTGAGGACACCGTCATCAATCTGCCGAACGCCAACCTCATCCGTGCGGCGGTCGAGAACTATAGCGCTCGAAGGTATCGACGCCAAAAGTTCAACGTCCGTATCCCCTACGACTCGCCTCCCGAGACGGTTCGGACGTTCTGCGACGATATCCGCAAGTTCGCGATCGGCCTGGATCGTGTGCAGGCAGACAAGGTGGTGGTCGACCTTTCCGATTGCGACGACGTCGGCTTGTCGATCCTCGTGCAGTGCAATCTCGAGGTTTTCACCCAAGCCGAAGAACTCGAATTACGACACCGCCTGTTCGAGGAGATCATGCGCCTGCGCAAGGTTCACGGCATTCTGTTCTATCCGGCGGGAATTGCCAGACTTCCCGAAGCTCCATCCAAACCATAGCTCACTGCGTTTGCGGGTGGTAGGCTTGATGCCGTGATGAGGAGACAGGGCGCTCATGGGTAAATTCGTCGGCTTGGATTTGGGTGGCAATTCAATAAACGTAACCGCATTCGACGGGACGTCTTTTGTGATCGAAGGCATGGCGGAACTGCCCAGTTTGGTGTCGGAAGGGCCGGAAACCTGTGTCTCGCAGCTTTGCGCAGGCTTCGAATTGGCGCTCGAACTCACTAAATGGAAGAAGTCTGAGATCACGGCGGTGGGCTTGGATACGCCCGGGCCGATTAGCGCCGACGGAGTGCTCTGCTCCAAGGGAGCCACGAACTTCTCCGACAAAGCGTACTGGAACTACGATTTGCGGGGAGCGCTTGCCAAGGCTCTGCATCTGCCCGTGAGCTTTCTAAACGACGGCAATGCGGCCGCCCTGTATGCGCATTGGGTTCAGTTCAAGGATGATGCGGATAAGACGTCGGTTTCACTCATCGTGGGCACCGGTTTGGGCGGGGGAGTGGTCGCCAACGGTAGCGTGTTGATTGGAAAGGTCGGATTCGCCGCCGAACTCGGACACGTCACCTTGCCCGGAAACTGGTACCCAGAAGGCATTATCCACGCACGCTGCAACTGCGGCAAGGATAATGACCTTGAGTCGATCGCCAGCCTCACCGGAATCGAATTGAATCTCCTTCCTTACTTCCTGCAGAAGTATCCGGATCACCCTCTCTCGGCTATGCCGATCAACGATGCGGCGAAGAAGGTGCGTGGGTTCGCGGAGAGACAGGACGAAATGTGTCTGGCGATTTTCCGTGCCCAAACCTACGCCCTTGCCGCTCACATCGACCAGATGGTGAATGTTTTCGACCCGGATGCGATCTTCATCGGCGGTGGCGTAATCGAGGCCAAACAGGAGTTCCGGGAGTGGTACTTGGAGAACATCCGGAATTCCGTGCCCTATCGTGAAGAGCAAGCGAACCTGCCGATCGTGGTCGCACCGGACGGAGATCGAGCCGGAGCGCGCGGCGCCGCTCTTTTCGCCTCCCGTAAGCTTGGCAAGCCGGTCCACTAGGCCATCAGGCGCCGGCAGGCAGATCCTGACGAACCGAGTCGGGTCTGCCCCATCGCTTCAGAACGGCGTATAGCTCGTCGGGCCGCACGGGTTTGACCACATAGTCGTCCATGCCGGCGAGGAGACCCACCTCCCGGTCGCCGGGCATCGCCTTGGCGGTCATGGCGACAATAGGAATCCGCTTCCGACCGAACGCCTCTCGCCGCCTGATCTCCGCCGTCGCCTCGTAGCCGTCCATCTCGGGCATATGGACGTCCATCAAGATGACATCGAAGTCCGATTCGTCGAGGACCTCCAGCGCCTTCTTGCCAGTCTCAACGACCGTTACACGACAGTCGAACCGGTCCAGCATCATTCGAGCGACCATCTGATTGATCTCGTTGTCTTCTGCAAGGAGAACGTTCAAGCCGAGCGGGTCCTGGGGCGCAGTCGAGGCGCAAGCGAGTTCACTTAGGAAACGCGGATCGCCCAACACGGAGAGCATCACATTGAAGAGCTGCGATTGGCGTGCCGGCTTGGTGAGCACTGCGACGAATCCCTCCGCTCGCGATCGGTCGACTGCGCCATAGCCACCGACCGAAGTATACAAAATCAGAGGAAGATGCTTGACTTGATCATTTGCTACGATTCGTTCCATCAAGCCCTGGCCGTCGATGTCCGGCATCTGCATATCGAGAATCGCAACCCTGAACGGAATGCCGCTCGCGACAGAATCGTCTAGAAGACCCAGTCCCTCTTCCGCCGAACTCGCTTCCACCGGCTGGCAGCCCCATGAGGCGAGTTGCTCGCGCAGAACCCACCTATTCGTCGCGTTGTCGTCGACGATCAGCACCCTGAGCCCAGACATGAGTTCCGGCGCGAGGGTTATCTCCTTCCTTTCGCCGGTTTGTTTGGGCAACGTCAGGTCGACGTAGAAGGTGCTGCCTCTTCCTTCTTCGCTTGACATGGCGATCTGTCCGCCCATGAGTTCGGTTAAGCTCCGAGAGATCGTCAGACCAAGACCGGTGCCCCCAAACTTTCTGGTGGTACTGCCGTCGGCCTGAGTGAAGCTATCGAAGATCCTCGCTTGAGCCTCTCGGGCGATTCCGATGCCGGTATCGGCGACCGAGAGCCGGATCAAGGCATCCGCATCCGTCTCCTGGAGAAGCGCCACCTCCAATCGGACCTCGCCGTGCTCGGTGAATTTGACCGCGTTACCCATCAGGTTTGTCAGGATCTGGCGGAGGCGCGCCGGGTCGCCCTGGAGAAACTCCGGCACCTCATACGGGAATACGCATGCAACCTCAAGCCCCTTTCGATAGGCGTTGCTTGCCACAAGTCCGGTGACCTCTTCCATGACCAGCCGCAGATTAAAGTCGGTGACCTCCACCTGCATCTTGCCCGCCTCGATTCGGCTGAAGTCGAGGATGTCGTTGATCACCGTAAGCAACGCGTCCGCACTGCTACGGACCGTGCTTGCGAATTCGTGCTGCTCATTGGTGAGGCGCGTACCTAGCAGAAGCTCGGTGATCCCTAATATTCCGTTCATAGGCGTTCGGATCTCGTGGCTCATGTTGGCGAGAAACTCCGACTTGGCACGGGTGGAGGCCAATGCCAAGTCACGCGCCTCCGCAAGGTCGATGGCCTGGCGTTCAAGCAACTCTGCGTGGTGCTCCGCCATGCGCTTCGCCTGTTCCAGTTGGGCCATCGTGTTCTGTAGTTCTTGCTGCTCGCGCCTTTGTGTCGTCACGTCCCGGTTGACGCCGATAATCCCCACAACCCGCCCCTGGGAATCGCGAAGCGGAACCTTCGTCGTCCAGAACCATTGCGGGTTTCCCAGTGGGTCCTGAGCCGGCTCCATCCGATTGAGCAGCGGTTTTCCAGTCCGAATCACCTCCTGTTCGTCCTCGTAAAACGGTTGGGCGATCTCGCTTGGGAAGAGGTCGAAGTCGGTCTTTCCCAGGAAGGCCTCTTTCGATGCGGCGCCCACATGCCTCAGGTGCGCCGTATTTTCCAAGACAAAACGTCCCTGCAAGTCCTTGACGAACACCATATCCGGCAAGTTGTCGATCAGAGTGCGGAGCATCACCCGCTCCTGGTTGAGCCTTTCCTCCGCGACCTTAAGGTCGGTGATATCCATGCAGACACCGACGACGTAGTACTTGCCCCCGTCCACGTAATCGATCTGAACATCCTCGTAGAACCAGCGGATACGGCCGTCAGGTAGAACACAGCGATACTCGACTCGATATCCGGGCGCTTTCGAGCGAAATGCTTCCTTGGCGGTCGTATCGCAGTGGATCGAGTCTTCCTGCAGTTTGGACCGGTACCAAGCATCGGTGAACGTTTGGCCCGGGCGTGGTTCGACAGGGAGAACCTTGCGCGCGGCCTCTTCATGGGAGACTTGGGTATCCCAAATATAGTCTCCCGCCTCTTCGAATATATCGGCATGCCACACGATGCACCGAACCGAGGACAGGATGTGCTTTAGTTGGCTCTGGACCCGCTCTCGTTCGGCAACCACGGCCAGCGTGCGCCGATTCAAACGTTCCTTCTGTCGGGCGGCGAGACCGGAAACGACGCCGGCCATCGTGGCGCATACAGTCACCGTCAGCCAGTTTTCGGAAGCCGGGTTATATGATGGAGAGGTGAAGCGCTGGAACAAGTTAACGACGATCGCGCCGACAAGCACCAACAGGAGCGTGACGAGCCCAGTCGAAAGTGGTCCGAATTCAAATAGCCCGCCCCAAGGCTGCCTTTGCCTGAAGTCGCGCGAGTCGGAATCCGCCATCGGTTAGTGCTGCTCCATTGTCCAGTCCTTAGGCATCTATTTACCGTTCGACCATGTATCCCTGCCTCAGCCAACTACATCTTACGGCTTTAGTCGCGTTTCCTGGCATAGTTGAGACGCATCAGTATTGACCACCCGCAGATATTGTCCCGCCAACCTTTGCATCGGCCCGCCGCATTCGAATCTTTACGTTGGCTCGGGATTCGAGCAAGGGATTGCTCGAATCGGATGGGGAACGACGATCCACGGGTATGAAACGCCAAAGAGAGACCGATTCCGGGGTAAACATCGCAGGACATTCGCGGAGGATTTCCTTGGCCCGATTCGAAATATCGACCGACTATTTGGTACAGACATTGGTGGACCTGCTCAAGACGCCGAGCCCGACCGGCGACACCGACTACGCCGTCAGCTTCGTGCAAGGCGAGTTGGAGAGCATGGGCATCAAGACGAAGCGAACGATCAAAGGCGCCTTACTCGCCGAAGTCGACGGGCTCCGCCACGACAAGCCGAGGGGCCTCTCAGCCCACGTCGACACCCTTGGCGCGATCGTCCGCGAGATCAAACCGAACGGCCGGCTCAAGCTGTCAGCGCTGAACGGCCTTATGTGGCCGACGGTGGAAAGCGAAGGACTTTCAATCGCGACCCGGTCTGGCCAACAGATTCGCGGCTCGCTTGTGCTCGCCAATGGTGCAGCCCACGTAAACAAGGATGCGACGACCGCGCCGCGAACGGCCGACACGATGGAGGTCCGACTCGACGAGCGGACGACCCGCGCGGAAGAGACCCGTCTGCTCGGCATCGAGATCGGCGATTTCGTATATTTCGACCCGCGCGTTGAAGTAAGCGATTCTGGATTTGTCCGCTCGCGGTTCTTGGATGACAAAGCTTGCGTGGCATGCACGTTGGCCGCCCTCAAGGCGTTGGTGGATGGCGGCGTAACTCCCGTCCAGAAGGCGACGGTGCTGATCAGTAACTATGAAGAGGTCGGCCATGGCGGCGTCGACGGCTTGCCAGCCAATCTGCACGAGCTGCTCATCCTCGATATGGCCTGCATCGGCGACGGGCTCTCTGGCGACGAGTTCCACTGCTCGATATGCGTCAAGGACTCCAGCGGACCGTACAGCAAGAACCTGAGCGACAAGCTTCGGGCGATGTCCGCACGGGTAGGAATCGACCTAAAGCCGGACGTTTACCCGTACTACAGCAGCGACGGAAGCGCGTACTGGCGCAGCGGCGGGCAGGCCGAGGTAGCTCTGATCGGTCCAGGAGTGGACACCAGCCATGGCTACGAGCGGACTCACGTGGACGCGTTGAACGACACCGCCCAGGTCATTGCCGAATACCTGATCGAAGAGTAATCGCCCGACCTAAGCTAGAAGGATTTCGATCCGGCGTGCCAGTTCGAAATCGAACGGCGACAGCCCGTTGACCGCGTGGGTGTACACGGAAACGTGCACCCTCGCGTATCCCACCTCTAGGTCGGGATGGTGGTTCATCTGGTCGGCCACCTGTCCGACCGCCAACGCGAACACCAATCCGTCTTTGTAAGTATTGAACGAGAACCGCTTGGACAGCTTCTCGTTCTCGACTGCCCATCCAGTGAGGGCAGTCAACTCTGCTGCAACCTCGTCGCCGGTCAGCTTGCGATATTCCAATTCCGCCATTTCTTAGTCTAGCCCCTTGTCGTCTCGTAACTTTGGCAGGTTTTCGGTGGGTTGAGTGGTGTGGGGCGAGGGTCGGAAAATTGGGTTCGGAGTTCAGGGTTCGGAAGGCTGGCCGACCCTTTTCGGGGGGACTATCCCCGCTTTCGGATCAGTATCAGTAGCGACGGGGCGCCGATTACGGCGGTAACTATGCCGACCGGGATATCTCCGACGACGGTGCCGAATAGTGTGCCGACTCGCTGGGCCAGGAGGTCGGCGGCGAGAAGCAGAGCGGAGCCGATCAGGCCGGAGCCGATCAGGGAGTAACGCCAGTCCACTCCCAGGACTCGGCGCGAGATATGGGGAGCGACGAGTCCCAAGAATCCGACGATCCCGACAGCTCCGACCGCGGTCGCGGTCATCGCGGTTCCGACAACCAACACGATCGTACGCAGCCGACCGACGTCGACGCCCATGCGCGATGCCGCCTCTTCTCCCATCGCAAACGCATTGAGAAGCCTCGTCTGCCGAACCAAGATCACCGAGCCAATGACCAGCACGGCGAACAGGACGCCGTCCTTGCCGAACTGAGCGGTCCCCATGTTCCCCAAAAGCCATTGCAGGACCTTGTTGGTATCTTGGCCGGCCAGCAGCAGGCAAAGCGAAAGCAACGAGGACATCAGCGAACCGACAACCACTCCCGCGAGCAGGAGGGTGGTCACCTCGACGACGCCCCGACGGCTGGCCAGGCCATAGACGATGCCAAGCGAGATCATCCCCGTCACAAACCCAAGCGCCGCGGATCCCAGCCCGCCAAACCAAATATCCCAGCCCAAAATCATCGCGATCGCCCCGCCGATAGCGGCGCCTGAGCTGACCCCAACGATGTATGGCTCGGCGAGCGGATTGCGAAGCTGGGCTTGGAACGCCGATCCGACCAGCCCTAAGATGCCGCCCACGCAAACGCACTCAAGCGCGCGCGGGAGCCGGATCGCCCATACGACAGTATTTATCGTCGTGGCTTGGGTGTCGGTCAGGTGTCCCCGGAAGATCTCTGCGACGACCGCCCACGGCAGGTAGTTCTCCGAGCCGCCCACCATTACGTGGACCAACAGGGCGACCAGAACTAGAACAGTCAGAATCCCGAGGGTGACGACGGGCCCTCGCGGATGACGATTCGAGTTGCCCACGGGGCGATTATAGCGCCTCGGTATAATCTCGCTCATTGAACAACCTGCCTCTGTCCGCTCGAGCAGGTCTTCTCAAGCCTTCCCCCACGCTTGGCATTAGCGCTAAGGCGAACGCGATGAAGGCGGAGGGGATCGATATCGTTTCGTTCGGAGCCGGCGAGCCGGACTTCAACACGCCCGAGCCGGTGTGCGACGCTGCAATCGAGGCAATTCGCGCCGGGTTCACCAAATACACTCCTACCGCCGGCATCCCCTCCTTGCGCCAGGCGATTTCCGCGAAGTTGGAGCGAGAAAACCGCCTTCGGTACACACCGGACCAGATCGTGGTTACCTGCGGGGCGAAGCAAGCAATCTACAACGCTTTGCAGGTCTTGATCGATCCGGACGACGAGGTGATCTTGATCTCGCCGTTTTGGATGACGTACGCCGAGCAGGTCCGTCTGGCGGGGGGCGTGCCCGTCATCGTGCAGACGCATCACAAAGCCGGGTTCATCCCGGACTACGAGGATCTCCGGGAGGCGATCACAACCAAGACAAAAGCAATCCTCGTCAACAGCCCAAGCAACCCCACGGGCGCCGTCTTGCCACGGGCTACCTTGAAGGAGATCGCAGGACTTTCAGTCCGATTCGGACTTTGGATCGTTGCAGACGAGATCTACGAGCACCTTATCTACGACGGGCTCCGGCACATATCGATCGCTTCGCTCGGAGCAGAGGTATTGGGCCGCACGGTCACTATCAACGGGTGCTCCAAGAGTTATGCGATGACGGGGTGGCGCATCGGCTACGCGGCTGCTCCTCTCGAAGTGGCGAAAGCGATGAGCAACCTTCAGGATCAGGTGACCAGCAACGCGACTTCGTTCGCCCAATGGGGCGCAGTGGCGGCGATGAACCTCGACCCGTCCGTCATCGAGACGATGCGGTCCGAGTTTCAGGCCCGGCGCGATCTCATCTACGATCTGCTAACCGCGATTCCGTATGTGTCGATGGCAAAGCCTCAGGGAGCATTTTATGCCCTTCCCGATATTTCTGCGTATATCGGAAATGAGTTAAAATCGGATTCGGACCTTGCCTCGTACTTACTGGAGAGGGCCAAAGTAGCCGTCGTTCCCGGATCAGTGTTCCATGGACCGGGGCATATTCGTCTAAGCTATGCTATCAGCCGAAAGGACATTGTAAAAGGAGTGGCGCGAATAGCAGAAGCGCTCAGCCAGCGCATGGCATGATTCCGAAGCCGATACCGCTACGCAACGAAGAGCTATTCAGGCTCGCTATGCGGCACCGCAGCGCGGCGCCGAACCCAGTCGCCGACAGCTACGAGCGTCTGGAGTTCTTTGGCGACTCCGTACTCGGCCTGGTAATCGCCCAATATCTTTACGAACACCATCCCACCTGGGACCAAGGCATGCTCTCCAAGGCGAAATCGAGCGTGGTTCAAGAGGCGCCGCTTGCCGAGGTTGCCAAGAAACTGGGCCTCGACGAGTTCATCGAGGTTGGTCCAAGTGAGGAAGCGACAGGCGGTCGGCAGCGTCCGTCGATCATGGCCGATGTCTTGGAAGCGATCATCGGGAGCGTCTATCTGGAATCGGGCCTCGAGGTTGCCCGCTGGTTTGTGCTGGAGCAGCTTCATCCCTACCTGCTGAGGATCAGCGGCGGCGACGTTAGTCCGAACGACTACAAGTCGAAGCTGCAAGAAGTCGCCCAGAGCTTTTGGCGACAGTCGCCCATCTATCGGGTCGTGCGAGAGACCGGAGTTGCCCACGAGAAGCGGTTCCAGGTACAGGTCGTATTCGACAATGAAACGATCGGCGAGGGCGAGGGTCGAAGCAAGAAGGAGGCCGAGCAGGACGCGGCGAGAGACGCCCTCGGCGTCATCGACCGGTTCAAACGGGCTCGTGCCGAGGCCCAGCATCCCTTTTCTCAGTGATGCCAGGCCCCACGGCCCCTATGCGATCGCGAACTCCCGCATCACGGTCGGCACGTTCGTGTCGAACCCGACCACGTCGAGCATTCCCCGATCGTTCGGGTCGGCGATCGTGCAAGCCGTCGCCGTGACTCCCACCACGATCAACTTCGCGTCGATCCCCATCGCCTCCCGGTACTGCACCAGGGCTTGCGCCGGGTGGATCCTTCCGAACCACGTCTCGTTGTCCGTGTAGACCACGAACACGTCGACCGGCAGCCAGTTCTTCATCGCGTACTGCATCGGCAGCGAGCAGTCCGTCCTTCCGAAGTTCTGGTCCCTCGTGTGCCTCAGCGCGTCGTCGAGTCTCATCCTCCGCGAAAGCGGCAGCTGCCGAAACTCGTCCGCAAACGCCATCGGAGTGACGTTCGTTTCTGTTCCCACCGTGATCATCGCCATCGCGGTCGCGATCTCGCACGCCGTGATCGGCGAACCGTTCACCGGCATCCCCATGGAACCCGAAACGTCCACACCGAGCAGGTACCGCTTTCCGGTCGGCTCGACGTTGTCGAAGGCGGTCGCGAACGACTGGTCGAGAGCATCGACCACGGCGGGTACCGGCGCCCACGTTCCCGAACCGCGATGGCCCTGTCCGGCCGCGTAGGTTCGCTGCGCAAGCAAGATCGCCATCGGGTGGATGCGAGCCTTTCGGATCCGGTTGGCGCTGCCGAGTTCGGCGAGAACCATCCGAGTCGCCTCCGATCCCGGGGTGAGCAAGCCGACCCGAGTCATCGTCGCCAAGTTCCGGATCATCGCCATCATCGGCATCTGCTCCAAGAGCGCTTCCCACACGGCAGCGTCGGTCAACCACTCCGTCGGCACCGCTTCCCTCGGAAGCCGGGCCATCCGGACGATCTCCGCCGCCTCGTTTGCGTCGGCCGCCTTCGCCAACCGCGCCATCGCCTCGATCCTTGGCAACGGCTCAGTCTGCTCGCCGTCCACGATCCACTTGTACAGAGCTCCGTGCGACGGCGATGCCGGCACCGGGTGCGCGAGCCGGAGCAGGTCGGCGTGCGACCAGCCCTCCCGCTGCTTGTACTTGATCGCCTGGTACTCCAGGTCGGCGATCGGCTTGGCGTTGTACCAGGTTCCGATCGCCCTCCGAAGCCCGCGCCCCCATCCCCGCAGACCGTTGCAGATCTCGGCGAACTGGAACAAATGGGTCCCGATCCGGCACACGTACGGCAGCGCTTGCAGCGCGGCTGCCCGCGTCTGGTCGTTGCCGAGCGACGCACAAAGGGCCAGTGCGAAGATCGCCGGATCGTTTCTCGGGGCACGCCCTTCCAGGCTCACCTCGCAGATCCGCAGCACGACCTTCTCTCCGTGCTCCTGAATCAGGGCGACGACGTTGGCGGCATTCTCCTGGGTGAGGACGACCGGGCTCGCATAGTACGTTCCGCTCTCGCTCCCCAGGATGAGGAAGCGGTCGAGGACCGCCCAGCGATCCAAGGTCCACACGAAGCCGCCCGCCGCGTTTCGAACCTGGTTCGAACCTGGGATGGGCGCGCTCTGGGGCGTTTGAAATCGATTGAATAGCTTTGCGTACTTCACTGGTTTTCACCTCTTGCGCAGCACGAGCGAACGGCTCGTGTCGAGGGGGTTCGGGCACGGGACGTGCGGGAACCTAGGCTTCGTCGAAGAAGCGGGTGAAGTCCGTTGTTTTTGGAATCCGCCCGCTCGTTGAAGGAGGGGCGGTCAAGATTTGGAGTTCTCTAGAGCCGTCCCTTCATGGGATCGGAATTGGGCAGCATGGCGCCGACGAAGAGGCACGGTAGGACGCCGAAGCTTCCCATCCTCTTTTCGTTTGCGATGCTGTGAACTCGTATCATTTCGTTTTTCCCTGGCGGTAGAAGTTTCTCGCGGACAAGTTGGCGAACTGGGCGTTTTGCCGCTCTAACCACTGAGCTACTCTCCGTTTGAAAGGAAAGGCCGGACTCGAACCGGCGACCTGCCGTGTTACAGACGATAACCCAACTCTTTCGGCCCGCGAGCCGAACTTCTTTTTTTGTGTGCAGACTAGGCTCGAACATGGGTGCTTTTGACGTTTGCAACGATAACCCAAGCCCTCCGGCCCGCACACAAAGCCTGCCGAGGCAATGAGTATTGTGTCACAGGCTAACCTAACGATTGCAAGGCCTTAGCCGCCTTTTAACAATTATTCGTCGGCAAAATGCTGCTCCTGACTAATTACTGGATAGTTTATCCGGTCTTTTACGAAACATTTGGATTTGGGATACCCCGAGCAGATGCGGTCGCAGCCGCAATCGCGGAAGACGCGGTGTTCATCGCAGAGACCGCCGCGCCATCCTCTTCGACTGCAGCGAACAAGGTTTTCCCATTGTCCGCCCAGCCCGTGTCCGACAGCCTATGCCCCTCACGGGCCGGGACTCCGGCCCGCTCTACCCAACAACAAGCAAGGTCGGCGACGGCTCGCGATTCATGCTCTCGTGACCGGTCTCAGTTGCGACCACGATGTTCTCGACTCGAACCCCGAGTTCGCCGGCGAGATAGATCCCTGGCTCGATGCTGAAGCAGTTGCCGGGGACGAGAACGACCTCGCTACCGCCAATGATGAACGGCTCCTCGTGGCCGTTCATGCCCAGACCGTGCCCGGTCCGGTGGGGGAAGAACTCGCCATATCCCGCGTCCTCGATCACGTTCCGCGCCGCCGCATCGACGGAGCCGCAGGTGACGCCCGGTTTGCTCTGGGCTCGCCCTGCCATGTGGGAACGGAACACGATGTCGTACACCTGCTTCGCCTTGTCCGAGGCATGGCCGACTGCGACGGTGCGCGTGATGTCGCTTTGGTACCCTTCCACGTTGCAGCCGAAGTCGAGGATCAGCACATCGCCGTCCTTGAGCACCGTGTCGTCGCTCAGATGGTGCGGCTCCGCCGAGTTGGCCCCTGTCGCCACGATGCAGAACCCGGGCCCGCCCCCTCGCTCCGCCATCGCGTCGACCAGCATTTTGTCGACCTGCCTCTCCGTCATCCCGGCGCGAATCAGCGGATGGACCGCATCAAATGCGTCGTCCGCGATCCTTCCCGCTCTTCGCAGCAGTTCGACCTCTGCATCGCTCTTGACCCTCATCAATTGGGCCAAGTAGGTTTCTCCCGACTTGAAGAGGGCGGCCGGTAGAACGGACTGCATCTGGAGGAGCATGCGCGCCGGCATGTTGGAGTCCACCGCGAGGATAGCGCTCTTGAGGTTCCACTCGTCAGAAAGCTGCTCGAACTGGGCGAGCGGGTCCTCCCCGTCCTTCCACGGCCGCGCATCCTCGATCCCCGCGCGCTTGACCTGGGAGAGGGAGAGGGCCGGGCAGATCATCCGAATCTCTGCCGAGCTGTTGATGCAGAGTGCCATGAACCGCTCCCCTCCGTGCTCGTGAAACCCATGGAGATACCCCATGGAAATCGGGTCTTGGGCCACGAAACAGTCGATCCCCGACTCCTCCAACACCCGTGCCAATTGCTCAATTCGATGCTTTTTGACTGAACTCGCCATGACAAGGGGAGTATGGCGCACGCGAGGAGGAAGTATAATACACGGGCTTTGCCGGATAGTCTAATGGCAGGACAACGGTTTTTGGTGCCGTGTGTCTAGGTTCGAATCCTAGTCCGGCAGCCACGATTTCCCTACGAGGTTGCACCAAAAGTGAGCGACGCTGAGGTCCTAAAAATCATCCGGGATCGACTAAGTGGTCGCATCGACGTAAAGCGGGTCATTCTCTTTGGATCCCGTGCGACTGGAAAGGCAACACCGGAGAGCGACTATGACGTCCTCGTGATTGCCGATACCGAGATTCCCTTCATTCGCAGGCAGGGCCTCGCACTTCTGGACTTGGGGACCCGAGCTTTTTCGGTCGACTTGCTGGTCTACACGCCGGAAGAGGCAGAGCGGGAGTCCCGAATGCTGGGTTCTGCAGTCTATTGGGCTGAGCGAGAGGGCAAGGAATACGTTGCCTAGTATCGACGCTCAACGGTGGGTAGAAAAGGCCGTTGAGGATGAGGATGTGGTCGCGCTCATTCGGACGAATAGGGGCCCGTGGTCCATTGCAGCCTATCACATCCAGCAAGCGGCGGAGAAATACATCAAGGCGGTACTCGTCGAGGCTGGGATTGCTCCTCCCAAGACCCATGACTTGCCCCAACTTATCTCTCTCGTTCCCAACGGCACTGCAATGGTTCGAACTGCATCCAAGGCAGGCAGCGACCGCTTTTTGAACTCAGGAACCTTGTAGACACCGACTAGGATTCGAACATTCTTGTTTTGTCCCCCAAAGGCAGGCGCTTTGCGAAAGCAGGATGACAGTCCGTTGTCTAGGGATCGTAATCCTTCTAAAGTCGTATTCGCTCGTATAATTGGGCATGAGTGCACTTGTATCGGTCAACCCTGAGATCCTCGGTGGAACCCCAGTTTTTGCAGGAACAAGGGTGCCCGTTAGGTCGCTCTTTGAGTATCTAGAGAGCAATTACACTCTTGGCGAGTTCCTTGACTGCTTCCCAACAGTCACACGTGAGATGGCAGAGCAGTTGCTGGATGAGTCCGAGCGAGCCATTGTCGGAGTATCCGCTACTTGAGAGTGCTATTGGACGAATGTGTTCCAGCGCCTCTTTCCCGATTTTTGACTGGTTGCACTTGTCGAACGGTCGATCAGTGCGGGTGGAAGGGCTTGCTTAACGGAGCACTCTTGCGCGTTGCGGAGAGGGAATTTGAAGTTTTCGTTACCAGCGACCAAAACATCCGATACCAGCAGAATCTCACTGGCTTCCAGATTTCGATCCTCGAACTATCAACCAACGATTACCGCCGATTGCGGGCTTCTGCAGCGTTGGTCATCGATACTGTAGCGAAGATGCCGAAGGGAGTTGTAGTCCGATTGGACATACCTTGACCCCAGGAGCGTGCACTCCCGGTTTGAGAACTGTCCAAGACGGGCAGACACTCGACGTGTTTGTAGCACGAATAGGATGAGAAGTTTATCCCGCAGCAGGGGAATGAGCGAAGCGAATCGGGAAATCCTAGTCGGGCAGCCAGGTTTGCTTTAGAGGACGTTGAGAAGTTATGACTCCAACCTTACAGGGCCTTTTAGAGCGTAAGCCGATGATCGAGGCGGCAGCGAAGCAATTTGGTGCTTCAGAGGTTCGCATTTTTGGATCCGTAGCACGCGGGACCGCGCATGATGGCAGCGACGTAGATGTCCTCGTTAAGATGGATCGAGGTCGGTCTCTCCTGGACTTGATTGGGTTTGAACAGTTGCTGGCCGAAGAGCTTGGAGTTAGGATTGACGTGGTCTCCGAAAACTGTCTGCACCCGAGACTGCGATCTTCTGCGCGTTCCGACGGAATTCGGCCACCCATTCCAAAACAATTCGGCCACTGATTCCGATTTAATTCGGCCACCCATTCCGACGGAATTCGGCCACCCCCTCCGGTTTGTTTGCGGCTAGTTTTGTGTGTCTCCCGTCCGC
>JARLGV010000052.1 GCA_031292555.1 Fimbriimonas sp.
GATGTCGCCCCTTCGGGGCTGCGATGCGACCCAGGGCTGTCGCCTTGGGCTTTGGGATGTCGCCCCTTCGGGGCTGCGATGCGACCCAGGGCTGTCGCCCTGGGCTTTGGGATGTCGCCCCTTCGGGGCTGCGATGCGACCCAGGGCTGTCGCCCTGGGCTTTGGGATGTCGCCCCTTCGGGCCTGCGATGCGACCCAGGGCTGTCGCCCTTTGGGGCTGCTGATTGGGATTCAGGGTTCGAAGGGGACGCCTTGTTGGGCGGCCAATGACCGAACGTGTTGGCTTGCACGGGCGTAGTCGGCCTCAGAATGCATGTGCTCGAGGAGGACGGGAGTGCCGATGGGGAGCGTGGCGAGGGCGGCGAGCATGGCGCCAAGGTCGAGGTCGCCGTCTCCGGGGACCCTCTCGTCCAGATGCACGGTAAGGTCCGAACGAAGGCTCATGTCTTTGATGTGAACTCCCACGAGCCAAGGGCGCAGGGTCTCGACGCAGTGCCGCGAGAAATTCGCGTTGTCGAAGAAGAGGCGGGGAGAGACGATCATGTTGACGATATCGAGGTGGGCGCCGAACATCGGTTCGTCAATCGCTTGAATCAGTTCGACGTAGGATTCCGTGGAGTCGGGGAAGACCCACGGCATCGTCTCAAGCGTGTATTTGGTCCGTTTCGGCTTCACTGTACGCAGGATCTCGCGAACCTGGTCGACGATTAGTTCGAACGTGTCGACTGCGAAGTTCGCCGGGTTGGGACCGTCCCACTTCTCGCCTCGCGAACCGGCAATGTTGACCGCACACTGCGCGTCAAGATCGTCCGCCAATTGCAGGCAGGCCTTGCATCGATCGAGCGCGGCGGCACTCGCCTCCTGGTCGTCGGTCAGCGGGTTGTTCCAAACTCCCACCTCGGCGATTGTGAGATCGTGCCGCTCGCAGAGTTGGACAAAGGCACGTCGCGTATCGGCGTCCGATTCGGTACCGAATGGCGGGTTTACGGCACGATAACCGGCTTTGACGGCATCCTGTGCCCACAGTTCCGGATCGTCGTACGAGCAAAACACCTGACCGCCGAGTCTCATGCCCTAGTGTGGCCCAACCGCCGGGCTCAGGAGCGGTCGGCGACGTTCTCGGCGAGGGCGAGGATGTCTTTCTCGGTCGCTTTGGCGGCGAGCGCCCGGTAACCGCACTCCTTATCCTTCCATGCCGCGATCGATACGGCGCCGCCCGATGTCACATAGAATGGCTGGCCGGTGGAATCGACCCGCTTCATGTCTCCAAACAGGCTCGTGACGTGGGGAAAAGTGTAGACCAAGATGATCGAGTCGCCGTACTGGTACTGCATCACGGCCGCATGCTGGCCGCCGAACTCTGAGCGGCCGATCGCGGTCAAGTCGCCACCCCAACGCTTCAGATCGAGGGCATCGACTTTGAACGCTAGCTCCTTCGAAACGACGCTCAGGTCCTTGGATGCAGTGATCCCGGTTTCTAGGGTCTCGGTGGCTGGTTCGACCATCATCGTGTACGGGGTCTGCTCCTTGCGGACGATCAGAAAGCACCAGACGATGACAGAGAAGATCGCAGTTACCAACAGCACGGTCAGACGGTATTGGAGGCCGGTATCCGAATGGGGCTCGACATGGACGCCGACTTCATCCAGCGCTTCAAATGATATTGGCTTCTCGATACAGGTCATGGTCACCGGCCCTAACCTTCGCCGATAGGCCGATGATCCCAAGCCAAAGAGATACTGCCATGGTTCGTTGTAGTCCGGAAGTAGCACTTTAGACCCCCCGGAAATGGGGTCACACGATCGGGTGAACCTGAACAGGGGACGGTCGGAGCCAAGGCGAGGGGAATGGAGTGTTGGAGTAATGTCGGAGAGACTCAAGGCGACCCTGTAGTCGTTTGTGCCGCTATTGCCCAAGCGCAGGCGGCGTTGCTCGCCGCCTGGGGTTCAGGCTACCGGGCCGATGGCCGATTACTGGGATAGAGGTGGATACCTTTGAACGTCACCCACTCGTATGAGCGCGACTGAAGGACGACATGGTCGATGTCAGCCGGCGTCACTTCGGAGAACCCGAAGCCTCGGGTTCGAACTCCTTTTGACGATGTTGTAGTGTTTTCCCAGAAGTAGGGATTCAGCGTTTTTCCGGAATTCGTAATGACCAGGAGCCGGGCATCCTGAGTCTCGCATGCGGTAGGGAACTGGACGCGAATCACCAGATTCGGTCCAGAACTGGGCGCGGGATCCGGCGCCTTGCGCTTGGAAATCTCCGCGTAAAGAGGCGCCGCGCCGAGTCGTCCGGCGGAGACCTGTTTGAATGGTCCGGCGGCCACGCCGAATTTCATATCCGTTCGTTCAAGCGTGCTTGGCGCGTGAAACGACGCCATGTCCATCGTTCGATTCTCTTGATCGCCGTAGGTCTGCCAAACGTTCCAGTTGGATAGATGAGGCGTCTGAACCAGGCAGCTATAGCTGCCTCGGGGAGCGCCGTCGATGCCGACCTTCAGGAACATGCTGCGCGCACCTCCACGTCTTGCTCGGCAGAATCCATCCATGTCGAGGCTGGCGGCCACGTCGGCCGCACTGGCCGGCGACCCGTCCGGTCTCCACAATGAGTGCGAGGCGGATGCGTCGTTTTGGACGTAGTCGATGGAAACCGTTACACCGTTGTGCAGGTTTTTCGGGCCATAAAACGATGCTCCCGGACCAAAAGAGACGACGGGTGGAGTGGGCTTGGAGTCGTCCACCTCCTTCGGAATCTCGGCGTCACTTACTTCGACCGCCTCACTATCATCCCTTGGCGGAGCAGGAGTCGCGGTAAGGTCGACCTTGGTCGTCTTGCCGTCTTCGGTCACGACGTCTTTGCCCTCCATCTGATAGCGACTGTCGCCGACATATATGTGCTGCTTGCCGGCCGGAACGTGGAACTTGAAGCTCCCATCCGCCTTGGAGAGCATCATCTGCACTTCAGCGCTGCTTGTGGGATGAGCCGGGCCGTAGACGCCGATGAATAGGTCCGGGATCGGCTTGCCATCTTCACCGGTTACAGAGCCCTCAAGAACCGAACCCGGAATGAGAGTGAAATCGACTCCAGGATGGGAGGATCCCTCGGCGATCCGTAACCCCTCGTGAGCCCTTGCCGTGAACTGGTCGGATTGTGCGTCGCTCAACTGGATCGAGACGTTGTATGGTCCGGACGGCAGACGTCCCAGCAAGTACTTTCCAGTCGCGTCGGTGTACGCCTCGCCACCATGGCCCGCGTCATTCGAGGCGATCTCGAAGTTGCCTTGGGCGTCGACCCGCACCCCGCCAACGCCGATACCGTCCTGGGTTACAGTCCCGGTGATCTGAGCGGCCGGGTGCAGGCTCAAGTCCGTCACGGAAGTGGCGCCATGGTCGGGAGTCTTGGATTGTGCGTTGTCGAGGACCGCATATCGTGAGTCGTCGACGTCGAGTGTGATGCCGCAAGAAGGCGGAAGGCCGCCAATCGTGAACACCCCCTTGTCGTCGGTACGTGCTTGAAACTCCTTCATCGTCAGTGGCCTGGCGCTGATGAAACCCTGCAGGCCGGACTTCGAAGACATCCTGAACAGGACTGCCACGCCGACGGCCAAGCCCTTGGCGGGTTTGCCGCTTACGTACTTCAACAAACCATGAACGGACGTAGGAGGTTCAAGCCGGATCGCAGTGATTTTCGTGGGGTTCGGCCAGAGGCGAACGAAGTTGGCGCCGTAGCCGTTCGCCTTCACCAAAAGGTTGCCTGCCGATTGCTTGGACGCGATCGTGCCCGGGTTAAGGTCGATCGTGGCTCCACTGACCGAAAGCTCCTTGATGATCGGCTCGGGCAAGTCCCCGCTGACGACGAACCAGGCTCGCGCGCCTTTGACCGGGTTCCCGTGGGTGTCTTGGACTTCGATTTGGCCCGAATACGGTTGTTTGAGCCAGTTGGCAGTCGGGTCGGAGACCTGGGAGATGGGTCTCGCAATGAGAATCGCGGTCGAACCGGCAACGATCAATCCTCCGATGCGCGTTAGGTTTTGGGCCGTCCGCGAAACCCGGACCGCTCGCGATCTTCGGCTATCGAAGAGCGCCTCGATCCGCTTCGCCAATGCTGATCGGGCCGATACGGCGCCGATTCCCATTGTCGGGCAAGGACGGGCGCGGAGGCCCTCCCGCAGTTTCAATAGGCAGTCGGCATACCGGTGCTCGGAAATCCCGGTCGTGAGGACGTGCTGGTCGCAAAGCTCCTCGGCTGCCATCGCCATTGGTTTCTTCAGTAACCAAAGCAAGGGCTGGGGCCACAGCACGATCCCGAGGACCCGGTGCAACAGCATCCAACGCAGGTCGCCATTGGCGATGTGGGCGACTTCATGGTGAAGAACGGCTGCCATCGTGTCGTCGGTCTGGGACTGGGACCAATCGCTCGGCAGGAAAAGCGTCGGTCTGATGACCCCCGCCACGAAGGGATTGGCAATCGAATTTCCTTCGACCACTCGAGGCGCTTTCATCCCGAACGAAGATGCGATCTCGTAGACCATAGTAATCGTCTTCGCATCGGTCACGGTTCGGCAGGTTCGGCGTACGCGAGCAAGGCCGGCGTATCCGATGAGAAGAAAGAGCCCGAAAAGCCCGATACCCGCGATCCAAGCCGGAATAATGCCCCGACTCAGGTCGATGGCGTCCTCGGTAACGACCGACTTGTTCGATTGCGGCGTTGCTGGGACAGCAGGATCGGGCTTGGTCGTTTCGTGAGACATCGAAGTCTGGACCGTTTGGGTTCCGGTCGGAAACATCATTGGCAGCGATAGCACGGTCACCGGTACTACCGGGTGCGCTTGTCGCCTGAGGTTCGGGGAAACGATGGCGAGGCCAAGTATGGCGAGCAATGCGACACGACCGATGGCAAGTCGGAGCGCAGGATGCCTTGGTGTCGCCAAGACGAGTAGCAGCGTGACCGCAAGAAGCACGGTCGACTGCAAAACGAGCAGAAGAATTACATCCGGCTTCATTCGCTTGCCTCCTGAGTCTTGTGATTCACTAACTGCCTCAGGCGCTGCATTTCTTCGGGCGAGACCTCTTCGCTTTCAAGAAGGTGACCGACGAGACCGCTAATCGATCCCTGGAAGACCCGAGCCAAAAGGTCCTGGGCGGCCGAACGCGTCACTTCCGACTCTGCAACCAAGGCCCTAAAGAAGAACGTTCGGTCCTGCTGCTCGTGAGCGACGGCGCGTTTGGTTTCGAGTTTTCGAAGAAGTGTCTGCACGGTGCTGTGGGCGATCGGACTCTGTTCGCTCAGCACGTCGGTGATTCGCCGTGCCGTCGCTTCTCCCTCGTCCCACAGGACCCGCATGATGCGGAGTTGCACGCTGCCTAAAGTGATCGCCATAGGTTTACCTCGTTAAATCTACCTTGGTAGATGATCGTAGTTTACCACGGTAAATCTCAGATGCCAAGGGTGATTTTCAAGCCAATCTAGACTACTTTCCGATGGTCGGCTTGGCGCCCTCGGGCGTGATGAACTGGTATCCCTTCGCCTTCAATCCTTCGATAAGACCGGGAAGAATCTCAAGGGTGTCGTTATCGCCGTCATGGAGCAGGATGATCCCGCCGGGCGAGATGTCTCTGAGCGTTTTACGCATCAGTTGGTCCTTGGGGAGGTTGTTATAGTCGCCAGGATCGTCGGTCCAAAGCACAATTGAGTATCCGAGCATGTTCGCGAGTTCTGCGATGTCGGGACCGTAGTCTCCGCCAGGCGGGCGAAAGAACCGCGGGGCCTTGCCGGTGATTCGCTTGAGCACCTCGCCACAGGCGGTGATCTCCTCCGCGACGTAGTTAAGAGGGATCTTGGGAAGACTGACGTGATGGTAGGTGTGGTTGCCGACGGTGTGGCCCGCCGATATTTCCGACTTGATCAAGTCAGGGTACTTCTCGGCTTGAGAACCCACCACAAAGAAAGTGCCTGGGACTTTATAGCGATCGAGGATGGCAAGCAACTTCGGTGTGTAATCAGGGTGGGGGCCATCGTCGAACGTCAGCATGATCGTCTTGGGCAAACGAGGTCCATGCATGATCTTGAGAAAGTAAAGCCCCTTGCGCTTTTCGTTCTTGTGCTGTGCCTCGATCTCGAATACGCTCCGATAGACCTCTTTCTTGGCGTGGACCCAGAGTGGGTCTTGGTCGCGATCAAGCTTTGCGATCGCCTGTTTGGCGGAAAGCTGGTTGGGGGACAGGTCTTGTCCGGGGCCAGCCGCGCCTGCGAAACACGGGCACAGCGACGCGAACCAAACAACTGAAAGCATCTTGACCCAACCGGCAATCCTCATCGTCGGTTGACAGTACCTGTCAAGTCCGGTGACGTGCCCGAAATGCAGTTGGTCAGAAGGCCCTACTTGCCGTATGGCAGCAGGGCGATTTGCGTGACCATCAGGTTCGGACCGGACGTCGGTTCGGCGATCAACGAGATCTGACCGTTTGGACAGTCCTCAGGGCGAACCGGAAAACGGACCCAAACCCCCGCGCCGGCGTGCGGACCTAGCTCGTACTCCTTGCCGCCGAAAAGGAGTCGCCCCGATCGGCCCTCATCGTTCCAGTCGTGGAAATGAACAAAAAGTACGAACGATCCCGGTTTCGGCGCCTTGACGTCGATCCTTAGTCTTGGACTACCGAACCAGGCGGTGCCGACCTCGTCCTTCCAGACTGCGTTGCACTGGACCGAGTAGCCGAAGCCGGGTGAAGTGGTCTGGACGCGGTCGACCGCTGTCGACCAGGGCACATCACCGCTAGAAGGGTGGTTGCCTCCTGCTATGACATGAACGAGCGCCTGAGACATGTTGGGCGCGTTCGAAACCGGCGCGGGGTTCAGCGTCGGCATCATACGGACCAACTGCTTTTGGGTAACTGGCGTGCGAGGTGCGAATCGGGACGAGGCCATATAGGCGAGCAAACTAGCGCGCAACGTCCTCGCCGCGGGACGATGCGCCAGATCATCCGTAACGTCGTATCCGCAAACCAGCAAGGAGCCTCCGAAGGCAGGCTTGAGCTCAAAGATCGAGCCGAGCTTCCAGTTGAAGTGGAAGTCGCAGATTGGCTGCACGATCGGCTGATAGTCGAGTGGAAAACCGTCAAGGCGGAAGCCACGTGCGTTGCGGCAAAGCTCTTCCCACTGCCAGTCGAAATGATTATCGGTGGGGAAGCCGGAGAGCGCCGGGCTATCGTTTCGAACCAGTGCGCCCAGCGTGTACTGACCGCCGAACATCGATGCCGACCAATACACGGGCTTGAACCGCGCATATTTCGCATTCTCTCGTGAGCCCATTCGGTGAGCGTCGAGCAGCACTTTCTTGCCGTGCTTCAGCATGGAAGCCGCCGTTTCGAGGTCGTCGCAGACGACGATCTGGTCCGTCGGAGCAGGGACCGGGTCTGGAAAGACCCAAATATCCCAGTCATTCGCATACGGCGTGCCTAAGAGCTTTGCCTCGAGACGTGCTCGATAGGCATGCGAGCAAGGACCCAACCTGACCGACATCGAACCGGCCGTCCGCACCGTCGAGGCGGGAAGGTTCGCCGGCGCGCAGGTTCCCTCGCCCAGCAAGGCGCCATCGGACTTTCGAAGACTCCATGCGACCGTTGCCGCCGGGAGCGGGGTCGGCCCGTAGTGCGCGATCTCGAAAGCTGCCCTAACCTCTTCGCCACCGGAGTAGACGTATTTGGGAAGCCGAGCAAGGGGAACCGTCGAATCGCACCAACGCCGGAACCGACTCGGTTCGACGATGCCTTTGCTGTCGTAAAACGAGTCGAGCCATCCGACTAGCGCCTCGCCCTGACCGGAGAAATCTTGCATGCTGAGCAGATCGAAGCCGGAACAGCTTGGTGTTCGCAGGTGACTCTCGATCTCGTCCTTGTACAAGCGCATCGAGAGTGCTCCGGAGGCGGAACGGAACGCCTTGTCGAGGTTGACGACGCCGTTGGCGATCGCCGATTTCCTGAACTCCTCGTAGTTTCGCGCTCGTAGAACCCCGCGGTACTTTCCGATCTCGTCCCATGTCGGATACGCGGGCCACTGACCGACTTCATGGGCGATGATCGGTACGGGCGCCTTCGAGTAGACAGCTTCGTAGTCCCAGTCGTTAAGCGGATCGACCCGGTCTCGGCACCAGCCGACATTCGGGATGGCGTGCGTGACGTTGTAGTCGTCCTGAGGCACGATCTGGCGGGCGGTGCTGACCGCATAGAAACGTCGAGGATCGTAGCGCTTGATCTCATCGATCCATTGGCCGCACGCGTCGGGATCATACGAACCGAGTTCGTTGCCGATCGTGAAAAGAAGAAACGATGGGTGGTTACCGTATGCGTCCGAGATGCGGCGTATCTCGCTATGAACATAAGGATCGACCGTGCCGGGCACATCCAGCAAGGAGTCCGGGAATGCGGAATTCATGTTCTCCATCGGGCCGGGAGTGTCCTTGCCAAGACGCCGCTGAACCCAGACCACCTCGCTCTGGATGTAGATGCCGAGTTCGTCGGCAGCCTCGAAGGCGGCTTCAGGCGGGGTCCAGGTGTGGAATCGGACGTGGTTCAGACCGTGGGCTTTGTAGATTCGAAAAATGCGCTTCCAGCCCTCGACGTTCATGGCCGGGTAGCCGGTGAGAGGGAAGTGAACGCAGTCAAGATTGCCACGAAGGAACACAGGCCGGCCGTTTACGGCGATATGCTGCCCGATGCGCGAGACGGTGCGAAATCCGAAGGTTGCGCTTGACTGGTCTGTCCATCGTGCCGTCGCGACCCGGACGTCGATGCGATACAGGTTGGCTTTGAACTCGTCCCACGGATTTGCCGGTGACTCCAGGTGGATCGTGCCACGTAATGTCCCCGGCCCAGGTGGATCCGGTTGCTCGATCGTAGCTTTGGCGACTACTCGATCCGAGCCTTGTGCGCGGAGGGTGATCTCTACCGATGCCCTTTCGAACTTCGACGAGTCGTTCCAGGTGTTAACCTCGACCAGGGCAGACCTTCGGTCGGTGCTGGGAAATACGCGTACGAGTTCTACATGGCTCGCGGGATGAGCTCGGAGTTCGATCCGTCCGACGATCCCATTCCAGACGGTCTGCGTCTGTTCGGTATAGCTATGGCCGTTCGCCCCAATCGGGTACTGCGGTCGATTGTCGATCCTTACCGCGAGGGCATGGAATCCGGGAGAAAGTTTGCCGAGAGTATGGATGTGAGGTGTGTTAAGCGAGTCAAGCAACCCTTCGGGCTTGCCATCGATCCATACCTGGCTCGACCAGATGACTCGTTCGAGCGTGAGGTCGACGCTCATTCCAGCCCATTCCTTCGGGATCTCGATCGTTCGCCGGTACCACGCCGGGCCATAGTATTTGACGACCCGGGTAAGTACGCCAACTTCCGGTTTGGTGGTCTTGGGTCCATATCCCGCCTCATCGGTCGTACCCGGAAGGTGAATGCGTCCGGGTAGCGGCTCAGTCGACCACCGTTCGGTCACGCCTCTATCGTGTGGATCGAGCTTGAACGCCCAGGTCCCCGAAAGGTCGATCCGGTTTCCTCCTATGATGCCCGTCCCCATAGCGGCCGCAAGTATCAGAGCCAGTGCCATGGCCCGGTGTACCCGTAATCCCCTAAAGCAACGGTGAATTCAGCCTAATCTCTTCCGCGCATCAGGAAAACGTGATAGGGCCGGATCTCCGCTTGGAACACACCCTTGGCGACGGCGGGATCTTGCTGGGCGAAAACGTTCGCGGCGTCGATGTCGGCCGCCTCGTAGACGCAAATTCCAATCGGGTTCTCGTCCCGGGTCCGCCCTACGAGGATAAGTTCGCCAGACGCCAGCTTCTGCCTTAGGAACTCGACGTGTTCGTCGATGATCTTGAACTCGTCCTCGGCGCCGTCTCCGGGAAACGTCGGCCGAACCGGGCGAACGATGTAGATGAACTCAGCCATGATTGGGTCGCAATTCAACTAGAATGATAGCCCTGAGTGCGGATTTCGAGGATGGAAGAACGTCGGATGACTGGAAGGCATAGGAAAGGCAACGCTTCCCCTTTCTCCCGCCTGGCTCTTGGCCTCATTCTTGCCGCCGCGACCGGAGGCTGCCTTCCTCAACCGAAGCCGGAACCGCACGTGATCACGGTGTGGCAGCCGTTCGACGCCTCTGATCAAGCTGCGCTCGATCACCTCGTCCGCGAGTTCGAACGCACTCATCCGGGCATCAAGGTGAAGATGTCGTTCGCCTCCAATGATTTGACGAGCAGCCAGAAGCTGTTCCTTGCAATCGCCGGAGGAGTGGCGCCGGACGTGACGTTTGTGGATGGTCAGCAACTGTCGGAGTGGGCAGCCCGAGGGGCGCTTGCCGATCTGACCGATTCCTTTGGTCGCAGCGGCCTCAAGCCCGAGGACTTCTGGGAGCCGCGCTGGAAGGAGAGCACGTTTCGAGGGCATGTATACGCGATGCCGTGGGGCGCCGATCCGAACTTTGCCTTCATCTGGAACAAGGACCTGTTCCGAAATGCCGGACTGGACCCTGACCATCCACCCAAGACGATCGCCGAACTCGACAACTGTATCGACAAACTGACGATAGTCGATCGGCAAGGGAATATCACATCGTTGGGCCTCAACCCTTGGGAGTGGACCGGCGCCAACTGTCTCTTCACATGGGGATATGCGTTCGGCGGCAACTTCTACACCGAACCGGATGCCAGTCACCCATTGGGAACCGTGACGGCCGACAATCCGGGCGTGGTCAAAGCGCTCGACTGGATGGCGCGATTCGGCCGGAAGTACGATGTGCGGAAGGTGACGGCTTACGACGCCCAAATGGTGGGTATTGGCAACACGCCGTTTTATGCGGGGAAGTCGGCGATGCGTCTCTTGCACGTGTCGCAGATCAAAGATCTTCATCGCTATGCACCGACGATGGACATCGGCATCGGATTGATCCCGGCGCCTCCGGATGGCGAGTACCCGAATGGGTGGATTGGAGGGTGGTCGTTGGCGGTCCCGCGTAACCGAGACGTCCGTCCGGAGGCGTTCGAGTTCATCAAGTGGATGTGTACTTCGAAGGAGGCGACGGACATCGAGGCGGTGGAGATGGAGCAGTTCCCCGCCTATGCGAAGAGCCCGGCGTTCGCCCGCCTGAGCAAGGACCCGGTGCGGGGCGTCTTCTACCAGATTCTCTCGCACGCCAAACACGTGCGGACGCTCATGCCGGTGCAGGGTTACTACATGGAGCGGCTCGGACGGGCAATCGACGAAGTGCTTTACGGGGGAATGCTGCCTAAGGAGGCACTCGAGCGGACTACCGAAGACGTGAGTAATCGGCTGCAATCGGTCGCCGACGAACTTGCCCAGCACGGCACAGGGGCGCACTCATGAAGTCGCGCTTCTGGACCGGAATCGCTTTCTGCTCTCCGCTGATTTTCGGTCTGCTCGCGTTCACGGTACTCCCGGTGATCGCCTCGTTCTGGTTCAGCCTCTGTAACTACCCGATTTTGGAACCGCCCCACTACGTCGGCGTCGCGAACTACCGGGACCTCGCCCGGGACGACCAGTTCTGGCATTCGATCCGAAACACCTTCGTTTATGTTCTCGGTTCGGTTCCGTTGGGCATGGCGGTTGGCCTCGGGCTTGCACTGCTGCTCAATCAGAAGGTGCCCGGCATCAAAGTGTTTCGGACCCTATTTTTCCTTCCGACGGTCGTTCCGTTGGTTGCCAACTCCGTGCTCTGGATCCGCCTTTTGAACCCTCAGCAGGGCTTGGTCAACTCCTTCCTGCGCCTGCTGCACGTTCCCGAGAGTTGGATGCCAGGTTGGCTTGCCGATGAGAGATGGGCAATGCCCGGCCTTATCCTTATGTCGCTGTGGGGGGCCGGCGGAGGGGCAGTTCTCTATCTCGCCGCCTTGCAGGATGTTCCGTCGGAGCTATTCGAGGCAGCCGAATTGGACGGCGCGGGGCCGACGCAGAGATTCCGACACGTGACGATACCGTTGATCTCGCCGGTCCTGTTGTTCACCGGCATCATGGGGCTGATCGGCGGGTTCCAGGAGTTTGCCCGGGCGTTCGTGATGACGCAAGGCGGACCGTGGGACAGCACGCTCTTCTATTGTCTCCACCTGTTCAACAGCGCCTTTACCGAGTTCCGGCTCGGCTATGCCTCCGCAATGGCATGGGTGCTGTTTGCCATCATCCTCGTCGCCACGGTCGCCGTTATGCGCGCCTCTACCAAGCACGTGCAGTACGAACAATGAAGAACCGTTCGAATCGCATCGTTGGCTTCGTGGCGCTAGTGCTGTTTGCCGCGTTGTTCACCTTGCCGTTTCTGTGGCAGGTGAGCACGTCGCTCAAGACCGAGGACCAGGTTGGTAAATCGGAGTTCGACCTCATTCCGCGCGCCCAGACGTACCGGCTGGATGGCTCGGATGTCGAGATCAAGCCGGTCGAGCGAAAAGGCGCCGACCAAGTGATCGAGGTGCTAGAGGGACCGAAGAAGGGTACGAGGCTGACGGTTGCGCCAGACAGCCTGAAACTGAGGCCCCACTTGGAGTGGAGCAACTACTCGGGGGGATTCCAGGCATTTCCATTCTTCCGTATGTTGCGGAATACGCTCGTGATTTGCGTGCTCGTGGTTCTCGGCACGTCGCTGAGTTGTTCGCTGGCAGCCTACGGGCTGGCTTGCGTACCTTGGAAAGGGCGGGAGACGCTCTTTTGGATCATGCTCGCCACGATGATGCTGCCCGGGCAGGTCACGATGATCCCGCTTTTCCAGACTTTCAAGGGGCTTGGGTGGATCAACACGATCCTTCCTCTGGTCGTCCCGGCGTTCTGTGGGAACGCCTTCTTCGTTTTCATGCTGCGGCAGTTCTATCGGACAATTCCGGCGTCCCTCATGGAGGCGGCCCGAATCGACGGGGCAACCGATCTGCGGATTTGGGCCACCGTGGTTCTGCCCCTATCCAAGGCGGCTTTGGCCGTCGTGGCAGTGTTCAGCTTCATCGGAGCATGGAACGACTTTCTCGGCCCGCTTCTGTACTTGATGGACGACGACAAGTACACCCTCGCCATCGGGTTGGCGCGGCTGCAGGGGCAGTACTCGTCCGACTGGGGTCGGATGATGGCGATGTCAGTCGTCATGACCTTGCCGTTGATCACCCTGTTCTTCCTCGCCCAGCGGACATTCGTAGAAGGAATCAAGTTGGGCGGAGTGAAGGGCTAAGCCCTCGCCAGATCGGGCGCAGCAGCCTCGTACGAGAGCCACCTTCGTGCAGTGGCTTGTCGATGGATGCTCATCCCGGCGTTTCGCTCGTAGGTGGCTAAGGTCCAGCAGGCATTGCGCATCCCATGCAAGCGCTCTCACTTGCGTCCGGAACGATTCTCAAGTGCAATATCCCTTCAAGTCAAGGCCCGGTTGCGCACTTGCGAGCATCCGTCGACCACAGGCGGCCGACGGCATCGGAATATCCGTGGCTAACCGTCGAGGCCGTCCCTTCAGGACGGACCTGGGTCGGGCGGCCAGCACCCAGGACTGGGAACCGCCCTGGGCTGGCAGAGTCTCGCCCTCTCAGGGCTTCATTACGGACCGTTGGCCCTACTGATCGCTCACGCTTCATGGTGTGAGGCTGTACAAGCCGGGCCTACGGCCTAACCGGTCAGGACGCGGAATAGCTCGATCTCGGTGGGGTCGAAGGGGGAGCCGTCGTGGCGGAAGAGGTCGTGGAACCAAAGGGCGGGTTCGGGGGTGCCTGCTTCTGAGCCCCAGGGGTAGATCGTCTGCGTTTTGCCGTAGACGAGGCCCCAGTTGATGCATCCGATTCCGAGTTCCTTGAAGACGGGCAGGTTCGTTGGGACGATGCTCCCGTGCGTTCGGGCCATCCATTCGGTGCAGATGATCGGTCGCCCGTGGGCTCGCAGCTCGCCCATGAAGACCCGCAGGTCGTCGGCGGGGCCGTAATGGTGACAGGTGATCACATCGGATTCTGCGATCTGATACGCCGCGACCTCCGCGTGGTCAGGATCGCGAGCGAACATGCCGGACGAGATCGGTTGGCTTGGATCGGCGTTTCTCACCCATCGAAACGTCTCCTTGAGAAGCGTCAGAGCCTGATTCGCCGGTTCGTTGTAGACATCCCATAGAAGGATCCTCGGATCGTCCCGGAAGGACCCGACGACGTCGGCGACGTAACGCTCGAGGTCTGGCCATGTGGACGCATCGAGTTCTCCCTTGGGCCCCGGACTCTGCACCCATCCGCAGTTATGCACACCGAGGCGAGTCTCGGGTTGCTTGCCGATCTTCGGCTCTGGATTCCAACAGCTGTCGAACAGGACAAGCATGGGCACGATGCCGCGCTTGCTCGCGATGTCCAGAAAAGCGGACACTCGGCTTTTGAACCCGTCCGGATCTTGGCTCCATGCCAGATCGTGCAGGTAGACGCGAGCGGTGTTCATCCCGATCCCCTGAGCCCAGCCCAACTCCCGATCAATTGTCTCCGGATCAAATGTGTCTTCTTGCCACATCTCAAGCTGGTTGATGGCGGTGCTTGGGATGAAATTGCAGCCTACTAGCCAGAGTCTCGGCTCGTACCAGGCGTTCGCCCTTTGGGCGGTCCATCGACTGTGGTTCGTTTGGGCTGCTTGAGAATCGGAGTTCGTGCACATTCTGTTTGACTGAAGTCTACTCACAGGGTGGCCGTCGCTCCCACGACCGGGGCCCAAGGGTCCGTCGAATGCAGGCCGAATGGCGGCCATAGGGAACGAAATCGTAATAAACTTAGTCTACTAAACTTAGTTTACAATGCGAACCATAAACATCCACGAAGCAAAGACGCATCTCTCGAGGCTCGTCGAACTCGCTGCGAACGGCGAGCCGTTCATCATCGCGAAAGCCGGCCGGCCGCTCGTTAAGGTATCGGCGCTAGATTCTAGTGTCCGTCCGGCCAAACGAATCGGCTTTATGGAAGGCGAGATACAGGTCCCCGACGATTTCGATCGCATGGGCGCCGAAGAGATCGAGAGCCTGTTCGGGTTGCCCACATGACGATACTCCTCGATACGAACGTGCTTTTGTGGGCGGCGATCGGTGATGACCGTTTGGGCGGGAAGGCTGTTGAATTGCTCTGCGAGCCGAGTAACGAACTGTTCTTCAGCGTGGCCAGTCTCTGGGAGATCGTCATCAAGAGTAGGTTGGGGCGCAACGACTTCAGAGTCGATCCAGGAAATCTCCGGAAGCAATTGGCTGGCAACGGGTACTCCGAACTGGCCATTTCCTGTTCGCACGTGTTGGCGGTTTCAGAACTACCGCCCATTCACAAAGATCCCTTCGATCGAATCTTGATCGCACAAGCAAGGGTTGAGGGCTTTTCCCTCCTCAGCTCCGATCCGATCGTGGTTTCCTATCCCGGCTCGATTGTTAAGATCTAGAACTACTTGTGAAGCCTGAGCGCGAAGGCGCCCAACGGTTAAGAACCGGGCTCGACATCTTGATCGAATAGCATCAGTTCTTTGCGGCGGACCTCAATTTCCTTCGGCCTTCGAAGTCCGATCCGTACCTGTTCACCGCGAACCTCAAGGATATAGACCTCAATGTCGTCGGCAATGACAATGCCTTGGCCGACCTTTCGGACTAGAATCAACATCGGCTTGCTCCTTGTCTATCGAAACTACGCGATCCAGCGCCCAGGAAGTCCTGCGAGGACTCGGCTTTCGATGCCCCGATCGGAATGGCGATCGGTTTGTGGACATCCATGTCCGCAATTTACCTGGTCATTTGTTAAGAGCTGTTTTAGGCCCTTTACCGATAATTAACAGTCTTGTCGGTATATTCCCTGCGAGGTGGATTATTCATGCGTAAAGCATTTACATTGATCGAACTTCTTGTTGTAATAGCAATCATTGCGATTCTAGCGGCTATTCTCTTCCCGGTCTTTGCCCAGGCAAAGTTCGCGGCAAAGAAGACCGCATCTCTATCCGGTCTCAAGCAAATGGCGCTTGGCCTGCAGATGTATTCAAACGACTCCGACGATATGGCCGTTTTCGAGTATGGCTATTCGGACGGCAGCATTCCTGGCGATACCAACGCGTATCACTACAACACAACGTGGGCTGGCCGAATTCTTCCTTACGTGAAGAATCAGCCGATCTTCTTCGACAAAACGATTCCTGAGATCACGAACTACAATCAGTACTATCAAGACCCTTACTATTCAAGTAGCTCGTATTCCTACTCATGGGCTTGGATCACCAATTTCTCGCTTAATACCGACGGGTATTCCCGACAGACGTATGCGGGTTCGAGCTGCGTCAACTACGGCTCGTCGACAAGCGCGGTTCGAAGTCTGACCGCGATCGACCAACCGGCATCTCGCTTGGCCATCACTCCGACCCGATACGGCACGATTGGTAACTGGTCCTGGGCACGATTCATTGCCTACGACGCATCGTTCCCTTATGTCGACATCTATGCGAACGGATTCTCGTGGAACCAGTTGGTCTATGATGCCCGCAAGCAATACGGAACCCGATTCATCGGCGGTTATTCGGATGGCCACGCCGGGATGTATGGACCGGAGAAGTTCGTCAAGCGCTACTACAACAACCCGAGCCAAAACCAGGCGAACGGTTGGAACTCGTACTGCGGCGTCATGGATAGTCAAAAGCTCTGGGACTTCTGGGGGCCGTTTTGGTCGGGAAACTAGTCCGTTCCTTACTTCCGCTCGTTCTCTTGGGAGTTGCCGGATGTTCGTCCGGTGGAGGCGACAATACGGCGGGTCAGTCGGTCAGCCCGGCTGACCTGCAGAAGGCTTCGTCAGCTCATGCCGGTCCGGGTGACAAAGCCGGCCCGGGAGTGCCGTCCGATAAGGGGCCCAAGGGCGGGGGCCCAGGCCACTAGATAACGAGTTGGCCGGGCGCGATTGCCCGGCCAACCGCTAAACTGGTGTCGTTTTGAACGACCACTCCACGAGTTCGCTCCTTACGACGGCGATGGCCGCATACGGCAGGGGCGACCTTCGTTTCGCCGAAGACCAAGCGAAGCGGTTCCTGTCGTTGGTGCCCGGCGACGCCTCGGCGACGGTTCTGGTCGCGCTCATCTGTGCGCGGACGGGCCGCAAGTCTGCGGCCGTGGCGTATCTTCAAAACGCATTGAGGAAGGAACCCCAGTGCTACGAAGCGCATATTGCGTTGTCGACGCTTCTCTTTGGCCAGAGCAAGGGTGACGAAGCTATTTACCACGCCGAACGCGCCATCGAACTGCGACCCCACGACGTCGATTCTTACCGCCACTTTGCCAACGATTTGGTGATGCATGGCATGTTGGATCGAGCCGTTTCTGTTCTCCTCCGGGCGATCGAGGTTACTCCAGACGACGTGGCGGTGTTGCAGGATCTCGCGGCAACCCTCTCAGATATGGGGAGGGTTCGCGAATCGGCGGCCGCGTGGGAGAGGCTGTTGGGGATTGAGCCGACCCTCCTCGTTGGCTGGCTGAAACTGGGTGGGATCTACCTCGCGATCAGTCAATTCGACGGCGCCGTGCGGTGTGGAAGAAAGGCGGTCGACCTGAATGAGGAGTCTTCGGACGCGCGCATTCTACTGGCACTTTCGCTTTCTGAAACCGGCGGGGCGAGGGAAGCCGAAACCCACTTGCGGCGGGCGATCGAGTTGAAGCCAGACGAGTACATCGCCTACGCCGCTCTGGGGCTATCGCTACAGGAACAAGGGAGGTTCGACGAGGCTGAACTTTTCTTCGAAAAGACGATCGAGATCTGTCCGACAAACGGGCAGGCGTACTACTCCATACTTCGCAGCCGGAAGGCGACGTCGGCGGACGCCAGGATGCTCCAGACAGTCGAGGAGAAAAGTCAAGACGAGAGTCTCGGCGATCTCGACCGGTCGTACCTTCAATACGCGTTGGGGAAGGCGTCCGAAGATCTCGGTGAATTCGAACGTGCGATGGGCCACTACGACCTGGCCACCGAGTCAGCGGCCCGTCATTGGTTTGGAGATCGCCCGGCCGACCATGCATGGTACTCGGCGATGATCGATAGTACGATCGGCGCTTTCACCTCGGATCGGCTGGCAGCGCTTCGCGCAAAGGGTCTAGCGTCGGAGAAACCACTCCTCATCGTTGGGATGATGCGCTCGGGGACGACTCTGATCGAGCAAATCGTGTCGAGTCATCCTGACGTTCATGCGGGAGGAGAACTAACGTATTGGCACGATCACGCGGGCAAGGTGTTTCAACCAGCAACAGGGGAGATCGACGAAGGTCTGCTGATCGATGTGGCGTCGCGCTATGTGGAGATGCTGGCCAATCTCGGAGGCGAAGCGCAACGCGTAACCGACAAACTGCCCCACAACTACGCGATGCTCGGTTTCGTCCAAGCCGCAATCCCTAACGCCAAGGTCATCCATGTACGGCGGAATCCAATCGACAACTGCCTCTCCATCTACACGACCGCTTTCAACCGCCCTCCGGAGTTCGCATTGGTGCGCGAGAACATCGTCTACTTGTACCGGCAATACGAACGGATCATGGCGCACTGGCGCGCGATGTTGCCCCCCGATCGATTGCTTGAAGTGGATTACGAGTCGCTGATTGCCAACCGCGAAGCGGAGACGCGCCGGATCATCGAATTCGTGGGCCTTGAGTGGAACGATGCCTGTCTCCATCACGAGCGGAACGAGCGGAACGTCAACACGCCGAGTGTCTGGCAGGTTCGACAACCGATCTACAACAGTTCGGTTGACCGATGGAAGCGCTTCGAACCTTGGCTCGGGGAATTCAGGTCGCTCCTCCCCACCTAGCTCGCCGTCGCCGACCGCGACGCATTCTTGCGGACGGCTAAAATGATTCGGGATGAGCGTTCGTCAAATCGTGCATATCGATATGGACGCTTTCTATGCATCGGTCGAGCAACGAGACGATCCGGCTCTTCGCGAAAAACCGGTCGTCGTTGCGTGGCTGGGTAACCGGTCGGTTGTATGTGCGGCTTCATACGAGGCCAGGCGATTCGGTATCCGGTCGGCGATGCCGGCGGTGACGGCAAGGCGAATGTGTCCCTCGGCGATCTTCGTGCCGCCAGACTTCTCACGGTACCGGGCAGTGTCTCAGACGATCCATGAAGTTTTCCATCGCCATACCGATCTTGTCGAGCCCCTGTCGTTGGATGAAGCCTATCTCGACGTCACTCAGCCGAAGAGCGGTCTGTCAACCGGTCTAGAGGTCGCCATTGCGATACGCGCCCAGATTCGCGAGGCGGCAAGCTTGACGGCATCGGCCGGAATCGCGCCCAACAAGTTTCTTGCCAAGATCGCGTCCGATTGGCGAAAGCCGGACGGTCTGTTCGAGGTTCGGCCGTGCGATGTACAGGCCTTTCTCGAACCGATGCCGGTTGGCAAATTGCCGGGAGTAGGCAAGGTGACCGAGCAACGCCTCACTCAGTCTGGTTTGGAAACCGTCGGGGCCATCCGTCGCGCCAGCCCGGGGATCTTGGAGTCCAAGTTTGGCCGATTCGGTAAGCGACTGATTGAGTTGTCTTGTGGCGTCGATGAGAGCGAAGTGGTCTCGGAGAGGCCGACTCAGTCGATATCGGCGGAGGACACGTTCGAATCGGATCTTCTCCTTGAGGAGACGACGGCGACGATCGAGAGGCTTGCAAATCGAGTGTGGCGAGCTGCCAGCGGAGAACCTAGGGTCGGAAGAACGGTTGTGTTGAAACTGAAAACGTCCGATTTCAACATCATCACGCGAAGCCACACGCCAGAGCGGCCGCCGATGTCCGAATCAGATCTTCTCCGGATCGCCCTAAACCTGCAGCTTAGGGTCGAGTTGGCGCCCGAAACCCGTTACCGACTAGTGGGAGTTGGGATCAGCAACTTCTCAGACGTGGAAGTCGATACCGACCAACTGACATTGTTCGAGTAGTTTCCTTCTCAACCTCGGCCTCTGGATCATGGGCAGACGGGGTCGGTGAAAACGAGTACTTGGAATCGTCTTTAGCGACATATCGCCAATTTAGTGCGAATGATCGACGAAACAGCCTAGCTCTGGACAGAATCCTGGCGATTTCAGCCGGGACGAATGGCCTATACACAAAAATGGGATAGGCATTTTGGCCAAAACCCGATAAGATCCACCAGTGGAAAGGCACTTAGAGGTGATCAAGACGGCAGTCTTGAAGCGATTCGTGCTTCCCGAGACGGTTCTTTTAGTAACTCTCTGTACTTGGGACATGTTGTATACGCTATATTGTGTGCGACATGGTATTGCGAAAGAATCGAATCCGGCCCTCAGGAGCAGCCTTCATGGTTCCAACATCTCGTTCATTCTCCTAAAGGGCGCCACGTTCCTGGTTCCAGTCGCGGTGCTGGAGATCATCCGTTCAATCCGCCCTAAGTTCGTGACATTGGCGATGCGGGTGGGCTTCCTGGCATACGCCGTCCTCTACATCGGTGGCAGCATCGCGCTTCTTGGCGCCTAGGGAATCCGATTAGCGGGCGTTCGGACCATAAACCACGCCGACGTCATAGTCTGCCGTGTTGTATCCCGCTTCCCTGCGGAGAACTCCGCCGTCGTCGACATGGTTGGGACCCACGCTATAGACACGGAATCCTGCTGCATCGCGTCGCACGTGAAGGGGCTTGTCGTTGAATGGATCGATCCACGTTCCGGGTATGTCGACAATAGTGGTTGGATAGCGGTTTGGAGGCGCATCGCGCCGAATGGCGGCGAGCATCGCTTGGGAGCAGATCTTCAGGGCAGCCAACGAGACGAAGTCACTGAGAGCTTGGCCGTATCCCGGGATCGCGATCGCGCAATATGCGTAACTCGGGCGACGCCTCCGCAACACATTCTCAACGATAGCATCCATCGCCTTGCCGGTCTGAACCGGGTTCCCATGGAACCGGTCGATGACTTGCTTCAACTGGACCCAGATCTGGAGATACCGGGCCATGTATGCTCGATCGAGCAGGTCATCGGGTAGCCCCGTGCGACGCAATCGTGCTAGATCGATCGTCTGGGTTCCGCTGCCAGCCGCGGTAGGATCGCCGGCGATAGCCTTGATCCCGCCAAATAGCCGGATGTTGCGAGCGGTCGCGAGACCCAAGTACGCCTCACCACGGATCACGTAGTTGAGATCGGGCATATGGCATTCCGCGACGACGCTGGATAGCGACGCGAGTCCATGCCGATTGCCTCGCAGAATCCAGGCGCACTTGCTCACTGTCTCGATGGCGATTCGCTGAATGCCGATTTGGGCCAGGAGGCTGATCAGGATCGGTTCCTTGCCGACGAGATTGCCCAACCGGAAGGCAGC
The DNA here is from genome assembly GCA_031292555.1 of Fimbriimonas sp. Classification (GTDB taxonomy): domain Bacteria; phylum Armatimonadota; class Fimbriimonadia; order Fimbriimonadales; family Fimbriimonadaceae; genus Fimbriimonas. Next base: position 21,317 of record JARLGV010000052.1, read on the forward strand.
CGCCAAGTCGCAAACCCCTTCGGGTACCCGGCGATGGATGCACTCAATCTGGGCGCGCAGGCATAGCAGCCGCGAAACGGATCGCATCGCCGAATACTCGGGAAGCAAAACCATCGTGCCCTGATCCCAATCGCGGTGAAAGTCTATATCAGGTTTTTGAGCGGCAGCGACACCTAGGTTCATAGCCGAATCGAACGGTGCAAGCTGCCGTTCAACGGATGCCCAATCTTGCTTTGCCATCGACGAGGTGATCTTGGGGAGAATCTCGAAGAAGTCCTGTCCGTGAGTCTTCTCCGCGAGAGTGCGCACTAACTCACATGCATTGTCCCGATCTGAAATGGCCGGCCCTCGGACCAAGTCCGTTGCCTCCCAGGGCAAGCCCGCTGCCCGGTAGGATCGAGAAACGGCATCAGCCTGATTTGACGCTTGACGCATGTCGCCGCCGTTCTTCAGAGCGAGCGCCAGGAGAACCAACCCGGCAACAAAGGGAAGGCCAAGGCAAATGGCAACGATGAACAGAAACCGGGATGTGCGTGGCATTCGATCCTCCATGCTAGAGACGAATCGGAACTGCCTATAGATGGTGTCTAGGCGATTGCTTCGGCCATGATGAGAGATGTGATGGCATCGTCTTCGGCAAGCGCTCGTACTACGGCCTCGGTCCCATCCGAGGCGATCCATCCTTGCAACTTGACTGCAGATGGATCCGATGCCGGATCGAAGCGCAAGGCTGCGGCCGCTCCGTATGCGAGAGCCCAGGGATCGACGCCCGATTCCAAGCACATTCGTATGGCGCCGACGAAGCGGTCGTTCTTTCCGAGTTTTCGAATCGGGTCTGCCCCCACACGAAGGACCTGATCCCCCAATGCTCGGTTTGCGAACCTCCGCAGCAGGTCTGTCACATGATCTCGTAGGTCCAACTTGCTCAGACCATGCCGATGCGAAAGGGCCAGTGCGGCAGCGCTCATCGCCTGGCGAGTCACGTCGGCTATGCGGGAGTCTTCCATGGCTTGCCAAACGAACTCGTGTTTGGATAGGTAGCCCAGGTAGGCCGCCGTCGCATGGCCGAGATTGTGGATATATAGCTTTCGCTCAACATAGGCGTCAAAAGGCGAGATCGGCTTGAGGTGCCGTATGGCAGGGATCGGGCCTCGAAACGCATCTCGGTCGACCGGCAGTTCGCAATAGGCTTCAACGGCAACCCATAGTGGGTCGGCCGCTCGCCTTTCGGCGGGCACGATCGGCACCATGCGACCGATACTTGCCTCGACGAGACCGATCCTCTCATCGAGCGCCAGTCCCCATTCGGGAGCAAGTCGAGTGCGGAGCTGTTCTCGGAGATAGGGGCCGGCATGGAGAAGGTTCTCGCAGACGATGATGTCGAGTGGTCGCTCGGTGCGCGCAAACCTCTTGGCGAGTCCGAGGGCAAGTCCATCGGCGATCTTCGGCAGGGCGCTGACGCCGACCGCCGTCGACACGATATCGGCAGTCGAAATGGCGGAGGCAACCGCGTCCAAATCGGATGCAAGAACGGCATCGACGCTTTCAACGCGAACACTGCTTGGGCGCTCCTCCGCGATTTGGATCGTATAGCTGTGCCTAGAGTTCAGGGCATCGACGACGCTAGGAATGGCTTCGACGAAGGTCGTGCGGAACCCCGACTCAGAGTAAAGCTGACCGAGAAACCCTCGCCCGATGTTGCCTGCCCCAAAGTGAACCGCTTTCATCGTCTGTGAGCATCCTACTCTACTCTCGCAGCATTGCCATATCAGTCATTGGCGAACACGTAGGCGGTGGCGGGAGCGTAAGCCAAAGCGAACCGCTTCACGTCGGAGAACTGTGGCAAGTTGCTATCAAGAAGAATGCCCGACTCGCCCGAGATCAAGACGATCTGCTCGATCGTTCGGTAGGCGGTGGAGGACCCACCGGTGTCACTCGTGCTGTTGTTACGGTAGGTGACCGTGCGGACCTCGAGAAACCGAAGATTGGCCCAAGGCGTACCGAAGGTCACTTTACCGCTCGTGTACCGGATCCCGTCGTCGTCGACTTGGATCGATCCGTTGAACAGGCGTCGCCATGCTTCCGCGAATGCAGATGCGGGAATGATGGCGAAGCACACGAGCACGAACCAGGGCAGAAAACTCATTTGCCCATCGGCCTTGGTAGGCGTCGCCATCTTGGTGGCAACCACCATCGCGATGGCAGCGATCGCGCCGTACCAGAGGATCGAGAACACGGCGGCGAAAACGTCGGTACCACTTCGAACCGCCCCATGAACAGGCACTCGCGGCGCTCCCATTATCGTCGAGGGGCGACATTCGGCTTGGATCGAGGTGCGTGGCAGGTGATCGATCATTGCGAGTTGCATGTTCGCCTCATCCGAATAACTCGGGAGGTTGGCGACCTGAGTTGCCGACTGAATCTGCCATTGCGTCCCGATGTTGGACCACTTGCCCGGCACGCGGCGGTATCCAGTGACTTGATCCCATGGAGAATCAAAGACTTTGCCGTTGAGAAAGTTGCGAATCGTGATCCTCCTATCGGAGACGACCACTCGCGCCAGGGTCGCATAGGCACACATGCCGGCGCCCACAAGAAAGAACACCATTGTCATGGCGATTAAGGTGGCGGTTGCCTGAAAATCGCCGGGGGCAACGTCTCGTCCGTTATAGTTGAAAGTCCCGCTTTGGATCGAGCCGAGGCCCGCCACGCAGAAAGCGATTCCTGCCACCGCGAACATCAGTCCGACCAGGAACATCGGTCCACCGGCCCGAAAGATTTTGGGCTTCATTTGGTCCGAGTATACAAAGCCCAACCAGAGTCGGGAAGTGCCTTGGCTTCGGAGACGACTAGACTGCACTTTCCAGACGTGCAAGGCTATGTCGGTCAAAAATGGGACTAAGGTCTTGGGCTGCCGGCGATATTGAGGATTCTCGCTCGTTTTGACGCCGATCGGATGGAAGATGTATCGGATTTCAGACTGCAGAGGATGGTATAGAATGGTCCCAAATCGAAGTTTAAACCTATTGGTAATTGCGGCTGTCGTGACCTTTAGTGCGATAGGTACGGCGGATGCCGCTCGGCGAGGACATGGCCCTAGCTTGAAGAGAGTTGAAGTAACCCCACACGAAGTCGTTGGAGGTTCCGCCGCCTCAGTAACCGGAATTGTGACACTCTCTGACGTGGCTCCAAGCGGAGGTGAAACTGTGATCCTCACCTCCGAGGACACAGACGTGGCGACGGTTCCCGCGACCGTGACCGTTCCGGAAGGATCGACTTCTGCGACGTTTTCCGTTGCGACGCTTCAAGTGTTTGACCACCGGCATGTGGGCATCGTTGGGCAATTGGACCACAAGCACAAAGAGGCCGAATTGAGAGTTCGCCCGTTCGACGTGACCGACTTCATCTTCAACCCAGCGGTCATCCACGAGGGGACGATATTGGGCGGCTTGCAGACGACAACTGGAACCGTGACGATATCGGCGCCGGCCGGGCCGAACGGAGTTGTCGTGAAACTCACATCCGACAGCGCCGGAACGACAGCACCCACGTTGACCGTACCTGCTGGTGCGACGTCTGTCAGCTTTGGCTTGATACCAGAGGGCGTAACCGTTACAACGATCGTGAGATTCGTCGCCTCGATCGGATGTAGCCGACGTCACGCAACCTTGACGCTGATTCCTCCGGGAGGCTAGGTTGTTTTTGTTATCAACCGACCGATTCGTGTTCCGTTCGGGCGATGATCTCGTCTTGCAGGCTTCGCCCGAGATCGCAAAAGTAGTCGCTGTATCCGGCGACCCGTACGATCAGGTCGCGATGCTCCTCGGGGTTCCGTTGAGCTTCGCGGAGTAGGTCGGCGTCGACTACGTTGAATTGAATATGGTGCCCGCTGAGCCTGAAGTAGCCCCGAACGAGCTGGACGAGGCGAGCAATGCCGTCTTCGTTGGCCAGGACATTTGGGCTGAACTTCATGTTCAAAAGGGTTCCTCCCGTCTTCAGATGATCCATCTTGCCGGCTGATCGCAAAACGGCGGTCGGTCCGAGCCGGTCGGCTCCTTGAACCGGCGAAATGCCTTCTGACAACGGTGTCCACGCTCGGCGGCCGTCGGGCGTGGCTCCGGTTACCGATCCAAAGTAGACATGGCAGGTCGTCGGCAGCATGTCGATGTGGTATTCGCCGCCGCGGGTGTTCGGTCGTCCGTCGACCGCGTGAAAGAAGGTGTCGAAGCATTTGCGCATGATCGCGTCGGCTTCGTCGTCGTCGTTGCCGTATCGCGGAGTCTTGTTGATCAGCCTTGCTCGCAACGGTTCGTTCTCTGGGCAATCGTTCGCCAGGCAATCCAGGAGTTCAGGCAGAGTCAGGGTTCGCCGGTCGAATACGTGAGTCTTGATTGCCGAGAAGGAGTCGGTGACCGTTCCGATCCCAACGCCTTGTATGTATGACGTGTTGTAACGGGCTCCGCCGGCATTGTAGTCGAGGCCCTTCGATATACAATCGTCGATCAACACGGAGAGGAATGGAGCGGGAGCGTACTTGGCAAACATGCGCTCAATGATCTGGCTGCCCCGAATCTTGACGTCGACGAAGTGCCGCACCTGCTGTTGCCAAGCCTTGAACAGGGCTTCGAAGCTTGCGAACGACTTGGCTTTGCCGGTCGCGGGTCCAAGACGCTTGCCGGTGCGTGGATCGATGCCGTCGTGAAGCGTCAGCTCCAATATCTTGGGCAGGTTGAAGTATCCGGTGAGGATATACGCCTCTTTGCCGAAGGTTCCCGCTTCGACACAGCCGCTGGTTCCTGCCTGTCGCGCATCCTCAATCGACTTACCTTGCCGGACGAGTTCCATGATTACGGAGTCGGCGTTGAAAACGGATGGAAAGCCATACCCGTGACGAATAACCCGGCAAGCCGCCCTTAAGAACGCATCTGGGTTCTGGCGAGATAACTGGACGTTGTTGCTCGGTTGGAGGATGTGCATCTCCTCGATGACGTCGAGCAGAAGATAGGAGACGTCGTTCGAGCCGTCCGTACCATCGATGGTTAGGCCCCCGATGTTGATGTTGGCGAAATCCGTGTAGGTGCCGCTCTCGGCAGCGGTCACGCCGACCTTGGGTGGCGCAGGGTGGTTGTTGAACTTCACGAAGAAGCACTCGAGAAGCTCCTTGGCACTTTCGCGGTCGAGCGATCCGTCAGCGATTCCCGATTGGAAGAACGGGTTCAGGTGCTGATCGAGGCGACCTGGGCTGAATGAATCCCATCCGTTCAATTCGGTGATCACCGCCAAATGGCAGAACCAGTAGGCCTGAAGGGCCTCCCAGTAGTCTCGAGGTGGGTCGCCGGGGACCCGGTTGCACACCTCGGCGATCCGCTCCAACTCGGCCTTTCGCGTGGGACTAGCGGTTTTCGCCTGCTCGGATGCCAGGTCGGCATGTCGCTTGGCGAAGTGGATGCATGCGTCGATCGAAATCTCCATCGCGAGCAGTTCTTCGCGCCGGTCCAACGCCTGCGGATCGTGCTCGAAGTCCAAGCGAGCAAGGGCCATTGTGATGTCTCGCCTGATGCCGTTGAGGCCCTGGATATAGATTTTTCCGTCCGCCACGGTATGACCGGGCGCCCGCTGTTCCATGAATTCGGTGAAGATCCCCGCCTCGTATGACTCTTGCCAGTCTGATGGAAGAACCTCGAACAGACGATCGCGCATGGTGCGGCCCCGCCAATAGGGAATGACGCTCTCCGCATACTCGTCCCGGGCTTGCTTGGGAACGACGTAAGAGGTCTTCTCTCGGCAGTTCAAAATGTCGAGATCGTCCACGCTGTGGCAAGTAAGTTCTGGAAAGGTCGGCGTCGCTTTGGGCTCCGGACCCCGTTCGCCGACGATCAACTCGCCGTCACCAATCCAGATCGTCTTGTTCTCGCATAGGTGAAGGAACGATAGGGCGCGCATTATGGGAATGGAGTGCTTGCCGTCGTTTTGCTTGTAGAATTCGGTCATCAAGCGTGCTCGCTCCGTACTTATGGACGGCAGAGCCTCCAGGCTTCGAGATCGTAGAGATTTGACGCGTTCGGTCATTTAGGTTCCCTCGTGAGGACATCAAGGCGATAGCCTCTCAAAACCTCGGCACATCTTTCGACGTGTTCCGGGCTAGGTGTTTCAAATCGGGTGGCTTGCGGCATTCCCAGTCGCTCTCGTTTCTGCAGGCCGAGTACATGGTAGGGAAGAAGCCAGACCGGATAGCGCTTGGGGAGATCGCTGAGCATCTCACCGAGCTCGCGCAGACTCTCGGAGTCGTCGTTCTCTCCCGGAACGAGTGGGACTCGAATCCAAACCGGAGTCGATTCCCCGGCCAGCCTTCGGAGGTTCTCGATAATCAGGCGATTGGATACGCCGGTTAGCTTTCGGTGACGACGGTCGTTAACGTGCTTGACGTCGTAGAGTACAAGATCGCAAAGGTGCGCTGCCTCAATCAATTGTTCGCTTTTGGCATAGCCGCAAGTGTCGATCGCGGTATGGACGCCGTGGCTTCGAAGCGCCGTGAGGGCTTCGATCAGGAATTCGGGTTGCGCAAGTGGTTCTCCGCCGGTAAACGTGACGCCGCCGCCCGATTCCTCATAGAAGCCCAAGTCACGCTGAAGGGTCTCGACGAGGTCCCGGACGGATAGCCGTTTGCCGATCACCTGGCGGGATCCGTTCGGACAGGCATCGACACATTCGTCGCATTCGTCGCACTCCTTGGACTCAGGCAGTGGAGAGTGACGAGTTATCGCGTGCTTTGGGCATGCCTCAATGCAAGCTCCGCATCGGAGGCATCGATCATGGTCAAAACTGAATTGACGTCCAGGCAATTGGCTTTCCGGGTTGTGGCACCAAAGGCACCGCATCGGGCAGCCTTTGAGAAACACGCTTGTACGAATTCCTGGCCCGTCTTCGATACAGAATCGCTGAATGTTGAACACCCAGCCCAATCGCTCGTTCAACTTAACTCATCGGGCATGCGTTCCGCGCATGGCCCAGATTCATTATGTCGTTTGAACGTGCCGTCCGAACCGGCAAACGGCAATGCCCGGGAAAACTGCGACAAGCGGTATTCTCTGTCCAGTCGCCGGATCGCTAGGTCTCTTCTTTTGTCATCCAGAGCTTGGCCACGCCGTCAAGACCATAGCTCATCAGCGTCCGTCCCTTGTGGACGAAGCTCAGGGCCACAACGCCAAGATCGTGTTTGCCGATGATGCCGAAGTCGGCGCCGGTCCTTGCGTCCCAAAGCCGAATCGTAGTGTCGAAGCTGCCAGTAGCGATTCGAGTTCCGTCTGGTGACCAGGCTATGCTCGTTACCGATTGAGAGTGTCCAATGAGGGAGATCTGCTGGATTCCAGTGGCGACCTCATAGATGTCCGCAACATCGCTGTCACTTGCCGCACATAGCCGGGTCCCATCGGGGGAAAAGGCGAATTGGTAGACGACGAGGCGGCGAGGATCGTAGGCGGTCCAGATGCATTTGCCGTCCGTGGTCCGATATACCGCGATCGATCCGTCTCGACAAGAGACCGCCATACGGCTGTTATCTGAAGAGAATGCGACCGTTAGTGGCCTGGCCAACGGCTTGATCAACAGCGGTTTGGAATCAGCTCTGGGCAGGAAGACATGGAGGTTCCCCTCGAAAAAGGCAGCGATGGCCCCGGTCGGCCCGGCAAATACCGGGGTGTCCAGCGGCGAGGCATCGACCAGAACCGTGTTTGCTTGGGCATCGGTGATCGTAATTCGTCCGGGCGAGATCTTCTCCAAATGAGTCGCATCCAACTCGACTTGGGCAAGGTTGGGGCTGACTGAGAAGCCGTCATCCGTGACCGATATCTCGCGATAGCCCTTCAAATTCGACACGATCAACGTTCCATCGGCGAGCAAGATCGGGTTGGCATAGTCGTGTTCAACCTGAGCTTCCGGCACGTCGGGCCCGGCATCGAGCGGGTAAATACGGACGCTCCAATACGGGACGCTGACTTCTTGCCGTCCCGGAATGAACTCCATTTCGCCGCACTCGGCGAATCGCCTGACCTCATGGAACGAATGCCCATCAAGCCGGAGAAGTGCCCCCTCTCGAGATCCACCGGAAGCAGCGATCATATTGCGGTCCCGAGAGTAGTCGATTGCACGGACTGCAGCAGAGAAGAGCTTCTGTTTACAGACCAGGCCGCCGCTCTGGATGTCGTACATGACCAGTGCTCCCGACATCGTTCCGACCGAAACCTGCTTCCCGTTGGGCGAGAAACAGATTGTCCCGAAGTTCTCTCCGACGTCGATGTTCTTGAGAACTTGACCGCTTGAGGTTTGGCGAATCGACAGGGTGTGGTCCGTTTGACCGAGAACGTGCCAGGCAACCAGCGAGCCGTCGGGGCTGACACCCTCGTAGGAGTCGACAAACAAACCGCTCTCGTGGGGAAACGGTTCAGTCTTCATGGACGGCAGGTCCACTCGGACTGGCTCGCCGTACTTTACGAGGATCGCCTGATGGTCGCCGGGCAGCACGCAATGGCCGCCCGCTCCACGAAGGCCGGGCACCGTCGCAGTTCCAAGGACGCTTCCGGTTTCGGCATCGTAGAGACGCAGGATCTCATCCGAACCGAATGCCAAGAATCGCTTCGAATCGCGCAGCCACTGGGGACTCCATGAACCGACTCCGGTGTGGCTGATAAGCTTGCCCGACTCGACGTCGAACACGCCGGCGCCATAGTTGCTTGGCACAATTCCGTATTTACCGTCCGGCGAGATCAGGAACGTCGACATGCCGTACTTGCCGGTATCGATGATGCGAAGCTCCCGATGGGCGTAGTGGTTCCAGAATTTCCACTCCCATCCGCGCCAAAGATCGAACTTGTGGGAATCGAGCGCCCGGGAGATCAACATCAAGTTGTGCTGACTGCGCAACTCGTTCATGTTGCGCATGGTCGAGACGTACTCGCCGTATCGGGCGATGTCCCGGGCCGTTTGAGCCTGGTGCTCGAGTCGGCCGGCAAGGATGGCGCTTCGCAGAGCGACGAGGGCCAAAGCCATGACCACCGCAAGGACCACGCCTGAAACGGTTGCGGTGCGTAAGACGCCGGCCCAGAAGGAGACGCGCTGCCTTCGGAGTTCTTCGCCCGGTACGTTCTCCTTCACCCATTTCCGGTCGAATGCTCGTTCGTAGATTCGGTTTCTTGGCCGCAGAATCCCACCGTCTACTTTCGCGGCGCCGCTCATCTTGATGCGCGCAGCGGGGGGATACGATTCGTCGTCGGCGACGTCTTTCTGGCGCAACACGAGGTCGTATGCGCCAAGGGTCTCCGCTCGCTGGCGATCGTCGACCGACGGATCGCCACGGCCAAGAAGACGGTTGCCGACGTCGGCCAGGTTGGAGTCGGTATCCCGGGCTCGATCCGAAAGGTATTCGGACAGTACGAGTTCGTCGACGTCGCCCGCTTTGCCGACCGCAAGTTTGGAGCAAATGTTCTGGGTCAGGTAGGGGTGGCCGCCTGTCCAGTAGAGGACCGCTTTCAACAGTCGTTCGCCGTCTGGACCCAGGGCGGCGGCAAACGGACGCGCTTCCTCCCAAGTGAAATCACGAAGGTCGATCCGGCGTCCGATATTGAACGGCGTGGTTCTGGGGTCCCGAATCAGATCGGATGGAAGCGCTGCCCCAAGGAGGCAGAACGTAAGGCGTCCGAGTTCGGACTCGCTGGCACGACCGTTGTAAAGCTGCCTTATGCCGGTAAACAACTCGTCGGCATTGAACGAAAGCCCACGTGCGGCATCGACCTCGTCGATAAACACGACAAGCGGAGCGGCATCGGCGGGAAGTGCGACTTCCTGAAGAAACGAGAGAAACCTCTGCGATGGCCCCAGGATCATGTTCTTGGCAAGAAACGCGCCCGACTCGGCTCTCAATCCAAGGGCACGTCCCGTTTCAACGGTCAGCCCTGCATACCACTGGTCGGGTCCGGTCGAGGAACCGCCGATTCGCGTGAGATCGATGAACGCGGTGCGAACACCCGCTTCCCGTAGACGGGCGATCATGTGGACGGCCAACGAACTCTTGCCCATCTGCCGGGCGTTCAGCACGTAACAATACTCGCCCGCCATCAGCGATTCAAACAACTCCGAGTCGGCGCTTCGCTCGACGTACGACCCGGCCCCGGGCGGAATCGTTCCTCCGGTCACAAAGAAGTCGGGCTGTGGCGATGGTTGGGTGGCCATGGAACGCGTATCCCATCATAACAAATCCGTTCGGTCTGTTGCCTTGCGAAGCCGGTCGGCGCTTTGCCGCGCATCCTGGAAATGGTGCAGGACGGCATTTCTGCGAGCTTTTGCTTTTGTGATGCGAGTCGTAAACTCGGTGATAGAGCCGCAGGCTCTATGGCCTGCGATGACGGCCATGACAGTTCATCGACGAATACTTGTAGTTTTGCTTGACCTTGGGTTTGTTGCCGCAGCGAGTACGGGAGCCACCCAAGTTCATTGGCATGCGCTGGAGCAACCGGCTCCAAGGGCCGCCATCGCGTCAAAGGCGATCGGCATGAAAGACTCGAAGGAACTACTCCACATCTCCATCGCGTTGCCGTATCGCGACGCGGCAGGTATGCAGAGATTCGTCGATTCAGTGTCAAATCCCAGGAGTCCCGATTACCGCAAGTTCATCACGCCCGAGCAAATAGGTCAACGCTTTGGGTTGGCTCTATCGGACGTCAAGAGGGTGACCGATTATCTGGGTAGCCAGGGAATCTCGATCCGATTGGTAGGCAAGAATCGACTCTCGATCTTGGCCGACGCCACGGTTGCTCAGGCTCAGCACGCATTCCATGTCACGATCGAGGAATTCTCGTCGACGGCGCCTGGCGCCCAAGGGCCGGTTCATTGCTTCTCGACGACCACTGCGCCAAGCGTTCCGGCGTCGCTCGCAAAGCTCGTCAGCTACATCGGGGGGCTAGAGAACTTCAATCGGCCGGTGCCCACCGATGCGCTTACGCCCGACCAATTCAGGACGCTGTACAGCATTGCCCCGCTTTACTCGAAGGGGTATCAGGGCCAAGGACGCACGGTGGCGATCTCGAATTGGGTGACCTACGGGTTGTTCAACGTGCCCCTCGAGTACGGCCATTGGAATTTGCCGACCCCGCCCAACGGAGTTGGCAAGAATGTGAAGGTTGTTAGCGTGGATGGATCGAACGGAAACGTTTCGAGCGGAGCCCAAGCCGAGTGCGACATCGATATCCAAGCGGTACTAGCGATGGCCCCGCTCTGCAATCTCATCCTCTATGACAACGCCTACAACTCGGACATCATCGGCGTACTTACTCAGGAGGCAGACGACAACCTCGCGGATCTGGTCTCTGAGAGCTACGCGTGGAATGGTCCGACCCCCATGTTCGTGGCGGCACACAACTTGCACCTTGCCATGAGCGCGCAGGGCATCACGTATATCTGTGCCTCGGGAGACTGGGGTGCTCAGGGGGCGGTGAACCTGTACTATCCAGACGAGGACCCTGAAGTCCTGTCGGTCGGAGGGACATCGGTGTGGACCGATACGCCAGGCAACCGGACCTCTGAAGTTGTTTGGGGAGGCAGCGGCGGCGGATGGGCGCCAAACGCAGATCCGTTCAACGTTCGACCGGCATACCAAACGGGGGTCGGGCTACCTGCCAATGTCACCTACCGCCTCTTTCCCGACGTCGCCCTCGACGCAGATCCGGGAACCGGCTATATCATATATTTGAATGGCTACCTCGAAGCCGGGTGGGGCGGAACGAGTTGTTCCAGCCCGACGGTTGCCGGCGGTCTCGCTGCATGCGAGCAACTCATCATCGCCTGCGGAGGTCTCCCCGCCGACGGGGTCGGCAACCGTCGCTTCGGTCGTATTCAGGACCTCCTCTACTCGTTGAACGGCGATCCGACGGTGTTTCACGACATTACCGCCGGAGGCAATGGTTGGCTGCCGGACGGAACGGCTTCCAACGCGACGACCGGGTGGGATACGGCGACCGGTTGGGGAACTTTGCTCTTTTCGGGACTTGCCGCTAGAGTGCTGAACTATCCTCCCATTGCGGCCTTATCGGTCTCCCCACCGACGGTAGCGGGTGGAAGCAACGCCACCGGCACCGTCACTTTCGCATCGGCGGTAGGGGCAAGCAACACGACGCTTTACCTTTCCTCCAACAACCCGCTGGCGACGGTTCCGGCTTCCCTGTCGATATCGACCGGGTCAACATCTGCTACGTTCCAGGTGGTCACGCAGGGCGTTCTGTCGCCGCAAACGGTGACAATCTCCGCGAGTTTCGCCGGTTCCACTCAGTCAGCCGTGCTAAACGTCATTCCCGGGACGCTGCAGTCCCTATCGATTGCGCCGAAGGCCGTCGTTGGCGGGACAGGAGCGGTGGGAACGGTGACCTTGAGTGGAGAGGCGGCATCGGGCGGAGCCACGGTGAGCTTGAGTTCAAACAACTCGGCGGTTTCCGTGCCCTCCAGCGTCGTGATCGCGGCAGGAACCACGAGCGGTACCTTCTCCGTGACGACAGTAGGGCAATCCACGGCAGTTTCGGCAACGATCATCGCGACCTTGGGGGGCGCCAGCGCAAATGCGACGCTGACGGTGAATCCGGCCGTTTTGACGGGCGTGAGCGTCTCCCCGAATCCGGTGACCGGGGGCAATGCCTCTACCGGCACGGTGTCATTGAGCGGACCGGCCCCACCGGGAGGCGACGTCGTGACGCTTGCCGCGACGAACGCCACCGTTCCATCGACCATCACTATTCCTGCCGGCACGTCGTCCGGCACGTTCGCGGTGACGACAAAGCCGGTCACGTCATCCGTTGTCGCAACGATCTCGGCGACGCTTGGAGTCGTAACCAAGTCTTCGTCGCTGACCGTTCAGACACCTGTCCTAAGTGGGGTAAGCCTTTCGCCGTCGTCGGTTGTAGGGGGCGGAAAGTCAGTCGTAACCGGGACGGTATCGCTCTCGGGGCCCGCGCCGACGCCGGGAATCACGGTTGCCCTCGCTAGTTCGAACACGAAGCTGGCAACCGTGCCGGCAACGGTCAAGATCCTGGCCGGCAAGTCGAGTATATCGTTTACGGTAACCCATAGAGCGGTTGCCTCAACCCAAACGGTAGCGATCACGGCAAAGGCAGGAACCGTGACTCAACAGGCGACACTGACTCTTCAACCTCCGTCGCTTGTTTCTCTCTCCATATCGCCAAGCACGGTGAAGGGAAGTTCTACGGTTGCGGTGACCGGCACGGTGACGATCTCCGGACCGTCGCCGACAGGTGGGGTGATCGTGAAGCTATCGAGTTCGGCCGCTTTGGTTGCCGGAGTTCCCGCAAGCGTCACCATTCCGGCGGGCAAGTCCAGTGCGACCTTCAAGGTTACGCATAAGAAGGTGACGAGTTCGACTTCAGTCTCGATTGCCGCAAGCCTTGGGCAGGCTTCCGTTACAACAACGTTGACGGTGACACCATGAGATCTTCACTCGCATTACGATCCTGCATTTGGGTCGGAGTATTCGGTGCTGCGGCACTGATGTCGGCAGACGCTCAATCCTATTGGGCTTACTCCGATCTCCACGATTTTGGCGGTCAGATCAAGAACACCACAGGCAAGGTTGGCGCCGATGGAGCCGGCCCTTGGACGAACATCACGTTCGACACGGCGGGCAACATGTACGGCACGGCCGCTTACGGCGGGCCAAATGGGCGTGGTCTGCTGTGGGAGATTACCAAGGCGGGAGCGTATATCGACCTCCACGATTTCGGGGGCGCCGTCACGAATGCCAACGGCACCTCGGGACCCGATGGAGAAACTCCGTATGGTGGAATCACATTCGACTCAGCCGGCAACATGTACGGCACCACGCTGTTTGGCGGGCCCTACGGCAACCCGGCCGGATACAGCGGGATCGTATGGGAACTCACCAAAGCGGGCAAATACGTCGACCTACACGATTTCGGCGGTTGGACGACGATCGCCAACGGATCGGGCGGCCCTGATGGAGGGAATCCCTGCGGCGGCGTGGCGATCGATTCATCCGGCAATCTGTACGGAACCGCCAGCGCAGGCGGCCCCTACGATCAGGGCATGGATGGAGCAGGCATGGTGTGGGAGATCACCAAAGGCGGCAACTACCTAGACTTGCACGATTTCGGTGGAACGGTCACAAATGCCAATGGTTCCCAAGGCGCGGACGGCTATATGACCTATGCCGGAGTGACCTTGGATTCGGCTGGAAACCTGTATGGCACGACGAGCAAGAGCGGACCGTACGGTGGAGGAGTCGTTTGGGAGATCACCAAGGCGGGGGGCTACGTCGATCTCCACGATTTTGGGTCTACGATTTCAACGGCCGGAGGGCCTAACGGTCCGGATGGAATGGGCTCCTATGGCTCGGTAACGCTCGACGGGTCAGGCAACCTGTTTGGGACGACGGTCTCAGGCGGGGCGAACGGGATTGGAATGATCTGGGAATTGACGACCGGCGGAAAGTATGTCGATCGGCACGATTTTGGCGGCTCGGTCCCCACTGCTTCGGGTGGCCAAAGCCGTGACGGGCAGTTCCCGTATTGCGGCGTGTCATTCGATGGCTCTGGAAATATGTACGGCACAACCGCATACGGCGGCGCTAACCAATGGGCTGGCTATTCGAGCGGGATCGTCTGGGAGATTTCAAAGAATGGGTCTTATTTGGACCTGCACGATTTTGGAGGGTCTGTAGCATCGGCAAGCGGATCCCAGGCGCAGGACGGAACTCGTCCCTGGTATGGTGTGACCCTCGATCCGTCCGGCAACCTGTACGGAGTGGCAGCCTACGGTGGTGCCAACGGAGAGGGCTTGAGCGGCGGTTCGGGGGTGGTTTGGGCACTTATCCAGACCCCGCTTCAATCGCTGTCGATCGCGCCTTCTGCCGTGCTCGGAGGCGACAAGGCGACGGGCACGATCACCCTGGGCATCGCGGCGCCATGGAATGGGTTGACGATTCCCTTGTTGTCCGGCAGTCCCAATGCAATCGTGCCGGGAACGGTGAAAGTGGCCTCGGGCGCCACGACGGGGACCTTCTCGGTGGACACGTCGCCGGTGGATAGCTCGTCGACCGTGACGATTTACGCCGGTGTCGGCGTCGCACAGAGATCTGCCACCGTGACGATCAATCCGCCTACGCTCTCCTTGCTTGCCTTGAATCCGGTGAGCATCGGCGGGGGTGGTACCGGCACCGGTACAGTCACTCTCACGGGGCCGGCGGGGCCAACTGGAGTGTCGGTGACGATTACTTCATCCAGCGCTTCGGCGATCGTGCCATCCATAGCGATCGTGCCGACCGGCAAATCGTCCGGCACGTTTACATTGACGACCCAAGCAGTCGGCGTGCCGACGAGCGCCAAGATCACGGCGACGTTGGGCGGGGTTCAGCAATCGGCAACCATCTCGCTAACGGTCGCGAGCCTGGCTGGAGTCAGCGCAAGCCCGTCCACACTTGCCGGAGGTAACCCGTGCAACGGCTTGGTTGCCCTGACCGCCGATGCGTTCACCGGTGGGTTCCAGGTCGTGCTTTCGAGTAGCGATCTCACGGTGTCGGTGCCGAAATCGGTGACGGTTACAGCCGGATCGGATTCGGCGGCTTTCGCGGTGACATCAAAGCCGGTGTCGACCAGGAAGTCGGTCACGATCATGGCCAAGAGCGGATTGGTGAGCAAGACGACGGTTCTGACGCTTGTCCCTCCTGTGCTCGTATCTCTGGCATTCAGTCCAGCCCAGATCAGCGCCGGCGGAACGTCGACGGGAACGCTGACGATCTCCGGCCCGGCGCCCGCGTCCGGAATGATCGTGACTCTGCATAGCTCTTCTTCGAAGCTGACTTTGCCGCC
>JARLGV010000053.1 GCA_031292555.1 Fimbriimonas sp.
CGATATGCAACTGAATATTCCTGCCTATGAGCTGCGGGCAAGGAACGCCACTCTGAAGATGGGCGCGGTCGAGAAGCACTTCGACGAACTCTATTTGAAACTGAATGTACGATTTGGGTACGGGACGACCAGTTTTGTGGCGAAACAGGCGGATGGCATTATCTCCCAGGGACATGGAATAGCCTTCGTGCGACGTCAAGCCGATGGATCGTACACGAAGCCTCCTGAAGTCGAACGTTATGGCCTAGTGGAGATTCACCGCTCCGGCGTCTCACCGGCAGCGGCCCAATCGTCGACCCTCTTTGAATTTCAAGATTTGAGCGGATCGCCTTCAACGGTTTCTGCCAAAAAGGCGGTGATCTTCCCACACAAGGTCATCCAGTTCCAGCGAGTCGACATTTACGTTGCCGCTTCAAAGGTGATGTCTCTTCCGCTGTACGAGGTGCCCCTTGCTGGAGCCCATAGTCCACTCGTTACGGATCAGATCGTCTCGGTTAGTAATAGCCAGGTTGGCATCAACTTTCCATACTATGTGGCCCTGAGACCTGGCGTTACGGAGTTCTTCAGCTTCAAGACTGGAATGGTGGAAGGGCGCTCAAGCACTTCCGATCATGGTGCGTTCCTAAACTATGAATTTGACTGGAACAAGGGCGACGATATGCAGGGCGGCCTGCAGGTACAAGGAATTGGCAGAGATGACTGGTCTATCGGAGTGAACCAATTCGTTCGGATGGACGATCGAACCACCGCGTTCGCCCAACTTTTGACGCCGACAGGTCAGAGTTTCTACGGCTCGGGCAGTATTAGCCATCAATTCAACGGCTTCTCGACCAGTTTTACCGGCGCGGCCACCAGGACGTTGACCGGCATTCAGGATACGAATCAAAACTACTCGTTGATTGTGGAAAAGGACCCGATCAAAGTTGGCAGCCTTCCGGTCCGCCTCACGCCAGGCGTTACCGCAACCATGTCGTCCGACCAACTGGATGGCCAAACTCAAAGCGGATACGGTGGACGCCTCCGTGCTCAAACGCTTCCTCTCGTTGTCGATCCTAACACGAACGTCACGATGAGCTTCCAGGCTTCCTACTTGAAGGGAACCAATGAGCTGCCGGGTCTTCAGTATCTGGGAAATGTGTCGATTAGTCGACGACTCAGCGCAGCGGCGTCACTCCTATTTACTTACGATTACACCCGCGACGGATTCAACGAAGACGTATTAGGTGAGCATCGGGTGAGCATGCAGGCTTTCTATAACCGAGGGCGTGTCAACATGTCGCTTTTCGGTTCCCGCAGCCTGGATCTAAGCCGAACAACCGTGTTTGGCGATCTTTCCTATCGGCTAGGTCGGCTATGGCGTCTGAGTTCGTCGTATACGTCCGATATCTATCTCAACGACACTTACCTCGACTACACATTTGGCTTTGGTTACACCCTCGGGTGGCGCGAAGTGGGCCTAGTCTGGTCGGCTCAAACTCAAAGGATAGGGCTTCAGCTACTTGGTGCGACGGTTTACTAGCCTCGTCCTGTTGGGGCTGCTGATTACCAACGCGTGGGCTCAGGCGTTTGGCCGGTTTGGCTACAACCAATCAGTGCAGATTTCCGGTCTGAAGGTCGACAAGGAGGGGTTTGTCGCATCCGATCCTGTTGCTGACAAAATACGCTTTGCCTCTACGTCTCATCTGTGGCGACCCGTCAGTACGTCCGATGTGGAACAGGTCGTAGCGTTGGAAACCAAGAAGGGTGGCCCCTCCAAGGCTGGTTTCAGCCTGTTAAGCCTTGGTTTTTCTCTCTATTTTCCGGAAGGGATAGACCTCAAGGTGGGAACGATCGGGTCGCCCTATCTCAGTTGGGAGCAGGGAAGCGTGGGCGACTCCATTCCGACGCCAGATGTCAAATGGCTCGTCCTCTCGTTCAAGGACAAGCAGCCTGCCTACGTCTTCGGATTCCTCGATGCTCCGGCAAGCTTGACGATCGTGGGTACACCGGGCGCATGGGAGGTCAAGAGCGACAAAGCATTCAAGGGATGGGTTCGCGTCGGCCTGCCAACTGGCCTCGAATCGCAACTGGCCAACACGCCCGGTTCGTTGGGGAGGCTTGCGAAGTCGGTCTCACTTCATGCTTCGCAGTGGATCAACCATTCGCCGAAATTGGTAAAGACAACTATCGAGTCCGACCTGCGCTCGGTCACTGCCACCTGGAAATTCGATAGGCCCGGCGCAGTTGTGCCGGAGCCTGCGATCCTGGCCGAATTGGGGCACTATCTCATCAAGGTCCAATCAAAGACGTTCAAAATGCCGGGCTGGACCGACGAAGGGCCGATCGAAGTCCTCGACGGGAACGACTTGACGGTTCGCTTCCCAATTCGAAGGGTGCCAACTGGCCGTGCCCTTGGAGTCGGTACTCTCCAGAACGACGGGACTGGCACGGTATCTCCAATCGACATCGCAGGAGTCTGCTCGTTGGCGTTGGCTTCCTTGGAAGCGGGCCGCGATCAGCAAACTCACAGGACCGCTGAGGATACGAGCGCCGAATACATTAGCGAAGCCTCGTTCTTTACCGAGCCATGGACGGAGCAGCAACTACCGTTCGATGCCTATGGACACGGAATCGACGTTGCCGCCGCACACGCGCTATTGTCCCAGGCGATCACTTCAGCTACACGCGCCACGTCGGAATCCAATTCCATGTTGACTTCGGTTACCTGGCGCATGGATTGGCAGACATGGCGCATATGGACAACGGATAGCGGGCTCTCCCAGCGAGCCGGAAGCCTCGCCGCCCTTGCCGGATCTCTATGCCCAGAACCGGAACGGCGATTGGCGGCGGCGATGCTCCAAGCAGGTTTGAGCGGATTGCGGGGGCTTGGAGTGTGGCGCAGACGGCAGGGCCTCATCGAGGAAGAGCCAAAGTTACTCGAGCCTCTTTTCGGTGTAAGGAAGGGCATATTCGGGCTCTTTGGGCCGACCGAAGAGGGCGAGCCCTTCGCGGTTTCGCTATTGAGCCCGTTACGCGTTTTCACCGAGGCGCCGGTGGCGCTGGTGAAGCGAGGCAACGACTACTTTCTTCAATGGTCGGTGGTTGATGCTAAGCCTTCCGTGATAACTCTGGCGTCCGCCTATCCAATCGACGCCGTAGCGCATCTGAATCTGACCAAGTTAAGGCTAGAGGGAGCATTGGGCTTCACCGAGATTCACTTTACGCCTGAGACGGCAGGAATCTGCGAGGCAAAACTCATTCTTCCGGATTTTGCCGCCAGGCCGGTGGAGATGGCAGCGCTGCCGAGTTATTCGGAGATACTTCGCTAGCCAAATCTTGGTTGAAGTGCAGTCCAACGTTGGATGTCCGTCGAAGGGCGGACTCGACGACTGACCGGGCGGCAATCAATAGGTTGCGCGTTTCAAGCGGGTGCTGTGAGTAGGGGGAAAAAGGCAACGAGTCATACTCCTCCACCAATCCGTTGACTACCCCAAGCGTATTTCGCAACCCGTCCGACGAACGTACGATGCCTACTCCCGCCGTCATGGCGCGCTGCAACGACCGTCGGATGCGAATCGACTCGGCCTCAGAAATGCAGTGGTACGGGTCATCTTGAAAGGCGATGACGTTCGCGAACGACGCGTTTTTCGACGCGAATGCAGCCGCATCGGCAAAGACCAGTGCCTCCAGTAGGCTGTTGCTTGCCAAGCGATTCGCGCCATGGACTCCCGTGCATGCAACTTCCCCTGCTGCGTAAAGGCCAGGAATGCTCGTGCGGCCCTCCAAGTCGGTCACAACGCCGCCACAGGAGTAGTGCTGAGCTGGAACGACCGGAATCCACTCTTTCTCCATTTCCAGCCCAATTTGATGGAGCCTTGCGTAAATCGTCGGAAACTCGTGCTTGAGGAGATCCGGCGCCAAATGAGTCATGTCGAGGTATACGCACCACGTCTCATGCTTTTTCATTTCCTCTTCGATGGCTCGGGCCACTACATCTCGAGGCGCAAGTTCAAGGCGAAGATCGTAGTCGTACATGAACCGTCGACCAATGTGATTTCGAAGCGTTCCCCCTGCGCCTCGAAGCGCTTCCGAAATAAGGAAACTCCGCATTTGTGGGTGGTAGAGGGTTGTGGGATGGAATTGCATGAATTCCATGTTCTTCACTTCCGCGCCTGCCGCTATCGCCAAGGCGATGCCGTCGGCGGTCGCCACCCGCGGGTTGGTCGTGTGCTGGTACATGCGCCCGCATCCTCCGGTGGCGAGCATGACCGCTCTGGCCTCGAAGCTCCTTTGTCCTAGCCCCTCGATCTCGGCCGTGACGCCGACGCAACGGCCGTTCGATGTCTGTAGCTTTGTGACGAAGGAGTGCTGATAGACGGATACCTTTGGATTGACCCTCGCGGCAGCCACCATGGCCCGTTCCACCTCCCATCCGGTCTTGTCGGCGTGATGGACGATTCGGTTGCGACTGTGCCCACCTTCTCGACCGAGCGCCAGATCATCGCCCGTAAGATCGAATCGAGCGCCGATCTGAATGAGCCACCGAATTGCCTCCGGAGCGTGCTTGACAAGATGCCGAACCGCCTCTGGATCGCAGAGCCCAGCGCCGGCAATATGGGTGTCGTGCTCGTGAAGCTCCCACGAATCGGCCTCGCCAACGGCAGCCGCAATGCCGCCTTGGGCGTCGTTCGTGTTGGAGTCCGATACTTCGCCCTTGGTCAAGACACAGACTTGCCCGTACTGTGACGCCTTGAGCGCATAGGTCAGGCCGGCCAAGCCGCTACCGACGACGAGATAATCAAATCGCTCGATCTGCATGAGCCTCAACCCTCTCTACGATGTTTGTCGACTTTCGTAAGCTTGATGGCGAGGTCCTTCGCAAAGGAAGGGACGCTTACCGTTGCGGTTCCGGCTAGGCTGACGTGGGATGTTTCGGTCGACAGGATGATTCCCTTCCAGGTGTCCCATATTTCGACCGCCCAGTCGCCTGATGCCAAACCGTCCAAGGAAACCTTGCATTCGGGAGTTGGGGGGAAGACAGCCTTGTCGATGATCGCCCGATGCCACGTGCGGCCGTCCGGTCGCAGCCAGACGATCGCAGTCGTATTTCCTTCCACCGCCCAGCCTTGTATGGCTGGCCCGGTGCGCTTCAGAAGATCGACGAACCGGTAAGACACCATGAACCAATCGTTTCCGATATTCTCCACGACGATCGTGTGGTCGCCTTTGGGCACTGTGATCCCGTAGTGTCCGGCATATTTGCCAACCGACTGACCGTTTACCGCGCCATCGCCGGCCGGGAATTCTCGAGTCATGACTGGATCGCCGTCCAGCGAGACCTGGAGTGTCGCTCCGCCATACCCCGAAACGTCGCCGACCATTACCTCAAATCGGGTTTCCCGATCCAAGCTGACCTTGAAGCGAACCGGATTGTGCCAATCGCGATGATTGCGTACACCGTGCTGAATGCCAGGAAGGGGAAGGTCGCCATCCGCCTTTCCGTCGCGAACTGATATGAAGTGCGGTTTGTTCGCATCTCCTTCGGTCCACTGCACCGGGCCGTTTTGAAAGTCGAGGTCCTTCCGTTCGGGATTCTTGGGAGGCACTCGATAGTGGATGATGGGTGTGGTTCGCCGAAAGTCCTCGCTCGGCCAGTCGATTCCGGCGACGAATTTGGACGCTGCCGCATAGAGTGGATACAAGTGATGCGGTGCGATCAGACTGTCCCACCACCAGGCCATCGCCGTTCCGGAACTGGCGGTGGCCAAGCTCATCCAGATAGGATCATGTATCTGCATCCCATCCGGGTCCTTGTCGGCTTCGGTATTGGACGAACTCGCGCCGATCTCTCCGACGTAATGGGGTTTGCCCCATTCAGACTTGCGTGACTGCTGGTAGAGCACCGAGCCGGCGACGTCGGGATTGTCGTAAGTATGGGTCTGATCGTAATCGAGTTCGGGCAGCAGATCGATATCGCGATTCCCCATGCTGTCGGATAGGCTTGTGGTCAGCATGTGGTGGTACGGATCGAGCCGGCGCAGTTCACCACCCATCCGGCGGTGCCACGCCTTTACGACCTCCGCCGAGTAGTCCTCGGTCAAGTCAACCTCGTTCCAGAACTCCCAGGACATCAGGTTGGAATACGCCGCGTAGCGTGCGACCAAGTACCGCAGCTTCGCCTTGTACCATTTCTCGATTTGGGAATTCGTCCAAAAATCGGTCCAAATTCTGATCGGCCCACCGTTGTCGCGATTCTGTGGCGCCTTGTCCCAGGCCGGATACGCGCTATGGGCCCTCAACGTGTTGTACGAATCGATCGACAGCATGACGTTTAGTCCCCCCTGACGAGCCTCATCCATGACGTGATCGAGTCTCCACGCATTGGGTAGACAGAACTGTCCGAAGCCTTTACCTTCCTCGGGCTTGCCGCCGACCTCCATTGCGAACGTAACCCATGCTGGACCAAGCCACACACGGAAGTAGTTGGCTCCCGCCTTCGAGTATTCGGGAAGCCACTCGTCGTAGCTGAACGTCCCAGGATCGTTTCCCCAGCAGACATTGGCCCCGATCGGATAAAAAGCAGTGCCGTCATCGAACTCAAAGTACTGCCGATTGCGCGGGCTGACCCGGATCCTGCCGTGCGCTTTCGAAGGCTGCACCCTGAACTGAAACGGATTGGAAGTCTTGGCGCCCGTTCGGTCTTTGGCTGTCAAGACGACCGTATAGGCGCCCGGTTCGGTCGGGCAAAGTCGGACCCGCCACTCGGGCGTTCCGCTTGGCGTCAATGACTCCTTGCCCTGAGACTGCGCGCGCGAATACGATCGATAGAAGAACCCAGGGATCGTATAGGTCTCTCCCTTGGGCGTTGTGACATTCGCATCTAGAGAGATATCGCCTGGGTCGAACGGGTTATCGTAAGTGGCGTCTAGACCGATCGTCAGTTCCTCGACACCGAACTGGGCGACCTCGCCTTCGACACCCTTGATCGAGCGAATGGCCAACGGCTCCTTGACGAAATAGGGGGTTACGATCGGATCGTTTTGGGCCCGAACGGCCAAAGACAGGCCCAGCAAAGATAGCATGGTCAGTCCGAGTGTACACCGCGCTTGCGGAGGCCGAGCTTAGAATCCAGTCTCGTCCGCCGCCATGTCGAAGGGCGAACTAGGGATGGGCTCGCGTCGACCCCATAGCCAGTAAGATGCCGTGAAGAATGCTCCAAGGGTGAGGCGGACATCCCGGCACAAATACATTGACTGGAACGTGGGGCAAAACTCCGTTTGCCTCAGCATATCCGCCGGCATGCAGACCTCCGCTAATAGCGCACGTGCCCGCGGCAATGACGATACGGGGCTCGGGCATCGATTTGTAGGTCCGAATGAGAGGGTCCTGCATGGCCCGTCCAACCGGTCCGGTAACCACGAGGGCGTCGGCGAATCGGGGAGACGCCACGAAGTGGATCCCGAACCGTGAACAATCAAACACAGGATTGGTAATCGCGGCGACCTCTTGATCCGTGGCATTGCATCCGGTCGAGATCTCACGTATGTCGATGGACCGAGCCAATGAACCTCCAACGACTTGTCTAGAATCAGAAGGGGACTCACCTTGGCGGATGACAAGGGCCTCGCGAGTCAGCGTTGCCGTCTTCGTCGACGGGTTGGACTCGATCGTTCCGCTGGGGCAGACGGCGATGCATGCACCGCATCCAATGCACTTTCCCAGATCGATCGAAACGCCGCATCTTCCGTCAGATTCGTCCAGTTGGATGGCGCTCGTCGGACACGCCGCCTGGCAATCTCCGCAGGCCAATCCTTGGCATAGTTGCTGAGTCAGCCTCGGCAACCCACGTGAGCCGGCCGGTAGGTCGGGGAAGTCGATGGGGTCGGTGGCCATCTTCTGTTTCAGCGCGAAAATGAGTGATTGCACCATGATATTTGCGCCTAGAGATCGCTCCCGGCGTATGAGAGACTGAAACTCTTGTTGATGAGGGGAAAGTCGGCAATGAGGTTGTTTCGTCCGGCTAAGGATATGCCGATCCAATTCTGGAAGCTAGGGTCCCGAATGACATACCGACTGATCGTTCCCGTCGGCCCCGTGGTGATCCAGTGGATCAACTCACCCCGCCACGATTCGACGATTCCGATTCCGATCCCATTTGGCGCCAGATCGTCCGGCATCTCGGCTAGCACCGAGGTCTTGGGAACGTTCTTGAGCACCTCACTGAGGATGTCGAGGGAATCCATGATCTCGTCCCGCCGAATGATGGCTCGTGCATAGCAATCGCCGGTTGTCTGGGGCTGTATATTGGTAACGAACCCAGGATACAGGGCATGGTCGAAGTGCCGTCTTGCATCGTAATGGCTCCCCGCACATCGTGCTGAAGGACCGACGATGCCAAGCTCTTCTACCGATGCGAGTGGAAGTATGCCAATCCCCTGATATCGCTCATTGATTCCGGGATTGGTGAAGAAAAGCTCACATGCCTCGTGTATACGATGCGTCAGTTCGGCAAGTGAACGGCCCAGGTCGGTCAATCTCGTGTCCTCTATATCCCAGGCAAGGCCGCCCGGGCAGATCAAACCGCGCTGGAACCGGCTTCCGGCAAGGGTCTGTCCCAGTCCAAGCGCAACGCCCCTGAGTCGAGCGAAAGTGGCTGCTCCGATCGCAAATCCGACGTCCGCAGACAGGCCGCCTAGGTCTCCAATGTGGTTTGCGATACGCTCAATCTCCAGAGAGATCGTCCGGATTGAATTGGCTCGATCAGGCACTCTGGTCTCAGACAACCTTTCTAGCGCCACGGCATGAGCCAAACCGTTTGCAACCGTCTCGTCCGAACTGGCGCTCTCCGCTAAGAACCTTCCCAACCTCCAAGGCGTCGTTGCCAGCCGATTTTCAATTCCGCGATGCTGGAACCCATGACGGATTTCGAGGTTCAGGATCACCTCGCCGATACATGTAAACCGGAAATGCCCGGGTTCGATGATCCCAGCGTGAACTGGACCCACCGGTATTTCGTGGATCCCAGAGCCGTGAGCGCTCAGCAAATGAGTGTTTCGTATGGCGGGAATGCCATCTGCGGCTCGATGGAACGGGATGACATCCGTGGGCCAAGCTTCGTTCAAGATGACGCTCGAAAATGCAGGATGCCCATCTGCCCGAATTCCCCAAAGGTCGCCGACTGCTCGTTCGGCCCAGTGCGCTGCCGGTACCGTCGGAGTGATCGAAGGTATATCGGCTTGCCCAGATGGAATCGCAGCGGAGATCACCTCAGACGTACTGGTGGTCAGGTTGAGCAGTAGGATCTCTAGCCGGCGTTTGCCCTCTTCGTCTCGGCGGCACGTTAGGTGACCGTATCGCCAGCCTTTTCTGCGTATCCGCGCGGAGATCGTCGGAACCCACTCGTCAAGCGAAACCACGGACACTTCGACTCCGATCATCGATGGCCCCCGTGGTTCAGCAACTTGTCAAGAGCTTCGTATGCCGCAGGCGACACGACAAAGAACAGGCAGGCCGACAACAGGAGCAGTACTGCTGACGGAACAAGCGCAAGGGGCGAAACCTTAACCTCCAGTTCCGGCTGTTTCTCGCCGAAGACAATTCGCCCTAGATGAGTAAGGACTGCTACAAAGCTAATGGTTATGCCGGCGATCACGACTATCACGATCGCCCACTGACTCTGCATCGACGTCTTGCTCACAAGGATCCATTCGCTCGCGAACGAGCCGAAGGGAGGAGCCCCCATGACGGCTGCCCCGGCCGCCAGAAGGGCGAACCCGGTGGCCGGGCTCCGGCGCATGATCCCTCCAAGTTTGGCAAGGGACGCGGTTCCGAACTGCTTCACAACATTCCCTGATAGGAGAAAAGCCGACGCCTTGCCAAGGCTGTGGGCAAGGGCATGCAGGGCAAAGACGGGCGCGAGTTGAAGCCCGGCGGCAACCGCCATCAGCCCCATGTTCTCGATGCTCGAATAGGCCCACATCCGCTTCAGGTCGCGCTGGCGGATCAGCATCACGCCCGCAGCAAGTACGGACAGCGCCCCCATCGGCGCAAGGAGCCCGGTGACTGCCCGATGGGCTCCGGTTCGAGACACGATGTCGGATATACGCCAAAGAGCGACCATGGCGCAGTTCAATAGAGCTCCGGACAGGAGCGCGGACGCGGGGGCGGGCGACTCACTGTGGGCATCCGGAAGCCAGTTGTGAACGGGGAAGAGTCCGGCCTTCGTACCGTATCCAAGGAGAAGGAATACGAAGCTAGTGTCGATGAGTGGGCGTCTCAAAGACATGGCATGCGATGTCAGCCAGGCGATGTTTAGCCCCTGGTCAGACGGAGCGCTCCCTGCCGACGAAGCAAGCAATAGCACGGTTCCGAGCAGAGCAAAGGCGATGCCGACTCCGCAAAGGATGAGATACTTCCACGCCGCTTCGATCGAGCTTTTGGCGCCATGCGCGAGCACGAGGGGCGCGGTGACAAGCGTCGTGGCCTCCATCGAGATCCAGAGCGCGCCAAGGTCGGAGGCGGTTACGACCGCATTCCCCGCAAGGATAAAAAGCGATCCGCATCCAAAGAGGACCCGAACCCCCCGTTCAGACAAATGGATGTCGCCGGGTGCGTTCCACAAGAGGGCAGCATTTCCCATTGCTGCCGCATAGACGAGCCCATTGACCGCGAGTATCCAGCAGCCGAGACCGTCTAGGGAGAACCATCCGATGCCAGGTCCGTGACCTCCCATTCGCCAAACGTCGATGCCCACCCAGATCGCGGCAGAAGCATGGGCCAAACCGCCAATTCCCGCGATCGATCGAATGAGGCGTAAGTCGCGCACGAGGAGCGACGAGGCGGCCACGAGAAGGGGAAACGTGAAGATTGCGATGAAGGCGGTCACTCGTGTAACTCCCTCATCTTTGAAACATCCATGTGTTCAAAGCTCCTGCTGACTCGGAAGAGGACCATTCCGGTAAGCAGCACCGCTACGAACAGATCGAACATCACGCCGAGTTCGATCACTGCCGGCAGGCCGGCGGTCTCGGTTACCGAGTAGGCGAAGATCCCGTTATCGAGCACTAGAAACCCGACGAGAATTCCCATCGCCAGCCGGCGGGTGATCATGATCATCACTCCGATCAGGACCATCGCGATCGAATATCCCGCCGTGCCGGACGGCACCGACAGCGGCGAAAACCGGGCGCTCTGGAAATAGCACGTCATCAGAACAACCGCCCCGATGAGCATTGCCATTCCGGGCGCTAGGCCGACGCCCCAGTCCCGGTCGACCTTCAGGCGATGAGCGCTCCAATTCAGGAAGAGAGGGATGACCACTGCTTTGAGTAGCAGTGCCGACATACCAAGGAAGATCTCGGGGGCCAAGTTGTTCGCTATCGCGTGGATGAGCAGGATCATCGAGAGCGCGCCACCTTGAAGGGCAAGCCCCCAAAGCATGCTCTTGACTCGGGTGATCCCCAGGAGCCAGAGCGACACCATCGCCGCGAGCCCAGCCGCTTCGTGTATGGGGCTCATTCCAGAATCACCTTTCCACCGCCGCAACGAAGGCCGACATAACCGCCAACGCGGTCGAGAACGCCACGAACGAAGGAACTCTGCGCCAGTTCAGCTTTACGGAGACACCCTCGAACACCGCAAGGAAGAGGCCCGCCGCGATCACTCCGGTTCCAATGATCAAGGGGTTCGTCGCTGCATCTGGGCCGAACATGCCGTTCACCAGGAGAACGGCTGCTATCCCGAAGAACATCGCGGTCCGAATCATGACTGTCCATTCGATGAGGGCAAGCCGGCGTCCGCTGTACTCGAGAATTGTTGCTTCGTGGACCATCGTAAGCTCCAGATGGGTGGTCGTGTCGTCGATCGGCATTCTCGACAATTCGCTGAGTGCGGCAATTAGGAACGCCGCCGCCGACAATATCGCCACTGTGGGTCGAACGGGGCTCCCCAAACCGATCGAGAGATCGAGAGTTCGCGACGAAAGCGAGGCAGCAGCTAGCCCGATAACGAGGCCCGGTTCGATGAGGACGGACAACGCCGCCTCGCGACTGGCCCCCAGTCCACCGAATGCCGACCCCGTATCCAGTGCGGCAAGAATCGCGAAGAAGCGGATCGCCGCCAGCAGGTAGACGATCAATATAAGGTCGGCTACACCACTACCTCTGAGTATCGGAGTGGCGCCGGTCCAAGGCAGGACGAGCGCAAGCCAAACCGTTAGGGCGACGCCGACCAATGGGTTGGCTCGGAATACCCACGAGGTGGTCTCGCTGACCGTGTCCGATTTCTTCAGCCGTTTTGCCAGATCAAGTGCGGGCTGCAGGAACGGAGGTCCAGGCCGCCCCTGCATTCGCGCCTTTGTTTTACGAATGACGCATGCCAGGAGAATCGGCAGACTGGCCACAAGCAAGCAGTGGAGTGCTACACCGATCAACACGTTGCTCATATCACCCCTCCCAGCCAAAGTAGAAGTGCAAGGGTGACGATCATGAAAAGCAGGTACTGGTGGATGCTCCCGGCTTGAAGGCGCATGATGAGGCCCTCGGAAAGCCTCAGCATCCCCTTGATCGCTGGCGAATAGACTCTGGACTCAAGGTACGACTCGTGCTTCAACTCGGCACTAAGAGTAGTGGGGAAGTTGTGCTGGGACTCCCCCTTTCCGACAACGTCGATCTCATACCGGTAGAGCTTTCCAAAGAGCCGGACGATCGGCTGACCGAAGCTCGTTGCTGAATACTGGGTCCGAGCAGACAGAGGGCCGAATCCACAGTCCCATGTTGAATAGACCGTTGGCCGATGGGTGCGCTCAAGCCTCGACAGGAACGCCCACGCGGCCGCCAGCAGGATTCCGCCCCCGAGGACCGTCGTGAAGACGGGGAGGTTCCACCCACCCGGGTTGGATACGAGACTCATGCGAGCAAGGCCCTGCCATACAAACGGGGCGCCGAAGCCGAGGCCGATGCAGGCGCAAGCGAGCGCGCACATGGCAATCACCATCCCGGGAGCGGCCTCATGCGCCTTTCGCGCCTCGCCGCTTCTTCCGTTTCCGAGGAAGACGATTCCGTACGCCTTGAGGAAACAGGCGGCGGTTAGGCCACCCGTCAAAGCGACCCATCCCAGGAGGATCAGGCCGATCAGGCGCAATTCACCCGACGGTGCGCTATACCCGACTACGAAAGCGCTTCGATAGATTAGCCATTCGCCGGCAAATCCGTTCAGTGGAGCGAGTGCGCATATCGATGCGCAGCCAACAAAGAACGCCGCTGCCGTCCACGGCATCCGTCGCGCAAGCCCGCCAAGTCGGTCCATGTCGCGGGTGTGAGCGCATGCATCGATTGAGCCTGCACCCAGGAAGAGGAGCGACTTGAAGATGCTGTGGTTGAGCGCATGGAACAGAACCGCTCCAAGCGCAAGATCCGAGGCGAGCGCTATGCCGTATGACCGCGACACCAGGCAGATCCCGCTTGCCAACAGGAGAAGACCGATGTTCTCAACGCTGCTGTACGCCAGAAGCCGCTTCAGATCCTGTTGAAGCAATCCAAACAAGATGCCCCAAACTGCAGAGACGCAACCGAGGAACAGCAAAATCCAGCCGACCCACGGCGCGCCGAGGTGTCCCAGCAGGAAGAGGCGAACAATGCCGTAGATGGCCGTCTTGATCATGACTCCGCTCATGACTGCCGACACGGGACTCGGGGCAGCGGGGTGGGCGATTGGCAGCCACAGATGGAACGGCCAGGAACCGGCTTTCGCAAGAAAGCCGACGAGGATGAGGGCAGCCGGAAGCGTTGCGGATGTGCCCTGGAATGTCCAGTCTTCAAACCTCCACGATCCGGTCAGTGCATGCGCCCAGATGAATCCGGCGATCAGGAAGGCCGAGCCGATACGGGTCGCGCCAAGGTAGATGAATGCGGCGCGTCGAACCGACAGCTTCTGGTGCTCGGTGGCCACGAGCAGAAAGGAAGAGATGGCCATCATCTCCCACGAGGCGATAAAGACGACCGCGTTGTCTGCCAGCACAACGCCTGCCATCGCGCCGAACAAGACGGCCAAGCCCGACCACACCAAGCCAGGACGCACGCGCCCTCTTAGGTGGTCTAGGTAGCCGGGAAGGTAAATACAAACCGGTATCCCGACCAGGCCAATGATGCCGATGAACCATCGACTAAGCGAGTCGATTCGAAATGCCACTTCTACGCCCGCCAGACCGATGAGGGGCGGCAATACGATCCTGCCGTTCGTTGCGAAGATGGCGCAGGTCACGAACAGAACACAACCGGTAAGGCTCGCGAAACCGACCAGTCCAAACCGACTGCGCGCTTTGGCTAACCCCAGGACAGTCGCAACAGCGAACATCCCCAGCGCGAGGATCATCGCCGGGCCCCATTCGGTTGTCGTTGACGTGCTCATAGTGCTCGAATTCGATGAAAGCCTAGCTAGGCGAAAGAGACGTGGCTGCGGCAGGCTCATCATTCTCGACCATGCGCGACATCTCCGCCACGTGAGTTACGCAGAATCCGCGAAGGAGCAAGAAGACCTGGCTTATCGCGGGGTCACGGATCGAATAGAAGACGCTGTTGGCGACCTTTCGCGCACTCAGGATGCTTTTGGAGCGAAGGATCGTGAGATGCTTTGAAACGTTTGCCGGCTCGAGAGATAGTTTCTGGCAAAGCTCGCCCACAGACAGCTCTCCGTCGTGAAGCAGTTCGATGATCGCGACACGGGTGGGATGGGCCAAAGCTTGGAACACTTCGGCTTTGTACTTACGGATGGCTTCGCTCATGGTTTGGATCGACTCCTGCGCCTAATGATATATCGTATTTACGAGATTTCGCAAGTACTCATATGCGTTAGCACGCCTATTCGCAAACAGAGGAGGCGTTAGAGGGGATGACTGGTCACCTAAGCTCGAGGGAACTGAAACGCCCAACCCAGCGCGACCGTACTGCGGCTAGACTCAGAATTTCACCGCGAAAGAGGTATCCATGATCGAAACTACTGCCCAGATTCATCGCCGTCGGCGTGCCGTAAAGATTGCTGCTCTTGGAGTAGTCGTCCTGGCCACTCTTGGCGGCGCCTACGCATACAAGACCCTCTTTGCCCGGCCGGGCGAATCGGCGCTGAAATACATCCCCGCCGATGCCATGCTCGCCGTTTCGATCGACCTGAGCCCGTCGCCGACTCAAGCCCTGGTGTTCAAGAGAATCGATGACGCGCTTGGACGAAACGGTCTTGACCGCTTTGCCGAGAACTCGTTCTTGGATATGGTCGACAAGAATCCGCTCAACGCGGAGTTGGCGCCGCTGGTACGTCGCGGAGTTGCCGGGTGCCTCGATCAGAAGCCCGGCAAGACTGGCTCCGATGTTAGCGGCATCATCATTGTCAGCTTAACCGACGGCACGAAGGCTCAGGAGATCCTGTCCAAGCACGCGCAGGTCAACTACTATCGAGGGGCAAAGTATTACGTCACCACGGGCAGCCATATGGGGATGATGGTCGTGGACGACTTTCTCATCCTTGCCGCTGACCCCATCGAATTGCTCAAGGTGAAGGAGATACGAGAGGGTGCGTTGCCCTCCATCACGTCGGTTGCCGAATTCAACTCGGCGCGTGACCAAGTCGCCAGTGATGCCAACGTACTCGTCTTTGCTTCACCCAAGCTGTGGGCGAACATCGGAAACAACAAGATCGACACAACCCCCGAATGGGGCGCCTTGGGCATCGCGATCCGCGACGGCGGCATCGGGCTCAGCGCGGCCGGGAAGATGGACCTGTCCAAGCACCCCGAGATGAGGGCTTATTCGGATCTACCTCCGATCCGAACCGATCTGTTCGATGTCATGCCAGCCGGCTCGTACGGGCTGTTTGCCGTGTCGGACCCGGCATCGGCATTCGGGATCGCCGAAAAGTCGGTCTTTAAGGACAAGGATATGCATAAGGGTCTTCAGGACGCCGAGAACTCAGTGGAGAAGTCCATTGGGCTGTCGGTGAAAGAAGACCTCCTGCCAGGTCTCCAAGGGGATGCGGCGGTTGGTATCTACCCATCCGATACGACGCAAGCCGCGGGCCTCGATGTCCTCGCCATGATCGACGATCAGAACGGTGGAGATCCCGGCGCGGCAGTCGAGAAGTTCCAGTCGTTCATGAATCAGCAGGCGACAAAAGAAGGCAATGCTCCCAACTTGTTTGAGAAGCGAGCCATTGAGGGCGGATCGGAGTTTCGGATCAACGACAGGGCCGAAGCCGACATGAGGAAGGGCCTGGGCGATGGGCTCGACTCAAATCAGTTCAACAAGAGTGCCTTGGTTGGCAAGAAGACGGTCGTATTCGCCGTGGTCGGCAAGACGGTCATCGCGGCCACCTCGCAAGACCTGCTTGACAGGGCGGTCACTTCCTATCGGTCCAAGACAAACGGTCTGGCAGGCGACGCCAGTTTCGCGCCGTACCAGAAGTCGCTCCTCGACGGATCTCAGGGCATGATGGTGTTGAGCATCTCGCGCATGGCTGAAGGCGTTAAGAACACCTTCCACCCCAAGACCGCCGATGCCGACGGCGCCAAGCTCTTTGGAAGCGTCATGGACGCCTTGCAGTCGCTCAAAGAGCCGCTGACCATCAAGGGCAAATCCACCCCCGACGGCATTAGCGCGGGCGGCGTCTTCATCCCGATGGATTTCGACAAACTAATCGACATCATCGGCGGACAGATGAAGAAGAAGTAAGTAAACAGGGGGCGGCTCGATAAGCCGCCCCCTCATTTGGTTTCTATTCTGGTACCGGTTCCGGCACGACTCGATTGCTCGCCAACTCCAACTCTCCAAGTCGCCGACCCCGTACCCAGAACGCTGAACCCCGCCTTGCTCCCCTCGACCCGCGCGTAGTGCTTAGCCTCCCGCAACGTCGTGCTTCGGCGGTTCGGTTCGATCGGCGATTGCGTAGGCGGTGAGGTAGTAAAGCTTGGCGGAGTTCGTCAGCTTCAGGAAGTCGATCTTGTCGACAGTGTCGGATGGTTGGTGGTAGTCCGGCGTGAAGCCGTCGAATAGGAAGGCGATCGGGATGTGGTTGCGGGCGAAGCTGTAGTGATCGCTGCGCGTGTAGACGTCTTCGGCATCGTACTTGAAGCGGAAGCCTACCGACTTGTTCACCTCTTGGATCGTTTGGTCCAACTCGGTGGAGATCCGCTTGCTGCCGACCAGCCGGATCGTGTCGAGGTTCTCTTTCTCGACGTCAATCCTTCGTCGATCGCCGTTCTGCGCTCCGTAGGAATCGCGGGCGACCATGTCCATCTGCAACTCAGCGACCATCTTGTTCAGGGGAACCGGTGGGTGAGCGACCAGATACGAGGAGCCAATGAGGCCCATCTCTTCGCCACAAAACGTCATGAAGACGATGCTGCGCTTCGGCTTGACCCGATTGATTGTCATCGCGTGTGCGATCGAAAGCACTGCCGTGGAACCCGAACCGTCGTCGTCGGCGCCGGGATAGACAACCGCGCCGTTTTTGCCGAGATGATCGAGATGCCCACCGATGCCGATGTACTCGGCCTTCAGCGTTGGATCGCTTCCGGGCAGGAGTCCGACCACATTGGGAACGCCGATCAGCTTTGACTCGACGATCGCGCGAAGGCGGACGAGACCCTTGCTGAACGTGACGGTTGCGCCCTTGGCTCCCGTGCCCCCATCGGTCGACATCGTCAGGCCGGACAGCAGTTCGGAGGCTGCTTGGCTAGAGATGGTTCCCATCGGTAACCGATTGGGACGTTGGGCCGGCAAGGTTGTGCCGGCTAATCGCTGAGCGCTGTAGGAAATATCGGGCACGGACGGTAAGACGTTCAGAATCGCGGCTGGAGACTGCCGGCTGATTGCGATTCGGAGCATGTTCGGAAGCTTGTCGTCCATCACGATCACGATGCGCCCTTTGAGGTCGACGTCCGTCAAGTCGGGCGAATCGGAGGTGGGCTTGATCATGGCGACAACCGAGGTCACGTTGAGATCGGTCGAGAGCCCGGCCATCCGGTAATCCTTGCCGGCCAGGATCGTCTTGTTTCCTCCCAGCACGTCGATGTAGCTTCCGCTATCGACGAAATGAGTTTGGCTGAAGGGTACGTTTTGGAAGTACGTGCCGTTGTCTCCCAACGGCTTCAGGCCCCAAGCCTTGAAGTGGGCGGCGACAAAGTCGGCTGCCTTTTGGAAGCCGGGCTGTCCGGAGCCCCGTCCCTCGCAGTCATTCGCCAAAAAGGTCAGGATCTGCTTCGCCTGACTGATCGAGATCGAGTCCCATCCTGCCTTGAGTTCGGCAGGTGGCGGCTGCTGGACGCCAGGAAACTGGGCCGATGCGCTGGCGGCGAGCATTGCCGTAAGGCAGATTGGTGACCAACGGCGAGTGCGATGTGTCGAGGGAAGGGGCATGCCGTACATTTTAGTCAAAGGAGGCATGGTTCGGTAAGCCCTCGCAAACAGAGCGGGCTCCTGCTTCTAGAGAAGCAGGAGCCCGAACGATCAATCAGGCCGGTTACTTGCCGGTCTGCGAGTCTCAGAGTCGGTCGGCGACGAACTTGGTGATGTCGGCCAACCGAGAGCTATAGCCCCACTCGTTGTCGTACCAGCTAACGACCTTCACGAAGTTTCCGAGGCCGATTGTGTCGACGGCGGAGAAGATCGAGGAGTGCGCATTGCCCTTGATGTCGGACGAGACGAGCTCTTCCTCGGAGTATTGCAAGATTCCCTTCATCGGGCCATCGGCATATTCCTTGACAGCGGCGTTGATTTCGGCGGGGGATGCGTCCTTGCTGAGCAGTGCCGTGAAGTCCACGACCGATACGGTCGGTACCGGAACGCGGAACGCCATACCGGTGAACTTGCCCTTGAGCTCAGGAATGACAAGGCCAACTGCCTTCGCCGCGCCGGTGGAACTGGGAACGATGTTCTGTGAAGCGCTTCGGGCGTCTCTCAGATCCTTGGCCGCCGTATCAACCGTCTTCTGCGAGTTGGTGAAGGCATGGACGGTGGTGAGCAGTCCCTTTTCGATGCCGAACTTCTCGTGGAGAACCTTCGCAACGGGCGCCAGACCGTTCGTCGTGCAGCTTGCATTCGAAATGACGTGATGCTTGGTTGTGTCATACACGGAGTCGTTGACTCCGAGGACGACAGTCAGGTCCTCGTTCTTCGCCGGGGCGGAAATGATGACTTTCTTGGCGCCATGATTTCGATGAGCGACCGACTTGGTGGCGTCGGTGAATAGACCGGTCGACTCGATTACGATGTCGACGCCGGCAGTGTCCCACGGGATCGAACCCAGGTCGCGCTCGGCGAACACGGTGATCGCCTTTCCGTTGACGATGATCTCTTTCTCCGTGTGCTCGACCGTGCCCTTGAAAGGTCCGTAGGTGCTGTCGTATTTGAACAGATGGGCATTGGTCTTGGTGTCCACTAGGTCGTTAATTGCTACAACCTCAAGGGCGTCCGGATATCTCTCCAAGATCGTCCGAAGGGTGAGTCGACCGATGCGTCCAAAACCATTGATGCCGATGCGTGTTGCCATTTAATTAACCTTCTTTTGTTGCTCGGCAACGTCGCCAAGTCTAGTTTGGAGTTTACCGGAGTCACTCGAATAGGGATCGCCTAGGATGATCCAATGCGGTAAACCTTCGAATCTTTGACGGGAGTCGGGAGGGAAAGATCCCGTGTTTTTGATTTGCCCGATTACTTCTCGACGCGCAAAATGCGCGTACTGAGAATGAATCCGATGGTCAGACATACCGCGCATCCGAGGAACGGAGAGTATCTGCCGAAGGAGTGGCCGAGTCGAAGATGCTCGCCAATCGGCTGAAGCTTTTCGTACATCGTCGAACCGATCGGCGTGCCGATTATGGCGCCGATTCCTTGCGCGGTCATGATCGCCCCCAAGTTGGCGCCCCGGCAATTGGGATCAATATCGCTCACGCTCGCCATCCATGCAGGGATGGCCAAGAGAAAGCCGATTCCGACCGGAATCCCGCCAGCGGCAAAGATCAACGGGCTGCGCATCGGAGGCACGATTGCTCCCAAGGCGATAAGCCACAGTCCGGCGGAACACGCGCCAAGCCCAATGTGGACAGCCCTTGCGCGACCGATCTTTTCGCCGAACTTCGAGATCGGGACGCTGGCGATTCCCATCACTATCGCTCCTGGGCCGATGAGCAGCCCAACCATGGTTTCGCTGAAGTGAAACTGGTCGTACGGAAACAGCTTGAAGATCGCCATCGGGAAGCCGACGCCGATGAAGGTCACGATCGCCAAGATCAGGTAGGAGGGAATCTTCCGAACCGACTGGAGGAATACGACGAATTCGGATTGCCCGGCTTGCTCTTTTTGAACTTTGGATGGTTCGATCGGATCCACGAATCGCCAGACGGCAAGAGCTACGCAGGAAAAGAGCCCGGTCGCGAGAAGGAGCCCGGCCCACTTGGTGTGAGTCACGTCGTTGACGATGCCTTCAAGCGGAAAGGCGAACGCGATTCCGAGCATGTAGCACAGGTTGAGCAAGGACATCGCCTGCTGCCTCTCGTCGTCGTCGACGGCCTCGCCTACTGCCGAGAACGCCGCGGGCCAAAGCATGGCCGCTCCTAGACCGTCGCAAGCCCGAAGGCACACGAACGCGAGAATCTCAAGCGGTTTGCCATCGGTAGTAGGGATTGCGAAACTCACGAGCGACGTGACGACGCTGATCATCGGACCGATGAGCATCAGCTTTTTGGGCCCAAATCGGTCCGCCATGTGCCCCATCGGGCTCTTGAAGACTGCCTCGCACAACAGAAACGCGACGAGGACGAAACCGAGGGCGGTAGCGCCGAAATGCCGGTCTCCCTTAAGGTAGATCGGCATCGCCGAAATATTCAGGACGGCGTATCCGATCTCGGCGAGCAGCGCGATCACCAGTAATTTGGCGACCCGTGGACGCCGCATGAGCGGAATCTCGTTTGTCATTTCCGGAGCGGTGACCGTGCTTGCCATCGATCTATTGATGCGGAAACCAGCCGGTTCCGGTTGCGGTCAGTTTACTGAAAGCCCTCCAAATGGGCTTATTAGGCGGAGGAAAATGAGACCCGGCAGAGGGGTGCGGAGCGGGGGTTGGTAAAAGGGCCCGATGGCTCTATCTCCTACCCTCAACCCCCACTCCCCTCGGCACACGCCCCTAGAGGATCACCTCTTAACGAACTGGAAGCCTCGGCGAGCCTTCTTGCGACCGTACTTCTTGCTTTCCTTCACACGAGCGTCTCGAGTGAGATAGCCGCCGGATCGAAGGTCCTTCTTGAGCTCGGTGTCTATCTCAAGCAGGGCTCGGGAGATGCCCAGGCGGATGGCGCCGGCTTGACCGGTGATGCCGCCGCCTTTGGCGGTCGCCTTGATATCGTACCGACCGTCCATGTGGAGGTGGACGAGCGGGCTCTTGACCATGATCTCAAGGACGGGGCGACCGAGATACTCTTTAAAGTCTCGTCCGTTGATCGTGATTTTCCCTTCGCCTGGCGTGAGCCAGACGCGGGCAACGGCGCACTTGCGTCGTCCGGTTCCGTAATTCTGTTGCGTGGATGCCATCGGTTAGTTCTTATCCTTCTTGATGTTTAGGGGCTCGGGGTTCTGTGCCTCGTGGGGATGCTCGCTGCCGGCATAGACCTTCAGCTTCTTGAAGAGAGCCTTGCCGAGTTTGGTCTTGGGTGTCATTCCCCACACCGCCTTCTCGACGAGTTTGACGGGATCGTCCTCCAGCATCTTGCCGCGACTGATGTTCTTAAGCCCGTCCGGCCATCCGCTGTGCCAGTAGATGATCTCGTCGCACTTCTTGCCAGTAAGAACGACTTTGGACGCGTTGATGATGATCACAAAATCGCCGCAATCTGCGTTGTACGCAAAAGTCGGTTTGTGCTTGCCTCGGATAACCTGAGCGACCTGGGCGGCCAAACGACCGACCGGTATGCCGGCGGCGTCGACCACATACCATTTGCGCTCAATGCTTCCTTCCTTGTTCGTGTATGTCCTATTCATTTCGGTTTTCCTGTCTGTGCCCCGTGGGGCTCGTGCCTGACGATTGTTATGGGTAGTGTCAGAGCACGCTCTGTCGCTACACGTTCTAGGAAGCTGTTGATCGGTTGTCTCCGGACCGGTTGTCCTTTGGATTGCGGCCATAGCGTATGCGCATAAGGCAAAGCCCGTTTGCAGGCAATACCACTGGCCACATGAGACGATTCCGCTCCTCACCGAGGAGTCTGCTGACCTCTTCGACGGGTCGATAGCCGCGCCCTACTTCCAAGAGAGCTCCGGCGATACGGCGCATCATTCCTCTAAGGAACGCCGTTCCAACCACGTCCACCCACACCTCATCTCGAACCTGGCGCACATCGATGGAAAAGAGGGTCCGGCGGGTGTTCTCCACGCTTGGATCCAGTTCTTCGGTGAACGCTACGAAATCGTGATCGCCGACCAGCGCCCGGGCGGCCTGATTCATCAGGCGTACGTCCAGTGGTCTGCCGTAGTGGTGCGCGAAGCGGGACCGGATAGGGTCTCGAACGGAAGTCGAGATCCGGTAGCGATACATTCGATCCTTGGCGCAAAAGCGGCTATGGAACGAGGCGTCAACCTGCTTCGAGGTGACAACGGCAACATCGGGCTCAAGTACACGGTTCAGAATGCGCGCCCACTTTTCCGGTTCGATCGGCACTTCAGTGTCGAAGTGACAGACCTGCCCTTTGGCGTGCGCGCCGCTATCAGTGCGGCTTGCCCCTACGATCTCGATTTCCTCGCCCGAGATACGGCGAACAGCTTCTCTCAATGTGCTCTGGACAGTTCTCTGCCCAGTTTGCGCGGCCCACCCGCGAAAATCGGTGCCGTCGTACGAGACGACGAGCTGTATCCTTTTCATCGATATCGGTAAGGCTCGCCTTTCCGTTGATGCCCGTCGAAGCGGAACAATCCGCCCCTACAATGTTAGTCGACTAATTCGAGAACGGCTACCGGAGCTCCGTCGCCGCGTCGCGGTCCGATCTTGGTGAGTCGCGTGTACCCGCCTGCTCGATCCTTGAATCGGGGACCGACTTCATCGAACAGATGCTTGACAAGATCCTCGCCGTTGATCAGACTCAGATTCTGAAGGATCTGGGTCTTCTCGCCGATGGTCTTGCCCGCAAGCTTCTTCAGAGGCTTGGGCGATGAAGAGCTGTGGCCGACCAGCACGCGGCGCGCTCGGCGTCGTGCTTCCAGTCCGTCCTCCATCTTGGTGAGGGTGATCAGCTTCTCTGCCAGACGCTGAAGTTCCTTCGCGCGGCCGACTGTCGTCCGGACGTAGCCGTGGCGAATGAACTGCCGCTGCAGATTGGTAAGCAAGGCCATGCGTTGGTCGGTCGGCAGGCCTAGCTTTCGGTGGTCTACTTTATGTCTCATGTTTCTAGTCCGTCAGGCTTGGGCCCGTATCAGAAATCGTCGTCGTCCTCGTCGTCAAGCGTGTCGAGGGACCGGTAACCACCCTTCGGCGGCTTCAACTCCAGGCCATGTTCGATCAGTTTGTCGCGAACTTCCAAGAGCGACTTCTTGCCGAATCCGCGAATTGCCGTCAGGTCGGATTCGGTGGCGATCGCCAGATTCTTCAGTGTGAGAATGCCGGCTCGTCGAAGGCAGTTGAACGTGCGCTGGGAGAAATCCAACTCCTCGATCCGAAGGTCGGGGACGTTTTTGAGCAATTCGTCGTTATTCTCTTCGTCGATATCCAGATCCGCCTCGAATCCGGCCTCGCCGAGATCGAAGAACATGCGGAAATACTTGTCGAGGATGTGGGCGGATTGGCTCAGAGCATCGTTCGGCCGAACGGTGCCGTTCGTCCAGATGTCGAGCACAAGTCGCTCATAGTCGGTACGCATTCCTACACGAGTCTGTTCGACGGTGTAGTTGACCTTCTTAACCGGCGTGTACTGCGATCCGGTCGGGATCACCCCGATCATGCCGCGGTACTTCTCCTGCTTTTCGGGCAGGACATACCCCGCGCCCCATCCGACGTAGAGTTCCATCGTCAGGCTGGAGTTAGCGTCGCTGATCGTAGCGATATAGACTTCCGGATTCACAACTTCGATTCCGTCCGGGCACATGATGTCCGCGCCGGTGACCCGGCCGGGACCCTTTACGTCCACTCGAACGATCTGCTCGTCGAATGGACCGTCGCCGGTCGATCGGATAGCGACGTCCTTCAGGTTGAGGAGGAGTTCGGTCGTATCTTCTTTGACGCCCGGGATCGGAGCAAATTCGTGGAACACCTTGTCAATGCGAACGGCGGCGATCGAAGCACCCTGGATCGAGCTGAGGAGGACGCGGCGGAGAGCGTTGCCGATCGTCTGTCCGTAGCCTCTCTCAAGGGGTTCGAGCACGAACTTTCCGTATTCTTGGTGAAGATCGAGAGTGGATATGTGTGGCATGATTACTGGCGCGGACTGCCCGTCCGCAGGGTTTGGACGGGGATCAAGCCCGTCCCCGTATTAGACACGGCGTCGCTTGGGAGGGCGGCACCCGTTGTGGGGAACCGGGGTCACGTCGCAAATGCTGGTGACTTCCAAGCCTGAGGCCTGAAGGGCGCGGATGGCGGTTTCACGGCCGGAACCTGGACCCTTGATCTGCACGTCCACTCGTCGAAGGCCATGCTCCTGAGCCAGACGGCTGGCT
Source organism: Fimbriimonas sp. (assembly GCA_031292555.1). GTDB lineage: Bacteria > Armatimonadota > Fimbriimonadia > Fimbriimonadales > Fimbriimonadaceae > Fimbriimonas. The sequence goes on from JARLGV010000053.1 coordinate 24,654, forward strand.
TTGTCGGCCGCAACTTGGGCGGCGAACGGAGTGCCTTTGCGCGAACCTTTGAAGTTGACATTGCCCGCGCTGGCCCACGAAATCGTGTTGCCTTGTGTGTCGGTGATCGTTACCAGCGTGTTGTTGAACGACGCGTGGATATGCGCAACACCCACCGGTATGTTCTTGCGCTCCTTCTGCTTGCCCTTTTGTACTTGCTTTCGTGCCATATGATGTCGGTATATGGCTCCCCTTGTACTCCGATCCGGCGTCTGACGCCTTCTTGAAGAACGTAGGAGCCTGGGTCGTTACTTCTTCGCCTTCTTCTTGCCGGCAACTGTCTTCGGCTTGCCCTTTCGCGTTCGAGCGTTGTGCCGAGTGTTCTGACCCCGGGTGGGAAGCCCACGTCGGTGCCGGAGTCCACGGTAGCAGCCGATCTCCATCAAACGGCGGATGTTGCCGTTAACTTCGCGCCGAAGGTCTCCCTCAACTTGGAAATCGCGGTCCAAGATTTCGCGAAGGTGAGCGATTTCGGTTTCAGTTAGGTCCCGAACCTTCTTGCGCGGGTCAATCCCCGCCTTTTCGACAAGCTCGTGGACATTGTGCTTACCAATGCCGTAGAGCACGGGCAAGGCGTATAGCACTGCCTTGTCGCGTGGGAGATCAATACCTGCAATTCTTGCCATGCTTTAAATTCTTCCTGTCGTCTACCTGCTTAGCCTTGTCGCTGCTTGTGCTTAGGCACCTGGCAGATCACACGCACAACCCCGTTGCGCTTAATGATCTTGCACTTGTCGCAAATCTTTTTGACACTGGCTCTAACTTTCATATCTTTTTCGCCCGCGTCTTCCGTCTGTATAGTGAGTGCGGTCGCAGGCTGAGCCACGACCGAGGGCTATTCGTGTCCGACGCAAGTGGAAATGATACCTAACAACCACGGCCAGTCACAAGGCGCAGGGGCAGTTTCTGAGAAGTAACGTCGTGGCAATGCTTGAAATGCCTGAACGGATCGTTACTGACCGTCTCATTTTACGCAAACAGGAGCGCGGAGATGCGCCACAAGTGAGAATTGCCGTAGAAGAATCTCACGAAGAGCTTCGGCGATGGCTGGTTTGGGCCCGCGAAGTGCCATCGACCGACGCGATCGAGGCCTATATCGCCCGGAACCGGGCGGCGTGGGAACTGCGTGAGCAGTACATGTTCCACCTTTTCGATTACGCTGGACGATTTGTTGGCGTGTGTGGGTTGGAACGGATCGACTGGGACCTGCGCGGATTCGAGATCGGATACTGGCTGCGTACGTCTTCCGCGGGCAAAGGCTATATGTCCGAATCCGTCCGTGCGCTGGGAGACCATGCTTTCACCGCCTTTAAGGCCCGAAGGGTCATGATCTGCTGCGATGCCAAGAACGATCGGTCGGCCGCGATTCCCAGGCGCCTCGGATACTGCCTGGAGGGGATCTTGAAGAACGAAAGGCTGGACGCGAACGGCGTGCCGCAGGACACGATGGTCTGGGCAAAGACCGAATCTTAGGTGTGCCTGGTCAGAATTAGGATGATTTCGGCATACCCAATAGGGTGAAGACCTCGTCGGCGAATTGGTTGGCTGTCTCCATCATTGCTTGTGGCGTGATGTATGTCTCGTCCTTGAAGATCGAGAACAGAATCCGCCTTAGGAACTGGACTGATAGATCGCGGCGAACCGACCCCATCTCTTGGGCCTGTACCAGCATCGATTCGAGCATGCCGCCCAATTCCTCCTCTATCGCCTTGATCTCCAGGTTGTCGTGGCGGATCGGCAAGACCTTCTGGGCCAAATCGACATAGAGTGAGAGTTTCTCGTCTAGCCGAAACTCCACAACGGTGCGCAACGTTTGCCTGAGTCTCTCGTCGGCCGGCAAATCGGAGGGCACCGCCAGTATCCGGTCCCGTGCCATGCAGAGGCAACGAATCGAGAGTCTTGCCGCGATCTCATCCTTCGACCGAAAGTGCTGGTATAGCGTCGGCTTCGAAACGCATGCTTCGTCGGCGATCTGTTCGAATGTCACCGAGGCAAAGCCGCGCTCGGAGATCAACTTGACCGCCGAATCCAGAATTGCTTCCTCACGAAGTGCGCGTTGCCGCTCCTTGATGCTCGGCTTGGATTGCATGGCGAGTGTTATGGCAGCTTTTTCGTTCATTTCGGTTAAACTCTTGCTTTCCGGTTGATAATTATTTTAACGATTCGTAATAATTATAACGTAATGAAAGAAATCTGGAGCGGACGATGAGCACAGACCTTGAAGTCGGTATGTGGAGGAGCGCATGATCGCCGGATTGATCGCTGCTTCGATCTCGATCGGCGGAACGCCTGATCTGACGATCCGGCAGGCCGAGCGTCTGGCAGTGCAGCACAGCACCGAGATTCGTAGTGCTCGCGACGCACTAAAGTCGGCATGGGCACTGGCGGGCCGGGTCGAAGCGAAAACGCGGCCGCAAATCGGATTGAGTGGTACGGCCTCGCGCTTCGATGACCGCACTGCCGTCCCTTTCGGTGGCACTGAGTTCGAAATGCTTGGCAACCACAACGAGGAGCTTTCGCTCCAGTTGGTTCAGGTCCTCGATCTGTCGAACCAGTTGGGTACCGCCCATGCCCAAGCGCGGCTCGCGGCGATGTCCGATTCCTTTGCGCTCCTCGCGACGATTAGCGATCAAATTCTAACCACCGATGTGGCATTCATCAATGTACTTCGCGCCAAGCAGGGGGTCGGCGTCGCCGAAGCAACCCTTACCGCATACCGAGAGCAGCTTCGAACCGTGACCGAGCTTTGGGAGCAGGGAGTCGGGCAGCGGATCGACGTCCATCGCGCGACAAGCCAAGTGGCTAGTGCCGAGAAGGATCTCGTGCAACGGCAAAACGATCTGGCACTCGCCCGGAGCGTGCTGAACGATCAACTCGGATATCCACTGAGCGAAGACGTGGCACTCAATGAGGCCGGCTTCGCTCCCGAGGGGGCGCCGAATACCGCTGGAGAGTTTGAGGCGTTGGCGACCTATGCCGGAAAACATCGCTCGGAGTGCAAAGCGGCCACCCTCGCTGTCGTCGCCGCGACAAAAGGGATCAAGCTCGCTCGAAGTGACTATGAGCCCACCTTCTATGTCGCGTTGACGGGCAATTATTACCCGACCACTTCGTTCAGCTATCCCAGACAGTCGGTTGGAGCTTTGACCCTTGGCGTGAGCATTCCGATCTTCGACGGAGGGGAAGCCCGCGCAAAGGCCCAAGAGGCACGTGCGACTGTGGATTCCGCAAAGGCCCAGCAAGATCATGTTCAGCGGTTGATCGCGCTTCAGGTCCAACAGGCTCTGTTGAACCTTCACAGTGCCAGAAGGGCCCTTGAGGCGGCAGCGGCCGCTCTCCAATCGGCGACGGCGGCGAAGTCCCTCGCCCTTCAGAGATTCCAAAACCAGGTCGGAATCTACTTGGAGGTGACGGATGCCCAAGCCGCTCTGGCCGGCGCTCAGGCGAGCCAAATAGCAGCCAAATACGACGTAGAAATCGCCCGGGCGCAGTTGGCCAGGGCCATCGGAGACCTGGAAGTCCCCGCAACGGAGGAAAGCAAGTCATGAGCAACGAGCAGAGCGATATGGTCTCGGAGGTGCCGGTAAAGCGGAAGCGACCGCGAATCGTGCCCATCGTTGTCCTGGTCGTCGTGGCGGCGGTCGGCGGCTATAGGGGTTACGAATCGCTCGTCTTCGGATGGAGCCACGCAACAACCGACGATGCCTACGTGACTGGAGATCTCGTGAATGTTGGCCCGACCGTTCCGGGCACGCTGGTCGAGCTAAACGTCCAGGACGGGCAGTATGTCCATCGGGGCGATCCAATCGCGAAGCTTGATACGAGCGGTCCTCAAGCGGAAGTCGCCCAGGCGGAGGCTAACCTACTGGCCAGCAAGACGCAGGTTCCACAAGCCCAAGCGGCATTTCGGTTCGCTCAGCTTTCCACCGATGCCTCCATCAAAGGTGCCCAGGCCGGGTTGCGGGCCCAGTCGGCGAAGACCGAGGGCGCCAAACTACAAACTCGCTTGACATCGGATACCGTCGGCAGCCAGATCAGGCAGGCCGCGAACCAATTGCTGGCAGTCAAGGCCCAGGCCATGCAGGCAGAGGCCGCTGCGGGGGCAGCAAGGGTAGCCGTCGCAGGCGCCGGACAGGCGATCGTGACGGCTCAACGCAATGCCGATGTCGCGGCTGGAGCCGTGGATGCGGCCGATGCGAATGCCGGACGCGCCCGAAAGGACCTTGCCAGATTTACGAAGCTGGTTGAAACCGAGGCAATTACCCGCCAGCAATTCGATGCCGCCCAAGCGGCGTCTACCGCTGCCGATGCGCAATTGGCCTCTGCACGGGCTCAACTCGGGGCCGCGCGTTCTCAGGTCGACCAGGCCCGCAAGACGCGTGAGATCGCCTTGGCGCAGTCATTAGTGGCCCAGAGGCAAGCCGATGCGGCCAAGAGTCAGGTGAAAGTCGCCGATGCGACTTTGACCCTAGCCGAGAACGGACGAACCGGCGTCCTCATCTCTGAAACGGCGGTCACCGTCAATCGCGGACTCAGCGGACAAGTGGCGGCTGAGGAGTCAGGAGCCGAGGCAGGCGCGCAGCAGGTCGCCTTGCGTCAAACACAAATCGCCACGGCTCAGGCCCAGGTCGAGCAGGCGCGAGCGGCCCTCGATCGAGCCAAGGTCCATCTCCACGACTGCTATCTCGTCGCGCCCTGCGACGGCTTCGTCTTGAGGCGCACCGTCAATGTCGGTACCGCCATCAACCCTGGCCAAACCGTAGTGACCTTGACCAAAGGGGCGGAGGTTTGGGTGATGGCCAACTATAAGGAAACCGAGATATCCAAAGTACGAGAGGGGCAGGCAGTCGGAATCGAAGTGGACGCCTTTCCGGGCGTTTCGTTCCGAGGGCAAGTGGTCCATGTGATGCGGGCGACCGGTTCGGCGACGACGCTGCTGCCGCCCGACAACTCGACCGGCAACTTCACCAAAGTCGTTCAGCGAGTGCCCATCAAGATCTCGATCAAGCAGTCGGGCGACGACGAGAGGAACGTTCTTCGGCAGGGAATGTCGGTCACCGCCGTGATCGACACGTCCGGTGAACGGAGCCGCTGAGCATGGCGATTCCAGTCCGCGGCGATCAATCCGCGTACGGCAGGAACCGATGGCTTTTGCTGCTCGGCTTCGCGTTGGCTGCTGCCTTGGAGGTGCTCGACGTATCGATCGTCAATCCGGTGATGCCGACGATGGCGGGGAACCTGGGTTGTACGACGGAGGAGATCGGCTGGATCAGTACGGCATACCTTCTGGCCAACGTCGTGTTCCTGCCGCTTACCGACTGGTTCTCAAGGAAATTCGGGCTGGGTCGTTACGTCAGCGTATCGATCGGGGCCTTCGTGGTTGCGTCCGTGTTCTGCGGCATGTCCCACTCCCTCGGTCAAATGATTTTCTTCCGGATCATTCAGGGGGCCGCCGGAGCGCCCTTGATCTCGATGACCCAGGCCGGCATCGCCGAGGTGTTCCCACGCCGCGAGCAGAACCTGGCCCAGGGCGTGTGGGCGCTTTGCATCATCGTCGCTCCTTCGATCGCCCCGTATCTCGGCGGCTGGATTTCGGATAACTATGCGTGGCCCTGGGTCTTTTACATAAACCTACCCATCGGCATCGTGGCAGCGACGATCGTGATGACCAACTATAAGGACCGGGCCGAGTATGAGGCCAGTGGGTCGGATTTGTTGGGAATTGGCCTTTTGACGATCGGGCTTGGTTCGATCCAATACGTGCTGGAGGAAGGGAACAGCAAAGATTGGTTCAGCAATCCTCTGATCGTTCGTCTGACATGGGTTGGCGCAATCGGAACCGTGCTATTCGCGGTGTGGGAATTGTCACCCTTCAACCGATCGCCGGTGGTTAACCTCCGAGTCATGCGGCATTGGGGGTTCTCCGGGGCGACGATCGTCTCGTTCATCTCGGGAATCGCCCTCTATTCGGGGGTGTTCATCTTTCCCATCTTTGCGCAGGCGGTTCTCGGCTTCACCGCCACGAAGAGCGGCTACTTCATGCTCCTGCCGGGGCTGATTATGGGGGTGGCGATGATGATGTCGACGGTGGCCATCGAGCGTGGCGTGCCGGCCCGAGACGTAGCCATTCTCGGCATTTTCGTGTGTACTCTCTCGATGTGGATGCTCGGCCACTCCACTCCGATGAGCAACGAGAGCGACAACCAGATCGGGCTCATCGTGAGGAACGTCGGTCTCGCAACGATGCTCTTGCCAGTGATGACGGCAGGAGTCATCGGCTTGGACCGATCTGAGGTGGGCGCAGGGGCGTCCCTGTTGGGTCTGGCTCGCCAGTTAGGTGGATCATTCGGCATCGCCCTGGCAGCGAGCCAACTGACGCGAATGACTCAGTTCCACCGATATCACCTAATGGATCGAGTAGTTCAAGGCGGCTCGGCCCTTTCGGATCGGGTGGATCTACTTACCGGCGCGTTCTATTCGCGTGGCATGGACATGTCGTCCGCCAGGCAAGGCGCCGAGAGGATCGTCGACCTCCAAGTTACGCGCCAGGCGTACACGCTTGCGGTCAACAACGTGTATATCCTGACCGCGATCCTCTTCTTCATCGCCCTCCCGTTCGTTTTCCTGATGAAACGAGAGCACTCCCAAGGCCCAGCCGTCACCCACTAACCCCCCTTAAGGAGCGCGGAATTCATTCCGCCCAAGTGTCCCGGACTTCAGTCCGGGACACTTGGGCGGAGGCTCTTTTCCTGGGCCGCTGGTCAGATTCTTCGCGATCATGGTTCTGTGGTTCGGAATTCGCTTTATCTCCGGGTCGTGCTTAGGCGGACAGAAGTCCACTAGACATTGGCGGGATGAATTCCGCACTCCTTGAGGGGGATGTCAATGGATCCGGAGGGACGGATCGCCGTAAAAGTTCATCACCGACAGGTAGATGCGTGCGTTGCGGAATACGCAGTTATCGCCGTCGTAGGCGTGGAAGTCCTTCCAGTACTGCTGCTGGCCGGCGAGCCAGGCGTCCCCTAGAATGACAGTGGGCTTCGAACGATCGAGGTGCTGAAGGACTCTAATCTCCAGATCTCGGCCCATGTCGTTCTGACACACCAATTCCTCGCCGAAGTAGGCGATCGCGCCCTTCGAACTCGAACCGCAGAGCCAACTGGTCGCGAACGTCCGGGGCTGGTACTCAGGCAGATCATACGAAGAGGGCGGGGGAATGACGACTTGGGAATCGAACACGTCTCCGGTGTCGGCATCCACGACTCGATGAACGGCGTTCTTCTGCTTGTCTCCCCACCAGAACCAGTGCTTCTTGCCGCTCTCGTCCAAGTATTCGTCTTTCGGCAGACCAGGGGCGTGTCGTCCGGTCTCGCAGCCGCAACCGAAGACGATCGGGAGGCGTCCGTTGGGCGCGGCATCCGGCATGTCGCTTGAGAGAACGTAGCGGCTGTCGATTCCTTGGGCTTTCGGTCCGTTTGGGAGGCGGGCATCCCAGCCGAGAGCGCTGCCGTGCCCCAGATATCCAACCCAAAGGCTGTCGCCGAGGGCCTTCCGGAACGTCGCCAAATCCCCGAATTGGCAATCCGAACCGCCGTTTGGGAGATCGGTGGACCCAGTGTATCCGAGGCCGAGCATCGTGACCTTGCCGGCGCCAAACGACTTGAGGACACCGGATTGGTCGCGAATATCCCGAGTCATGTCGAACGACTCCTCGTAGGTTTTGCCAAAGCAAAGCGTCACACCGGAGCCGGCGTTCGGTTCCTTGTCGCCTCCCGATTCGTACCGGATCACCTTCTCGACGAAAGTGGAAACGTCCGACGCGCGGTGGGCCGGCACCCGTCCCAACGCCACGTCTGGGCAGCCGTCAACCTGGTCGGGATTGAACGTAGTGACGTCGCCCGCCCAGTGCTGCTCGTCGAAGTGGCCGTTGCCGTCCTTGTCCCAGGAGCTCAATTCGGTCGTCGTGGCGGCAACCCCGCCGTCTGCGCCGGCCCGGTGAGTCGAGAACAGGTTTGAGTAATAGAGTTCGGCCGGCTCGTAGCCCCAACGCCAGATGAGGGCGTCCGGGTTTCCCGGCAGGTTCTCGACCGTCCGTCGGCGGCACGGGACGAGCGACATGTCCCCGACGAGCATCACGTATTTCATCGGAGATGGTTTTGCCACCGCGTAGGTCCAAATCGTCCGCTTGATCTTCGCCGGATCATCCTCATCGGTCGTCCACTCCGAACGGATTTCTTCGAGGCTGACGAACGTCGCCGCCATCCCAGTCCGATTCTTGAACCGAATCAGTGGCTGGATCACTTTGCCGAACTGCCTGGGACCGATCACCAGGAAGCGCGCCTTACCGAGCATCGGCAACCGTGGGGGCGCGGCATGAGCGAAGCACGTGGCGAGGATCGACGCGATAGCCAGGAAAGCGATTGGGCGGAGTTGGAGCATCGAAGGATTCCCTGAGTCAAAAATGGCTTTCGACTTACTGAATAGTAAGCCAAGGACGGACTTGTTGAAGGCGCTTCTTTCCAAAACCCGGCACGGCGAGAAGATCGTCCACGACGGCGAACGGTCCATGGATCGACCGATAGTCGGCGACGCGCTGTGCCATCGTGGGACCGACTCCGGGAAGAGACTGAAGCTGTTCGGCAGATGCCGAGTTCAGATCCATAACCGAGGGCGGCGGCTTTGCGGCCTTCCGCCCTTTCGGCGACACAAGCGCGGCGCCACCGGTCATCGGGTTGATCGCGGTGGTGCTTCCTCGAGTCGGCACGTAGATCTGGGTACCATCGATTGCTTTGGCCGCCAAGTTGACTCCATCGACGTTCGCCTCGGACGTCGGCCCTCCGGCCGCTATGATTGCGTCGTAGACGCGGGAGCCGGCAGGGATGGAAACCAGTCCAGGGTTCTGCACCGCACCTGCGACGTGCACGAGGATTGCCTGCGCGCGGCTCTCTGGGGCGCGGCTCTCTGGGGCGGGAGCGGCCTTCGGGACTCCCGGTCCCGGATCGATATGAATCGGCTGGCGGTTGGTGTCGTGCAACTCGATTGCGGCCGGCCGTCGCAGCTTCTGCGCCGCGACAAACCCGAATCCGGAAAGCAATATCGCCCCAAGCGCGACGTAGCCGATGCGCTCCTTCGGGGACAGATGCACGAACATGGTGCTTACAGTCTAGCTGGCAGTATTGCCTTGGGGAAGACCTTGCTCCAGTAATGCATGACGCCAGCCTCGCACGCTGACGGCGCAACCGGGGGCTCCTACGGCATTAAGGAATCGCTCGACGATGAGTGCGCCAATGTGGATCGTGCGCTCGCGGCCCGGCTCGATGCCCACTATTCCTGCGCGCTCTGCGTCGCCCATTGGCATGGTCCAGCCCACAAAGCGGCTAATCTCCTCGAAATCTAGCCATGCGCCGTGGACCTTCTCAGGCTGCCATTGGGTCATGCGCTCACGGATACTGACGAGGTTGGTGCCGGTTGCGCCGAGCACGATGGCAAAGCCGGGTACGAGTCCGCGGTAGTCGTCGCCGATGAGGTCGTCGATCGCGGCAGAGGCGGTCAGGATCGCAGGCGGCTCGGGCGATTCGCCGGTCAGCAAGGTGCTGCGAAGGCCCAGCGTGCCAACCGGATAGCTCTTACGAAACCGAATCGTCCATCCCGTCCCGGACCGGTCTGCCGTCATGAGTTCGGTGCTCTGCCCGCCCGGGTCGATGACCGAAATTGTGTCATGGACGGCGAAGGCCGGATCATGGGCCACTGAATTGAAGCCGAGTTGGGCCTCATCGTCGCCTGAGAGCACGGTCACCGGCGTACCTTGACCCGCCGCCCGATCGAGGAACTCCTGCTGGTTGCGGGCGATCCTCACCGCCATGGTTCCAGCCGCAACGATCGATTCAGCGCCTAACGACTTGGCGTCGTCGAAGAAAGAGGCAAGCGCCGCAAGCGATGACGTCATTCCCTTCTCGCCCAACACGCCTGTCGATTTGGTGCCCTCTCCGAGGGAAGTGACGGCAGTCCGTTCTCGTATCGAGCGCCACCTCACGCCGTCGGTCTCCTCAACCACCAAGATCAACGAATTCGAGCCGACATCGACAACTGCCTTGCGCATCGTTCGGCAAGTTACCCGACTCGCCGCTGACTTCAGCTTTTGCGCGATATGACGCAGATCATAGTCGACGAAGGCTGAATCGGTTAGGCTCACGCTGGTTCCCTGTACTTGAAGCGAACCAGGCACTCAAACAATGGCTACACTTTACGAAAAACTGGGCGGCTCGGCCGCTGTCGACGCAGCCGTCGACAAATTCTATCGACGCGTCCTTGCCGACGAGCGCATCGCGCATTTCTTTGACAGCGTCGACATGGAGAAGCAGGCCGCCAAGCAAAAGGCGTTCCTGACGATGGCGTTCGGCGGTCCCAACAACTACAGCGACCTCGACATGAAGACCGGTCACGCCCATCTGGTCGCCCGGGGGCTAAACGATTCGCACTTCGACGCGGTTGTGGAAGACCTTGGCCTTACGCTCCACACGATGGGTGTGCCTGATGAACTCATCGAGGAAGTGGCGGCAGTCGCAGAAACGACGCGCGAAGCGGTCCTCGGCCGTATCTGATGCCGGCGTTTCTCTTCGAAGGGAATCCGATCGAAGCTGAGGACGGTGAAACCGTCCTCAGCGCGCTCCTCCGGGGCGAATTCGATGTCGAGAATCGGTGTCGGGTGGGTGCATGTCAGGCGTGCCTGCTTCGCTCGAACGACCCGGTCCCCCGAACGGCCCAAAGCGGTCTGCATGAATCGCTTGTCGAACAGGGAGCGTTTCTTTCGTGCCAAGCAAAGGCGAGCGAGGTTCAATCAGCGGAGCGCCTGGGCCAAGAATGGGCGCCAAGGTTCGAGGCGACCGTTTCGAGTTTGGTTTGGGCAACTCCGGACGTCATCCTAGTTGAATTCGATGTCCCGGATTGGATCGCCGCTCCCGGGCGATTCGTGCACCTTCGGCATGAGTCGGGCGTTTCGCGGCCTTACAGCTTGGCCGCTCCGGCATGGGGACCTTCGTCGACCGTAAGGTTCCATGTTCGCTATATCGCGGGCGGCGAGATGAGCGAACTGCTTGCCGGGACCAAGCCAG
>JARLGV010000054.1 GCA_031292555.1 Fimbriimonas sp.
CATCAGGTCGACCCCAAATATGGGGGGTGGTACCACACACTATCTCGCGAAGGCATTCCTCCCCCTGGAGCCCGCAAGAGCGATGCTTGGACCGACCCCTACCACCAGGGGCGCGCCCTTATGAACGTAGCCGATCGCCTTATGCGCCTGGCGCGCTAACGACCCTTCTGGCCAGGCGAAGAGGCGTTGGGGGCGATTAGGCGGGGAACGCAGAGAAGGGGGAAGTGGAGCTTCTGCGGTTTTCGAATTCCCCTATCGATACCCTTGCATCGCGACTACGGATCAGAACACCTCCTCACCGCCTAGCGCGAACCCCGCGCCCCGAACAACGAAGCGCCCTATCGTCTTGCGCGGAGCTTCACCCATCGGAGGTTGATGGCCCTCCAACTGGCGGCGTCTTTGGCTTGGAGGCTGATTGTCTGTTCGCCTCCGGTCGGGATTTCGATAGTGCCCAGGCTGGTCTCTTTGAATGTTGCCCAGTCGCCAGTGTTGGGGGCTTCGCCGCTAAGGGCGTTGTCGCCCACCTTTACAGTAAATGCCCCGCCGTCGTTGATCGTTGCAATGTCGGCGACTACCTCGTACTTGCCAGGGCCGGGGAACGTGACCTTCCACGATGGGTACTCATCGGCTTTGTCCCAGAATCCGAGATTCGGCTGGCCGTCCTTCGACTCCACCTGGAGTTGGCTCCCGTGGATGTCGGCAGAGTCCGGCAGGAGAGCCAGGTTGCCGCTCGCGTCTGGTTGGATGGCTGGCGTCGCAACTGCGAACGGCACGTTCTGCAAATGCTTGCCCTTAATCCGTAGCCCGGCGGTGAACTCGGAGACCTTCTTGTCGGGCAATGTAACGTAAAGGCCTTCGGCGGTCTGCTTCCATTCGAGTTTTCCGCTAAATCCCAGCAGACCGATGCTGGAGATCTCGTTGATATGCTGGCCGGCCGGCTTGGCGAGGGATCGGATGACTAGCTGCCCATTCTCCGGCCACCCGAGCGCGATCGCGTAGAGCGTCGAGCCCTTGGTGGTGAAGCGAATGTCTTTGGATGAGTATTTGTACTCCTCGTTGAAGCTCCCTCCACGCACCTTGACCGTGCTCTCTCCGTAGACGGTCCATGGGCGAGATCCGAAGATCGCCTCGCCGTGGATCGCGTTCCAGTCGGCAAGCTGCTTGAGCATCTCCTCAACTTCCGGATCGATCGAGCCGTCGGGGCGCTGGACCACGTTCAGCAGCAGGTTGCCGTTCTTGCTGACGTTGTCGACCAACATGTCGATGACCCAGCTAACCGGGCGGAACTTCCAGTGCTTGTTGTAGAACCAGTCTCCGATCGACGTGTCGGTTTGCCACGGATTGGGGTCGATTCGGGGCATGATGCCGCGCTCCAGGTCCTCGACCCATCGTCCGTCCGACGTCTGTTTGCAGTTGTAGACCGCCTGGACCTTCCCCCCGTGAGCGGCCGCGTTGCTGTTATAGAAGTGGGAGATCATGCTCAGGCCGACGACGTTTCCGAACGGCACGCCCCCGTCGCTATACAGAAGATCGGGGTGATAGTTGTCGACTAGCTCCCTGATCTCGTTGAACCACTGCTGCTGCCACTTCGGATTCGTGCTGTACCAACCTCGGTCGCCCGGATCGGCGGGGAAGTGGTAAAGATCCTGATATTGAGGGTCTGCGCCATCGTAGGGAACTCCTGCCATCGGGCCGGTTTTGTCGGAACGGTGGCTCCCTTGGAACCACGTAAAGCTTGCGCCGAGGTGCTCGGAGACACCGAACTTGAGGCCGTTCTTCTTGGCCGCCTTCTGCCAGGTACCGACTACGTCCTTTTGCGGTCCCATGTTGGCCGCGTTCCATCGGTGCAGCTTGGAGTTCCAAAGGAAGAAGTTATCGTGATGGGAGCCCATGCTTACGAAGTACTTGGCGCCTGCCTTCTTGTAGAGAGCCATCAGGCGCTCGGGGTCCCATTTCTCGGCCTTCCAGAGCGGGATGATGTCCTTGTAGCCCATCTTGGACGGGTGGCCGTAGCGAGCCAGGTGGTCCTTGTAGTCGCCGCTCCCCTCTTCGTACATCTGCCGGGCATACCAGTCTCCTTCCATCGGAACCGACTGGGGCCCCCAGTGCGCCCAGATGCCGAATTTGGCGTCCCGGAACCATTCGGGGTACTTGTATCCCTTCAAAGACTCCATCGTCGGCTGGAACGGTCCCGGCGCGATCGGGAGGTTCAGCGTGGTCTGAGCATGGGCGCCGGCTGAGAGGGACAGGGCTAGAGCGAGCTTCGGCGAGAGGAGGACGAGTGGGAACGCCATGCGCCTATTTTAACCTGATAACGTGATCATTGGTGCGGGGTGCGGAGCAAGGGCCGCCGTAGCACGCGGTTTGGCGCCTCGCACAAAGGCCGCGCTGTTCCTGGGAAGTTAGGATTCAGAGCCATACGCAGAGGGCGCGGTGGGAATATCGCCGAGATCGCAGCGCGGGAACGTATGCCGCATCTCCCGGACTCCGTGTTACAGTAGCTGTCTATGAACCGGATTGAGGTTGCTCGGCTTGCCTTGACTTGGATAGCACTCGGGGCTTCGTTTGGCGCGATGGCTTGGGGCGGGACGTCGGACGATTCGACTCGATACTTCGGTGTTTGGATCCATGGGCAACGGGTTGGCTACGAATCGCTGATCGTCCGGACCGACATGTTCGATGGCGAGCCCTCCATTGTCAAGCAGGATCACAACGAGGTTGCCTTGACGGTCTCGGGAGAGACCTATCGGATCGTCTCCGACTTGAGCTACCGGCTCAACCTAAACGGCCGACCGAAACTGATCAAGTTCTCTCGGAAGGGCCCCGGCTCCAAATCGTCGATAGAGGTGACCTTGGGGGCGACTTCCGCCATGCTTCAGGCCGAGACGGAAGGCAGTCGTTCTACCAAGACTCTCCCGTTGCCTGAGGGGGCCATCATCGAGGATCCGTATTCTTTGCTCGTAGCCGGACCCACTGCCGCACCGGTGGGCGTCGCCTTCTTCTTCGACCCGGAGACTTCGCAATTCCAGAAACTGGAGCTCAGTGCGAAGATGCCATCAAGCGTCGTGCTGGGTGGAGTACGCACGATGGCGACGTTGGTGCATGTTAAGGCGCCGAACGCGACATTGGAGGCTTACTATGCTTCCGACGGCGAACTTCTCAAGCTTGAATACGGAACTCTCGATACCGTCCTCTCGCCAACTCCGAAAGAAGAGGCGCTCGCACAAGCAAAGAAGGGGCGAACCTCGATAAACCTGGACGAATTGATGCAAATTCGTGCCGACGCCCCGATCCTGGACGCCGAGAAGTTGTCTGAACTTAAGTTGAGTGTGAAGGGAAGCGATTTGTCATCGGTTCCTTCTGACTCTGGGCAGACTATCTCCAGAGACGGCGACGGGTTCATCGTGGATATCCATCCGAGGCGGCTGACTGCATCCGCCGCGAAGTTCGGAGATGCTCGGAAAGGGATTGTCGATGTGAAGTGGCTGCGCCCGGCGGAGTTCATCCCTTCGGATAGCGCCGAGTTCAAGGCGCTCGCCAGCAAACTGACGGCCGGCTCGCAGACCGTCGTCCAAGCGGCGATCGCCATTCGCGACTATGTGCATCAGATTATGCGGCCCGACATGGCGAGAATCGATCCCACGGATGCCCGCGATCTGTTGAAGTCGAAGCGGGGCATGTGCGGAAACTTCGCGATCTTGACGACCACGATTCTGAGGGCGGCAGGAATCCCGACCCGCATCGTATCGGGTCTGGAAACAGTCGACGGGGCCTTCTATGGCCACTACTGGTGTGAGATATGGGACGGCGCCGAATGGTTTGGGATCGACTCCACCGTAGACGAACAGCAGCTTTCGGCCGCTCACCTGAAGCTTGCCGAAGGGATGGGGAAGGAGGCGTACGACAGGTACGTGAAGTTCGGCACGCCTACAATCAAGGTTCTGTCTGCGACGCGAGACTAGTGGACCCGGGTCCCAGATGCGTCGAGACGTACTGCTACCTGGCCGTCCCCAACAAATAGATCAGACCCGCCTCCATTCGGTTGCGCCAAGCCGTCCAGTTGTGCCCTTCGGGTGTGACCTTCGAACTGAACGGTCGCTTGAGCGTTGTGAGGGTTTTCGCCAATTGAACATTGGCGTCGGTCAAGGACGACTCGAACGTTCCCCAGTCGAGGGAGATGCGCGTCGTAGGGGCGATCCGATTCAGTTTCGAAACCGTCGAGACATCTTCGTTGTGTAGGTTTAGGGACGTCCACTGGATGGCAGCGGATTGACTATGAATTCCTCCTGCCAGCTTGTCGGGATACTCCTCCGCCAGCCGCAGCGAAATGAGCCCACCCATGCTGGATCCGCCCATGAACACATCCTCCGGCTTGGTGCTTGCTCCGGTGGCTTTGCGCACCTCAGGAAGAACCTCGTCCAATGCATAGGTTCCGTATGCCTTCCATTCAGGGCCGTATTCTTTCATCCGATCGATGGGTGGTATCAAAGCGAGTACGACAGGGCGGATCTTGCGTGCTTCCACCAGGTTCTCGACGATGACCTGGATCTTTCCCGGGTTCTCATATGTCGGGCCGTCGCCGTACATGAGGACGGGAAGGCCGTCGGACTTTGAAGGTGCAAATACCACGATCGTCCTTCCTCCCACCCTTAGTTCCGTGCGAATGAGAGGGGTTTTCGGGGGCTGGTCGTGGCAGGAGATCTTGTAACGCGGCCCTTGCCAAATCGAATTCTCGCCTCCCAAGCCGTTGGACATGTGACGGGGGTTGTTGGGATCGGTGATCCAATTCCCGTCAACCACCAGCTTGTACTCGATTCGGCAATTGTCGGGCAAATCCACCGACTTGACCCACTTGTCGCCCACCCGAGTCATATCCATCGTCGAAGACCAGGCGTCGAAATCGCCCGCAAGCTGGACCTTCTTCGCGGTCGCGCTCTGATAGGCGAACTCGACCTGCGAGACATGTTGAGAAACTGCGAGAAACAGGATTGTCAGTAGCATCGCAAGAAACCTTTGTCGATCGGAAAGTCGATCTCAACCACTATAGACACCGGCGGGGATACAGTGTTCTACTTGGGCGGATCCCTGGCTCCCTATCCGCCTGTCCTGTCTCCCGTTGATCCGGGCGTCCAGCGGAAGGCGATCATCTCGGTTCTGGGTGTTCGATTCAGCGTCTCGACTACGATGCCGGGGAAGCGGGAGGGCAGGTAGTTGCGCATCTCGTGCTCGGCACGCATCGGGTTGTGGCTGAGCATGGTCGCCCATGCGGGGTCTTCCACGAGACGTTTGAGCGCCTTGCGAAACGCGGGGGCCGAAAGGCCACCGACGAAGTGGCGCGACTTGTCCAGCAGCATCCGCGGCAAGAGTTTTGGCTTGAACGGGGCGACCACCATGTCGACGATCAGAAGCTGGCCGCCGGGCCGCAAAACTCTTTTGATTTCGGCGACAATCGGGTCCCAGTCCAAGTAGCGCCAACTCAGCATCGACACGACGACGTCCACGCTGCCCGTCTCCGCTGGGATTTGAAGTCCGTCGTATTCGGAGAACGACAGGTTTTCTTCGCCCCTCGCGCGGTGGCTCGCAATCTGGATCATTCGCTTCGACACGTCGATCCCCAGGCCGCGCTTGATGAGAGTGGCCAACGCCAGGAGCAACGCGCCGTTGCCGCACCCGATATCGACGACGGCGCCGTCGCGCTGCAAATGCTTGGAAAGCCAGATCCACTCGTCGTGCCGGACCCGGAAGTCGATGAACACCTGGTCGTAAAGCTCGGCGACGCCGTCGTACGAGCCGTCCTCATCCGGTATCTGCTCGAACCGGGTGAGCGGGACCGTCGGCGCCTTGCCGAGCCGCTTCCGTGCGTAACCGAATAGCCCTCGCGATTTGTATCCGGGTACCGATACGACATAGACGTCTTCGCGTCCCTCTTGGACTTTGACGTACACATCGGGCGAGTGAGAGAACGTCGTGTAGCTCGCGTGGCCGTAGGTCGGAACGCCGTACCGGTGGGCGAAGTATGGTGCGAACCACCGGGCGCCCCTGCAGCAGTGGAAGAACGCTTGGGCTCCCGGTGCGAACCGAATGTTCAGTTCATTCCAGTCCGATCGGCTCATCTGGTCGGGGCGTCTGGTGGTGCCGAACATAGGCCCGTAGAGCCCGCTATGGCCGATGAAGTGAAGCTCGTCGATCGGTTCCTCGACCCCTTGAATCGCTGCAATGAACTCGGCCTTCGATTCGATCCGGACGGCCTTGGCGCCGCTCTTTTGTTTCGCCATGTGGATGGCGGCAAGTTCCATCTCGCGGCCCCCGAGCTTGTACAGGGTTGTGTAGAGGATCAGGACCATCGTTCGACCTTGGCAGCCACGTCGAATGCCGCATGCGACTGTCGTGACATCTCGTCTGCGGCGCCGGTCGTATAGAACTGCGAAGAACCGATTCTCGACGATGGTGCGGGTAATTCTTCTGCCATCTTTGCCCAGACCTCGGTCGCTGGATCGATGATCTCGACGTCCGGCATGAATTCGAGAACGACCGGTTCGAGAACGATGTAATGAGTACAGGCGAGGACCAATCGGGGTGACCGCCGAAGAGGCCGTAGGATAGAGCGAACCAGATCGTGCGTCGAAGGATCATCCGCTTTGCCAGCCTCGATGAGGCCCGACAGAGGCTGGGCGACCCGCTGGGAAACCTGGATGCCCATGGCCTGTAACGGGCGACGATAGGAGCCAGACAGAATAGTGCGCCGCCCACCGATGACGGCGACCGGGCGCTGGTCGAGGGCAATCTTGGCCAGGGCAGGCCGGATCACCCCGCATGTGTTCAAGCCCGGAACGATCGCTTGATCAAGCACAGTGCTGGCGGCGTTGCACGCCACCACGATCCGATCCGCCCCGCGGTCCTTGAATCCCTGGAGCACCCACCGAATCCGATCGGTCAGCACCGGAGTGGAGACTCGGCCGTAGGGCGTGAAGCCCTGGTCGCCGAGATAGACGACGTCTACGTCCGGACGTGCCGCGCGAAGTAGCTTGTAGAACCCCAGTCCACCGATCCCCCAGTCGCAGATGCCAATTCGCACGAGAGCATTCTACAGCAGGCTATTGGCAAGTCCCTCAAGCGGTAACGAGTAAACTCCCCGAATGTCTCCCCGGCTTGCTTTTGCCATCGACGCGGCGTTTCGTGGCGGCCGATCCACCCTCGGCCTCTTTCAGGCGGGAGCCCACGTGATGACCAAGTCGGACCAAACCCCCGTCACTGCTGCCGATCAAGGCGCGGAACGATTGATTCGCGAGTTAATCGAGCACCGGTATCCCGGCGAATACATCCTTGGCGAAGAGGAGGGGGGTGCTACGGCCCAACTGGATCGGTGGGTGATCGACCCGATCGACGGCACGAAGTCGTTCATCAGCGGCGTGCCGCTTTACGCGACGTTGCTTAGCTATGAGGTAGGCGGCGAAGCGGTCGTCGGAGTCTGCTACTTCCCCGCCCTCGACGAGATGCTCTATGCCGAAAAGGGGCAGGGAGCGTTCTTCAACGGACGTCCGGCGCGTGTCTCGGAGCGAGACGCCACCGTCGGTAGCGTCATCTGCTGCGGAGGGCACCGGTCGATGGTTTCCGCTGGACGTTGGGAGCCCTTTCTCAAACTCGTCAATCGAGCATTGGCAACAAGAACCTGGAGCGATGCCTACGGCCATGCGCTGGTGGCTTCTGGGCGGGTCGACGCGATGATTGATCCGGTGGTCGCCCACTGGGACGTTTCGGCGGTGTCCCTCATTGTCCGGGAGGCAGGCGGAAAGTTCACCGATTTTAAAGGGAACGACGCGTTGGCGCCCGAAGCCATCAGCTCAAATGGGAAGATCCACCAGGAGTTGATCGACGTATTTCATTCATGAGATTGATCGGCATTGACTTCGGATTCAAGCGAATCGGTGTCGCGATCGCCGAGACGGAGTTCGGCGTCGTCACACCTCGCCCTGCCGTTGCGGCCAGTGGGACGCTGAAGAAGGACGCCGATGCCATCTCGGCAATGGCGAGGCGAGAGGAGGCGGACGCGGTGGTGATCGGACTCCCCGTCGAGACGGCCGGCGAAGAGGGCCGGATGGCGAGGGTATGCCGAACCCTCGGAAGCCACATCGCCGGGAATGGTCTCGTCGTTCATTTCGTTGATGAGTCTATGACGAGCGTCCAAGCGGACGATTCGCTGCGCGAAGAGGGGTTGAAGGCCAGTCAGAGGCGTAAGTTGAGGGACGGAGAGGCGGCGGCGCTAATCTTGGAGAGGTTTCTGCATGAGCAAACGACGTAGGCGAAAGCAAGGAATCGTGTTCGTGCTCATTCTTGGCCTCGCCTTTTTTGGCGTCTGGCTGATCGCCGGCGTGCGCCCGGCTGGCACGCCCGAGGCGAGCAAGACGTACCTTCGATTCGAGAAGCAGGTTCCACTTTCGGAGGTATTGAAGGACCTCCAGAAGAGGGGCATTCTGCGCAGCGCTTCCGCAACCGGCGCACTTGCCTGGCTGATTCGAATGAAAGACACTGTCGATGCCGGTAGCTATGCAGTCGGTCCCGGCCAGAACGGCGGTTTGATCCTGTGGGCCTTGCATAAACCGATCCGTCAGATCCTCCGGTTGCCGGAGACGAACTGGGCAAATCGCACCGCCAACCTGCTCGCTCAGCATCACGTGGCTTCGGCTTCCGAATACATGGAGTTGGTGCACGATCCCCGGCAGTTCGCCGGCGTAGTCGATTTCCCGTTGCCCAGCGACTCGCTTGAGGGTTATCTCTATCCCGACCGTTATGAGTTGCCTCCGCTACTTGGAGCCAAACAAGTGATCCTCAAGCAGCTCAAGGAGTTTGAGGAGAAGGTTTGGCAGGGCGCGGAAAGGCCGAAGGATCTGAAGCGGACCCTTATCCTCGCGTCCCTCGTCCAACTCGAAGCGGGGAAGGACGTGGATCGGGCGATGATCGCCGGCGTGATCGAGAATCGGATCAAGAGGAAGATGCCGCTGCAGATCGACGCAACTATCGAGTATGCGCTTCAGAAGTGGCGTCGACTGACGTTCAAGGATTACCGAAACGTCAAGTCGCCCTACAACACTTACCTTGTGAAGGGCCTGCCGCCTGGACCGATTTGCTCGCCAGACGCGAAGGACATCGATGCGGCGATGCATCCCGCGAAACATAATTATCTGTTTTACGTGGCGCTTCCAAACGGCGAAACGATCTATTCGGCGACGTACAAGGAGCATTTGAAGAATATCAAGTTGAGAAGAGCAGCCCTCAAGGCGACGAGTTCATGAGAGAGTGGCAAAGCGGCCGGTTTGACCGGCAGAGGATCGGGCGCGTCTATCATCGGTTTACGCCTGCCCACGCTGCGGAGTCGCTGCACGCCATCGACTTGTCGGAGTTGTGGCAGCGGGGCAAGCGGCTCTTGATGCTGGACGTCGACAATACGTTGGTCCAGTGGCACGCCCATGAGTGCTCGGACGCGGTTGTGGAGTGGGCTCGAGAGGCGAAGCGGATCGGCTTCGACATCTGCATCATCAGCAACACGAACCAACTCGAGCGGCTCGCCAAGATCGCCGGCTCGATCGGGGCGGAAACGGTTCGGGGCCGCTTCAAGCCCAGCCGGAGCATGTACCGGCTGGCCCTGGTGAAGTTCAAGCGCAAGCCGGAAGAGGCGATCATGGTTGGCGATCAGCTCATGACGGACGTGCTCGGCGCCAACCGAACCGGGATTGAGGCGATCTGGGTCCGCCGCCTGGAAGGCAAGGAATTCAAAGGCACTAGCATCAACCGGATGATGGAGCGAATGCTGACCGGCGCGATCTATCAGGCGTTGGTGACGCCGGTCGACGAAACGCCGTCGTCCCCCGACGAGGAGCGTGAAAAGCCGGTCGCTCAGAAGACGATCGTCCACCAGATCATCAAGTTCGCAATCGTAGGCGGAACGTCGTTCTGTCTCGACTACGCGATCACATACGTGCTAATGAACGTCATTCCTGGCGGTCACGGGTTGATGAGCCAACGTCTTGGGAGCGGGCTTATCCGTCACTTTCCGGGGTTGTTTAATTGGGCCAAGGGCCCGGCTGAGGCGGCAGCCCCGATTCTTGGATGGGTCGCGGCGTTCATCGCCATGACCAACGCCTTCTTCTGGAACCGGCATTGGACTTTCGAGGTGCGCGGGAAGGAAGAAAGGGCGGCCCAGATGCGCCGCTACTACTTCATCGCAATCATGGGGCAGCTGATCAATGTCGGGATATTCAGCGCCCTATTCAACATCATCGGCAATCACTCCCTCGCGATTCCCAAGATCGCAGGCGCCGCTGTCGGTGCGGTGTGGAATTTTCTGGGGCAGCGGTTCTACGCGTTTCGGAGTCGGGGGTGACGTTCCCGTGGCGGGAGGCGCCGGAGGCGGAATTCGCGGTCATCGGGCATCCGGTCAACCACACGAAATCGCCACGAATGCATTCGGCCGCCTACTATGCGCTCGGCTTGCCCTATCGATACGTAGCGATCGACGTTCCGGTCGGTGAGGTTGACGTAGCACTCGAGCACCTTCGATCGGTCGGCTACCGGGGCGTCAACGTCACGGTTCCGCACAAGGAGGATGCGTTGGCGTGGTCGGTCGACGTCGAGCCGCTTGCGGCCCGGGTCCGCGCCGCCAACACGATTCGCCTAGCCGACCGGGCATGTATCAATACCGATGCTCCCGGTTTTCTTGACACGCTCGAAGGCTTCGACTTGGGACCAAAACGGGCGCTGCTGTTGGGTGCGGGTGGCTCGGCCCGAGCCCTTGCGGTCGCCCTCTCAGGGACGGGATACGAGCTCACACTGTACAATCGCACGTTCGACAAGGCGATTCAGTTGGCGAAGGAACTTGATCTGTCGGAGGAAAGCGTGCTGCGCTCGGCCGACCCCCAGGGCGCCTCTTTGATCCTGAACACGACGTCTGCCTCGCTCAATGGGGCGCAGCTTCCGATCCTTTGGGAGCGAGCCGAACCGGGCGCGCTTGCCTATGATCTGATGTATGCCAAAGAGCCCACTCCGTTTCTTGCGTGCGCATCGGAGCACGGTCTTCAAACGATGGATGGTTTGAAGATGCTCGTCGCTCAAGGTGCGCGTTCGTTTGAATGGTGGCTGGGAACTGCGGCGCCTCGCGAGGCGATGCTCGAGGCGATCCGATGAAGATCCTTGCGCCCGACGAGATTGGCATTGCCTTTGCGGCGGACGCATTGCGCCGGGGCGGACTGGTTGGGATGCCAACCGAAACGGTTTATGGCATCGCCGCGGTAGCGGTGAATCGAGATGCGGTCTTGCGGACGTTCGAACTGAAAGGGCGGCCGGTCGACAACCCTCTGATTGTCCACATCGCATCTGCGGACCAGGTGCATTTGGTTGCCTCGTCGTTTCCAGCGATAGCTCGATTCCTGGCGGATGCTTTCTGGCCGGGGCCGCTTACGCTCGTGCTCCCCAAGCTGCCAGTTGTGCCCGACGAAGTAACCGGCGGTCTGCAGACGGTGGCGGTTCGGGTCCCTTCGCATCCGGTTGCTCGCTCCCTGATCGCGTCGGTCGGATTGCCGCTGTCCGCCCCGAGCGCGAACGCGTTCATGGGGCTCTCACCAACCAGGGCCGAGCATGTGGCGCCCGAGATCATGGAGGGCCTCGAGTGCGTATTGGACGGCGGACCATGCGAAGTCGGTTTGGAGTCGACGGTGGTCGACTGCACCGGCGATGCACCGATTATCCTGCGTCCTGGCGGGATCACGAGAAGCCAGATCGAAATCACAGTCGGCAAGCTTTCCGATCGGGCAACGTCGGAACGGCGATCGCCCGGAACCTATCGCCGCCACTATTCGCCTCGAACCCCGCTTCGAGTCATTGAACGTCTGGGCGATGCTGACGCCGGAATCGTCCTGTCGGTGGACCCGTCCTGCCCCAATCAGATCCGCCTCCCGTCCGACCCCGTCGGGTACGGTTCCGGCCTATACGCCGCCCTGTACACCTTGGATCGCCAATCCTATGGGGAGATCTTCGTCGAGGCGCCGCCTCAGACCGGCGAATGGGAAGCGGTCTGGGACCGCCTGCGTAAGGCCACCGGTGTGTAAGCCGTTGGCAATTGCCGCTGAGAGAATGTGCGGGCAGGCCCGCGCCACGGTTTGAGTTGCAGGATTGCCTTTGCGCAACGGAGAGATCTCAGAGGCTTGTTTGCGCTTCTTCGAGTCAGACGGTGGGGCATTGCCGAATACAGGGCTGGAGCGAAATTGGGGCGCGAACTACGGCGATTGGTGAACGACCTGTGTAATCGCGGGGTTATGCGTGTGAGGTGACAGGTCCCTAGCCATCTTCTAAACGCAGCGAACGCGGCGGCCTCGCGGAGGACGCAGCGCGTGCGCAGCGTTCGACCCGCTCCCCTCGCCCCTCGTTACGGCCTCAGGGCGTAGCCGCCGGCTCCGCGGATGACGCGACCGTCCAACTCCAGGTCGGTGAGTTCGGACAGGACGTCGGACGGGTCCAGACCCGTCAGTTCGACGATCTTCTCGGTGGACAGCGGCTGGGCGCCAAGCACGCCGAGGATGCGGGCGCCCAGCGACGAAGCAACCGGCAGCGGCGTTTCGACAATCGGCTCGATCTGGAGCGACTCCAGGATTTGGTCGGGATGAGTGACGAGAGTTGCGCCGTCCCGTAGGAGCGAGAACGATCCCTGAAAGCCGTGCATGTCGATGTTGGCCGGCACGACAAACACCTCGCGCCCCAGTTCGTTGGCGGCAGTGGCGGTGCTGAGGGCGCCGGACTTTGCGGGTGCCTCGATCACGATGACCGCGCTGCTCAATCCGGCGATGAGGACGTTCCGGATGAGGAACTTGAAGTCGTTGATGCGCGAACCAACCGCAAACTGGCTGACCAGACACCCGGAATCTGCAATCTGCTGGAAGAGTCCGTGGTGCACCCGGGGATAGACGGTGTCGACCCCAGTCGCGAGAACCGCTACCGTGCGACCCTCTGCTTCCAAGGCGCCTCTATGGGCGGCCGCGTCGATCCCGAGGGCGCCGCCGCTCACGACGGTAACGCCTGCACGCGCGAGTGCTTGGGCGAATTTGTAGGCGCATGCCTTCCCGTAGAGTGACGCTGAACGAGTCCCCACGATCGCTACCGTCGGGGCATAGAGGCAGTCGGACCTACCCCTGAGAAAGAGGGCTGGGCTCACGTTTCCGCTCTCTTGGAGTGGTTCCGGATACTCCTCGAACTCCAGCACCTGAAGGCCATCCCGGAGCGCCTTTTGGAGCGGCTCCATCCCGACCGACTCCATGCGCCGTCTGTCGGCGTCCGACAGGACCGGACTCGTCCTCATATGGGCAAGGGGATCCGAACCAAAAGAACCGAGTTCTTCCAAGAGAACTCGGTTCTTGATCGGTGGGAGTTCGGCAGCGAGGACTCGCTGCCAGAATTCAGGAGATCGCAACGAACCTAGCGATCGCCACCAGCGCCGCCGATGCCTCCGCCAGGGCCACCGCCCTTACCGCCGGCTCCACCACGTCCACCAGGGCCGCCGAAACCGTTCTTGTTCTTGTCGTCAGAACCGGGGACCTTGATCGGAGGCAGCGTGTTGTCGACCATAAGCGAGTAATCGGTTTTGGCTTCGTTTCCGAGCCAATCCGACACTGTGACCGTAAACGTTCGCCGACCGTCTGCCAAGGGCTTGTTCGCACCGGAGAGCGAGAAACGAACGAGGGCATAACCTTCCTTCGTGATCTTGTACTCCAGTTTCTGACCTTCGAGCGAGATGTTCAGCGTATCGATGTTGAGGCCTGAGTTGTCATCGACAATTTTGAAGAGCAGGAACAGAGGCGGCTGGCCGCAGACTTGCTCGCCCGGATGGGGGAAGAGCATTTCCGTGGTCGGCGGCGTCAGGTCCACGCCCAGGTC
Source organism: Fimbriimonas sp. (assembly GCA_031292555.1). GTDB lineage: Bacteria > Armatimonadota > Fimbriimonadia > Fimbriimonadales > Fimbriimonadaceae > Fimbriimonas. The sequence goes on from JARLGV010000054.1 coordinate 13,918, forward strand.
CTTGTCGAATGCAAGAAGGCTTCCGTCCTTTGCAGGTACGAGAAGTGTTTGGCCCGCCAAGACAGCGGTGTCGCTGGCCTGGATGAAATAGACCTTCTCGTCCTTCTTCTGGTTGCCGCCGGGGCCGCCCGTTCCTGGGCCCTGTCCGCCGCCCAGACCGCCGGCGCCACCAATGCCTCCGCCGATACCACCGCCGATGCCACCCTTGCCGGGGCCCCGCGAGTTGTTAGTGGATTGAAGGACCAACTCATCGATCGGATGGATGATGTAGTTCCACAGGGTCTTTCCAGTCGAAGGGTCCAAAAGGACGATTCCGCCGTTCGACATGGGCAGGATGTACTTCGAACCGGCCGGAGTCGGCCGAGTGATCGGGATCGAATCCAGCTGGATCGGCCTCTTCGTCAAGAGCTGATGGTTGAGGTCGAACATCAGGACTTGGCCGTCCTGCGAGACAACCATGATGCCCTGGCTGGTGACCGCCGGAGCGAAGGCAAGGTTGAGCCGCGTGTCGACCTGCCACAGAGCATGGCCAGTGGCTCCGCTCAAAGCGATCAGGTACGGGCCCGATGTGACGTAGATTCTGTCGTCCTGGGTCACCGGCATTGGCGACGGAGGAAGTTGCTCAAAGGGCGTCGTCCAATCAAATTTTTGGGTGTCGACGTTGAGGGCGATCAGTTTCGCAGTGTTGGTGCAGATCAGAAGGTCTTGTTGATAGACGCCGAGCGTGCCTTGGATACCGTCGTAGATGTTGTACGGTTTGGCCCAGACCTCGGAGCCGTCTTCTGGCTTGATGGCAAGTATCTGGTTATCGCTCAATGTCATGAAGACATTCTTGCCAACCGCCACCGGCTGGCCATAGACCGCGCTTGGGGTTGGGTGGCTCCACTTGAGCTGTCCGGTGGCCGGATCGACTCCGTAGATCAGTTTGTTGTCGCCCGCGACGACCAGCGTCCCTCCAAGCAGCACCGGAGTAGACCGGAATACGCCGTCGATGGGGTCAAGCGCCGGAAACCGCCATTTCAGGTTGGCAGTGCTCTTATCGAGCGAGAAAACGCGACCACCCAGAGACTGGTAAATCGTGTCCTCCACCACCAGCGGCGAGCCGCCTGGCGCTGCGGTTGACGATTGTTGCCATCGCCACGCGAGTGGGGCTGGCCCGTCGAATTGTGCCGAAGCCACGCTCACCAAAGTGAACGTCGCTGCGGTGACGGCTAATGCGAGCATCTTCTGCATCTGTGCTTGTGTCTCCACCTCCCAGAACAAATTCTGGGACTCGAACCATTTTAGTCACGCTGCCCAGGGTTTGTCTACCAGCAGTTCAGCCATACTTCGGACGCGCGGCACACCGTTACGGTCACGCATTTTGGTATGGAATCGACGATTCTTTGCTACCACAAGGTAGGACCGGCAGCCGAAGAGGGTCGCAGGCTGAATATCGAGCCGAATCGACTGCGTTCGCATGTCGGTTTTTTTTCTCGAAGGAAATATCGATTTCTTCGCGCTTGTGATCTTTCGGTCCCCTGGACCCCGAGAACAGTGTGCTTCACCTTCGATGACGCGTACGTGTCGACGATGTTCCATGCCCCAGCGGTTTTCGAAGAAGTGGGCGCACGCGCGACGTACTATGCGGTTTCGGGCCGGGTAGGGAAGACCTCGGATTGGGACGGTGAAGCCGCTCGCCCGCTTGCGGATTGGGATACCCTGTTGGCCGTTCAGAGCCGCGGACACGAGATCGGGAACCACACGGTTAACCACGTGCATCTCGCCGATCTGCCGATCGATAGGCAGAAGTTCGAAATTGGCCAAGCCGATGCCGACCTGCGGAGTCGTGGCATCGTTCCGCGCAGCTTCTGCTATCCGTATGGCAGCCACAACGAGGATAGCGTCGAGATCCTCGGACATAGTGGGTATGGAGTCGCGGTTGCCCTGAAAAAGCGGCTGGCGTCGTCGGACGACTCAAGGCTGTCTTTGCCCCGGATTGTCGTGGCGTATAGCGACACGCTGCCGATGCTGCTCTACAAGCTCTTCTTGAAGGCACGGATTCGGTCAAGAAAGCCAGGGCCACCCTATGGATAAGTAAGTTCAAAAGCCAATGAATATCTTGAGCTGACGCCAGAGGTAGTATGAAAGCGATGATGTCGGAAAGCGATGCGAACCTTACGCCTCCGGCCTCGCCAAAGTCGGGCTTGGTACGGCTTGGAGGGATCGTCCTCTTCGGGTTTCTCGCTTTCTGGCTCTGCAGCCCATTCTTGACCTCGGTTCACTTGGAGGCGTTCTCCGCTCAAGTGCAGACGATGGCGGTACTCGCGAACGTCCATGGCGCTCGTGGCATTACGCTTTCCGATCAGGCGTTTCCGGTGACCTCTGAATATCTCTACATGAGCCGAAGCGGCCTTGTGGCTGCGCTTCAGATCGCGATGCGGATATTGGGGACGACGAGCGACCTCCCCTTCCGGCTGACGATGATCGTCAGTATGGCGGTCTTTGCGGTATGCATCGTAACGATCGCCCGGCGTTGGAGCAAAGAACCGGCCATGCTCCTCGTGACCGCTCTTTTGCTGACTCCGGGCCTTGTGGAGATCGGGTTCTTCTTCTCCGACAATCTCCCCTCGGCGGCACTGGCAATGTTGGCGCTCGCGTTGGTTCCCCGCGAAAAACAGTCGGATCTGCGATGGCTCGCGATCGGCGCCCTCTTCGCAATGGCCGCCCTCGTCCGGGTCGATGCGATGTTCATTGCCCCCGCTTTTCTGGTTTGCCTTTTCCTGCAGCGTCCGAAACTGGCGGTAGTCGCCGCTAGAGCCGGCCTCGGATTGGCTGGATTCCTGGGTGTCTTCTTGCTGGCCCAGCATTTCACTCCGTTTAGGGCCATGGAGTCGATCCATGTGTCGAAGACGTTCGAAGCACTGCACATCATGATGCGGTCGACGGGACGAGACGAGGAGGTCGGCGTGGGATTCTTCGGAATCGTGACGCCGGTCCTCGTCGCCTTGGGTTTGATTCGAAATTGTCGCACCTATGGATGGCGGTGGATCGAGGCGCTCGTCGTTCTTCCTTTGATCTTCTACACTTACGCGGTTTCGCAAGCCCTCGAGATCCGGATGTTTATGCTCTTGGGGGCGCCTGCGATTCTGATCCATGCATCGGCCGGGCTGCGGGTGCTCTGGGAGCAGTGGAAGTCGCCGGAACGTGAGCGCAAAGTGCTGGCGCTTTCCGCGCTGGGTCTCACTCTGTTTGCTCTATTCGGGCCGGTCATGATTACGATTCGCGACGGCCCTCGAACCCCCTACGGCCGGGTTTGGGGAACGATCGCTTGGCTGGAGTGGCAACGGAGTGTCAATAACGGCCTGCTAGCCCTTGGCGACGTTGCCGATTCCGTTCAACCGGGCGAGACGGTGCTCGCGATTACCAGTCACTACAATCCGGACGATTATCTTCGACTCGTGCTCTTGCAGCACGGGTACGACATCTTGCCGGTTGGGCAGTTGGGCGAGCGCAACCCCGGCGCGATCGAGGCCTTTCGCAAGGGGAATCGGACCGTGATTCACGTGAGGTGCCCAGACCCTTACTTCATTTTGACGCAATGGGGCAAGCAGCCAACTTCATACTCGCAACCCTTCCAGATTGTATCGGCGCTGGATTGCATCACACCGAGAAGCTACAACCGTGCCGTAATGATGAATTGGGCGCTGTGCCCAATGTGCTTCGTGCCGATTCTCGATTTGAAGGGAGATCCGCCTCCATGGCAGGTCACTTTGCCTCAAAGCCCAATTGTCCCGGCTTGGGGCCGGGCGAACGAGGGCCGGATGGACGTCGAGTGGCTCAGCGCAGACCAAGTACTTACGCTCTATCGCAGTGCGGCGGGGGCTATTTCCCAGGCGCGCCGGTCTCGCCACGGTTGGAAGCCGATGACGGACTACGCGGAGCTACGAAAGCTCTTCGAATGGCGCTACGGTCCGGTCCCGTAAGTCCTCGGCAATCCCACGAATTGGATTCATCGGAGCGCGCCTGCCAACCGCAAGTAACTGGATTGAAAGTTCCAGTGGCAATTCGGGACTATACCGGGGCAACGTTCGTCGTTTCTTTTGGAGATCCTATCGGAACGATTTCCAGATCTCCTATGCTTAGTCGGAATTCCGCAGTAAGCGGCATTGAACTTGGAATGGAAGCGCAAAAGCCTGGGATGAGAGGATGAGCGAAGACAAGGTACTTCTGTTCATTCCCGGCTATAACTGCGCACCTCAGATCGTTCGCGTGCTGCGTAAACTTAAGGATCTGCCCGCGGGTTTGATCGCGGAAGCACTGGTCCTCGACAATCGGAGCAATGACGACACGGTTACGGCGGGAATCGGCGTTCTGCCCGAAATCGAGAATCTCGCACTTCGAGTGGCGAGGAATCGAGCCAACTACGGCTTGGGTGGATCGCACAAGGCGGCATTCCAGTATGCGAACTCACACGGGTTCACTCATGTGATTGTGTTACACGGGGACGACCAGGGCGATATCGGCGATATCGTGCCGATCTTGCAGGCAGGAGAACACCGCCGGTTCGACGCCTGTCTTGGCTCACGATTTATGCGCGGTTCCCAGGCGCCCGGATATTCGAAGTTCCGGATCTTTGGCAACCGAGTCTTCAACTTGCTCTTCTCGGCCGCCTCCGGCCGTCGGGTGACCGACCTCGGATCGGGACTGAATATCTTTGCGCGATCGGTTTTCGCCGACCCGGATCTCGAACGGTATTCGGATGACCTGCGGTTCAACTGCTACCTCCTGCTCGGCCTCGTGGACAAGCGAAGAACATTCCGCTTCTTCCCAATCACCTGGCGCGAGGAAGATCAAGTCTCGAACGTCCGCCTGTACTCCCAAACCGTGAAGACGCTTGAGATCGTGCGGCAGTACGTGTTGTCGCGACACTCCTTTCGCTCGGAGGATCATCGTGCCGCCCCGATAGATGCATATGGTTTCGACATTATGGGCCAGACCGCGAGTTGCGAGGAGAGCCATGCCGGTTGACTTGGTGATGCCGATGGCCGGCCGTGGGTCGCGATTCCTCACGAATGGCGACCGGCGCCCGAAGCCGCTCATCGACTTGGAGGGGCGACCGTTCTTCTGGTGGGCAGTAGAGAGCGTTCGCCGTTCGATGGGCCTTGGACAGACCGTATTCGTCGTCCTTCAGGAGCACGAGCGAGAGTGGCGCATTTCGGAACGAATACGAAGTTACTACCCGAACGCCGAAGTGGTCGCACTCCCCGACGTGACGAAGGGGGCGGCCGAAACGGCGGCGATCGGTCTTCGAATTTTGGACGGCCGAGGACCGGTCGCCGTCAACGATTGCGATCACGCTTTTGTGGCAGGGGACCTAAACGCGACGGTCACTGAATTGTCCAATGGCAGTGCCGGCGCCTTGCTGACGTTTCGAGCCGATAGCCCTGCGTATTCCTACATTCGTCTGGACGAGCGGGACCGCGTGACTGGAACGGTTGAAAAGCAGGTGGCGAGTCCGTACGCCATCGCGGGCTGCTATCTATTTGCCTCGCCGAAGGTCTATCTGGAGCAATTCTCGACCTATGCGAAGGAGTGCGACTACGAGGAGCTGTTCATCAGCGGCATCTACAACGGTCTCTTGAACGACGGCGAATCGGTCGCCTGGAATGTGCTCACCGACCACTTCGCGTTTGGGACGCCCAAGGAATTTGAGACCGTACGCTTGCGGATGGTCGACCGGATCGGGGGTTGGGTTTGACCGATCTCTGGGATGCCCATCGATTCAGTCTGTTTCTCGGCGCAGCGCTGCTTCTCTTGATGGGACATGTCGTCCGCGCGACCCGAATGACGTCGCTCTATCCGGCCAACTCGCGAGTCCGGGGGTTTGACCTTTTGCTTGGACTGACGCTGGGTTACTGCGTGAACACGTTGGTGCCTGCCCGATTGGGGGAGCTTGTGCGCGTGCTCTATGTCGGTAAGCGGTGCCGGATGCGTTACGCCTATGTGGCGGCGACGGTGATTTGCGAGCGGCTCTCCGATGCATTGGTTCTTGGGCTGCTGGCGGTTTGTCTCCTGTCGGTCGATGTGCTTCCCGCCTCCATGCTCGACCTAACCTTGAGCTTCCTCATCGCATGCGCTTCCGGAATCGCAATTGCCGTTTTGGTCCATCGGTCGGCACTAATGAGGCGTACCGTGTGGCAAGGAGCTTCGCTGTTCAACACGGGGGTCTGCCACGGCATTCTCGATCTCGCCTGGAGTTACGCCGAACTGGTGACGAGTCGGCAGATGCTGCGCTGGCGGTTCCTGTCGCTTACCGTCGTGATGTGGCTGCTTTACGGCCTGTCGTTCCTCGTTTTTGGGCTGGCGGCCCATACGGAGTTGGGCACCGTCGCGACCGAGATGCTCGGGACGCCACTTCACTCGCTCTGGGACGAGGCGATCCACGGCCGGTTGGCGGGCGAGCAAGTGCTGTTTATTGCGTTTGCGATCCTGCCCGTCTTTGCCATCCTTCTGATCGGCTTGTTCCGCGAGCAGAACTCGTTCCTAAGGGTCTGCAGCGCGTTGTTTCGGGGGCACTTTCTCAACTGGGACGCCGGGGCAGCGCTTGTCGGCGAGCATTTCAAGGACCGCGCCGAATACGACGTCTTCCTGCGGTCGACCTTTGCCAAAGACGACCCGCGTATCAGCGGGTTCGGACTCAATGCGATTGAAGATGCCGTCGTCCATCGGCTCTTCCAGGGTGGCTCGGGAGCCGTTACCGCCCTCGTAGAAGCGGATTCGAAGATGATCATCCGCAAGTACGCGGTGGGTGATCTGATGGGGAAGCTGGAGCAACAGGTCCAGTGGCTGGACGCCTATCAACTGGATCTGTCGCTGGTCGAGATTGTCGGCGAGCGTGTGGATCAGGGCTTCTACCGGTACGACATGCCCTATTCGCCGGATGCCGTCGACTTCTACGATGTGATCCACACCGCGCCGATTGAGAAGAGCGCCCGGATTCTTTCGGACGTGGTGTCGTCCGTTCATGAGTTTCACCTTCGCCATCAGCGAGGAAAGGCATCCGAAGGAGAAGTTGCTCAGTACCTTCAGGAGAAGGTCGTCAAGAACGTCGCCACCGTCCTGCGCTTTGTTGGCGACGTTCTTCCTGGAGAGAAATACACCCTGAATGGCAAGGAATTCGATCTGCGGCAGTGGCAGAGTCTGCAGGATGTCGACTGGCTGATGGGTCAAGTCGACGATCGGAGCCGGGCGGTGATTCACGGCGACCTGACTATCGAGAACGTGATCGTAGACCCGAATCGACCATGCGGTTGGTTCTTGATCGACCCGAACACCGGAAACGTCTTCGATACTCCGTTCATCGACTGGGCGAAGCTGAGCCAATCGCTCCATCTCGGCTACGAGGGGTTGAACCGGGCAGGGGCGTGTACGCTCAACGGTTGCGACTTGTCCCTCGCGATGATGCGCTCCCACGCCTACGAGCAGCTCAATGAGCTCTACGGACGAGCATTAGGTGCAACGGTTGGTTCAGGTTGCCAACGCGAGATTCGCTTTCACGAGTTGGTCAATTACGTCCGGCTGGTTCCGTACAAGATCCGTCAGAGCCCGGGGAAGGGCTTGACCTTTTTCGCGTGCACGAGCATGCTCTTGGCCGCCTATGTGGAGGATTACGGATGAAAAGTCTGCGCGCCGTCCTGGTTGACATGGACGGCACCCTCGCGAGCACGTCGGAGGCGAACTGGGTCGCCTACGGCCGTGCGCTTTACGAAGCCGGGGTCGTCCTCTCCAGAGAGCAGTTTCTGGAACGAGCCCGGTCAAGAAACTGGCGAGAGTTTCTGCCCGAGATCCTGGAGGAGTTCGACGTCGAGGCGGACCCGGCCGCGATTGCGCACCGCAAGACCGAGATCTATCGCACGCTTCTAGATACCGTCTCGGTTAACTGGCCGCTCGTTCGACTGCTCGAAGCGCTGCGTCCCCATATGGCAACCGCGTTAGTGACGACGGCGTCCGCGGCAAGCGTGGAAGCCCTGTTGCGCGTTCACGGCCTTGCCCGCCATTTCGACCTCGTGGTGACGGGCGACGATGTCCGGCGGCACAAGCCGGATCCGGAGGCGTTTGAGATCGCGGCGTCGCGCCTTGGAGTCGAGCCGGACGAATGTTTGGTCTACGAGGACTCGGATGAAGGCGTAACCGCCGCCAACCTGTTCGGAGCGCATGTCATCCGGATCGTGCTCTAGTTGCTGAGGGCCATAATCGGAATAGGCAACCAATACCGGGGCCTTACAGTGCCGTGACACAACCTGCCGAAGCGAAATCGTTCGACGAACAGGGATCGAAACTCTTTCGATCTCGCCGATTCGAGGAGGCGTCTCGTTGCTTTCACGAGGCCTCGCGTTTGGCGCCAGATGTCGCCATCTACGTAGAGCACTTAGGGATGGCCTATTTGGTATTGGGACGGAACTTGGAGGCAGAAGACGCTTTCAAGCGAGCACTCAAAATCCAGCCAGACAGCTTTGGCAGTCTGCTGCACCTTGGCTGCATCGCCCAAAACAAGGGGCGTCAAAGTGCTGCCGAATCGTATTTCGCTCAAGCAATCGGGGCCAAGCCGGATTCGGTAGAGGGCCGGCTTCGATGGGGCGTCGCACTGCTGCAGTTCGGTGACGTCGCTCGAGCGGAAGAGCAAAGCCGCATCGCGATCGGCTTGAAGCCAGACGCGGCCGACTGCTATGAGCTTCTTGCGAGTGTGCTGGCTCAGAAGGGCGATTCGATTGGCGCCGTCGAGGCCTTTGAGAAGGCGCTGAGCCTGGGACCTCGAGACCCTGCCTCCGTGATCCACGGCATCGTCTCGAATAAGAAGGTAGGGGATGCAGATCGTCCACTCGTCGACTCGATGCGGACCGCGTTGGCGTCCGGCTCGGTGCCCGAGCCAAGTTCGCTGATCCTGCATGTCGCTCTCGGGAAGTCGTTGGACGACCTCGGCGATTACGAGGGCTGTATGCGCCAGTTCGGCGAGGCTCGAAAGATCGCCGGACGCCGACCGGGCGTCAGGCGTCTCGATCGAGCCGAGCGCGACGCCACCGTGCGAAATTACCGAACATTCTTTCCCAAGGAGGTTTTCGAGCAGTTCGGGCACTGGAACGAAAGCGAGTTGCCCGTCTTTGTGGTCGGCATGCCTCGGTCCGGAACGACGCTGCTTGAGCAGGTCCTCTCAAGCCACCCCGATATCGCAGGAGCCGGGGAAATCGATTTCTGGCGGACTTCGCCGATCGTGGCGGACCCTCGCCTCGTTTTTGAGGCGCCGGTGGCGACCGACCAGGCGAGCCGATACTTGAAAGTCCTTGCCGGGCTCGCCGGAGGCCGTGCCCGCGCGATCGACAAGACCTTGCCGAACTACGCGCTGTTGGGACCCTTGCACATTCTGTTTCCCAAGGCGAGATTCATCCACTGCCGTCGCCACCCGGTCGATACGTGTCTGTCGATCCTGATGAACACGCTTCTTCTTGCGGATCCGCCGGAGTACGTCTATGACCTGGGCGACATGGTGTATGCCTACCGGGCGTACCTGCAGCAGATGGAGCATTGGCGTCAGGTTCTGCCCGGAAAATGCTTACTCGAACTCGACTATGAGGATCTCGTGACCGATCGGGAGGGCCAGGCAAGGCGCATCGTCGAGTTCTGCGGCCTGCCCTGGAACGACGCATGCCTGCACCATGAACAGAACGACCGCCCGGTGAATACGCCGAGCAAATGGCAGGTCCGCCAGCCGCTGTATGGCACGTCGGTCGAGCGATGGCGTCGCTACGAACCCTGGCTCGGCCCGTTGCGGGACTTGCTCGACGGCGCTTAACCGGTGACTTGTGGCCCGTTTGCCATGTGTCTCACGCCAGCCTCTTCCGATCCTCACCCATTGTAAAGATACTCTTCAAGGAGAGCCCGGGCAATCACTGCTCGAGGCACACGGCCTTTCCACTACCGGACCATCGACCGCGATGCGCTTCCAGGTGCCTCCGACCTTTTCGTTAGCTGCATCGTGAAGAAGCATCACCTTCGTAGCTGCAGGACGCTTCGTTTCAGCCGAAATGTGGGTATGGACAAGATCGAGGAGATTTCGCGTAGCCCGTCTGCAAGCGGCTTGGCGTGCACCTACTCGTTCGCTGGAATCGACAATCTGCTTGTCAATTCCGCTGTTTGGCCGCGTTGGGCTTCAGCAGCGCGTCGGGCAGGCGTAAAGTGAAGTCGCCGAGTAGGCTCCAAAAGTAGCTTCGCTTGCGCCCGATCCCGTCTTTGGCTAGTTCGGGGTCTTGGGATTCCACATCGAAGTAGTGCTTCCAGGCTTCGCCGAAGGTGCCGCCTTTGCCGAGGACCTTCCAGAATTCGCGCGGCTCGTCATAGAACACTTTGCCCCTTCCGACCAGGGCCAGCCCGTTGCCGTACATCATCGTGCATTCGGCAAGCTGCCACCGGGCGTATCCTGGGGCGTTGAAGGGAACGTCCTCGGCGCCGAGCGGACGCGTGGCCTCGCATCCGGTGTGGAAGTACAGCACGCCGTTAGAGGGCAGCGCCTTGTTCTCGTACAGGGTTCGCAAGAACCCGAACCCCATTGTGCCGCCGATGCCTTTCAGCGACGGCACGAGTTTGTTGCCTTCGCGAGTCCAGTACCAAGGCCGTCCGCCCGTTTCGGCTGTGAGTGCGGCCAAGTCCTTCGGCGCTTCGAACGCGGCCAGGATGGGATTGCTATGGGCTCGAATCTCGCGGACGAGGGCCGGTTCCTTCATCCATTTCGCCAGGTCGGTGATCGTGATGTCGGTGTCCAGGAACTCCTTACCGCTCAAGTCCTTCCAGCCAGGCACGTCCCGGCGAAGGTCGTCCAGATCTGAACCTAAGCCGGTTGAAACCGACGACGCACCGAGCACGGTTGACGATTTCGCGGACCGGTAGGCATGGTTCCGGGCGAAGTACTGCACCAGAAGCGTTCGTTCCAGCGAAGCCGACGGCACCCACGCGTTCATCACATTGGGGACGTGTTGGGCGTCGGCGAACTCGACGGTCTGAGGCATGCCGTTCGGGGCAAGCAGACCTTCGCCATTGACTCCATGGATGCCTGGATCGGGCACGACGCCGGCGTGGAACGCGTTGATCCGGCTCACGGAGATCTTGGGGAGCCCCAACGGGTTCGGCAGCTTCTTCTCGGCCGCGGTGCACTCCTCGTTCGGCTCCGGATCGAATCGGAAACGCTCCTTGTGGCCGCCCAGGGCCTCCTCCGACCAAGGACCGTCCTGCACGAAGAAGAAGTCCTCATACCGTTCGGTCTTCTCCTCCCAGTTCTCGGTGATGTCGGAGCCCTTAGGGAAGACCGCGTAGAGGTCGGTTACGTTCATCGGCTGGCGGACATAGATGCCGTCCCATCGCCCGTCCAGGTCGGCCAGGACGATGTCGGCGGGCGACACCACCGGCTCCGCCACCGCGCGGACCCAGGGTTGTTGGAAGCTGACCTCGGCCTTGGTGCCGGCGAAAAGCGTGATCGGATCGTCTCGATGCCACGCGTATTGGCGGACCATGAACGCCTGCGGGAAATTACCCACCAAGATGACGCCCTTGAAGTCCTCTACCTTGAGCCAAAGACGGCGCAGGAAGTCTCGATAGGCGATCAGGGTGAGGCCGTCCTGGTGTTCGGATCCATCGTAGAAGGAAGTCTCCAAAACGAATGCGTTCGATCCCCCGATTGCGATGTCCTTGGCGAAGGTCTGGAGCGATGGACGTAGGTCGGCCTGTCCCGACGCTTGCTCAAGCAGCCTCTTCTCGACGAGAACGACGACCGTGCCGCCTCCCTTGCCCTTCGCCTCGAACCCGCCCTTCATCCGGTCCAGGGTGCGGATCTCAGGTACGCCGTCTTGATCTCGATCAAACCCTCGGAACGCCGTCGCGGCCTGGTCGACCTCGCGTACTACATCAGTGAAGGACGAAGCCTTCTTCGCGGGGTCCGTTTGTGCCCAAGACACAATCGCAATCGAACTCAGGCCAACGATGAGACAGAGAAGATGAGGACGCATGGGAGTTCGGAGGTTACCTTCCACTGTATTTGTATCTCCAAGGATATGGGAAGTGTCTTTCCGTCAGGGCCTTCCTTCAGTCACCTTCTGAGGCGCAATCTCGACGAATGCTGCGCCTGGTGACTCCTGCGATGATCCTCGTCAGAGGTGAATAGCTGCCGAAGCCTTCACTTGGCAGGTCGAATCCACTTCGCTTCTTCTAAAACCCAGCGACCTTGTGTGCGGCCAAAGGTGACTTGCAGAGTGTGGTCGATCTCGAGCTTTGGAGTTTCATCTCGGCAGTCCGAAGTTTCGTTATCTGCGGTGTGGCGGATTTTCAGCAGCGCATGCCACACCAGTCGGCGCACCTCAGGAGTCACGTACCTGTCGAACTGAACGCGTTGCCGGAGTTCAACCGCCTTGAAGAGGTCGCACAGCGATGCATACGGTGTTTGAATGCGATGGAGGTCGCTCCGCCAAAGGCGGCCATTGCGAAATCGCCATGCTTCCGAAAAGTTAAGGCGTACACCTGAATGACTCCGTTCGTCGTCGATTGGGTACCTCACTTGGAAAGTGTCCAGGACGTCCACCGGCCTCCCACTCAAGACCATCCTCCGGTTGTAGTGCCCCTCCCAAGTGTTCTCACCGTGGGTAGTCAGATGCTGGACCTCTTGCCATTGGCCTTGTCGCAGCGTGAAAACGCGGCCATGGTCTGAAGTCCCAGAACCTCCATCCCATCGAACGAGCGTGAAAAACCGTGCCTTGGACCAAGCCGCTTGAAGTACTCGGTATGGACCTGCCCCATCCTCGCCGTAATCTCCAGGAAGCAGAATCGGTTCGACCCGCACCTTACCTTGACTTGTGAAGACAACGAAGATCGGGTTTGTTGGGCCGAAACTGAGGAGCGTTGAGTCGGGAGTGCCTGTCGGATGAGCAAAGGTAGCCGGCCCTCCAACGAATGCAACGGCCACCTGATTGACCGCATTTCGGAACCTCTCGCTGTGGAAAGGAGTTGTCTGGAGCGCTTTCGCAAGCCGGTTCCGCAATAACTGGTCAGTGCTTAGCCCGGGATGTGCTTGGTGCACCGAAAGCAAGACCAACGCAATGGGGCTCACATAGAGGAATGGGTAGCGCATGAGATACGCGAGGTTACCAGTCAGTGTCATCAAGGTCCCGAGACTCCGGCAAACTGACATGTTCCCGGTAGGGTGGCCCGCTTGGAGTGTGAGATTCGTCTGGGATCACACTCATGGGAACGGATTCGGGAGGGCACGAGCGGCAAGATGGCACTAGGACAGGGCCGAATCGCCTTTCTAGTATGCGGGCCATAGCCAACCGAGTCTCCGAGTTGCCGCTCCTGAATGACCGATTAGCTTACGAGACTCTTGGATACGATGAGAGCTGTTCACGGAAGACGATTATCCGCTGGCAGATATGCGAGTTACCTTGCCAGAGGGTCCGACACGGAGTAAGCACGCTTGAATTCGTCGCCGTGCCCAACGCCAAAGATCACAGAATCGTGGAACCGATGCCCCAATCAATCGCGGGCTCCTAAGTCAGAAGAGGAGGTGCCCCCACGAGTGGCGTAGCTCCTACCTGATCCGTTGACGTGAGATTTGGAATCGCTACCGACGCAAGTCACTTTGGTGGCTCCAAGTGACAGTCTTTGCTCCATGCAAGCCGTCGACGAATTTCCTTAGTTTCGCTGCATATTCAACGGACGTGATCGGTGGAAGGTCCGCCCGGGTCTTGTAGGCTCCTTCGTTCACAGAGAAGACTTGGCCTTCTCCGTCTGTAATGTGGATGGCGGCCCCTTCTGGCGCATTGAGCATGTCGCGCAACTCCGATCGCCCAAAGCGGATTACCTTCGGCAGTTCCTTGAACAACTTGAAGACCGTGTGGCTCGGCGGATCTGTTTGCTTCCACAAGTGGAGAAGCTTGATGCCATTTGGCGCCGCCGCCACAATCTCGTTGGTGTCCCAGTCGAAGTAGATGCGTGGCGGAAGGTCGTCTTGAAATCGCCGCGGGTCTGGTTGGAAAAACCTGTCGCATGAGAGCAGTGAAGCGTTGTAGGGATCCCAATGGATGACTTGACCGTCGGCAAAGACAAACTCAGACGGATCTAGATGCGAAGGGGCTTCTGCCGGCAAGAAGAACCGATTGAAGTGGTCAAAACCCCTGCTCATGATGCTCTCGGGATCCCCGGAGTGTTCCGCGCCGACAAAGGTATGCCCCAATTCGTGGATCACCGCTCCCAAACCCGTCGAAGCAAGGCCCCACATATTGCTGCGACCCATGCTATCGTCATAAAGCACCTTGGGATCGAGCGGCGTGGAGTCTGAAAACGCCCTTTCGACGTCGCGAATGCTATCTGGCCATCCGCACATTGAAAGCGAAGAGAAGAGTCCCATGTCTCCGCCGCCCCAAGCAATGTGGGCGAAAGCTCTCTTAGTGTCGGGATCATATCGTGAGAAGGCCATCACGACGATATTCTTCTGATGATTGAAGAGCCCTTGTTTGCCCAGCCACGGATAGATGAGATCGTAGAGTTCGTTTCCGGTCTTTGTCCGCAATTGGTCGGCGGTTGCCGGGTACTTCAGGGTACGAACTCTCACATGCCCGGAAGAGTCAAGGTCAAGCGGAAACGTCTTACGGCCGAATCCAGAATCGTTAAGACTCTCTGCCGTCAAGGTTTGCATCAGCTTGGCGGCCGTATCGAGTTTCTCCCGGTAATTCTGCTTGTCGTTCAGATTCTGTGTGATGTAGAAAGTATCTCCATCGCTGGCCGTCAAGTAGATAACGTTTACCTTGTACATCGAGGCGATGGGCTTGTAGACCAAATCCAGGCTAGCTTGGCTGGTTCCGTCGCTGACCCTCAGGTGATTGACTCCGGGAACCAACTCGACGAGGAGGCGAAATCGCTTGTTAACTACTCGCCCAGTGTTTCGACCGTCTGCCGACGGGTCCTGAGGATTTACTACGTAGATGCGCCCATCATTGGCAAGCCCTCTTAGGAGCGCCACCGGATATCGAATCTGATCCCCAGTTCGAAGATTCACAAACTGGATCTGCGGATTTCCGGTAATCAACGATAGAGCAAGGATAAGGCATATAGACACTAACTGCAGATTATGTCGCACTCGGTTGTGTGTCCCTACGAAACCCTTACATAGTCATTGACCGGAAGGTCGCGACTTGGTACATTCCTCGTGCAGTCCCGGACCCTATGTTCCAACTTTCGCGCCTTCAATTGTTTGGACGGCTTATGCTCAATCTAGAGGGCGGCGAACCCGTGCGCTTTCGCACGCGCTACAGCCAGATGCTGATCGCCTATCTGGCTATCAAGAACGGTCAAGAAGTATCGCGTGAGGCACTTATCGATGCGATTTGGCCAGAAGTGGATCTGCCGATCGGTCGCAACCGACTGAACACTGAGCTCTCCTACCTTCGATCTGGACTTGACAGGGCATCCGCCTCGATCCCGCTTTTAGAAGTCGATCGGCAGTTCATACGACTGAGAACTGACGCCCTGAACATTGATCTAGTCCAAGCCTACGGGCTCGTGGCGAGGTCCGCCCTAGAAAGCGAACCACTTGCGCAACGATTCGAGGTTTTGACCGAGGCGCTCAACATCGGAACGCAACCATTGCTTTCCGATTTACGCGCGGATTGGATCGATGACGAGTCCGCGCGATTCGAATCCTCGATCATCCAGGCGTCCCTTTCGCTTTCACGCAATCTGCGATTAGCGGGCGACGTACTATCGGCCTTGGACTGTGTCCAACGAACGCTTGCGAGAACCGAAAGCGAAGCCCTCTACCTTGCCCAACTCCGACTTGCGTCCGAGGCCCGGAGGCCAGCCGATACGGTCCGAGCATACGAGCGATATGTGAAGTTCCTTGCTGAAAGTCAAGGTGCACCCGCATCCACAGAAGCGACCGGTCTTGTCGAATTAGCGCGACGGAACTTGGCAAAGGGAGGCACTCGAACGCTGCAACGAGGACCGGATTCATTGGCGCCTATTCCCCAGCCAATCGACCGATTCGTTGGCCGAGAGCGAGATCTCAGACACCTGACTGGCTTGATTTCAAAGCACCGGCTTGTCAGTCTAGTCGGCATCGGCGGCGTTGGAAAGACTCGCCTGATGGTGCAAGTCTGCCTGAAAAAGGTCGACATCGAAAGCGCGGAGGTGGCTTGGATTCCACTGACGGAAGTGAGCGACTCGGCTGGCATGATTCGGTTGATCGCTGAAGCTTTTGGCTACCGAGATGCGTCCGGGCGCGGTCTTGAGTTTGTGGCAAGTATTCTGCGTGAACGCAGAGTTACGCTTGCACTAGACAATTTCGAGCATCTCCCCGACGAGTGTTCGCAGGTGCTCGGCCAACTGCTGCTCTCGACTGAGGCCCTAAGGTGCGTCGTCACTTCGAGGCGTCAACTGGGGTTAACCGGTGAGGCGGTTTTCCGCTGTCGACCCTTGAGTCTCCCCATAGATGGCAACGCCGACTTGGAGCCAACTCAATGCGAGTCGATGCAGTTCCTGTTGGATAGGGTCCAGCATGTACGTCCGGGATACCGAGCTGACGACCAAAGCACAAGCGCCTTGGTTCGAATTTGCAGAAGGGTGGACGGGTTACCTCTTGCGCTTGAACTCGTGGCTTCTCGTTTCGGAGTTCTCGGCGAAACGGAAATTGAGGAAGAGTTGGCAAACCCGACTCGCCTGCTTGTTTCAACTGATCTCAATCGAGAGGCAAGGCACGTGTCGCTTGAAACGGCAGTCGCGTGGAATTACGAAACACTCAATGGTAACGCTAGAGAGGTCCTCGACAATCTGTGCGTTTTTGCAGGGCCCTGCGATCTGGCCAAGCTCCGGTCTGTCTTTCCCAATGATCAACTCGTTGAGAGTCTCAATGAACTGCATGGCCTCTCGATGCTGCATGCAGAGCCGAGGATCGGTCGCATGCGGTTTTCCGTTCTTCAGACCATTCGCGACGTCGTTCAACTACGCATGGGGCAAGGGCGCCTTTACGAACTGCGCACCAGCCATGCCGCGCATTTTGGGCGCATGACGGGCCAAGCGAGACCCGGTTTGATATCAGGTGAGTCAAGCCAGATAGCGGAGGCATTGGACAGCGACTACGTCGAGATCCTTGCAGCGATCGATTTTCTTAGTGTCGAGGATCCGGCATCGGCGATCCGGATGCTCGTCGATTTGGAGCACTACTGGCGCATGAGGGACCGTCAGGCCGAGATCCTTCCGAGATTTCGAAAGGTCGCATTTTTGGATGTGCCGGAATCAGCTCGCGCGCTTCGCGCGTACGCTTTCTTGGCTCACGTCATGGGGAGGCTCGACGAGGCGAAACCAGTCATCGAGACCGCTTACGAGCGAGCCACCCAATCCAAGGACTCAAATGCCATTGCTGCTTCGGCGTTGCTATTGAGTTATCCGACCTACTCCACGAACCGCCGTTCTTTGCTGGAAGAGGCCGAAGAAGCGGCTGCCGACGCGATCGCCCCGTGGCTTTCACTCGTGAAAATCGAAGATGCAATGGCGATGTGGCAGGGCGGAGAGTGGGTGATCGGCAAGCAGATGGCCATGAGCGCACTGGCCCTTGCCGAAGAAACCCGATGCGATTGGCTGATAGCCTATCTTGTGAATGAGCTCTCCTATATGCAAGTACAGGCGTTTGAGCTCTTGGACGCGAAGGCATCCATCATCCGCTACCTGGAACTCTCTAGCCGTTATGGGGGCGAGCGGTCGCGAAAATCTGTATCGCCGATGCTCGGCACGGTTGAGCTATACCTGGGTAACAGAGAGCTTGCCCGGCAGGTTACGATGGAAGGCATTCAGCAGTGTCGCGAACTGGGATTGGACTACGCCGTCGCTAACGAACTCTCTCGCCTTGCCGGAATCGAAGCCAAATGCCTCTTGATCGACGATGCTCTTGAACACGAAACCGAAGCAAGTCAAATGAGGGAGAGAATCCGCTTTCCCGGATATCTGGCGGTAACGGCAATTAACCGAGCGAGGATCGCATTCTATTGCGGAGACCAGCAGGACGCTCACTACTGGCTCCGTCTTGCCTCGCCGCATATCGCTGACAATACTTCGTCCCCGCTTCGCCAAACTTACGACTGGTTGTCCGCACAGCTTCAAATAGGTCGCGGTTACTTCCAAGAGGCACGACAGATCGCCATTTCGCTCGCCGTGGCTCGGGACAAACAAGGCAATGGATACGGAACCGCCGAAGCCCTCGAAACGGCAGCTCTGGCTATGGCCAACATTGGGCAGTTGCACAGCGCGGCTAGGCTCGCCCAGCACGCGGTTTTGCTGCGGGACAGAGTCCATGCAAAGGTTCCACCGGCAGATGAGCGATGGCGAAATTCCATGTTGAGCCTGATCGGTACAGGGCTAGCCGGAGAAACTATGCGAAGCATCAGCCACCCCGATCCTTCAATTGGCCTAGACTTCGCCGACTTACTGGCGACTCTCGAAACCAGCACGTAAGGGTTTTGTAAGGGCAACGCTGAATCGTCATCTGGTGGTTAAGGCCCCGTGAGAGAGATGAGCCAATTGTCATTCGGGGAAATCGATAACGTTGGTAAGAGGTGAACGCTTAACTGTGAAAGCCATCGTTAACCTGGAGCCTGGCATCAAACAGCTTGTCGTCGACGAGAGTCCGAACAGATGCCCCGAATTGCTCAGCAAAGCACAGCGTGAACGTGCCCTTGAACGGTCATTTGTCGGCCTGTACAAGTGGTACATCGACCGATCACAAAGGAGTCGGTCTTGGAATGCAGATCGAAGCTTTCCGTGGGACCAGTTCGGTAAATCCCATTCACCCGAGATGATGCGCATCCTAGAGGGGTTCTTTGCCGTCGAGCAATTCAACCCCGACTATGCCGGCAACATCACACATATTGTTCGGGCGTCCTATGGCAGGGCCGGCTTTCAAGTTTCATGGGGTTCAGAGGAAATGCGGCACAGCGACCTCTGGCGTAACTGCCTGTTGGCAAGCGGCCAGCGGTCGATCGATTGGCTGGATGACTACGTCGCTTTGCTCCGCGGAGGCGAATGGACGGTCCCATGGGATGACCCGACTCGGATGCTTCTTTACCAGGTAATCCAAGAGCGGGCAACTCAACTCAACTATCTGAACGCCGCGCAGATTGCGCGTGGCGACCATCCCACTTCAACCCTCAGGTCAGACGTCGACCCGGTCCTAGCCGAAGTCGCACGTCTCATCGCAATCGACGAAGCTGCTCACTACAACTTCTTCATCGAGGGCGCTCGCTTGCTGTTCTACTACAAGCCGGAAGAAACCGCTCAAGCGCTGATCGACGTGATCAAGTTCTACTCAATGCCGGGACGCGACCTCGTACCGGATTACGCGAGCTTTGCCGATGCACTGAGAGTATCCGAGGTCTTCCTCGTGCGAAAGCACTATTTAGGCGAAACCCTCAAAACGATCCTCGACAACTTGGGAGTCGCCACCCTTGCCGCCTTGGATGATGGAATCAAGCGCTGTCGATTGGTGCCAGACACGGAAGGCCGGATGCGCGAAACGACCCTGTTCGAGAGCCTCGATTACGGCAAGCTGGAGGATTCAATCAAAGCCCTTGCAAAGCGAATCAATGCTTACGAGGACGACGCACGGGTCTCCTGTCTGCACCGAACCCAATTCATCCCGAATCCGGCAATTCCCTCCAAACGAGAAGAGCAAACATGATCGATCAAAAACCTTCGCCATTGCATTCCGAGATTATTGGCGTATGTGCATCCGTCTTGCGCGTGCCTAACGAAAAGCTGGTCCCCGAAGCACGCTTGGTTGAAGACTTGGACGTTGACTCCCTCTTTGTTGTGGAGTTGGCCATGGCGCTGGAGGAGAAATTCCAAATTGAAGTGCCCGAGCAGGAGCTTCCGGCCCTGAAAACCGTGGCGGATATCATCGCTTACATCGAACGCAGAGTCGAGGCTGCCTAATGGCTCGACGGGTGGTCGTTACGGGCATCGGAGGCGTAACTCCGCTCACCCTAGATATTGAGAGCACCTGGAGCGCCATTAAGGCAGGCGACTCTGGCATTCGGCGGATTTCAAAATGGGACAGCACGGGATTTGCGCAGCAAATTGGCGGAGAGATTCTAGGGTTTTGTGCCGACAAATGGATGAACCCACGCGAGGCGGCGCTTTGCGACCCGTTCCTTCAGTATGCGGTGGCCGGTGCGACGATGGCTATAAAGGACAGCTGTCTGCTGGACGATCCTTCGCGGGGAGCAAGGACGGGAACGTGCATCGCAACGGCGGTTGGAGGCATGGGCGTGATGGTTGCCCAACAATCCAACTTAGTCAACAAAGGCCCTCGATTCGTTTCGCCGATGACGGTTCCCTTTACGATTTGTGATATGGCTTCTGGCTACGTATCCCAGCAGTTCAAGCTGGAAGGACCTAATCACTGCCTCGTCAGCGCGTGCGCATCCGGAGCGAGCGCAGTCGGAGAGGCCTATTACATGATTGTCCGAGGTTCGGTCGAAGCCATGGTCGTTGGCGCCTCCGACGCCACCGTTCCTGTTCATTCGGCCGCGTTCGCAGCGGCGCGAGCACTCTCCACCTCGAACGAGGAACCCGCCAAAGCTTCCCGCCCGTTCGACGCCAAGCGCGATGGCTTCGTCATCAGCGAAGGTTCGGCAGTCCTTGTTCTAGAGGAACTGGAGCAGGCAAGGTCGCGCGGCGTGCGAATCTACGGTGAAGTCGTCGGCTATGGATCTTGCTCGGACGCGTACCACATGACGGCGCCCGATCCAACTGGCAAGGGTGCGGTCCGAGCCATGCGGGAAGCGATCTTCATGGCGAGCATTGACCCAAAGTCGGTTGGATACGTCAATGCCCATGCAACGTCAACCCCTTTGGGAGACCGCATTGAGGTGGCCGCATTACGAACTGTTTTTGGAGATCACATTGACTCCCTTCCCGTCAGCGGTACGAAGTCGATGACGGGCCACATGATCGGCGCGGCGGGTTCGATAGAGGCCATCTTCTGTTTGTTAGCA
This sequence comes from Fimbriimonas sp., assembly GCA_031292555.1. Taxonomy (GTDB): domain Bacteria; phylum Armatimonadota; class Fimbriimonadia; order Fimbriimonadales; family Fimbriimonadaceae; genus Fimbriimonas. Next base: position 34,974 of record JARLGV010000054.1, read on the forward strand.
TTTCGTGACGATGTATTGCCTCCCACCATCAATCAAGATCACCCGGATCCCGATTGCGCGATTGACACCATTGCAAACGTCGCGCGGCACCATTCCGTCGAATACGCACTCTCCAACTCTTTTGGCTTTGGCGGCCACAACGTGTCGCTTCTCTTTCGCCGATGGATATGAATGCCTGCAAGATAGAATACAGCCGCTCGGCCACAGTGGATTGCATTGAATGGGTCCGAAATTACGCTAGAACACGACTCAATACGCTCCTAGCCGACGAACGAGGGTGTTTACCGCCAAATGTGTTTCTTGATTTTGGTCGCCGGGGGTTACTCGGTCTGACCGCGTCACGGGAGTTGGGCGGTTGTGAGTTGCTTCCTGGCGATGCGCTGAGGGTATTGCGCCAGATCTCGATCGTCGATCTCTCGTTGGGAAACGCGATTGCGATGCACAACTTTCTTGGCGGCTTTGTCATTCTGGAGCACGCGTCTCCAGAGTTACGTCGAGAATATGCCCGAGACTTCGCCATGGGCAGGCAAATCGCCGCCTTTGCTCTGACAGAAGAATGTGCCGGATCTGACCCGCGGAGGATTGAAATGTCCGCAACTCAGCAAGCCGATGGAACATGGGTTCTCAACGGACGCAAGATCTGGTCTGGGCTCGCCGCTTGGGCCAGCGTCGCCGCTGTCTTTGCGGTTGCAAAGAGCTTTGACGGAACAGAACTTGGGATTACAGGATACGTTGTGCCACTCGATCTTCTTGGCGTTCGGCATGGGTCGGAAGCGATGACGATGGGACTGCGCAGCGTCGTTCAAAGCGAGCTTGTCTTCGACAGTGTTGGAGTTTCGCCGGAGCACGTTCTGGGACCAGTTGGTCAAGGTCTGATGGTTGCTCAAAGCGCAATGATGCCGAGTCGCTTCGCAATGGCTGTCTTCGCAAATGCCGCGATGCTGCGAAGCATATCGATTCTGAGGAGATACGTTGGGCAACGCCGCATCGGTTCTGGGCCGATGTCGGAGAACCCCCACATCGCCGATGTATTTGCTCAAGAGACAGCTCGAACTCACGCGCTCAACTTGTTCCTAGAAGCCAATTTCCAGCGACTCAATGAAGGCGCGACTCCGAGCGACCTGATGTACTTGGTTGCGAAGATCGTTGGTCCCGAGCAAGGTTGGAACACGGTAGACAGGGTCATTCAACTGCTTGGCGGACGCGGCTATATGGAGCCCAACGCGGTTGCGCGAATCGCCCGGGATGCGCGTGTCTTGCGGATATTCGAGGGGCCTACCGAAGCGATGACTTCGTACTTGGGATCGTTCGCTTCGCTAAAATCGCATTCCATCGAGGAAACGTTTGCCAAGTTGGATGCGACGGATCTGTTCGAACTGATCCGACAAAGACTAACTGAAGGTAACCCAAGGAACCTAGGCAACCAACACCGGCATCGTACCGAGATCCAGCGCCTCCAATATGGGCTCGGGACGCTAACCGCTTTCGCCCTCTACTTTGCTTGCGTTCGGCAGTTTGCGAGCGACGACGACTCCGACCAGATTGCGGTGCGTCTATGTGAGGAGACTTTCTTCCAGCTGCTAGATACACCCATTCAGTTCGAAGCATGGTGTCCCCGCGAGACCTCCGACCGCCTCGGTAAGAGATTGGAGGCGCAGGTTGGAGCTATTGAAGAGTCAAAAGGCGGACCCTCACGCGATGTCGATCCTATGCTGCACGGGTTCCCTGAGGTTACCAATGTGTGATCAAATTCTCCTTTTCACAAGTCTGGAATCGATGGGAGATGACCCGTTCCGAGACGAGCTTTGGATCATGGCTGAGAGGATGTGGGAGCGTGGGGACTACGGCAACTGCCTCCAATTCTTGGCCCGCCGCCTAGATCTGATTCGGACTTCACTTACGTCGGATCAGTGGAAAGCTTACATTCTTGACGTCCGAACCTCTAAGCGTCTGATCAAGGACATATTGCGATCTCCGCTCAGCTTCAGAACGAATTCCAAGCCAAGGGGCTATGCAGGAGATGCGGAAACTCTGGACCTAATTTACGGTGCCATGTGCCCCAGCACTAGCGGCGAGATCGATCCCGTCTTGTATGCCGCAGAATTTGGTGGACCTCCCGCTTGCAGCGTGCGAGACCGCGCTATGGTTTTGGCTGAGTTCATCGATTCGGTTTGTGAGGCTCGAGTATCCGCTCGTCTCCTTTCCATAGCGTGTGGACATCTGCGTGAGGCGGGAGCCTCTTCGGCGCTGAGCCGTGGTTCTTGCTCTGAACTGGTCGCATTCGACCAAGATAGGGAGAGCCTGGCTACGATAACGCGCGACTATCCGCACCTCCCAATCCGCACCATCGAAGGCGACGTCCGCCGGATCATCGTAGGCCGGTTCGACCTGGGTCTATTCGACGGTATTTATTGCGCTGGGTTATACGACTATCTCAATGACCGGACAGCTACACGACTGACAACCTCTTTGTTCTCAATGCTAAGACCAGGGGGGCGACTCCTGCTGGCCAACTTTGCCCCAGACACGGCAGGCATCGGTTTCATGGAGTGTATTCAAGACTGGTTCCTAACCTACCGCTCCGAGGCTGATCTGGTGGACCTCATGAGCGAGATACCGCCTTCAGAGCGAAGTTCGGTTCGAACGTTTAGGGACCGCATGCAGAACATCGCATTTCTGGAGGTGGAACGATGCGGTTCGGCCGATACGACTGAGCCTCAAACCTCACTGGCCGGGTCAGAGTGATCACAATTGCCACCGAAGGGGCCCGGTTTTTAAGCGTCACACGATATTGCCATCAGATTTTACTGCAAGTATACAGCATTATGAACTAGCGGCCATGGGCTGCGCTTTCATTTGAAGAGAAGAGGAACCTAGTTTTATGAGCATAGATACAATAAACGCCTTACGAATTGCGTCCATTTCGAACCAGTTGGGAAAGCTCAGCGACCTGTCGGACGGTGATCGCCAGCGGCTGATGAATGCCGTGTTCCAAATCGACGTCGCGTCAGGGAGCTTCGATAGTCCGGCAAGCGCCGTTGCAGCATGCAATCAGATCCTCACAATAGCTGCCGCCGCCGACCTGCCAAATGTCGACAACTTCCTCAACGAGTGCGATAGCCTCGCTCAGCGCCTTAGCGACTACAACGAGACTCTACAATTAACCACGGAGAATTACGACGACGCGACTAAATACAGGGGTCCGAGCGAGGACGGTGGGGATGTCGCCGAAGCGACGGTTACGTTCCTTGCCGCTTGGCTCAAGCCAACGCTTGTCCAGCAGGAGATGAAGCAGTACTGGGACTCGCCCGATCAGATTTCGCCCGATGCCCGTTCGGCCCTGCAAGGGCTCCTGTTCCAAGGATTAGCCGCAAAGGCAGGCTTGGATCCAACCCTTGGGACTGCCCTGAGCGATCCTGGAATCCAATCTCAAATCACAATTGACGTTCCGCAGACTTACCCAGAAGCAAGAGCTCAACTTACACCTAGGCAGCAAAACATTGTCGATCTATATTTTGACCCTGCCGGCAATCCTGTTGCCGCTGCGAACTATCCGTCATTGCTGCCACAGTCCCTCGTCGCGATCTATCAAGACGACTTGGCGAAATACAAGGCTGACTTCGAGATCGCAGATTCCCTTGCCGACGAAAGCGAAAAGGCACAGAGCTTTGATGAGCTTAATAGGCGAGTTCAAGCCGAAAGCGCAGAGCGGGCAGGAGCCCTTAAGGTTTTGGGCCTGATCGCAGGAAACTCCCCGATCGGAAAGGCCATTCTGGTTGCTCAACAAGTCAATACCGCCGTCACGGCGATCCAGTCCTTTCTGCTACCTGCCGCCACCATGGGACCTTTCGGTCTCGCCGCCGCTCTCGGAGGAGCGATCTTCGGAATCCTTGGTATTTTTGGCGGAGGCAGCGATGGGTTCCAGCAGATCTCTAAGCAGATCAGCGACATGCAATCCACGATGATAAGGGGCTTCCAGCAGGTAGAGGAACTCGAGCAGATTATCCTCAAAGCTCTCGAAGCATTTTCATCAGTGGTTATTACGGATCTCGCTCGGTTGCAACAGGCCGTTAATGAAATTCGAAATGGCATCGCGACTTTGACGAACTACTTTATTGAGACGGGACAGGATACTGTCAGCAGTGAGCGTCTCAACGCCGAGTTGAGGGCCAAGACCGCGGTCTTACAAATCTTGGCGACACCGGCCAACTCCGCACTGCTCATCGAATATCAGCAACCAGTCGAGACCATTCGAGATTTTGTAATCAACACGACTCCTTCGGTCAATGCAGCTGGCTTGATGGCGGGCACTCCTGGTGACTTTGCCTCGCTGATGAGGACAAGCAACCGACCGGAAGAGATGATTAACGGTCCGGACTTTGCTCTCGCAGTCGGCGGAATTCCGCCTGCTCAACTGGAGATCGCCAATCCGATTCAATTCCAGGCTGGCGTGGACTCATATTCCTATGCGAGGCTCCAATATCCCCAGGGGCAGGACCGCACCGTCGACAATGTCCAAATCACCAGTATGTTGCAAGCTGCTCAGCGTCATTCCGATTCGGTATCGAAAGCTATGCCCGATTCGTTGATCCAGAGTATAGTCTCCCGCTATCTCCATTCGCTCAACGCCATATTCACGCAATTTGGCAACGATTCTCGAGACTTTTACACACATCCCAACGATCCCGCTAATGCCAAGCAGATCCCGGACGTGTTAGTGGATTATTCGACCGGCAAGATAACCCGAACGCAGGTCTCCAGTTGGATCAAGCCAACGATCGATAATCCCCATACGGGGAACGTACGTTACAACAAGGGGACGTACTACGGCAAGTCTCAACGCGTTGAAGACGATTATGAGATATTGACTTACGCATACGTCGTATCCAACGATCCGATCCAATTCTGCATCACGAACGGCTTGATCGAGTGTCCCACCAGCGCTAATCCATCTCCGCTTGCGCTTACAGGCATCGGCACTCGAATCCTGGCCGGACTGCCCTCGGCTTGTGGCGTCGACGCCTCCTCGATTCTCACCCGAGCCCAGGATATAAATGTTCAATTGTCGCAATTCGTGAATCCAGGAAACGACGGAGTTATTGGTCGGTCGGTTGGGGGAACGGATGCTGCCTCTGACATCGCCCACATCCAAGCGCTGATTGATTTGTGTACCGTTTTACGAATCGCGTATTGGGCGGATTGTCGCGTAAGGCTCCTAGCCAGTGTCTCCATTGCCGGAGCCATTGCAGAGTTGGATTCGCCGGCAGGCAGCGCGTATTCGGCGATGGTTTTCATCTATCTTCTTCGATTAGCCGTTGGCGGACAGCGCAACGGAGAGCGGATGACTTATCTCGATGTGCCGCTTCCCATTTCGACACCTGATTTGGCTGCGAGGTTCTCCGTTCTGGCACGGCGGATCGATGCGGACGCTCTGACATCGCTCTTTCCCACGCTTGGGTCTCCATCGGGGGCGGGCTCCCAGATTGGGATGGGCGGGCCAGCTTCACTCACACCTGCCCTCTGGAGCCTGCTGAGTTCAAAGATTTCGACCGAGTGCAACCTGCTCGTTTCGAATTCGTCGGTGCCGGTAGGTACAAAGCATCCATCATTTGTTCATTCTGCTTCGACTCTCGGCACGTTAGCGGCGATGCTTGGAGTGACCCTCACGTAGTCTTATGTTGTCCAAGAACTGGCAAACGAAATTTGCTATCGGAAGGGATAGGTGGTCCTATGTCGGCTTTGCTTGCCTTCGGCCAGAGGAACGGCATGGTGCTTTGGGCGGGTCAGGAGGGCATCATCTAGATCCAGTTGGTTCACATCATCCAATATTCGGAGTCGGTAATTCCGAAACTCACTCATTAGCTTAGCGGTATCGGGTCGGAGGTGGGGACTCCATCGAAGTCTAGCCATTGGTGATTCGAGTAATTGTAGAGTTTGCACTTGGAAATAATCCCGCCAAAAGTTCGCCAAGTCAGGTGCTGTACAATGATTTCGCCGGGAAACAGCTCTTGTAGGGCTTCTTGAGCTTCGCGCAAATGATAGAGAGGAATGCGGGGGTCAACGTGATGCGCCGTGTGATCGAGGACTTCCATGAAGATCAGTTCGAGCACTCGCGGGAATTCTAAATGGACGGAGCAGTTTACGAGACCCGCTTTTGCATTCCATTGATCCTTGCCTTGGAACCAAGGCACACGTGGATTGGTGTGATGAAGAACCGTAACCATTGAGAAGAGATAAATCCAGATCGCATACGGTAGCAGGACAGCCCAGCACACACCTTCAAACCTATTGCGTGATAAAACAACAATAAGACAGAGTTGTAATCCTGTAAAGAGGCCAACAAGAATTCGGTCGATTTGGAATTGGTTGGGAGTATTAAAGCGATTGATCATGGAACGCGGAGGGAAAATCTCCTGCTTCCAGTAAATTTCCACGAAGCCATAGAGACCAATTCCGAGTCTGCTTCTATACAATCGCTCAAGCAATCTGCGCCATGGAGGCAGATTGGAGAATTCCTCGAAGGTGAACGGGGGATATGTTGGGTCAAGACCTCTAACGTTCGTGAAGCTATGGTGCAACATGTTGTGGGAATACACCCATGAGGTGAAGGGTTGGTATTGAGGTAGAAAGGCCAGGCGCCCTAACACCCTGCTGAGGAAGCTCGAACCAACGAATGCTAGGTGGCAAGCATCATGGCCTATAACGAAAAGTGATCCTATGAAGACTCCTTCAAGGAGCGAAGCCGGCAAGCGTGACCAAAATGAGAAATGGTCAGTAGCCGCAAAGTAAAAGCAGGTTCCATAAGCTAACCAACTAGCTGCAAACAGCAGTAGAGCCCGGCTCGTAGATGTGGCCTTTGTCCCCTTGGGGATCGCATTGCGGATTTGAGTGAAAGAAGTCATGCTCCATTCACTTTCGAGTTAGTTCGAGAAATCCAACGCAGCGAATGGCATCGCGAGAACATGAGCTAGTTACGATTCCCTTGGTGGCCATATTTGATGCCAAACACGATAGATGATCCTTAGCAGACGTGGCAACGGAGTTCACGGCTTGTCCACCTGGAGAAACACGATGTTGCCAGGCTCGTCGAAAAATGTTTCTGTGCGCGCAACGGCGGCACTGTCGATGCCTCCGATGAGGTTACGGATCTGGCGCTCGTCCCGGTAGATCAGGTGCCACGCCATAAACGACTCCATGTATCCGATATCTCGGAGTGTGGGTAAGAAGTTCGCAATTAGAACGCTGCCGCCGGGCCGTAGCATCTCGAAAAGGCGAGTCGTCAGCCTCGTCGCCGTCCGATCTTCGAGATAATCGTAGAGACCTGCTGCGTAGATCAAATCGAACTTGCCAAGATCGTGTTTGCCTGTAAGCAAGGCACGAACGGAGCCCACTTCAGCTCGTACACAGTTGTGCCGATGGTTTCCGTTGACCAGGGCGACACTGTGAGGGTCTTGGTCTATTCCAATCCACTCGCCTAACATTCCGTCTCGAACGGACCGACACGATTCTGCCTCACGTAGGTGACCGCAAGCGACAGACAAGATTCGTGGCTTTTCGATCCGAGCCGCAATCGCGTCGACTAACTTTGAGAGAATATCTCGACGTGCTACCACGCTTCGACCGGCTGGACCTTGCGTTGTATGGGTAAAAATCGAACGTCCAACATCAGTTGTTTCAGCAGGAGGATCCGCGCAGCCGTACATGTAGTCGATCAGGCGAGCATCGCCGGAGTAGCCACTCGGTTTTGAAAATGCGTGGTGGGTAAAGGGATCCTGATGAAGCAGGGCTCGAATAGGATGGGCAAGACACTCCTCGCCGGCAAAGGCATTCCAAGAACCTGACGTAAGCGTGCAACGCATATCAGAAAGCGTGTCACCGATTCGATTGATTGCTTCCGAAACATCTCCGTCCAGTATTTCCTGGCGAATTTGATCTAGCACCAAGCGGAAATCAAAGGGAGAAGAGCAGGACCTGCTTTCAGAAAATGCAAGGTTCAGGGATTCCACCGGTAGCATGCGAACAATCTACGGTCCGATCCTTACAAAACCCATACATGCAGATAGGCTGCTTATTTACGCATGCGACGGCACAGTATTGCCGTTTGGCAGACCAGAAGAGTTTCTAACTTTTGAGGGGCGCTGGGCGGCGTAGACTGGCCATCTTGGACAGTTTTCAAACCTTTAGCAGCCGCATAACGTCAGCGACAGCAATCACCAGACAAGAACCATCTGGCGAGTATCAGCTTGGGCAGTTCTTCAAAGTCAAATTCGGTCGATTCTTTCTTGAGACTAATTCTGTTCCATGTGCTTCCTGAGCCTGTCCAACAAGCGGGCGGCATTTGGACATTTTGTAATGACCCGTTCTGGTGATATCAAGCCTAGGATTTCGAATGAAGTAGAGCCCTTGGCGTAGCTAGTCTCACAATCAGCGGTGGCCCGATCCAGCACATCAAAGACAGTTGCTTTGGGGACAGCCTCAAATTCTGGCCACTCTTTGAATGGAGTCGTTTTAAAACCATGGCCAAAACGTTGTTTGAGGCAGTCAACGTCGGCAATGAACCAGGTCTCCATGCATTGCACCATCAGGAAGAGATTCTCTTCGGACGCTCCTTCCGGCCTTCTTAATTCGTTGTCATGTCTTGATGCCAAGTGTTCCCAATTGCTCAAACCCTCAGGAATAGCTTCTTCGCTGTCGACAAGCAGGAGAACAACGCTGTCCATCTCTCGCTCGCTTAGTGCCGTGCAGAAAGCACTGTGTGCCTCATTTCTCCCACCACGACTCACGAAGCCCACTCCCCTTACGCCAGCAGCCTCCGCGAACTTATGAAATCCCTGGCGACACTGCGATCTCAGGAGGTCGCTGTCTTGTCCGCCCCCTTCCACATAGACTGTGACCTTCCGATTTCGCCTCACCAGCGGTTACCTCCCAACTCGCCGCTGCTCCACAAGTCCCCTAAGCTGTATTGCTTCAGCCACTCTTTGAGATCCTCTGCGTCTAGGCGCTCGAAAAATGATTCACCAGCGTGTCGTTCGCAAACTATTACGGCCTCCGGTGTCTCGCCAAGAGCGTCGATCAGCATCCGAGAATGCGTTGTCACAACTAACTGAGTCCTTTTTGATGCGCCAATTAGTAGCTTAGCGATCTGCGGAACGATATCGGGATGGAGACCGAACTCCGGTTCTTCAATGACAATCAGTGGAGGAGGGGTGGGATGTAGGAGGATGGCCAAGAGGCAAATGTACCGGAGCGTTCCGTCGGAAAGTCGAGTCTTCGGTATGGACCTCCCTCCCTGCTCTTCCAGGTAGAGCATGATGCCATTTGACCCTGTGGGAGTTGTGAAGTCCTCGATGCCTTCAAACAGGTCTTGTAAATGCTGGATGAATTGCCGCTTATGTGCTCCACGGAAACTGGAGACAACAACATCAATATTGACACCTCCATCCCTTAAGAAGTCATTCGGAGCGTCTGGCGACGAGGCCTTTCGAATGGCTGCGTTTGGGCCGAATTCCCAGTTTCGAAACAAGAATATTCCTTCGTAGGATCTGCCAAGGTGAGCGAGAACTGCATACCGCTGAGGAACCGTCACCTGGGAGAGGATAGACTCTTCAGGTCGGATGTTCTCCCTATCAAAAGACTCTTCAGGGCTCGAATCGAACTCCTTCAAAAAGGGATGGCCTCGACGATAGTTGTAGTAATAAAAAGGTACATCATATCCAGGGTTGGGACTGGCGTGCTCAATCTGCTCATCCACGACTTCAAATCGTTCGCCGTTTTGAGCGATTGTCAAACGGTGCCTGACGTCTTGTTTGGCTGTTGGCGGCTGATCTGTCAGTACCTCGATAACAGCTTCATTAGGCGGTTTCTCACCTTTCCAGAACCACTCTCTCACACCACCCATCTCTTTCATCGGAGCAGGCAAGTTGTTGGGGCTAGCCTTGAGAAGCGCCAAGATCTCGACAAGGTTTGACTTGCCAGAACCATTCGGGCCGATCAAGACGTTTAGGCTCTGCAATGGCAGTTCGATGCCCTTCGGCCCAAATGAAAGCAACCCTGAGACCTTCAGTCTTTTTATCAGCATTTCGTATGCCCCATTCTACATCTTGGCATTTAGCGGGTTGAAGCTGTGGTCTGCCCGTTGTTTGGACGCGCTACGAACCTGACGCGACCGCCAAGCTCGAATTACCCTTTGACATCCATAGTGAGAATTTCTTGATTTACGACTTGGACAAGCTGGACGAGTTCAAGGACGCCTTGAAATACAGAATGCTAGCCGCGCTACAAAAATCCACGGAAGGGAAACTTCCAATTCACAGAGTGCGGGAACTCGTGCAGCGCTTCAAGACTTCATAGCGCTGGGGGACATCCCTTAGCCAAATGGCGTAGAGCCATTGGCATCTCTACTTGCAGTATTATATTACTGGTGGGCCGTACTAGACGAGTTTCTAACTCACTTCATAGGCAAGCAGAAGCGGACGTGTCGCGAAATGCGACAGAATCACGCGAGTATCAGTCGCAGCTTGATCTCGATCTTTACTACACGAAGGATGACGGCTCCTACGATAGACATACCGAGTCCGGACGTCAACACTGACTTTCCTAATCAGCTTAGGTGGTGGCGCTTAAAGGCTCGGCTGACGCAGACGGCGTTAGCCGAGGCGTCTGGCATTTCTCGGCGAAGCATCATACGCTGGGAGTCGGGAGCATCCTCTCCGTGGATCCCCGAGTTGGAATCTGTTATGGCAGCGCTTCATCTCCCCGAAGAGGAAAGACGAAGGCTTGTTTCGCAACTGAGGACCTTGCGTGCGAGACTGTGTCGCTCTGAGGGTGGCGACTCAGCCGCACCGCCTTCCGCGTTTCGCTACCTTCGGACGATTCGGATTCGCGCGGGAATTCCGCCGGCAAGAGTTGCCGATGCTCTCGGTGTAACCCAGTCCACGCTCTTTCGCTGGGAATCTGGCGGACTGATTCCGAGCACCGACTCGATCGAGCGCTACTACGACATCTGTCATGTGCATCCGCTGGAAAGGATGGCGCTGCAAAAGTCCAAACATTCCCTCGGACCGCTGGCGGATGATGTGGATTCCTTGGCGGAAGCGCTTTGGAGCATCCGATGGAACTGGGATGAGTGGAACTATGTGATGTTCGATCTCAGGTTCCTGCAGCTACTGGAGCACCTGGAGAACCTCAGCGCGAAAAATGATCAATACCTGCCGCTTCTCGCCGAAGCGATGGCAGCCTATGCAGGTATGCAATCCAACTGCAGTCGTTTTCCTGATTCCCTGAATACTGCCCGCCGGGCTCTCAAGTTAACAATTGGCAACACCTTGTTTCCAAAGGCATGCGTTTACGCTCTTCACTTGACTGCTGCGAGAGGGTACTACCACCAGTCGAGTTGGAGGAGCGCTCTGCGCGGTCTCGCCCACCTGGACGAACTCGGAAGTGCGGCACTGAATTCCGAATACCTCTCTTGGCGGTTCTGCAATTACGCGGAGTGCTTCACCAGACACGGAAACGCGGCTAAAGGGGACGAGTACTCGAAGGCCGCTCAGAATGCCGCATTGCGCGCGGACTCGACGACCGTGCACCTTCGACATTGTGATCGTGCACGGGTCTTGCTAGCACTTGGCCGACACGAAGAATCGCTAGAGATCATGCCTCCAATCGGAGACTTGACTCCCGGGAACACGGCATCGGAGACGTACCTCATGAGCGATATATTGAGCAGTCTTGGCCGAATCGATGAGGCTTCGCACTGGCGGCGAGTTGCCGACAAGCAAGTAGTAGATTATAATTTGCAGCCAATCTTCGAACATCGACACCGAGGAGCTCACTAGCTTATGGCCGCGAAGAAGATCGTCATTCTATATAAGCGCGGAGCCCAGCCTGATACCCAGTTGCTCTCATTGTTGGAGAGTGCTCTTTCGCCACCGGAGTACGACGTATTTATCGACCGCCATCTCAAAATCGGCGTGGAATGGGCACGGGTCATCGAGGAGAAGATCCGCGGCGCAGACGCCGTGATCGCCTTGCTTTCGGACGCTGCACTTTCCAGCGAAATGCTGGAATATGAAGTCGAAATCACCCTCGACGAGCGCCTCAGACATCAGGCGCCACTGCTGCTGCCGATCCGAATCGGGTCTGATCTGCCCCCCAAGGGGACTGTGGGCTCACTACTCAGCAGCATTCAGTACTCAACTTGGCACGGAACTGCAGACAACGCGACCGTTCTCTCCGAAATCGTCGATGTGCTGACCGCGACCTGCTCGCCCGAGCCGCAGGAGGCACTTGTTGATCTGCCGCTGAAAACTCTGCCCCCAGAGTCTCCCATGTATATCCAGCGGCCGACCGATTCGGAACTCCGCAAGGCTCTCGATGAGCGAGAGAGCATCATCCTTATCAAGGGACCACGGCAAGTCGGAAAAACGTCGCTGATCGCCCATGGGATTCGAATGCAGCGCGAGCGAGGAGGTCGATTCGTTACCTCGGATTTCCAGCAGCTTACGTCCGCTCATATTGCCGACGAAGACACCTGCTATCGAGTACTCGCCGCCAATATGGCGCGACAACTGAAGTTCCGCTACGACTTCGATACTGAGTGGCTCCCCATGTTTGGACCCGGTTCGAATTTCCACAACTTCCTTCGCGCCCTCGTGCTCTCGTCGGAGACCCCGCTAGCCTGGTTTATGGACGAGGTCGATCGACTCTTCACAGCTTCCTTCTCTGGTGACTTCTTTGCCCTGGTCCGATCTTGGCACGGCGCTCAAGCGATGGAGCCTGATGTCGATTGGTCTCGGCTGAGCATCGTCATCACCTACGCTACAGAAGCGCATCTGTTCATCCAAGACCTCAATCAGTCGCCATTCAACGTGGGCAGGCAGCTCGCACTTAGGAATTTCGACTTTGCCCAGACGGAGGAGCTGAACGAAAGGTATGGCACCCCTTTGCGCAATGTGGACCAAGTTCAGTGGCTGTTCGAACAGATCGAGGGGCACCCCGCGCTCACGCGTCGAGCGCTGGACTATCTGGTGAAAACAGGTGGAGACCTGCGCCGACTGATGGCAAACGCTTTGGCGGAAGACGGACCATTTGGCGATCATCTGCGACGTGTGCTTGTTTCAGTCTCGCACTTGGACGGCGTCATGACCGCAATGCGCGAATCGCTTTCCAACGTGATGTTGCGCGACTCCATCGATGTTCAGAGGTTGATAGCAGCTGGGATTCTGGTCAGGCGGCCAAGTGGGAACTATGCTGTCCGCTGCAATCTGTATCGGCAATACTTAGAATTGCATTTGAGGCAAGGCAAAGGTTCACCTTGACGCGGTCTTACTTCTCCGCCGGAGGCACACTTAGCGGAACCGACTCGAGCTACATCGCTCGTGAGGCGGACGAGCAACTCTATCAGTCGCTTATAGCCGGACAGTACTGCTTTCTCCTGAATTCCAGGCAGATGGGGAAGTCCTCGCTGTCCGTGCGGATGCTTAATCGCTTGAAAGCGAATGGAGTCGCATGCGTTCTCTTGGATCTCACGCGAATTGGCGGAAAAAATGTGACGCCGGAACAGTGGTACGCGACCCTTTGCCGAGAGTTGGGGTTTGCGCTTGGAATTCGCGACGATCTCCGGACCTTCTGGAAGGAGCACACCTCCCTGAGTCCTATGCGGCGCTTCTTCTTGTTCCTTCACGACGTCGTTCTGGAATCGATCCCTGGCCCTGTCGTTATCTTCCTGGATGAGGTCGACGCGACGCTCAACTTGAACTTCAGCGCGGACGAGTTCTTCGCGGGGATTCGAGAGTTCTTCAATCGCAGAGTAGAGGACCCGGACCTACGCCGGCTCACGTTTTGCCTTGTCGGAGTCGCTTTGCCGGGGGATCTCATCCGGGACGTACGGTTAACTCCCTTCAACATCGGAGAGCGGATAGCCCTTCACGACTTCACCGCGGCAGAAGTTTCGCGCTATGCCGACCGGCTGGGGACCAACGGAGACGCCCTGGTCCGCCAGATTCATTATTGGACCCGCGGGCATCCGTTCCTGACTCAGAGTCTTTGTGCAGCAGTACTCGGCGACCCAGGCATTACCAACGCCGCCGGTGTGGATCGTCTGGTCCAACGAGAGCTGTTGGAACCAGCTGCCCGGGAAACCAATATCAACTTGGCCGATGTGGCTAATCGCGTCCTCAACGCGACGGACCGTGAAGAGGTTCGTTCCGAGACGCTGATGACGTACGAACGCATCTTGCGCGGCAAAGTCGTCGCCGACGACGAATCGAACCGTTTTTGCGCTCTCTTAAAGCTCTCGGGCATCGTTCGATCCGAGCGAGGGCAGCTCAAAGTTAGGAACCAAATCTACTGCCGTGCATTCGACCGGCGTTGGCTTCGCACTAACTTGCCTCATCAGGAAGTTCGCCGGCAGCGAACCGCTTATGTCCGCGGCCTACTGTTGGCGGGAGGTTTGGCAAGCGTGATCGTCGGTTCGATCGTCGCGCTTGCCGTCGATTCCCGTCTGGAGGCGCATCGAGCAGACCAAAACGCTGCAGAGGCGGCGAAAGAGTTGAAGAAGGCGGTTGCCAGCGAAAATGACGCTATCGCCGCCGAGCAACGAGCCAACGAAAAAGAACGCGCCGCTCGAGCCGCTGAGAATCGCGCAGTGGGTCTTCTCAGCGAGCGCGACAGGGCGCTTGGCGAAGCGAAGCGCCTGCTGGGGGAGCGAGACAAAGCACTCAAGTCCGCCCAAACGGCAGCGACCAGCGAACGGACGGCCCGCAAAGAGTCGGACCGATTCTCCTTTCAGGCGTACAGCGTGGCCGTTCGAAACACGTACATGGACCTGCTTCAAGGTCGAGAAGGGGCGGCTTTACGCGCCCTATTCGAACTGGAGCAGCAGCCGCAACGAGGATGGGAGCTGACCTATGTGGCCCAGCAGTGCCATCAAATCGGCAGCTATTTCCCGGCGAGCAATGTTCGAGTCACCAGCCTCAAGTATTGGAAGCCGCATCGGCTTGTGACGTTATCCGTGGACGGCATGTTGACCGTTTGGGATACGCAAACTCTTCGCCCGGTGCATCGATGCGCAGTGCCGCCGACGTTTCGATCGATTGAAATTCCGGAGAAAGGGGACGACGCCCTCCTTATCGGACGCACCGGTGAGTTGGCGAGGATGTCACTCACCTCCGGGAGATTCCTTTGGCAGCGAAATGGATTGCTCCCCTCGCTGGCGGGATCTTCCTTAAGCCGGGATGGACGGACGCTCTTGATTTATGCAGGATTCCCATTCGGAAAGATCGTGGTCTGCGATGCCAGGCAAGGCAAAGTGCTGGGAATGCGTGATCTGGGGCATACAAACCTCCTTGGTGGAGACTGCTCAAGCGACGGATCGATGGTTGTCGTAAGCGGAGACACCGCCAGCGAGCCCAAATCGGCATTTACCTTTGTCTTTCGAACGAACCCGATGCGTCGGATTCTTGCACGCCGCGATGAATTTCTCGATGAGCCGATTTCTGTAGCTTTCAACCCTGACGCCAGCAGCCTGGTGGTCGGTAGGCGGTCCGGAGTTCTTTCTAAGATCGATTTACGGACGATGCGGAGTCGAGATATCCCGACGAATGTGAGCTTCTTGCGCACCAACGAGGTGCAATCGTTGGGGAACGGAGCCGGATGGGCCCTCGCTTTGCTGCGGAAAGTGGAAAACGGAATGAGTGGCGGACTTGCCTTCCTGTCGTCGGAATCTCACCCGAGTCTGATTCATCGCCACGTCGATCAAGACACCTGGACGTCAGGCGTATCCCCCGATGGCGCGGAAGTCGCCTCTACCGGGTCCGACGGCGGCGTTTATCTGTGGCACGCACCAAGCGGCAAAGACCAGTTCGGGAGCCAGATTGCTACGCTTGCGACCAAAGGCCTCCGACCGGAGCATCAGGTCTTTTCGCCCGATGCGCACTTCGTCACGTCGTCCACCGGCGAGGCAAGCTCGCCTCAAGAGCGCCTTCATCTATTTCGCGCTTCGGACGGCAAGGAACTGTGGTCGTTGACTTCTCCCATCTGGAACGTGCTGTTCTCTCCGGATAGTCGCCTCGTAGCGTATTCGTTCGAGCAGACAGGAGCGCACCTCTACGACGTAGAATCGGGTCGACTTTTGCGAACCTTGAACGTCTGGGCCGTCTTGGGCTTTAGCGCAGACTCGCGCCGCATAATCGCTTCCCGGCACACCAGTCAGGGAGAGAAGGTCGAGATCTACGAGGTCGGTAGCGGGAAAAAAGTTCTTGAGGCGCCAGTGAGCCGTGAAGCAATTACCGCCGCCACGTTCTCGCCGGACGGGAAAACCATCGCATGCAGCGGTGAGGACCACGTGGTTCGGATCCTCGACGCCAAGACGGGCCGAATCCTTCACGCGATGTACGGCCATACGAACGACCCGATGACGATGTCCTTCACTTCCGACGGACGTCGGCTCATCACAGCCGGTTTCGACAACACTGCGCGAATCTGGGATACCGTGCTCGGGAAGCCGATTCGCGTTTTGGATAATAGCAACTTCCCGAAGCCGGGCATCCTGCAAGCTCGATTGCTTCCGGACGGTCATCGATTGGTCGTCACCTCGATTGGACCGGCAAACATCTGGGATATCGATACCGGCCGTTTGCTTCTCCAGATCCCTCGCGAGCCGGATCAATCGTCGATCGCGATTCTTCCTTCGGGCGATCTCCTTTCGGTTGGGGGAAGTGGCCACATTTACAAGATGGAGCAGGAAATCACCAGACGTTAGTGGATAGCAATTCCGCGCGGCAACAGCTTTTCATTATCGCGTGACCGGACCGGAATCTCGTACCAGCCGACTCCTGTCATGTCATCGACTCGAGTCACTTTTCCAGCGACATCGTCGGACATATAGATCCGGCCGATCGCGTCCAATGCGACCCATCCCCCGTATTTGAACCCCTTTTTGCCATCGGGGCTAAAGCGCAATCGCACCCAGTTGGTCCCCTGCATATCGTCGAATCGAACCAAAGCGCCGTTGAACAAATCGCCCACATAGATTCGTCCCTGTGAGTCGAGGGCCAGCCCAGTTGGACTCCGAAAGTGGAGAGGTTCCATGCTCCATTGAAGGCTGCCCAGACTGACCCAGTTTTTGCCTGTCATGTCATCGAATCGGACAATCCGGTTGTTGGCAGAGTCCGCGACGTAAATTCGATCCTTCGAATCCAGCACAACCCCGGCAGGATCCTCGAATTGAAGGAGGCCAGATCCCTTGGTTCCAATTTCGACCCGGTTCTTGCCTGTCATGTCGTCGACCCGTACCAGGCAGGCCCCTTCATGCTCGACGACATAGATTCGGTCTTCCGAGTCAAAGGCGATGCCCAATGGTGCCCGGAACGGGCCGAGCCTCACCGCATCCCTGCCACTTAGGTCGGTCATCCTGACGATCTGATGGCGGTCGTAGTCGGTGACGTAGATTCGGCCAAATCGGTCGATCGCAAGGTTTGTGCAGAAACACTTCGGACCCGTGTATTCATGCCGATCAGCCTCGGTCAGCAAATCCACAGATCGCATTTTCGAGTCGTACATATCGCAAATGTACAGAGTCTCTCGCCGTCCCGGAGCACGTAAGATTGTCCCCTTGTGCGTGGGAATCAGTAGTCCGCCGTCACCAAGAATGATCGGGGCTACGCGGCTTGTCGTAGGGACTGTGTGAAGGACTTTGCCGTTTGCGGTGACAGTCGATAGGGTTCCGGATGCGTCGCTGACATAGATCGTCCCATCCCGACTAACAGTGGGGGCGGTGTCGATCGAGCGCGAAAGCTTGGTATTCCAAATCTCGCCCGCCTCGTCGAAGGCGAAGAGGGTTCCATTCACCGTGCCGATGTAAGCAACGCGTTCATCCGGGCTAAGGCTTGGCGATGCCTTGATTGCCGCGCCGGCCGGATAGCTCCAGCGCCATTCTCCTCCGGCGGACCAGCAGGACAAGTGACCGTACGAGTCCGATACGACGACCTCCCCATTGCGTTTCACGACTGGAGAAGCAATAAGCGCGATCTCTTCTCCCCCAATCGACTCCCTCGCTCGCCAGCGCTTGGCTCCGTCATGAGTAAAGCTGAACAGGTCGCCACCGGCCACAACGCAGACGGAGCCGTCGGATTCGTTGAGCGCGGGCGACGAGGTTACGGACGCCTTCAACTGACGCGACCATGCAAGTGTCCCATCCGGGTGGAGGGCAAAGAGCTTGCCGTCGTCACTGCCGAAGTAAACGGTCCCGTCGTTGCCGATCGCCGGCGAGGAGTGAATCGGCCCGTTCGTTTTGAAACGCCATCCCGGGCCAATGGGCGTTCGTGCGACAAGGTAACCGTCCAGATCCCCGACATAAACGGTTCCATCTTTGGCCACGGCCGGCGCGACTCCTGAAGACCTCAGCGGTGACCTCCACCGCTCTTTTTGGCCCATCGAGTCCAAAGCCACGACTTGGGTCGGAGTCTGAAGTATCCACTCATCGTCAGAGCCGAGGACGGGCGGAGCCATGTCCAATGCCTCCGCGGAGCGGTAGATTCCCGTCTCGAGTCGCGGTTCCGCGACCCCCGGACCGCCGTGCCCAACATTGCACCCGGCGCCCAAATACTTTGGCCACGCACTCTTCGCGAGTGGATCGGAGGGCAGGACCTCAATTTTTGCGCTAACCGCTTGTTCGCCGACCGTCGCGGTGAGCGTCGCCAGCCCAACATCCCAATAGCTGCCTGAGACTCTAAATTCTACAGTCGTCCCCCCATCAGGAACGGTGACCTTGGAAGGACAGAGGAGCCCTTTGCGATCTGATCGAAGGACAATTGAGAGCCCATTCCGTGGCGCGGCTTGGCCAAGGCGAAGCGTACATTTGGCCGACTCGCCTCCCGCTAAGCGCTCATGATCGCAGGCCAAGACAGGTCCAAATACAGAACCTCGTCCGGCCAAGCAGACCAAACAGAGTTCGACTAATCCACTAATCACAGGCTCCTATCTTATTGCATTCGAGGGGTATTCCAAGACTTTGAGCGAGGCGACAACACTGGCGAATTCGGTGGGCTCCATGCATTTAGTCTCCTGAAAGACAAGAAATGTCCGGCTGGGCCCTTCTCAAAGGTAAGTCACATTGCTTTAACCAGTCAATCAACAGTCGAAACGCGGCTATGCCCACCGGTGATTTCACCGGCGGGCATAAATCTCCTGTGACTAGTCGTCGTCGCCGTCGTGGCAGTCGTTATCGTGATCCTTGTCCTTCACTTCGATCAGCACTGTCGCATTTCCGACGTTGCCGGCCATATCGCGAACGGAAATGGTGATCGTATAGGTTCGCTCGTGGGAGCCTTTCGCTTCCTTCAACTTCAAGGGTAGCTTTGCCTTGAGAGAGTAGGTGCCGTTTGCGGCTACCGTAATCGTTCCAGACGGCTGATACTTGCCGTAACTATCGACAACCGAAAATGCAGCGGTGCTCACATCCAGACCGGAGAGTGCGTCGGAGATACTGCCGTTGATGACAACCTTTGCTCGCTTGTCGTCGTCGTCCTTCTCCTTGAACTTCTTGTAATTCGGACTGGCCGTTACCGTGGGAACTGTCGTGTCAACGTTGATACTGGTTGACCTCGCACCCTCGACATTTCCCGCCTTGTCGACGCTCCAGAAGGTAACCGTGTGGATTCCATTGCCGAGTTGGAACGCCGATGTGTACGTGATTCGGGTGCCTCCGTCAATAGTGTAGTAAGTTCTGGCAACACCCGACATGTTGTCGCTCGCGGTAAGTGTCAACGTAGCAGTGCTTCGGTACCAACCGTTGTTGCCGACTGTTCCGGAAACGGTGTCGGTCGTTACCGGGGGCGTGACGTCTCCGATCTCGTAACACCCGAGGTCGACGGCGACTCCGGAGATTCTGGCGTTGCCGTCCAGGTCAGTGGCTCCGGGAGCGACTGCGCTATTGAGACCGGCGTCGATGCATTGAGATCCGAATTGAAGGTGGAAGTCGCCCGCCGACGTATTCACGAACATCGGGTCGACGCTGATGTTCCCGGTTCCTGAAACGCCTTGATCGAGAGTGCCCTGGACGTCGTTGTTGTTAAAGCCGACGACGGCATCTGCATGAGCAAACTCGGCGCCACCGTACAGAGGGTTGTCGACGCTATCTCCCCAGAATATGCAGTTCTGGATGGGGCAGGTCGCATCGGTCTGGCCCCATTCTTGATCTTCAAACACGGTCCCACCGTAGGCCGAACTATTGCCCGCGAACGTGCAGCTCGTGATCGAGATCGTGTCGAATCCTCCACGGTGGTAGATCGCACCGCCGATGTAGTCCGCCCGGTTGTTCGTAAAGCGGCAGCTAGAAACGTTATAGTTAATTCCGCCGAGCGCTCCCGACAGGCCCCCGCTGTGATTTCCGTCGAACACGCAATCGGTAATCGTCGCCGAGGGGCCATTGGTGAAGAAGTTGCACGATACCGCGCCTCCCGTGATCTCACTGGAGTTATTCTTGAACGTACAATTTGAGATCGCAACGGTGTCGTCGATACTGACGGCGCCGCCGTCACCGGCAAAGGAATTGGTGCCCCTCATCCAGCGCTGTACGGAGTTGTTCGTGAATGTGCAGTTTGTGATCGACCCGACTGAGGAGCCGAAATATTTGACGGCGCCGCCGGTTTGCCCCGAGCAACTGTCGAACGTGCAGTGATCGATGTTCGCATTGCCGTTGATGATGTAAACACCGCCGCCCGCCGACTGACCACCACCGCTTTCAAACGAGTTGATGGGTAGAACGAAGTTCTTGAACGAGCAATTCGACACGGTCATGAGACCGTTCGCGAAGTTCTGCTGGACGGCGGAATTTGTCCCGTTCTGGAATCCGATTCCGCTCACTGTGCCAGATCTACCGATGAGGTAGTTCGGTGTTCCTTGAAAGTCGATGACGCACTTGGTCGGGTCGCCGCTCGTCGAGCGTAGAACGTTCGGGAGCACATAGGAGTTCGTGAGGGCATATGTGCCGTCGGCAAGGTCAACCTCGTCATAAGGATCGATTGCGAGGGCTTGACCGATCGTTTGAACGGGCAGCGCTTGAGTTCCTGGATTAGCATCGTCCCCGGTGGGAGAGACGTAAACCGTCGCAGCCGCCGTTCGCGTCATTGCCATGACGGCAAGGCAAGCAAGTATTGAGAGAGATGAGCACTTCATTGTTATGTCCTTTGATCTGTCAACTTGGCCTCTGCCTTCCCAGATCAAAAGGATCGTAAACGGTTCTGAACGCGTGACTCACAGTTGCGGTAAAGTGTCACATTCACTCGGTCTTTGTTATGCTGATGAAGTATCCGCGGAATGAAAGCCCCCATCAAACCCTAAACAGAGATATCGCCAGAGGGATGTGGGCGTTGTTGGAGAAACGCTTCGCTCATGCCAAGAGGAGATCGTGCTCTTAGGTCAGAAGAGGTGGGTACCCCACGAATGGCGTACAGCCGGTTCAAAACGAGGAGAATTCAGCTTCGGGAGGATTGGTGGGCCCAGCTAGAAAATATCCTAACTTCATTCTCGTCGATTCCGCTCACATCAAGCAACCCAGAGGAATCCCATAGCTCTCGAACAGCCCTCGCATATGCTTCTTGCTGAGCTCCCGTCGGCCATGGAGGAAATCTGAGACCCGTGTAGCGTCCCCGAAAATTGGTATCAAGTCCTTAGGCTTGAGCTCTCGCTCAGCCATGAGCCAGCGAACAACTTCAATCGGTGACGCATCAGGAGGCGGTCCGTGATGCTTTCGCTGATATTCATTCAGGATGAGCCAAAGGGTATCGGCTTCGTATCGCGCCGGCGTCCCAGGAGAGGCGGTCACCAATGTCTCAAGACGTCGACTAGCTTCTTCGAAGTCTTGGTCGTTGGTAACAATCGGAATTGCAATGGTTTGCATGCCAGCTATCAAACGCTCCTTGGATCAACTCGGTCGTACTCGGCGTGGGTTCCTACGAAACGGATCATAACTCCGTGACCTATATAATCGATAACGGCAATCACCCTATACTTGTTGCCACCAATATTGAAAACCAGCCGATTCCCAACCTGGTCGACGGAAGGGAAAGTGGCCCGAACCTCGGCGAAACTCGACCATTCCGCCTTCGAAACGACCTTATACCAAACCAACAAAGACGCCTCGGCGTCCGCATGTCCTGCCTTCGCAAACTCGCGAAGCACACGGTATGCGATCACTCTCACCCGAAGATCCTACCTTGCATGTAGCCAAATTGGCTACTGCGCTTCGAGATGTCGTCCAAGCAAGTTCCGCCTTTCCACGCGCGATTGCTCTCAGTTGGCTGGGTTGGAGAGAGCCCTCTTATAGCGCCAATCCCAGCCGCGTAAGAGTCCAGATTATCGGCGCTTACGGCTTCATCTATTACGCCCTCGCGTGTCTCGGTTCGATGAGGGCCCAAACAGGGTATGCATTCGTCCCGAATGTGGACTGGAACTGCCAGCGGTAAGCCACGCCGATCTGAAGCTCAGCGTGCGCAAAGGCGCGGTATCGAGAACGCGTCAAACAGCGGAGTACGGCGTAGAGCCGGTTATTATGTAAATCCGTATATTGCAGTATTGATTTACTGGTGGACCCAGGCTAGGTCGATCAGGTGGCCATTTTGGGTTAGGCCCTTAAACCACGTGATCCATTGCTCCAGATGGGCTTTCAGTTCCTGAGGCGAGCCGGAAGTCATTCGTCCGCGAAATAGCTTGGTGCATTCACTCAAGGGGTTTTCGTAATCGGGGGCAGCGCCGGCCGCCGAGTTCACGACGGTTGCGGCAGAAAGACGTGCGGCATCGCAAGCAAGAAATGCCGCAGCCTTGGGAGTGTCTGCGACGACGGCATTGCAGTATTGATCAACGGCCGATTCATCGAGGGCGTCAACGGAGGCGGTATGGCCCTGGCCACCGAATGACGCGACGCCTTGTGCGATTCCCACCAGGCTCAACTTGGTGCGACCTGCAAGGAGTAGCTCCGCGCCCTCAAGTGAGAACTCCCTGGCAACGGCTGCGCCTGTTCAGCCTTCGGTGCCAACGATGACGGCGCGTTTTCCCTCCGACATCGCTGAGACGCTCGGGACCTTCTTTCCTCCACTACTGTCTGCTGGATTGCAGGCGTGTGATAAGAACGTTTGGATAAGCGTAAACCGGACATCTTTTTGTAGAGGCATCACTCGGCTCCAGTCGCGCCGAAAGCATCTGGAAACCGCAGGGCTTTCTCTAGTGAAATATAACTGCCAATGAATATAGCGACTGCCTCAAGAAAACCCTTCGTGGTTCCAGGGAGAGGCGCACGAAAAATGAAGCGCAGAAATTCAGACAGAATCCACTATAATAGAGTGAGTGCTCACTTCACTTTGGAAATGAAAAGAGAGAAATATGGCCACAAAGAAGATTGTCATCGCGAGCGTTCTTGCAGCAATTGTCAATGGGCTTTTGGCTGGCGGGAATGTAGATAGGGCGATCGTTGCGCGAGCCGCATGGAGTCGAGTTGGGGTCGTCGCTTGGGCGGACTACAGTAGGCAGGCGGATTTGGGCAGCGGTCGGCTATTCTATCCGGCTATGGCGTTCGTCGGGACGCTTCTGTGCATTGCATCCGTCATACTTTTGTTATGCAATGGACGATTCCAATGGCGGTCAGCTTTGCCAGTGTTGCTGGCAGCTGGCCTGATGGTTGCTTCCCTGCCGATTTCGTTCAAGGCTGCCCCTTTCATTTTGAGCCTTCGCCACTTGGAGGACAACAATATCACCGCCATAAAGCAAGCGTTTGAGGGTTCCTATTTTTGGGGGCGCTTCCAGATGAGCCTTCATGTCCTCGGCTTCCTCGCCAACCTATGGTCCATTGCAGCGCTCAGTCGGAGCCAAATGCCGGTAGATTAATATCACGTGACGACCGTTCCAACTCGGCAGAAAATTCTTGACGCCGCACAACGACTCATTGAAAAGAGTGGATTGGCGGGCCTTACGACGAAAGAGATAGCTCGAGAAGCTGACTGTGCGGAAGGAACGCTGTTTAAGCATTTCAAAACCAAAGCGGATCTCCAGTTAGCCGTGGTTCTGGAGAACGCTCCGATTTTTCGAGAGAAATTGTCACAACCTACGGCGGGCCAGAGTACTGTCGCAGCCAATCTTGGGGACCTTGCGACAGCATCGATAAGCTATTTTGAGAAGCTGATACCACTGGCAACTTCTCTTTTCGCAAACGTAGATCTGCTGGAGCGGCACCGCACCGAAATGGCCGACCAGGGCCGAGGCCCGGAAGATGTGTTTGCTCTCGTTAGCAAATATATCTGTGAAGAACAGCAGCTCGGCAGGATTGACAGGCAAGTGCAGCCGATAAGCGCGGCCAGCCTTTTGCTTGGGCCCTGTTTCCACCGTGCCTTTATCCGGCAGACGCTCGGTAAGGACATTCCTGGTCCATCGGACCGCGATTTTGTTGTATCGATAGTAGGCGTATTGCTGGATGGACTGGTGTCGAAGACGGAAGAAGCTGGCTAACTGCGCTCGATCTAGGTCTCACCAATGCGGCGCCGTTGACAATTTCAGTTGCAACATTATCTGCTGGTGGGCCCAGCGAGATTCGAAACTAGCGACCTTCCCTGTATGCGGGACGCTCTAACCAACCTCGGTTATGAGCGAGTCGATGCGAGGGCGGCTCTTCCAGCCCTTGATCTCGCGATCGCGATCTCATGCTGCTTGCCTAGTCTCAAACGCTTCTAGCCAGACCCTTTCCCATGGGCCTTTTCCACGTGTCGAATCCACTCGATCTCGGTTGTGTTCGAACAGGCGAAAGTCTGGATCTTCAGATTGGCCGATGTAGTAGCGCCCGGACTTCTGGCTTCGGAGGATGTAAACGTAGAACACGATTCCGCACCCAAAGAAACTCAATGGAAATCCCCGAGCCGTTTGAGGGCAGGTCGGAGACGAAGCTTCGACAAACACCTCCGGTTTCTAGATCGCGGCGTAGCCAGCGAAACAGGACCATGCCCTCAAACGGTCTTCTGCAGTGCAGAGGGGACTTGCTGCTTCTCAAACTCCCGAAGAAGCTTGGTGGGCCCAGCTAGATTCGAACTAGCGACCTCACCCTTATCAGGGGTGCGCTCTAACCAACTGAGCTATGAGCCCGACGCAGGACGAGAGAATACCTCCTCTCTCTTGCGTGTTGCAAGGATCGTGCCTGCCACGGGTCGG
>JARLGV010000002.1 GCA_031292555.1 Fimbriimonas sp.
CCGGGCTCAGCGTGTCGCCGACCCATTGGTCGACGCCGAACTTAAGGGGAATATCGACGTCGGTCTCAAACGCCTCCAGACCGCCGATCCGCACGAAGGAGAGCACGTAATCCGCACCGTCCAACGCCTCCCGCCGGTCAAGCGTCGTGGTTATCTTCGCGGGAACCCCGTTTGCCGCGATGTCGCGCTCCATCAGTTGCGCAACCATATCCAGGTTGTGCCCGTTTATGTCGTGGTAGGCGAAGTGAGTGTCTTGGAGTTCTGGGACGGTGAGAATGTCCCGCGAAATGCCCCGAGTGAACCCAACGCTGCCGGCGCCGATAACCGCGATCTTGATGCCCATGGCCCATGTTAGCCCAACGGTTAACGCGTTTGAGTCATCGATATCGGTGACATGACCGGCAGGCCGTCAGGTAAGGTTCCACTCTATAACAACCATGAAAATCGCACTCGGATCCGATCACGCGGGCTTTGAGCTGAAGGAGTATCTGTCCGGCAAAATATCCGCCCTGGACCATGAGGTTATCGACCTGGGCGCCCATTCGTACGATCCCCACGACGACTACCCGGACTTCGCCGAACGAGTCGGGCAGGCAGTTGCTACCCATGAAGTGGACCGCGGCGTCGTGATCTGCGGGAGCGGCGTCGGCGCCTCGATCGCAGCCAATAAAATCGTGGGCGTGCGAGCGGGCATTTGCACCGATACCTACTCGGCGCATCAGGGCGTCGAACACGACGACATGAACGTCCTGGTGCTAGCTGCGCGGATCACGGGCATCGAAGTGGCCAACGAGATCCTCGTCAACTTCCTTCGCGCCGAATTCTCGGGCGAAGAACGACATGTCCGTCGCCTCAACAAGGTGCTTCTGATCGAACGCAACTCCCTCGAGGGCCTCGAACACATCGAGGAATAAGCGGCCCTCATCCCTTCCCGCACACTTCTTTAGGATCGTCCCAATGGCAGATACTCTTTACGATTTCGGCATGGTCGGACTTGGCACGATGGGCCGAGCCCTCCTTCTCAACATGGCGGACCACGGGTTCGCAGTCGCGGGCCTGGATACCGATACCGGCAAGGTCGACGCCCTGCACAGCGAAGGCGCCGGCAAACCGGTCAAGGGCTTCGGCGATGCGGCCGCGTTCGTGCAGGCAATTCGCAAACCGCGCGCGATCATGATGCTCGTGCCGGCGGGGGCACCCGTCGATTCGGTCATCCACAGCCTTTCGCCGTTCCTCGAAGAGCGTGACTTTCTGATCGACGGCGGTAACAGCTACTTCAAAGACACCGATCGGCGCGCGCTTGAACTCACTGCGAAAGGCCTTGGCTTTATTGGTATGGGCGTATCAGGCGGAGAGAGCGGGGCGCGCCATGGACCGAGCATGATGCCTGGCGGCACGGAGGCGAACTACGCGCGCATCAAGCCGATCGTGGAGTCGGTTGCCGCTCATTTCGACGGCGAACCGTGCGTGGCGTTGATGGGCTCCGGTTCTGCCGGACACTACGTCAAAACCGTCCACAACGGCATCGAGTACGCGGTGATGCAGATGATCTCCGAGGTTTACGACGTCATGAAACGCGGCCTCGGCCTATCGAATGCGGCGATCGCGGACACATTCGACGCATGGAATCATGCGGAACTCCAGAGCTTCCTCGTGGAGATCACGACCGTTGTCCTCCGCTACAAGGACGAAGCAACGGGCAAGGAACTCGTTGAACTCATTTCGGACAAAGCGAAGCAGAAGGGCACCGGCAAGTGGACATCTCAGGACGCAATGGACCTCGGAATGCCGATTCCAACGGTCGACGTCGCGGTTGCCGCAAGGGAGATGTCCGGCCTCAAAGCGGAGCGCGTCGAGGCCGCCAAAGTCCTAAAGCCTTCAGGCGAGGCACTTCCCTACTCGGGCGACGAGGCGATCGAGTGTCTTCGACACGCGCTGTACGCAGCGGTCCTCATCGCCTATGCCCAAGGTTTGGCGCTCCTGAAAGAGGCGTCCCGGGAGTACGGCTACGGGACCAACCTCGAAACGGTCGCAAAGGTATGGCGGGCAGGGTGCATTATTCGATCCCGCTCGCTGGAGACCATCCGGGCCGCCTACGCGGCGAATCCGGATTTGGCGAATATCCTGGTTGATCCGACCATTTCCAAGATCGTGCTCGAGCACGAGTGTGCGCTTCGCAAGGCGGTAATGGGCGCGATCCAGGCATCGATCCCCGTTCCCAGCCTGAGCGCAAGCATCGCGTACCTCGACGGCTACCGCAGCGAGATTCTGCCTGCAAACCTAATTCAGGGCCAGCGCGATCTGTTCGGCGCCCATACCTATGAGCGCACCGATAAAGAAGGGGCGTTTCACACTCAATGGGAGCAAGCATGAACACTATACAGGCCAAACCTGCGATCATCGCCATCTTTGGAGCGACTGGCGATCTGACCAAGCGCAAGCTGATGCCGGCGCTTTACAACCTGTTCCTCGACAAGGGCCTTCCCCCGAAGTTCGCGATCATCGGCGTGGCTCGCGATGGAGAGGAAGCTTCGTTCCGCTCCTACATGCAAGATGCGATGGCCCAGTTCTCGCGACGCGGAGCGGTCGAAAGCAACAAGTGGGACGAATTCGTCTCCCGCGTTTCGTTCGTCTCGGGTGAGTTCACCGACGCCAATACGTTCACGAAGTTGGCCGACAAGATCAAGAAGCTCGAAACCGAGATGGGCGAACCGGCTACGAACGTTTTTTACTTGTCGACACCTCCGTTTATTTTTGCTACGATTGCCGACGGACTTGGCGCAGCCGGACTCTCGAGTGACCCAACTCGACAGCGGATCGTCATCGAGAAACCGTTTGGGCGAGACTACGATTCGGCGGAAGCACTCAACAGCGAACTGCTCAAGTCGTTCGAAGAGAAGCAGATTTACCGAATCGACCACTACCTAGGCAAGGAGACGGTTCAGAACATCCTTGCCTTCCGATTCGCAAATGCCCTCTACGAGCCCGTCTGGAATCGACGCTACGTCGACCATGTCCAGATCACAGTCGCGGAGGACGTGGGAGTCGAAAAGCGCGGAAGCTATTACGAAACGTCGGGCGCACTTCGGGACATGGTCCAAAACCATTTGCTCCAGATCATGAGCATGGTGGCGATGGAGCCGCTTGTGTCATTCGACGCCGACGAGGTGCGGAACAAGAAGGTCGACGTGCTGCGGGCGGTGCGTCCGTTCACGAAGATGAACCCTCATGACTACTCGGTGCGTGGTCAGTATGGCGCCGGAATGGAAAACGGACAGCCCGCGCTCGGGTACCGGCAAGAGGAGGGAGTCGATCCGCAATCGACGACTGAAACATTCGTTGCTCTCAAATTGTTTCTGGACAACTGGCGATGGCAGGACGTGCCTTTCTATCTCCGAACCGGCAAACGAATGGCGCGCAAGTATTCGCAGATCGTCATCGTCTTCCGTCCGGTCCCACACCTGATGTTCGCGAACGACGTTCCTGATTTGCTAGAGCCGAACCGATTGATCATCAACATTCAGCCGGAGGAAGGGATCATCCTGAAATTCCAGGCGAAGGAGCCAGGAACGGGCATGCGGCTGAGCACGGTTTCAATGGGGTTCGACTACAATCAGGCGTTCCACGCCCAGAACCGGGAGGCATACGAGACCCTGATTCAGGAGGTCGTCTGGGGTGACACGACCCTGTTTATGCGCGACGACCAGGAACGGGCGGCTTGGACGATTATCGAACCGCTGCTCGATGCATGGGAGTCACGGCCGGCAAACACCTTCCCCAACTACTCGGCCGGCTCATGGGGCCCAGAGGTCTCCGACATTCTGTTGGCACGGGACGGCCGCTCGTGGCACAACCCGATGATGTACCAGTCGGGCTAAGGAGTTTTCATGAACGTATGCGACGACCTTGAGCAACTCAGCCGCACGGCCGCGGTCCGCTTCGTCTCCCTTTTCGAAGAAGCGATCGCCCGGCACGGCCGATTCGACGTCGCCCTTAGCGGGGGCAGTACGCCGAAGCGGATGTATGAGCTACTCGCCTTGCCGGAGTATTCGCTCCCAGTCGATTGGACGCAGGTTCATCTTTTTTGGAGCGATGAGCGGTACGTTCCGCCAACCGACCCGCAGAGCAACGAGCACATGGCGCGTGCCGCCTTAATCTCGCAAATTCCAATTCCGGAGGGGAACGTGCATGGCATGTACGTCGAGGGCGGCGTCGAGTCGGCGGCTCATCGGTACCAGAACCTGTTGCGTGAGCAGTTGGGCCTGGAGTCAGCCCTGGACTTGACGATGTTGGGCCTCGGTCCGGATGGGCATACCGCTTCCCTATTCCCCGGTGAACCGGCGGTGCATGAGACGGAGCGGATCGTAGTGGCGGGCCTCGGTCACGCTGGCGTTTCCGAGCGGATCACAATGACGCCGCCGATGCTCAACCGATCGCGATTCATTATGTTCCTGGTCTCGGGGGCCGACAAAGCCGCTCCACTTTGTCGGGTGCTGGCCGGCCCCGAAGACTGGGATGGCACGCCGGCCCAAGCGATCGCCCGACATGCGCCGAACGTCGAGTGGTTTGTCGATCGAGCGGCCTGCCCCTCGTGAGGTTATTTCCCACGACAGATCGAATATTGCCAAGTTATACGCACTTACAGACCAATTAAAGACTGCGCCTTGCAGTAATCTTAGTGCCACAGTCACCGGCGACTGAAGGCGTTCAATTGAACAACTGGATCGCTCCAGGGCTGTATTTTTTCGGCAGTCAATGTCTATGCACGCTATTCGTCTGGCTCTCGTTGGGTTGGTTGCCCTTCTTACGTCGTTTGCTTTCGGTCAACTCGGTAACACGCCATGGCCCAAGTTTCACAACAACAACCTGAATACAGGTATTTCCAAGAATGGAGGTTCAAACGGGCTTTACCGTTGGAAATGGATCGGAGGAGTAGGCACAAACCTGGACAGCGGAGTTGCTCTTGCCAGCGACGGAACCGCGTACGTGGTTAGCAACGACAATAACCTCTATGCGATCAAGCCGGATGGCACCAAGAAGTGGGCAACCCAGCTGTTCGACTCGCTTGGCACTCCAACTATTGCCGCTGACGGAACCATCTACGTCGGAACGAGAATCGGAGTCTTCTCAGTATCTCCCACTGGATCGATAAACTGGGAGTATGCGCTGTCAACCGACTTCCAGTCGTCACCCGTGATCCTCTCCGATGGTTCGATCGCCATCTGCGGGGTTGACGGCAAGCTCCGTATTCTGAACAATACGGGAACCCTCAGATGGTCGATGGCGCTGACTAGCGATTCAATAGGAAACATCGCTGTGGCATCAGACGGCACGATGTACGTGCCGAGTTCGACGGGCGCCCTCTACGCAGTCTCTCCTACCCAGCAGATCAACTGGACGTTCACCGCGCAAGGCCCCATCCAAAGCTCCCCCTGCGTCGGCTCCGATGGAACGATCTACTTCGGCTGTGACGATTACAACCTTTATGCCGTCGACTCAAACGGTAAAAAGAAGTGGACTTACAAGGTTGGAGATTCAGTGGAGTCCAGCCCAGCCATCGCTCCAGATGGTTCGATTGTCTTTGGTTGCACCGACAACTATATCTATTGCCTCAATCCCAGTGGCAGCCTCAAGTGGAAA
Organism: Fimbriimonas sp.; assembly: GCA_031292555.1. Taxonomy (GTDB): domain Bacteria; phylum Armatimonadota; class Fimbriimonadia; order Fimbriimonadales; family Fimbriimonadaceae; genus Fimbriimonas. Next base: position 5,641 of record JARLGV010000002.1, read on the forward strand.
TACAAGGCTTATGAAATGGTAGGGGCGCCCGCCATCGGTGCGGATGGGACCGTCTACATCGGAGCGTCCGACGACAATCTGTATGCCATCAATCCCGATGGCAGTCGTCAGTGGATTTACTCGACCGGTCTCAACATCAATACCTCACCGGCAATCGGTTCGGATGGCGCCATCTACGTCAACGCAGGCAACACCCTCTTTGCGATCGGCACAGAGGTGAACACGGTTTCGGCTACCTCTTTGAGCCTCAAGCCGGCGACCGTGACTGGCGGAAACGCTTCGACGGCGACGATTACGCTAGACCAGAACGCTCCATCGGGAGGCGACGTCGTGGCGCTTTTGTCGAGCAGTTCCGTGGTCACGGTACCGCCTTTCGTCATCGTCCCTTCAGGTAGCTCCAGTGCAACTTTCACGGTCAGCACCCAAGCGGTCCTCTCGACGATCACCGCAACGATAACCGCGACCTCTGGTTCGAAGAACGACACCGCCGTTTTGGCGGTCGTGCCGCCGAGCGTGTCCTCGGTTTCGGTGTCGCCGACTTCCGTAACTGGCGGTGCAAGTTCAACGGGTACGGTCACCCTAACGGGTCCGGCTCAAGTAGGTGGCGATCAGGTTCTCTTGTCCTCTAGTGACACCAATGCCACGGTTCCGACATCGGTTGTTATTCCTGCGGGGTCCTCGACGGGCACATTCACGATCACGACTGTTCCAGTAAAGGCAGCGGTCACGGCATCGATCATTGCGTCGATCGGTACCAGTTCAGCCTCGACCACCTTAACGATCAATCCGCCGAAGCTCTCTTCTCTCTCCCTATCTCCAAAGGCTGTTGTTGGAGGCAATCCCTCTACAGCCACAATAACCCTCACCGGTCCAGCCCCATCCGGAGGTTATGTCGTGGCTACGTCGTCGGTCAATCCCAATGCGACGACACCCGGGCTCGTTACCATACCAGAGGGAGCGACCTCAACAACATTTACGGTCAACACCGACGGCGTTCCACAGGTAATCATAACCGAAATCGATGTCGTCTACTCGACCCAGACAGTGGGAGATACTCTAACGATCAATCTCACGTCGCTTAAGGGCCTCGCTGTATCGCCAAACATCGTAACAGGTGGAACTTCGTCAACGGGTACGGTTACTCTCGACGGGATGGCATCAATCATGGGTCTTGTCGTGAATTTGTCTTCGGACAACGTCGCGGCTACCGTCCCCGCTCACTTCACTATTCCTCCGAACGCCAAATCGGGCACGTTCACCATCACCACTCAGCCGGTTGCGACCTCGACGATCGCCAACATTTCTTCCAGTCTGGGTACGGCGACGATCGCCACCACACTGACCGTTCAGCCGCCGGGTGTTAAGTCGGTGACCCTGTCTCCGAGCACGATTGAAGGCGCCATGAAATCCACTGGCACGGTGACCCTGACAGGGCCCGCGCCGTCGCCGGGAATCGACGTCGTCTTAACCTCCGACAATGCCGCCGCGACGGTTCCCGTTTCGGTTCTCGCCGCGGGAGGGGCCACGACGGTTCCATTCACCGCAACCGGTTCGCCGGTTTCCGTTACCACGAAAGCAACGATCACGGCCAAAATCGGATCATCGTCTCAATCCGCAGTCCTTACGATCGCACCTCCGATCATCGTCGGCCTGTCCTTCAGCCCATCTGTCGTAGAAGGCACACAGGGCTCTACGGGAACGATCACCCTATCGAGTCCGGCCGCAAACGGCGGGTTTGTCATCAAATTGACTTCCAGCGACTCCCATGCAGTCCCGCCCTCTTCGGTTACGGTTCCGTCAGGAGCGAGCCAAGCGACGTTCACGGTGTCGACTTCCTCCGTCACGAGCCTGACGATTGCCTACATTACTGCGGCAGCCTACGGATCGACCATTCAGACGAGCCTAGGTCTAGTGCCGGTAAAGGTGTCCTCGCTCTCCCTGAATCCGGCATCTGTCGAAGGGGGCGTCAGTTCTACGGGAACTCTGACCCTCGACAACCCGGCGCCCGCCGGAGGAATCACCGCGTCCCTATGGACAAACAGCCGGGCCGCGACAGCACCGGCCTCCATCACGATCCCGGCCGGTTCGACAACAGGTACGTTTTCAGTAACGACAACGCCGGTTTCGTCAACGATAGGCGTTGTCATTCAAGCGACGTATGGCGGTTCCGTATCGGCAACTCTGACCATCACCCAACCTAAGGTGAAGTCGGTAACCATCGCTCCCGTAGAAGTTGTCGGAGGTGCGTCGGCGGGCTGTCTCGTCACAATCGACAATCCGGCGCCAGTTGGTGGGGTCGTCCTTGCCCTGACATCCGATTCGGCATCCGCCGCCCTGCCGGCTCAATTGACCGTTCCGAGTGGATCGACCACGGCGACATGCACAATAACCACCTCGGTCGTCAACTCCATTACCACGGCCAATATCAGCGCATCGAGCGGCGGGGCATCCGCGCAAGCTCCGCTAACGATCGATCCTCCCGGAGTCGCGTCGGTCTCGGTGAGCCCAGTCTCGACCCTCGGGGGATACCCAGTCACCGGTACTGTGAACCTCAATGTGAGCGCACCAAGCGGAGGAATGACCGTCTCTCTCTCTAGTTCGAGCACTTCGGCCCCCGTTCCCGGTTCGGTCACTGTACCGGCAGGGTCGAATACCGCCACCTTTGTCATCACGACGATTCCCGTCGACGCCTCGATCGTTGCCACCATCACGGCCTCGACGGGTTCGCTAAGCAAGACGTGTACGCTGACTATCGGACCTCCCTATCTCGGCCCCTGTTCGCTCTCGACAGGCCACGTCGTTGGGGGATCGCCAACCGTCGTTACCGGCACGGTTCGTCTCTATTCTCCTGCCGGTCCCTCGGGCGCCAAGGTGAGCCTAACCAGTTCGAACCCGTCAGCTGCCTCAGGCCCGGCAACGGTCGTGATCCCCGCGGGTTCCCAGACGGCTACCTACTCGATCACGACCTATCGCGTCACGACCTCAACCCAGGTAGCTTTCACGGCATCCTTCAACGGGTCCACCGCAACCAATACTCTCGGCGTCGATCCCTACACCGTTTCGATCAGTCTCAACCCAACAACCGTGAACGGGGGATCGACCAGCGATTGCACGGTCACTTTGAACGGTCCGAGCCCTTCATCTGGTATGGTGGTCAGTTTAGGAAGTAGCTCATCATCGGCAAAGGTACCGTCATCCGTCAAAGTCGCATCCGGCGGATCGTCGACCAGCTTCTCTGTATCGACGACACCAGTCCTTTCGACGACGACCGCTTTAATTCAGGCATGGCTGGGATCGAAGCCATCTAGCCCGTCGTCTGCGACGCTGACGATTGCCAGCCCTGTGATCCTCGACACGCTCTTCGTGCCAGACGGAGTAACCGCTGGTTCGTCCACAACCCTCTATGTCGTCTTTAGTTCACCGGTCCCATCTCGGTCCAGTTTGGCGGTGAGTTCGAGTTCTACCCGACTCAAAGTCGGCAACTCCCTCCTAATGGTCGGTAATCAGTCCGTCCAGGCGTTCAAACTGCCAACAACCAAGGGTCCGGCCACTCAAGTTGCCGTAACCGTGTCCTTCGGCGGCTCTACCGGCACGGCGACCCTGAACATTACGTCATAGACTCGCGGGTGCATCGTCTTTTCAACCCTTGGCGGCACGATGCACCCGCCAGTTCGTCATCGGCCCGTTCTACCTCGTAGTAGAGATATGACTTCAAAGAGCATGGCGCCTCTGCCTGCATCTACAAGGATTGAGCTTGTCGCTCTCTCAGTCTCGGACATTGAGCTTTCCGAGCGGTTCTATGCTCGTAATCTGGGCCTGACGCCTCTGGAAAGGAGCGAGCGGTCGGTGACTCTGGGAACGGGCTTAGGGCGTCCCCTTGTCGAACTCGTTCACGAGCCGGATGGCGTGGAGCCGGGGCGTCGATCTCCTGGCCTTTTTCATCTCGCGATCCTGCTTCCCGATCGAATCGCGCTGGGGCGCTCGCTGTCTCGCCTTTGGCAGTCGGGCTGGCAATTGAGCGGCGCAGGCGACCATTTGGTCAGCGAAGCTCTCTATTTGGACGATCCCGAGGGCAACGGAATCGAGCTCTATTGGGACCGTCCAAAGGACTCATGGAAGGTCGTCGACGGCATGGTTCAGATGGACACTTTGGCAGTCGACATCGAGTCGCTTCTGGAGGAGGGATCGAAGGACTTGTCGCCATGGGACGGAATTCCCGAGGGCTCGACGATGGGTCACGTCCACCTAAAGGTCTCGGACCTCGATGCGGCAAGGGATTTCTACACCGAGGTCATTGGCTTCGAACTCGTCTTCTCGATGCCACAAGCCAACTTCCTGTCGACAGGCGCCTACCACCACCACCTCGGCTTGAACACTTGGATGTCGTCCGGCGGCCCTCCTCCGCCACCCAATGCGTTGGGCTTGCGGAACTTCACGGTCATGCTTCCTTCTGCGGAGGAAATCGGAGCCGTTCGCGGCCGGCTAGAACATGCGTCGATCGCATACCGGTCCGAAGGTGGCGGGATTCTCCTTTTAGATCCTTCGGGAAACGGTTTGTTAATCAAGAGCGCACCGGAATCGTTGATTGGTCGCACGGTCGAATGATGGATCAGTGAGTCGTCGCTCTTTCAAGTCACCTTCCTCGGTTGTAAACCGTGGCTAAGGGTTTCATTACAGGTACCTGGGGCCTGTGGACTTTACCGGTCGTTGCGCGAGAACGATCATCCCGTAGCTCGCGATTTCAGGTTTCTGCCCACATTATGATCGTTCACCCTTCGCGTCCCCCATTAAGGAGAGCGATGACTTGACCGTATCGTCACTCGGCCCTATCACTCGAGGTAGCGAAGCCAAACTTCCAAAGTCTGTCCTGTTGCGATCGTTTTAGGTTTCGGTAAAACCACGAGCACTCTTGAGCCTTCCACGGCGAGCTTGGCGTCGACCTTCTTCCCGTTCAAGCGGACTCCCACTCCTTTCGGCGCGACCTCTCCCGTTTCGAAGGCAAGGCGCTGAACGGTGAGGCTTCCGTACCTCAATTGAATCTCACATTTCTGGGCGTCGGAGGTGCGCTTCTGGGAATACGTGCCCCACCCTTCGGCGCTCGTGAACGGAGCGCGGAAGTCTTCTGGCGTCAACCGTGGCGAGAAACCGATCGTTTGCAATGGGCCGTTGTGTTCGAAGCCGCAGATCGAGATAAAGCTGCCATAGCTGGCCATCGCTCGGGCATAGTGATCGGAGCATTCGATCTCGTTCCATGGATTCCTGAAATCGGCGCGGTAACGATCGTGAATGGCCCGCGTGACGATCAGCCCCTCTTGGACCATCCCTTCCGCAATCATATGGGCAGCGACCTGATGCTCGAATCCGCTCATGCACTCGTTGAAGTAACCGTATTGCCAAGCCGATGCGTCGCCAAAGGCGTCCTTCTCCTGCTTGGGGTTGGTTGTCATTACCATGCCGCCGTCCCCTGGCATCGCGTACCATCTTCCCTCTTTGTGCGCATCGCGCCAGGGCCCGACGTCGGGCGTGAAGTTGTACTTGTATAGCGCCTTGAGAGCCGAGATCGTGTGAACTCGATTCAGAACGCGTCCCAAGCCGACCTGCCAAGCCCATCCCTGCCCCATCACTTGGTCGATATGGCAGCAATCGTAGGTCCCTAGCGCCTTCGGGTGTTCGGGGTCGCGGGTCTGGATGTAGTACTCGCCATTGAACAGCTCGCGGTCGATATTCGCGGTTCCCTGCTGGAAGATCCCTCGGCACCGCTTGGCAAACTCGACGTCGTTCAGTTCGAGCGCCATGGCCTCGCCCGCCCGAAGTGCGGCCAGGTACAGGGAGGTGATCCAGGCGATCTTGCCGTACCATGCCGCGTCGAGAGTGTTCTCTTGCGGCCCCTGGAGGATGCCTTCCACGTTACGGTCCAGGCTGATCAGATACTCGATCGAATGCTTCACTTTGGGCCACAAGGGCATCAGGAAGGCATAGTCGGTGGACATCTGATGCTCGCGATAGACGCGCAGAATCGTGCCTGCTTGACCGTCGGCAGCAGCATGACGGTCGTATTCGGCGCGGTTGCCGATCTCGCCATTCTTCTCGTTGAACGCAAGCTCGTAGTCGACGTGAGCGCGGGTGTCACGCTCCAACTCAGGAAAGATTCGACCCATCGCCTGGGCGTACTGCCAGACGTGGCAGCAAGTGCCGGCACAGCACCCGACACCCTCCCAGGCATAGAAACGCCCCGAACCGAAGCGGTGGGCGGTCGTAGTCGCCAGACATGACGTGTTCGCAAACGTGCGGTCCAAGAACCAATACGGCAAGGTGGAGTCGTACCAGGTCGAGTGCCACATGCGAGTCTGCTCGGCGAGCCGCTTGTGGTTCTTCGCGATGTATCGCACGACCGCGGCGACACCATCAAATCTCTTCGCATAGTAGCGGCCGGACGTATCGTCGGGAAGGCCCAGGCGCAAGTTCGGAAAGTGCCACGCGACCACGAAGGCGATCTCTCTCTTCTCTCCCGGCGCCAGTGTGAGCCGGTGCGACACTGAACCGGTATGCCCAGGCTTCCAGTCCGGTTCTGCCGACCCGTCGTCAAGAACCGCGATCGCCATCGAGCCATAGTCGGCCAGTTCGTGCACCGGCACGCCGTTCGGGATCGTATCGGACTGAACGATCCGTCCCACCCCGATGTTGCCCCACGGTCCCCCCTGCTCGTCGACGATCTCGATATGGGCTTGCTTGCCAGCGAACTCCTTCACTTTGAAGAAGTCGCTGTGCATCTTGTTCTCGTCCTTGCCGGTCGCCGATAGGACGACCTTGCCATCGACAACGAGGTTGAGGCACGTCTTGCCGGCGTGATTGCCACCCCCGATCCAGAACGTCAGGTAGTCGCGCTCGATCGTAAACTCCCGACTCGTAAGCTTCCCGGTTGCATCGTCCTTCTCCCCGACCGATTTGCCGGGGGCAGTAGCGTGCGAGTTCACTACGCGGTCGCCCGGCCCGCCAAGGTCGCCCTGATAGTCAGGGATCTTCGACTTCAGGATTGGTCCCGTTCCGAAGGCGACTCCGTCCACCTTCCACCCTTCGTAGGTGTCGCGGTCCCACGTCTCGAATGGGAGGTCGAACCGCTTGTTCTCGCTGGCTTTGACCTCACCCGCCCGGCAGACCACCATCGCCAGTCCGGCCTCATGGACTGATTCGTTGATGAGCTGGTAGGTACCCTCCACTCCGTTCGAGGCGCAGACGGCGTTCTGCAGCCAACCGCGTAGCACCACGTTGACCGATCGATCGGTTCGGTTACGAACGGTGTAATGCATCAGCGTGGCGGGAAGGCTGCTGTCATCCACGTTCAGCGGGATGAAGGGCGAAAACGCCTCCAGTTCCACTTCGACCTTTGGGTGATCGAGATATCGAGCCTGTCCCACCGGATATTCGCCGACGAAGCGGATGTCGCTGAAGCCTTGGCGGTCAAGCGTTCGCGGCGCTTCGTCATCGACCTCGATCGCGAATCCCTGATCGAAAGGCAGAATCTGATCGGGAGGCGCCACGTAGGCCGAGCCGCCACCGGCATTGAGATCGGTGCCCCGGTAGTTCACCGGCTTCTGCATGATGCCGAACTTGTTGGCGTTGAAGATATCCCACAGCCACAGACGTCCATCGCCGCCGAGATAAAGGCCGCCGGCACAGATCCCGCCGATCGGCATGCCGATTTTGGCCAACTGCTTGCCCCGGTATTCGGATCGCTTTCCACGTGCCGTCAGCGAATGGACCCACTCTGGTCGCAGCTTCTTGTCCATCGGGATCGCGAACTGAAAGTCAGATGCCTGAAACGGACCGGCAAACACCCACTCTGGGGCAAGCAGACCGAGCGTGGTGGCTCCTGCCAGCTTCAAGAACTTCCTGCGAGGCAGGCCATTGGGTTCGCAGCAACCTTGATTCTCACCGCAATTCATGGCGACTAGGCTACCAGGCAGGCAGCACGATCCGGTGCGGGTACGCTGATTCCATGGCATCTGCGGAATTGCAGCGACTTTGGAAACTGTGCCGGATCGACACCGGCCTCGTCGAGATCCGCAAGCGGGCAGCCGCCCTCGATCCGGGCCGGCAGGTCATGGCCGAGTTGGAAGAACTCAAGAAGCAGGATCAAGAGGTGGGAGGTCGCGCGCGCAAGTTGTCGTCCGAACTCACCGACTTGGAACTGGCACAGAAGGGCATCGACGACAAGCTAAAGAAGATCGACAAGGAGCTGTACGGCGGCAAAGTCGTCAACCCGCGTGAAGTCGAAAACCTGGAGAAAGAGATCGCGATCCTCAAGCGGCATCGAGGCGCGAACGACGAGAAGATCCTTGAGCTTTGGGAGACGTTGCCGCCAGCCAAGGAAGCCGCCGCCAAGATAGACGCCTTGATTCAGGAAAAGCAGAAGCAGCTCGTCGAACGAAAGAAGGCGGCCATGGCGCTCAAGGCAACCCTCGAAGCGGAGTTCGCCCGGCTGACCCAGCTCCGGCCGGAAGCGACGAAGGGGATCCCCCCAACGTTAATGGCCCGATACGATGTCATTCGACAGCGCAACGACGGAATCGGCATGACGGAAGTGACCAAAAAACAAACTTGCGGGAATTGTGGAACCGTCCTTCCTGAACGGACTGTTCAAGGGCTTAGGGACGAAAAAGTTATCTCATGCGAAGCTTGCCACACAATTTTGTACTTGTCGGAAGGCGTAGTCTAAGGGCTTCCGCTCTCATCGTCCTGGCCGCTAGTTGCGGAAGCTGTGCCCGGTTCCCTTCGAATAGCGGAGCCGGAAACTTCACCGCGATCACGTTCTCCTTCTCCGTCGCCGGCAAGATAAACGACACCGTCAGTTCGAACGGCGTGTCGAACTACATTTACGACGTCGCAATTGCGGCATCGCCACTCCCAAACCCGGATATTGCGCTGGCGCCTGTTCCCGTGATCAACTCCAGCAGCCCGAACGGTCGGGTTGCCGGCTCGCCCAACGTTTTCGTCGAGTTCAACTCCCTCAACCCGACCACATCGCTTCCGTTCAGCCTTTATCGATTCGCGCTTGCGAGCGAGGTGCCCAACCCGAACGACCCCACGAACCCGGTGAATCTGGGCGTCTACACGAATTCGACGCGCGGTCAGATCATAAACTTCACTACACCGGAGACGGGCGGCGACGCCTCGACGTTGACGTTCACACTCTATACTAACGAACTCGCTGACACCGACGCCGAAGCCAAAGCGCTTCAGACGCTCTACGTGAACATCCTGACGATGACCCGCCCCGCGAACCAGGGCTCCGGAACCCGAGTCATCGACGCCCTCGGTGACAGCCGAACTGTCAATGGTCTGAACAACTTCCTCGCCATCAACCTCTTAAAAAGTGGTTCCTACACCAACGCCGCCGGCTTCGAGCCCACCGGCGATACGTTCGGCGGCACCGAGCCCGACGTAGACATCGTCAACTACACGATCACCGTGACGCCACCTTAGGGCGAAGCGCCCTTCGCCTATAATATCGGCAATGCCTCGCGTCTCGATTTTGCTGACGTGTTTCAATCACGTCAAATACTTGCCTGCTTGCTTGGAGGGGGTTCGGCGGCAGGGGTTTCGGGACTTTGAGGTGTTGGCGATCGACGACGGGTCGACGGACGGCAGCCGGGAGTGGTTGGCGGAGCAGGCCGATATCCTGTGCATCTTCAACGAATCGAACCTGGGCACCTACGAGACGCTGAACGTGGGGCTCAAGGCGGCGAGCGGCGAATTCATCGCGGTGCTCAACGACGACGACCTATGGGAGCCGGACAAGCTCGTCCGGCAACTCGACCTTCTCGACAGCCACCCGGACGTCGGCCTGGTTCATACGGGCGGCACGTTCATCGACGGTGAAGGCAATCGGCGGGACGGGAATCCTCTCGGCTTTGCCTTTCCCCGCTTTCAGACCGGCGACATTCTGCTGGGGCTGGTTTACGAGAACAAGATCATCGCCAGCGCGGCTTTGGCCAGACGAGAGTGCTTCGACAAGGTCGGTCCCTTCAACTCGGCCTATTTCGGCTCGGGCGACTGGGAAATGTGGTTCCGAATCGCCGAACGTTACCAAGTCGGATTTGTCGACGAGCCCTTAACCCACTACCGGGTTCACGGCGCCAATGCGAGCCACAAACTGGAACGAATCTGGAAGGATGACGAACGGCTCCGCGAGTGGATCGCCCCGCGCCTGGACGGGTTGGAGTCTCGCTTCCCCGCTTCCGACATCCGAAAGGCGAAGGCTTTCAACCAAGCTGCGCTGGGAACGGTGAAGACTCTCAACGGCAACGCCGCTGCCGGTCGGGCCGCCTATGCAGCGTCGATTCGCCTCGATCCGGCGCGATGGAAATCGTATGCGCGTTACGCGGCGACCTTCCTAGGCGCCAAGGCATTCCGCAAGCTGCTCTAGTCGCGGATACACTCTAGGGAAATGCGGCCGAGCACCCCCACCGATCGGATCTATCTGGACCACGCCGCCACAACTCCGCTTTGCCGGGAAGCTCGTGAAGCGATGCTGCCCTGGCTTACGGACTCATACGGAAACCCGTCGAGTCTCCACCGCGAAGGACGGCACGCCAAAGACGCCATCGATTCGGCCCGAGAAACCGTCAGTAAAGCGCTCGGATGCCTCTTTGCGGAAGTTCTATTCACGTCCGGCGGGACCGAGGCAGCCAATCTCGCGATCGTGGGAGCTGCCCTCCAATATCGCGATGCAGGACGTGACACGATCCTTCTCGGGGCTAGCGAGCATCACTGCGTGCTCCACACCGAGGCGATCCTCTCTGCGCTCGGGTACCGAGTGACGCTTGTTCCGGTGGATCGCGAGGCGCGCCTCGATCGAGATGCGCTGGATTCATTGGTGGACGAGCGGGTTCTACTCGTTAGCTGCATGCACGCGAATAACGAACTGGGCACTATCAATCCCATACGGGAGATCGCCGACCGAGTCCACCGAGTTGGAGCCCTCCTGCACTGCGACGCGGTTCAGACCTTCCACGCACCCGGTCAAGGGTGGACGGCGCAGGATCTCGATGCGGACATCTTGACTGCATCCGGCCACAAGATCTACGGGCCAAAGGGGATCGGCGCGATCTACATCCGAGCCGGCGTCAAGCTCAAGCCGCTAATCGCCGGAGGAGGTCAGGAGCGCGATGTCCGCGGAGGCACCGAGAACGTCGCCGCAATTGCCGGCTTCGCGGCAGCGGTCCAGCTCGACTCTCCCGACCCTGGCCCCATCCGAGCGGCCCGCGATCGGTTTGTGGAGTTGCTTCGGCCCCATGGGGCAATGGAGTCGGTAGCCGGCTATGCTCGCGTGCTTCCTGGTCACGCTCACGTGAGGTTCGCCGAGATCGATGCCGAGTCCATGCTCATCGTTCTCGATCGCATGGGCTTGAGTGCGAGTAGCGGGTCCGCCTGCTCCAGCGGCAGCATCGAGCCCAGTCACGTTCTGCTCGCCTGCGGATACTCCGATCTGGAATCGCGCATGGGTCTGCGGTTCACCTTCGGCAGAGGGGCCTCTGTTGAGTTGGCAGCCCAAGCGGCCGAGCGAGTGATCCGGGCGGTTGAACAGATACGAGGCTCGCGATCCAGCCGGAGGTAGAGCAGTTTGCCAAACGGATCGCTGGCCATCCTGCGCCCGTATACTGCATCCATGCATGACCGAAGAACTAGGGATGTTGGTTAAGCAGCCTCCTAACGGCAAGGCGATTGAACTGCCGTTTCGGCAGTGGCGATTCTGGGCATGCGCATTCGGCATGGTTCCACTTGCCTATGCGAACATCGTGCTCGTCTGGCTCTATTTCGACTCTTACATGGCCTTTCCCAGCGGGGCGGTCGTGCTTGCCGGCGCCTTCCTCCAAGTCCTGGCATGCATATGGGCAGTCGTTGCGAGCATACGCATGCTCTTGTGGGCAAAGGCGAAGCGCAAACGAGGGGCTCCGTCCGGGCTGTCGTACCTAAGGCTGTTCCTCTGCATTGCCGCGATCGTCTCCGTTCAGGCGCCGTTTATCGTTCTCGGGGCACGTCTCTCCGCTCCCAGAATCTCCGATGCTACATGGACGAAGGCAGCTTTCGGGTGGCGCCAAAAGAACCTCGGATTCTGATCCTTTCGGGTTCGACCATCGGGCCGTCTACTTGGCGCTGCCAGCTTTGAGGTTCGCCGGGTACAATCTACGACCTGACCGGACGTAGCTCAATGGATAGAGCATCAGTCTTCGGAACTGAGGGTTGGGGGTTCGAGTCCCTTCGTCCGGGCCAAATCTACCGCTTACTCCTTCCCGGTAACCTGACCGTTCCCTTGCGATCGACCTTGCCCCAACCTTGTCGATTGCCGCCGAGGGCCCGAAGAATCGACCGGTAGACGACACCGTACATGATCTGCCGATAGGCGAACCTCTGTAGGAACAGCCACCAGAGCGCACCATACCTCTGCCTTTCCAGACGGTAGGCCAGGAAGCCGGCCGCAAGTTCGGTCAGGAAAAAAACGGCGTAGAGGAAGCCGACTTGCGCCATCGAGGCCGATGCCGCCGGCAGGGCGGACAACTCGGCAGTCGGGTGCATACGATGATCGACGTACGCGCTCACATAACCGAAGAGTGAGTAGACAAGCTGCAGGTCAACCAATGGCGCAATCGCCTGGAAGATGATCTGAAAGAGCCACAGCGCGGGAAGTGCGAGCCGCCCAAAGAATCCATAGTGGAAGAGGGCCCCTCGGTGTTTCCACAGGCACTGGAGCGTCCCGTAGGCCCATCGGAAACGCTGACGGAAGAATGCCCGAATGCTCTCCGGAGCTTCCGTATAGGCGAGCGCCTGCGCCTCGTTCTCCAACCGGAAACCCGCCCGGCGGAGCCGCCATGTCAGATCCATGTCCTCGGCGAGGGTATCGGTGACGTACGATCCGACTTCAAGAACCGCCGACTTCCTCCAGGCTCCAATCGCACCGGGAACGACCGTTATCGCATTCAAGAGCGCATAGGCGCGGCGGTCGATATTTTGGCTTGTCGTGTACTCGACCGCCTGCCATTGCGTGAGGATGTTCACCTCGTTGCCAACCCGTACGTTCCCCGCCACGGCCGCGATCTTCGAATCCTCGAAATGGCGGACCAAGAAGCCGACTGCATGGGAATCCAACTGAGTATCGGCATCGAGCGAGACGATAATCTCTGAATGGCTGGCCTCGATGCCGTCGTTTAGGGCGGCAGACTTCCCACCGTTCGGCCGCTGAATCAGCCGAACCCTTGGTTCGGTTCCGAAGGCGGCAATCACGGCGTCGGCGGTGCCGTCGGTCGAGCCGTCGTCGACGACGATCAATTCGGCAAGCGGGTATTGCGAGCCCAGGACGCTGGCGATCGTGCGCGCGATAACGGCCGCTTCGTTGTACGCGGCAATCACGACCGAAACCGTTGGCTGATAGGTCGCCGAAAAGACCCGCCGTTTCTGACGGACCTGGTAGACGATCGCCAACGGCGTGATCAGCCCCATGCGAAGGAACCCAAGCCAGATAGCGCCAAGAAACCCGATCGCAAGAAGCCAATCCGACGTAAAGACCAGCTCAAACACGATTCGGTCGAGGAAGATGGTCGACCTTTCGGCGGACGTGATGTCCGGCATGATTTGCTTCGGCGAGCGGCCCAGGAGCTTCGCGATACTTACGAAGCGGTAGCCTTGGGACTCTAGCTTCGGCACAAACATCCTCATCGCCGCCACTGTCGCCGTGCGATCTCCGCCTGCGTCGTGGAGAAGTATGATGTTGCCCTCGTCGTTGGTCGCTTCGCTCCGCCTTATCTGCGACAACACGTCGTCGACAATGTCCTGCGCCGTCTTCGGCCGATATTGGTTGTTGCCCAGATCGACCTTAAGGTTCCAATCTTGCGGGTCGATCTTTTCTCCCACCGTGACGTAGTGGAGTTGGTCCGCAAGCGTCACCGGAATCAGTTCTTCCCGGTTCGAAGGCTCGGAGTCGGCGTTGTACGGCGGCCGAAACAGAATCGTCGACTTGCCCAAGATCGTTTCAAGCGCCCGTTGCGTCGCGTTGATTTCGAGATTCGCCCTAAACGTGCCTACTTCACCCAAATTGACGTGAGTGAACGTATGGTTCCCAATCTCGTGGCCCTCGTCGTATTCGCGCTGGATCAGGTTCGAGTGCTCCTCAGCGTTCTTGCCGACCACGAAGAACACAGCAGGCACGTGAAGGTCCTTGAGAGCATCCAGGATGATCGGCGTATACGTCGGGTCTGGCCCATCGTCGAAGGTGAGACACAGCTCCTTCTTGACGTACCCGGTATGGCCCAAAACATAGGGAAACGCGTATTTCCGGTATGTCTGGCCGATGATCAAACCGGTCTCCGGATCGAGCTTGAACTCGCGCTTGCCTGACGTAGGCAGGTCCTTCACTTCGAGGATTTCGCCCTTCCCCTCGTTTGCAATGAAGTAGGGGAACTTCACGTCTTCCAGCGGCTTCACAGTCATTTTCTTTGTGAAGCCGCTCGGGCCAAGGAACGACCAGATGCCGGGATCCTCCTGGCCGAGATCCCAGACTCCGGCCCCCCGAATGCGATAGTCGCGGGCAAGCAGCCATTGGTTATAGGCCGACGCGGCATCCAACATCCACACGGTGTGTTTTACGTCGTCGTCGTCTTCGTACTGGAATGTGCTGTTCAGGCTGTCGTCATCGAAATGAATAACCTTTTGAGGAGGCGCGTCTTCGTACCCTTTTGCGGTGTCCAGAGCCTCCTGATAGCTGAGGCTTTCCGCCGTCTTCTTCTTGGGGCTCCAGTCGTAGGCGTAGCTTCCGATTCCAAGAACGAGTTTGTCGGGCGGTATCGCTTGCAGGGCTTTGCTGAGAACATTCTCGCACCAGTCGATGCTTGCGATCGGCCCGACGGGGTCGTCCTCCGCATGCTCGTCATACGCCATGAGCAGAATCCAGTCGCACGGCTCCGCGATCTTATTCTGGTTCTTCGCCGGAAGCTCCGCCTCGACATCGGCGGTTACCCGAAGGTCCTTCGGTTCAAATACCTCCCGAACAAGGGCCAGAAACTCGGCAAGGCGGTCGTAATCCGATCCCGCCAGGTTCTCCAGATCAATGTTGATGCCCTGAAAGCTGTTCGCCAAGAGCCAGTCTCTGAGCTTGATGGCGATGTCGAACTGACTCGCCTTGGAGGCGAGCAGCTTGTGCGCGACATCGGGATTCCAGACTCCTTGCCGGCTGTTACTAAGGAGAGGAACGATTCGCAAGTCGGCTCCATGGGCCAGGGAAAGAACCGTAACGTTCTTTGGGTTCTCTTCGAGGTCGAAGTCGGAGAAGTCGATACCCTTGCCGTCAGGCGTCAAGGTCAACCACGCCGGGATCAGGTGGGTTAAGTGGGATTTGTACGCGTTCAGCGAGTGAATGCCAGACTCTTCCCATGGCGCGTAGAACCCGGCCATGATCTTATCGACCCGCTCGGGAGGCTTCTTGGGCTTCGCCTTCGAACGGGCGATTTCAGCGTAGAGGTCCTTTCGAATCCGGCTGCTTTTCAGGATCGCGGCCGACGAACTGACGTCTCTGAGGTTGGCAAGCAGGCCGGCGTTTCGGTGCAATTTGGCCTCTGGCTCCCGGAGTGACGGGATGGTGAAGCAGAGGATGAGCGCAAAGAGAGTGCTCGTAACCGCGGCAACCGAACTGATCACGGCGGCTATCCGAGACATTCGCACGCTGCGCTTGCCGTGCGGGTCGTAAAAAACCGGTTTGGATTCCATGTTTCTTGCGAATCGCTACATGAAGTAGGGTGAGCCGTCGCCGATCATGACGAAAGGCCGCCGAGGCAGCCTAACGAGAAGAGCCCCTCAATACACTCCTCAAACTGCGACGCGACTTGCTCCAACCGCTACGCAATACTACCTGGCATCGTCCTGGGAACCGATTATCGAAGATCGGCGGAGCCCTTTCGATACCGATTCATAAGAGTCGCCGTCGAACTGTCGTGGGGCGCCCCGCCGTTCGGCTTCCCTTCAAACTCGTCGAGGATCCGCATCGCCAGCTTCTTGCCGAGCTCCACTCCCCACTGGTCGAACGAATCGATTTGCCAGATCGCGCCCTGGGTAAACACGATGTGCTCGTAGAGGGCAATGAGTTTGCCAAGCGTACGCGGCGTGAGCTTGTCGACAAGGATCGTGTTCGAGGGGCGGTTACCTTCGAACGTCTTGTGAGGTACGAGATCTTCTTTCTCGCCGCTCCTTCGCACTTCTTCGGCGGTCTTGCCGAAAGCCAACGCCTCAGCCTGGGCGATCGCATTCGCGGCAAGGATGTCGTGATGACGCCCCAGCGGGTTCAAAGACTGCAGGAACAGGATGAAGTCGCACGGAATGAGCCGAGTGCCCTGATGAATTAATTGGTAGAAGGAATGTTGACCGTTCGTACCCGGCTCTCCCCAGTAGATCGGCCCCGTCATGTAGGACACCACGGCGCCGGACTTGGTCACGCGCTTGCCGTTGCTCTCCATCGTTAGCTGCTGGAGATAGGCTGGAAAACGCTTGAGGTACTGCTCGTAGGGTAGGACGGCGCTCGTATGGGCGCCGAGGAAGTTGCTGTTCCAGATGCTGAGCAGCCCCATCAGCACCGGCAGGTTCTGCTCGAACGGCGCGGTTCGGAAGTGCTCATCCATCTCGCGAAAGCCTTCAAGCATCTTTCGGAAGTCCGCCGGCCCAATCGCGAGCATTGTGGAAAGACCGATCGAGGAGTCCATCGAATATCGGCCACCGACCCAATCCCAGAATCCAAACATGTTGGCCGGATCGATTCCAAATTCCCTGACTTTCACCTCGTTCGTCGAGACCGCGACGAAGTGCCGCTTGATCGCGTCTTCGTCCTTCAGTTTTGCGAGCACCCAGGCCCGGGCGGACAACGCGTTCGTCATCGTCTCGAGAGTCGTAAACGTCTTGGAGGACACTACGAACAGCGTGCTATCCGGTTCCAAGTCGTGAGTCGCTTCCACGAAATCGGTCCCGTCCACATTCGACACGAACCGGAAGGTCAGATTTCGAAGGCTGTAGGGTCGGAGCGCCTCGAAGGCCATCACCGGGCCAAGATCCGAGCCGCCGATGCCGATATTCACGATCGCCCGGATCGGCTTGCCGCTATGGCCGCGCCAGACGCCGGCCCGGACCTTATCGCAGAAATCCGCCATCTGATCCAGAACCTTGTGCACGCCTGGAACGACATTGACGCCATCTACGAAGATCTCCGCATCCTTCTTGGCCCGAAGGGCGGTATGCAGGACGGCGCGCCCCTCGGTGGTATTTATCTTCTCGCCGGTGAACATCTTCTCGATCTCCGCGCGAAGACCGGACTCCTCGGCCAACCGGTGCAGGAGAGCCAGAGTAACGTCGGTCACCCGGTTCTTGGAGTAGTCGAGGTAAATTCCCGCGCCCTCCGCCACCAATCGCGCGCCGCGCTTCTTGTCTTCCGCGAATAGGTCGCGCAGGTGTAGTCGCTGAACCGCGGGAGCGTGTGCGTTAAGGGCGGTCCAAGCCGGGAGATCGGTTAAAGATGGCACCCCCTTTTTGTACCCGCATTCGTCGAGCGATATTCGCCCCGGAGCCATTCTCTCGCACTTGACCAAGGGACCGATTGGCCCACATTCTTGACGATCAGCTTTGCCGGCTCGGGATCCAGGCGGTCGTTCGTCCGGCGACCGTCTCCCGTCGAATCGCCTGACCGTCGATCTCGGAACTTCCCTTATGCCCACCCCATCGATGGGTAAACAGCCATCCTTCTGGAAATCGGGCCGAATCGGCGTCGACCTCGACGGCGATCCGAATTACCTGTTCAATCGCTCGATGAAGCGCGCCGACCTCTTCCCCGCTCAGGTCGCAAGCAAGTCGCTGAGGAGCAATTCCCGCATGGTAGAGGACCTCGTCGGCAATCCAGTTCCCCACGCCGGCAAACACCGACTGATCGAGCAGCACGCCCTTGATAGCAACCTTGCGCTTGGCGAGGATGGTCCCGAGGATTTTTGGATCGGGAAGGCTGTTCATCACATCGAAGCCAAGCCGTTTGACCCGAGCGTCCGTTTCGGGGCCTTCCGACAGCCAGAGTCTGCCCAGTCGGCGGCCGTCAGTAAATGCAATTCGACGGCCATCTTCGGCAGTCAAAAGCAACTTCAGGAACTTCGGCGCCCCCTCGGCATCGTCCAGCGGAGCTTTGCCGTGGGAATGCAAGCGTAGGGATTCCGCGCCTACCTCGCGAATCCAGCCGCTCATGCCGAGGTGGCCAAAAAGCCATGGCTTCTCCTCCAGTTCCAACCACCAGAACTTTCCCTTTCGCCCGACTCCAGTCACCGTTTTGCCTAACAGGCACTCGACATATGCTTCGACCGGCGCACCAGATAGCACGATCGGATCGGGCATAACGACCGCTTCGGCAATCCTCTTCCCAATTAGGACTCGGCGCATGAGACGGCACACCGTCTCGACTTCGGGCAATTCGGGCATGGTAGAGAGGATGCCCGATCGAACGTCGTTGCGGCTACCGGCGATGGCCATTGCCGGGCAGGATCGTTAGCGGCGAAAGTCGTGAATGATTGTATGATGAGTTCAGACTCCCTCCGGTCGTCATGAAGAAACTCGTCCCGTCCCTGATCGTCCCTTGCTTCCTGGTATTCGGATTGGCTCTGGCTGCCCAATCTTCGCACCCTCCTTACGTCAAGATGTCGGACCACGATCCAGACGGGATCGGCGTGTCCTACCTGGGTCGCGAGATCGCGCAAGTGATGGGTCACGAGGCGGCCGACTGGCTCGACCGGCCAGAGCGCGAAGCCGAAGAAGCCCCATCCATGCTGGTCAAATCGCTCAAGCTCCAACCGGGTATGACGGTCGCCGACATTGGCGCCGGAAGCGGCTACCTGTCGTTCATGATGGCCAAGTACGTCGGCTCGAACGGCAAGGTCTATGCCGAGGACATCCAGCCGGAGATGCTCGACATCGTCAAGCAGAAGGCCAAGGAAGCCGGCGTCAAAACCGTGATCCCCTGGCTCGGCACCACGATCGACCCGAAGCTGCCCGCCAAATCGGTGGACCTGATGATCATGGTGGACGTCTATCACGAATTTGACAAGCCCTATGAGATGATCTCCAACATGGTCCCCGCGCTCAAGAAAGGCGGCCGTCTCGTGTTCGTCGAGTATCGAAAGGAAGACCCGAGCGTGCCGATCAAGGAAGTCCACAAGATGTCGGTGGCTCAGGTGAGAAAGGAGATGGCGATCTTCCCGCTCGACTACCGGGAAACCAGTGAGGTCCTCCCGCGCCAGCACATCATCGTTTTCGTCCGCCGGTAGTGGGATAATCCAGACGTCGCCGCCCGGCGACTCCGGATGGTCCGTCGATGATTCTTTCACTTCTCGCCGCTACTGCCGCTCTCGCCGTGGGCCAGGGCACTCCGCCATACGCAATCCAGGTTGCCCCGTTCACGGACGCCAAGTTGCCCGATGCCGCAATCCTCGCGATGGGCAGCGCCGCCTATCGGGAGGGTGGCACGGTGGGCGAGAACGTCGATGCGGCGACCCCGATTGAGCTGTCCGGGCTAAAGCTGAACCCGGTCGAGGGGATGATCGAGGTTTGGATTCGACCGCGATGGTCAGGCAACGACGGCCGCCGCCACCTGCTGTGGTCGACCGAAGAGGCGGCCGGTCGCCAACTCCTTTTGGAGAAGTCCGAACTCGGATTGCTTCGGGCTGTCATCAAAACGCCGGGCGGTCTCACCGTTTCAAGAGCCGATGTGTCTGGCTGGAAGCCGGGAACCTGGCATCATGTCGCCGTCGGCTGGACCAGCCACAACGGGGCCAACGTCGGACTGCCGCTATGGATCGACCGCGTCGCGGTGGACGGGCAGATCACGACTCACGGCGTATGGACTGCCACCAGCTTGCCCTCGCACCTTACGCTGAGCGACGCCGAGTTCGACGAGTTGGTCGTGCGACCGAAACTCGACGCGGAAGGGGGATATGGCATGGTCGCATGCGTCTATCGGGACTACTTCCGAACCGCGCCGATCTCTTCGATCCGTATCGACACGGGGGCGACTCAAGTGCCGTCCGACCCGCGCGCCGTGGCCGGCTACGCCAAGCAATTGGGGTTGTCGATCCTGAGTCAAGGAAAGTGGCAACCGGTCATCGAGAACGTCGTTCGATACAGCCAATGGGGGTACTTCGACGCCAGGCGACAGATCCAGTGGCGGTCTAGCAACGACAAGGTGGCGACAGTCGACTCGGCGGGAAGGCTCAACGCGATTCGCGAAGGACACTGCACGATTTGGGCGACGTTCCACAACATCGAAGCCCAGTTTCCGCTGACCGTGATCTCGTCTGACAAGCCGGATCTCGACGCGATCGGGATTGAGCTGCTGCCCCGATTCCGAAGCGATGCCGTCGCCGATCGCTTGCGACCAGGCGATTCGGTGAACGCTCAAGTTCGGATCGGCAACTTCGGGCTGGCTCCTCTCCCGGCTGGCGCCACAGTGCGGTTCTCGCTGATCCGCCGGCGTAACGGGGACTTCCACACTGCTCCAAAGGCGAAGCCGGATGCTGTATTCGAGCAAACGATCGGCGAGCTCAAACCGGGCAAGGAGACGGTTGCCGAATTCAAGTGGAGTTACCCGGCGCAGTCAACATGGATGAAGGTCGAACTCGATCCGGAGAACAAGGTGGACGAGTTGTGCAAGGCCAACAATACGATCGAGGAGTTGACCGACGCCCGGCCGATCCATATGGGCTTCAACCCCCGCTACCGCCACGAGGAGTTCGACAAACACGAACTCAACCACATCGGATCGTTCAGCTACTACGATTGGGTGCGATCCGAGAAACTACGCATGGACGTGATGCTGCGAGACGCCGTCTTCCCGACGACGAGCGAATTTGGAGTTCAGGAAGCGTATCGGATCGACAAGTTCACCGCCCTCGAGTCGATCGCCTGGGACGACGAACCCTTCAACAAAGAGTCCACCATGTTTGACGGCGGCTATCCGGTCAACGAGAAGGTGGACCTGGCCAGCATCGACTGTGCGATCATCCACGAACTCGGCCACACCGTCCTCAGCCAACCGGACCTCTACGGTTACGGCACGGTCGCAAAGAACGTGTTCGTCACTGACGACGAAGGCAAGCTCGTGGCGGGGACGCCGGAATTCCCGGTCGTTTCGGGGGATGACAATCTGCCCTCGCCGCCCGCAACGAACGTGCCGTGTGCGGCTGGCTACCCGTCGCTCATGGACGGCTGCCAGTTGTGGCTTCCCTCCTCGATGGCCGGACACATCATGTACTACCGTGGGTATCGGCCCGACCGATTCTGGGGAACCCAAGGGCGTTTGGTGCCGACTCGCGCGAATTGGCTGCTGGTGTCCGACGCCTACGATCATCCCCTCAAGCAGGCCGCCGTGTACGTGTACCACGTCACCCAGGCGCCAGTCCAGGACAGCGGGGCCAAGTACTTCGCAGACCGGCCCAAGTTCGTCGGGCAGACCGACGACGAGGGTAGATCCATCTTTCCGAACGAAACCGACCAGGACTGGGACGATCCCAAGACGGACGAAGTCGAAGGAACGAGGAGCGTCGGGAACCCGTTCGGAACCGCCACGACGGATTCCGCGTTTACTCCCAACGTCTGGGAGGTTGAGGGCCTGCTGCTCGTGCGAGTCGTCTCCGGCAAGCACTCGGAATACCGGTTCATGGACCTGACCCAGTTCAACGACGAGTTCCTCGCCGGGCATACCGTTTGCGGGGTCTACCGTCTTCGAACGAGCCTCGAGCCGTCGCCAACTCCGACAGCGGTGGTCCGCAAGCCGATTCCAGACGCGATCCGCACCGTGAACAAGGCGCCGGTGGCCGTCGCTCCCGCCGAGATCACCGTGAAGTGCGGCGAGACGTATACGATCGACGGGTCGAAGAGCTACGATCCCGAGGGTCAGCCGCTCATCTATCGTTGGAACGTCGGCGAGGGCTGGCTGCGGGGCAGCGTATCTCAGGCGGCGAAGCTGCAGTTGCGAGCGCCGGACAAGCCCCAGGAACTGTCATTCAAGTTCTGGGTGATCGACGGCATCCGGTGCAGTCAACCGGTTCAGATCAAGGTCCACGTCAAGTCGTAGCGCGAGGTTTGGCGGCGTCAAGTAAGCTCTCGCGGTGCAATTACGCTTGAGTTTGCCGGTGGCATTGTCCACGATTTGCCTGGGAATATTGGGCTCATCCAAAGCCGGCTTGGGGCCGGAGAACGTGGCGGTTGTTGTCAACGGCGATAGCTGGGCTTCGCTCACAGTCGCCAACGAGTACGCCCAGTTGAGAGGCATCCCCGCCAACAACTTCATCGTCCTGCACGGCCTTTCCGCCGTAGAAACGACCGACGTCGACCACTTCCGCGCCGAAATCCTCGGGCCCGTCTTCAAAGCGATCGGGCAGCGGGGGCTCACCAATCAGATCGACTGCGTCGCGTACAGCGTGGATATTCCGTACGCGGTGAACGTCACAAGCGACATGGCGGGAAGGAAGTTCTCCATGGTCATCACCGGGATGGCGTCCACCAACGGCCTGACCTACCTACACGAGTGGGTAGAGAAGAAAGACACCGACTATCTGCGCCTCGACATCAACCGATACGATCGGCGCACCCTCCCGCTGCCGATGGGTTCCGGCCTGAGCAAGGCCGAGAACGAGATCTTGGCGCAGGGCATGAGCCTCTACGAGCAGAAGCAGTACGTCAAAGCGGCCGAACTACTGAGTGGGCTGTTGACTCAGCAGAGAAGCGATCCCGATATCGCCTACAACCTGGCGTGCTGCCAAGCCTTGGCCGGCCAGCCCGACAAGGCGATGGACGCCCTCCGATCGGCGGTTGCTTCCGGTTGGAGGAACGCGTATCAATTGACCTCGGACCCCGACCTCGTCTCCCTTGCGAAGCGCGACGACCTCAAGCAGTTGATCGAAAGGGTGAAGGCGATGCCGGTTCGCGTGCAACCGGGCGTCCCGTTCCGATCGCGGTACGCTTGGAGCCCTTCCGGCGAGCCGGCATCCAGCGGACCGCACTACATGCTGTCGACCTTCCTCGGCGTCACGGCAGGGCGAGGCAATTCGGTCAAAGAGGTTCTCGATTGCCTCCAGCGATCCGCCGCCGCCGATGGAACCATGCCCAAAGGCACGATCTACTTCCCCAAGAACGGAGACGTTCGCTCGACGACCCGCCAGTGGGCGTTCAAGGCAGCGGCGGATGAGCTCAAGCAGATGGGCGTGAACGCAATCGTCGAGGATGGCGTCCTTCCTCAAAACCGCTCCGACGTCGCAGGGGCAACGATCGGCATCTCCGACTTCGACTGGAAAGGCTCCAAGAGCACGGTGCTGCCCGGGGCGATCATCGAGCACCTGACCAGCTTCGGCGGCATCATTTCGGAGCGGGCGGGCCAATCTCCGTGTACCGACTTCATCCGCGCCGGCGCATCCGGGTCGTCGGGCACCGTCACCGAGCCCTACGCGCTCCAGCAGAAGTTCCCCACCGCCTTTATTCACGTGCAGTACGCGCAGGGGTTCACCCTGGCGGAGTCGTTCTATCAGTCGCTCTACGGGCCATATCAGCTTCTCGTGATCGGCGACCCTCTGTGCAAGCCTTGGTTCAAGCCCACCCGCTTTTCGCTGGCTGGCCTGTCCGACGGAGCGCCGATCAAAGGCAAGGTCATGCTGAGTCCCAAGGCTGCCGGAACCGCGGCGATTGCCGTCTTCGAGTTCTATGTAGACGGCAGGCTCTTGGCGACCGCCGCTCCCGGTACTCCGGTCGCGTTCGACACGCGGACGGTGCCGGATGGCGCCCACTCGATCTCGGTCGAAGCGATCCTCAAAGGGACTTCGGCCGGCTGCAGCCGGTCGAGCGTGACCGTGCGAGTCATCAACCAGAAGCATGCGGTGTCGGCATCGGCTGAGAAGCCTGCCGGCTGGACGTTGGGCGAGCCGATCGCGGTCAAGGTGCGATGCGAAGGCGCGACGTCGATCGGCCTGATGCACCTCGGCCGGAGCGTCGGTTCGGTTTCCGGTGCTTCCGGAACGATCGAAGTGCCGACGATTTCGCTCGGAACGGGTATCTCGAATCTCGTCCCGGTCGCCCAGTTCGCGAGCGGGGCTTCGGCAGTAGGTTCGGCAATGACGGTTTCGGTCGCCCCTCCATCGGCCAACGCCGTCTCGGCAAGCGCTTCGCCTTCCGGCTTGACGCTTTCGGTCGATGGAGCCGCCCCGGTAACGGTCAAAGACACGATCGACTGGGATTGGCTCGCCAAGCTCGCGCCGGGCGCGAGCCGCCATTTCACCCTCGTCGGGGATTTCGATGTTCCGGCCGCCGACCTATATCAGGTCCAGGTTAAGACGAACACTGGCGCGTCCGTCGCCATCGACGGCGTCGGTCTAGCCCACTCGAACGACGAGTCCCAACAACTCGCGCCCGTCATGCTCTCTACTGGCCGGCACCGCCTAAAAGTGATCGGAATCACCCCCGCCAACCCCACCCTAGACATCCGCCTGGGCGCCGCCGGCGCCTTCCACCTAACCGACGCCATGTTCAAGCATTAGCCGGGGTTCAGGGTGCGGGGTTCGGGGTTTTGTAGCCCTGAAAGGGCGGGACTCTGCCAGCCCAGTGGCGTCAGCCTGTCAACAACCACGTCTCCAGTGGACGTAGTGAGCAGGTGAATTCGACCCCAGCAGGGGTCGGATCGCGATCGCGCCACTGTGCTGGCAGGGGCTCGCCCCGTTGGGGCTGCTGATGCATCTCTGCCCCTAGAAACGGCAAGAAGCCCCTCGGATGAGGGGCTTCTTGCCGTTTCAGGATGGAGAATCTACTGGCTGGAGCCTAACTCTTTTACAAGGTCGCCGACGAACTTCTTGGCGTCGCCAAAAAGCATGAGGGTGTGATCCATCGTGTAGAGGGGGTTGTCGATGCCGGCGAAGCCGGCGGACATCGATCGCTTGATGACCATGACCGTGCGGGCCTTGTCGGTATCGATGATCGGCATGCCATAGATCGGGCTGGTGGGGTCGTTGCGGGCATCCGGGTTCGTCACGTCGTTCGCGCCGATGACCAGCGCGACGTCGGTCTGAGGCATCTCCGGATTGATGTCGTCCATTTCAACCAACTTGTCGTACGGAATATCCGCCTCGGCAAGAAGCACGTTCATGTGGCCGGGCATACGTCCCGCAACCGGGTGAATCGCGAACTGGACGTTCACACCCTTCTTGGTGAGAGCATCGTACAACTCGCGAACCTTGTGCTGGGCCTGGGCGACGGCCATACCGTACCCCGGGACGATCACGACCGAAGTCGAGTTGCCGAGAATGGCAGCGGCCTCTTCGGCGCTTGCGCTCCGAATCGGCTTTTCCTCGCCAAGCGCCTTCCTCTCCTGCGGCTTGCCGAACGCGCCGAACAGAACGTTCGCGAACGACCGGTTCATCGCCTTGCACATGATGATGCTGAGGATCAAACCGCTGGAGCCGTCGAGGGCGCCGGCGATGATCAGCATCGGGCTGTTCAAAACAAAACCCATCGCACAGGCGGACAGACCGGCATAGGAGTTCAAGAGGGAGATGACGGTCGGCATGTCCGCGCCACCGATCGGGATGACCAAGAGAACACCGAACAGAAGCGCCAAGGAACAGAATCCGACGTACAGGGGCCAGGTCGTCGGGCTGGCGACAACGCCGCCGATGCAGACCACGGCAACCGCGAATAGCACGAGGTTAACCGCATTCTGCCCCTTGTAGGTGATCGGACGGCCGGGCAGAATCTCCGCGAGCTTTCCGAACGCGATGAGCGAACCGGTGAAGGTGACGAAGCCGAGGAGGACTTCGAAGCCGATGATGCCGACGGTGACATTGCTGATTGCGAGGTCGCCGGTTCTTCCGATTCCCAGGAAGTATTCGGACGTACCGACCAGGCCGGCGGCCAAACCGCCGAATGCGTGGGAGAACGCGGTTCGTTGCGGAACGGCGGTCATCGGAACAAGGGAGATCGGATAGCCGATGATGGCGCCAAGCGCGAGAGCGGCGGCGATGTATCCGTAGGCGGGAGTGTGTCCCAGGCGGGTCAATTCGGGATCGTTCGAGAGCGCGAGCAGCGTGCCGCCGATCGCCATGAACATGGCGAGCTCACCCGCGGCAACGCTCTTGCGAGCGGTCGTCGGGTGGTTCATCCATTTCAGCGACATCACGAATAGGCCGGAGGCGACCAGGTAGGTGAGGTCAGTCGTCCATTGAGACTGAACGTCGACCGTCCCGGAGGCTAACGCCGCCAGCACGAAGACTGGGAAGATCACACCGTGAGCCGCCCCGGCGCCCGGTGTGCGCGTCTTGAACATCTTGAGCATTCGGTCGGTGATCAAGAAGCCGGAGACGACGTTCGTCATCGATGCGACGACCGCGATCGCGCCAAGGGTGATGGACAACGTATTCTCGGCCCGGCCGAGAATCGTCAACGAACCGACGAGCGAGATAGCCGAGATGGCGTTCGTCAGCGACATCAAGGGCGTGTGCAGCAGCGGAGACACACGGCGGATGACTTCGAGACCCAAGAAGGTCGCAAGCAGGAAAATAAACAGGTTGGAAAAAAGGGCACTCATTAGGAACCGGCCTCCCCTAAGCCGAGCTTCTGGCGAACTTGCGGATGAACGACTTCGCCATCCTTCGCGATCAACGAGCCCGAAACGATGGGATCCTCAAGATTCAGTGCCAATTGGCCGTCCTTGACCATGTTCAGGAGAAACGTCTGAATGTTCTTGCTGAATAGCTGACTTGCGTGGGTCGCCAGGTTCGACGACAGATTGACCGGACCGCAAATCTTGACGCCGTTATGCACGATCGTCTTCCCTGCTTCGGTCAGCTCGCAGTTTCCGCCGCGCTCGGCGGCGATATCAACGATCACCGAGCCGGGAGCCATGCGCTCGGCCATAGCCGTAGTGATCAGGATCGGCGCTTTCATGCCGGGGATCGCCGCCGTCGTGACGACGAGATCCATTTCCGCAAGCACGTCTCCAAGGAGTTGGCGCTGCTTCGCGTAGAACTCTTCGCCCATCGCCTTGGCGTATCCTCCGGCCGTTTGGGAGTCGCCCGTTTCCAGAGGCAGCTCGACGAATCGAGCGCCCAAGCTCTCAACCTGCTCTTTCACAACCGGACGCACGTCGTATGCGGCGACAACCGCACCAAGGCGCCGCGCGGTAGCGATCGCCTGCAAGCCGGCAACACCGGCTCCGAGAATCAGAGCTTTGGCGGGGGCCAGGGTTCCGGCCGCCGTCGTCATCATCGGCAGGATCTTCTTGAGTTCGGTCGATCCGATGAGAACCGAGAGATATCCGGCGAGGTTCGCCTGAGAGGAGAGCACGTCCATTGCCTGGGCGCGCGTCGTGCGCGGAACCATGTCGAGGGAGAAAATCGTCGCTCCCGTCGCGGCTGGCACTTCGGACGGAAGAGAAAGCGGATCGAATACCGCGATGCTCAACTGCCCCTTCTTTAGCGGGATCGTCGGGGGTCTGATCGAAACGAGCACATCGGCACGGTTCGCAATATCTTCCTTGGTTACGACTTCAGCGCCATTATCCTTGTACGCTTGATCCAGGATGCCTGCGGAAACTCCTGCGCCGGATTCCACCAGGACATCGAGCTTTGCCTTCTTGAGTGCGGCGACGCCAACAGGCACCAGCGCCACCCTTTGTTCGCCTGCGGCAACTTCACGCAACACGCCGACTATCATATATATCCTCCATCGTCAACCCCTCGTTGGGCTCCCGTCCGTCCACTCGGCTTCGAGTGAATTTTTGAAGCAGAAACTCAACGCATTTTGGACATCCGAGTCGGTTCAAGCATATCACACCGCAAAAGACTATAAGTTCTTGCCTAAAAATAGAGTGCGACGAAGCACCCATTACTTTTGACTTATGCCACGAAAATGTCGGGAGATGCATTTAACGAACGCAGACGGAAAGTCCGGGAGATTGGACGGAGGGCCAATGCGATTGTTGCCGCCGTATCTCACCAATTCGCCGAAAACCTAACGGCATTCCGAAAGACCGGAAAAACTGCGGGCTCTCGCAGCGGCGATGAGGGCCGGAGAAATCGCCAAACCACCCACGCGCCCTGGGCGTGGGCCGCTCATCTCGGCGGCTATGCAAAGCGATGATCCGGACGTGGTCCTAAATCCGAATGCGCGAATGCGCCCAAGATGCCGCAACATCCATTCGGGAGTTCCGAATACAGTACTAGCGGCAATACGCGCCGGAGGGAGCGATGAGGTCGCGATGGTTTCAATCGGGTGGAGCGATGCGAGCCCGCACGGTTCGGGTGACCTCGATGAGGGCAGAGAACTCGACTGGCTTCTGCAGGTAGGCCATCACGCCGAGTTTCGTCATACCGTCCCTTTCCTCGGGCGATACGTCCCCGCTGATGATCACCACCGGTATCGACGCGGTTTCAGGGTCACGCCGGAGCCTCTCCAAAACGTCTCGGCCGTGGACTCCGCGTACATGGAGATCCAGCAAAACGAGGTGCGGCTCAACTTCATGCACCAAGCTCATACCGGTCTCGACATCTGGGGCCGCATAGCACCGAAAGTCGTCGAGATACTCGAACAGCTTGACGATGACCTTCCGGTTCAACTCGTCGTCTTCGATATAGATCACGCGGAGGATTGAGTCCATTCCCAAAGTGCCGTCGGAGTCCCGTGCCCAATAGGATGATAATGCACAGATCGACTTTTCGAGTCTCTAGAAAAAAAAAGAGTCTGCGGACCCAACGCTCGGCTCCGCAGACCAGATATCCCTTTAGTTTCCTTTACCAGTGCCTGTATCGGTCGCACCGGCATGTTTCTTAACGTCTGCAGACCTGAGAGTTCTCTTACCATCCATTTCCGCTGCCTCCCTGGCGAAGAAGCGCATACGAATCGGTCGAAATCGTTGCTCGTGCCGGCCGGGGTTCCATTTGACTCACGATCATGCGGCTGGATCCAATACGCTAATTCGCCCGGCGTGATAGGGCAATGAGTATCACGCCAATCCCAAATGCGAGGGCCGTGACCCAAGCGAGCACAGGTAGAAAGTCGAGAGTCCTATCGAGCCCATAGCCGTTGTCTGGATTCAGCTTTGCGATCATCACGAGGCGAACCGCAACTGGGCTGCTGCAGGAAGCCTGGCAAGAACGATACGACAGAAAATGGGGCTATGCCAAGAGCGTCCATCGCCGCCAATCGGTCTGTCCTGAGGCGCCGTTGGCGCCGGCGTCGCAGCACTTGCACAGGCCTTCCCGCACGAACCCTATGCGCCCTTTGCTCCACTTTACGTACCACATTACTTTTCACGCCAACTGCCACCTCCGCCGACCATGTTGGGCCAGTCCAAAGCGGCAAGCTTGGGGCACGCAAAGACGCGATGAGCGCAAAGGAGATGCCGCCTGATGGAACCGCCCTTCGCAAGGGTAATGTGCTTGTCAGGTCGGGTGAGGAAACGTTGCCCCACGAATGGCGTAGTGCCGCGTTTGTACCCAAAAGGAGTGGTGCCACAGCCCGGACTTGAACCGGGGACCCTAGCATTTTCAGTGCTATGCTCTACCGACTGAGCTACCGCGGCACACAAAAGGAAAAGTGGCGCGGATGACGGGACTTGAACCCGCGGCCTCCGGCGTGACAGGCCGGCGCTCTAACCACTGAGCTACACCCGCGAACGAATAAAAGTATGGCAGGGTCGGTCCTAAATGTCAAGCCCTAAGCCCTAACAAGCGTGAAACTACTCTCGACGGGCATAGTTTGCAAGCAACCAGCAAATACACCAGGCGCGCAATCGATTTAGGTTCAGATACCAAAATGGGCCGGACAAAACGCCCGGCCCATTCAGCCACTCTTCCCCACCTGGCGCGTGGCCTAGGCCAACATGCGTTCGGGAGTAGTGCGGTTGAGGAGAAGCCAATACATCGCCACCTGCAGCACCATCTCCGTGTACTCCGACGGGTCAGTTGGCTTCTGAACGAAGGAGTTGACTCCCAGCGCGTAGCTCTCTTCCACTTGCCCTTCGTCTTCCGATGAAGTGAGGACCACGACCGGAATCCGGCGGGTGCGCTCGTCGGCA
>JARLGV010000055.1 GCA_031292555.1 Fimbriimonas sp.
CAGACCTGCGCAGTAGGTGCCATTACTGTAGAAGTAGTACTGATAGGCGTTCCAATCTGCAATCACTCCGGGAGTCATCAGTCCATACTGCGGCGGGCGGTTTCCGGATGCATCCAGCTTCATCGTCTTGCGTCGTTGGGCCATCACCCACCGGCAGACCCGAGCGACTTCATCGGCATGGCCCTTAAGCCAAGTTTCGTCTCGGAAGAGAGCAAACGCCTCGCCCAGGGTCCACAAGTGCCACCCAGTTCCGACGACGGTATAGCCGGTCGTCAGGTATCCCGCCGGGTTATACAGATGAATGAAGTAATCGAGGGACCGCTCGACGAACTCCTGCTTCCCCATGAGCCCCATTCCGCGGATGATCGTGTTAGCCTCGCTCTCAAGCGGACCGTAGTGGATCTCGGCAATCCACGGCGCGATCCGGTTGCCTTGGGCTCGGGCATCGACTTGGCAACGGACCATGGAGGAACGAATCAAGTCGCTCAGGAACGGGTCTGGGATAGAGAACTGCATACCCTGACTGTCCCAGTGCCTCCAATACGCCACAAATCCGGTGGCTAGCCCCTTCGAGTCAGTGTCTGCGAATGCAGAATCGCCTACGTTCGCTACCCAACCGGGAATGAGAACCCTTACATGGCCACCTGCCTTCAGCTTGATGCTAGTCCGTCCCTGATCGATCACCGGCGAACTTCCGGCATCCGACAGGTCGATGCGTGCAAGCAGCCGATCTCCATCGATCACCCACGCAAGTCCTCCATCGAGAACAACCTTCGCTTCGGCGTTTCGATTTCGGTCGCTAAGGAAAGATAGGTCGAGGTTGCCGTCCAAGCTGTCCGGGGCCTCAATCTCAGCCAGGAATACGCTCTTGTTCTCTTTCGCCGGCGCAACGAACGTCGTGAGCTTCAGCCCACGGTCCCCTACGAGTTCGCGGACTGGCATCCACCGCTCCATCTTCGCCGGAAGATTGAGACGCTTGGCAGGATTGAGAATCATTCCGTTGTAGCGAACGGCCATCGAGCAACGCCGGTTCTCGAAGGGCAACTGCACCTCCGGTGGCTCCGGTGCCGGGAGCCAGACAACCGAACCGTCCGAGCCGACAAGCCACTTCCAGTTGTTTTCACCAAGTGAGAGAAGCGTCGGACTACCAAAGTGGACTTCTCGGTACGTACGATCCATCGCTCGCTTCAGGGTCTGGTCCGGCATCTGTCGAACTCGTTCCAATACGGTTCTCTTTTGCTCGACTGACTTCTCAACCTCGAGGATCGTCTTCCCCGATTTTAGCGAGTGAACCAAGACTCCAACGTCGCGTAGATAGACGCCCTCGCCACGAAGGATATCGGCTAGCCGAATCGTGGTTCCTCCATTAGGCATGGCTAGACGTAGGGCAGGCTGCCCAGGCCCGTCCGTCAGGCCGGGTCCCGCGGGATAGGAGACATCGATGCGAGTAACTCGGTCCATCGACCACTCGACCGACTCGCCACCATTCAGCGAACATGAGAACGGCCTCACGGTCGTCAGGCCATGGGTATTGGCCCTCGCTTCAAGTACGACCGAGACATTCTTCGTGCGACAATCGACCGTCGCGCCAAGCTTCGTAACGCGGATAGGCGTTTTCGACCGTGGAACGAGGATCCATCGCACCTTTCTAAACCCATCGAGGAAATCTGGTCCGACTCCTGCTTCGACCGCATACGTCAGCGTTCGTTTCCCAGCAACCAGATGGCCTGGCAAGGGTTTCCAGTCTCCTTGGAAAGGCGCGGTACCCGCCCAAGCCTCCACATGAATGCCTGCGAGATCTGGCGACGCGCCTTCGAAGGCGAGCTGGAGCGACTTCGGCTTTCTCCGTTCAAGCCATAGCAACCCAATACAGCCATTTGAGGGCAGACGATAACCACCTCCCTTCAGCTGCGTCATCGGGTGATCCAGAAACACCTCGTCGGCAGGAAACTCGCCAATACGGGACGCCTCGGTTCCCTTCTTTCGTTGAGGATTCCAGGTCGTAACTTGTCCAAAGGGAGCGACATCGAACGGCGACCGACGCGTCGGAACGGCTTTGGACGATAGGGTCAGCCTGGCATCCAGCCAATTGGCGCAGTCACAAATGATGCCGTCGCCGGCGTCGCCGGCAACGAGTTCCAGCTCCTGAGCGCCGAACAGAGGCACATGAACCGGCTTTGGGTCCGATGTTTGGCGCATGACTCCGCTATCGAATCGCTTCTTTCCGTCAACAAGGACCGAGAACACGACCGACCCTTCGGTCGAATCCTGCTTCTCGACACCGACTTCGGCGTCGAATCCCGTGTATCGCCCCTCCAGATCGACAACGATTCGCCCTGGAGCGTGGTTGCCAAGACCTTTCGTAAAGACCTTGGACCCGATCTGGAGCTTCAGAGGCATCTGTCCCGGAGCATGTGCGCACACGTCGAATCCAAGTTCGCCCCAGCCCTGCTCTACGTGGACCAGCCGGTCGGGAATATCGCTCAAATACTCGGCTTTACTCATGAGTTGCGATCCTGCGATCACCGCAACAAGAAGTGCGACGGTCATACGTTCACCTTTCTTTTCCCTGAGACGGCACCAGTATACGAACTCTGCCGGCCACGCGTAAGGGTCATCTGTCCGCTACTGGGAGCGGGGATCTGACGCAAGTCGGGGCTGCCTCAGTTGTTGAGGCAGCCCCGGCTCTCCGCGTCGCTTGGCAGGGTCCGACCCGCGCTTAGCGGATGGCGTTTTCGGTCTCGACGTCGAACAGGTGAACGCGGTCGAGATTGATCGCAAACTTGGAGACCTGGGCCTCTTTTACTCGCGTCTCATTGTCGATCGTGGCGATAATGCTGAGCTTGCCGATGCTCAAGTAGGCCACATATTCATGACCGAGCGGCTCAAGAACGTCGACTTTCGCCGTGATCGTATTGTCGTCAGTCGGTGTCACGTTCGAAGGCAAGTTCGCGTCGAAGATCTCCTCCGGGCGAATTCCCAACGTCACCCTCTTGCCGATCATCCCCGCTGCCGGATGGCTCGCAGGTATTGGTAGCTTGAACTCGTCACAATCGACATAGACGCCGGTGCCCGATTGAACGATCTTGGCGTCGATGAAGTTCATAGGAGGCGAGCCGATGAAGCTAGCAACGAACTTGTTCGCCGGATAGGCATATACCTTCTCTGGCTCGTCGCACTGCTGAAGGAGGCCGTCACGCATGATCGCCATTCGCTGGCCCATCGTCATCGCCTCAACCTGGTCGTGCGTCACATAGATTGTGGTGATGCCTAACTGCCGGTGAAGCCGGATCAACTCGGCGCGAGTCTGGACGCGAAGCTTGGCGTCCAAGTTGGAAAGCGGCTCGTCCATTAAGAAGACTTTGGGCTTGCGAACGATCGCACGGGCCAACGCGACGCGCTGCCTCTGACCACCCGAAAGCTCCTTCGGACGGCGGTGCAGATACTGGTCGATATCCAGCATCTTCGCAACCTCGCGGACACGATTGTCGATGTCCTGCTTGATCTTCTTGGCCTCGCCAGCATGGCTTACCTGCCAGAAGAAACCCTTAAGTTCGCGAAGCCGTAGACCGAACGCGATATTGTCATAGACGTTCATATGCGGATAGAGCGCATAGTTCTGGAACACCATCGCGATGTCCCTGTCCTTGGGGGGAACGTCGTTCACGCGGACATCGCCGATCATGATGTCCCCTTCTGTCGATTCCTCCAAACCGGCAACCATTCGCAGGGCAGTCGTCTTTCCGCACCCCGACGGTCCGACTAAAACCATGAACTCTTTGTCCTTGATGTCGAGGTTAAGATTATTGACTGCCTTAACGTCTTTACCGAAGACCTTGGTGATGCCCTTAAATGCGACTCCTGCCAAAAAGACCCTCCGTCCGCTCAGTTCATTCTGAGGGGATGCCGTGCAAATTATAACTCAGAGGCAAGCACAAATTGTGGGGCAGAAGCAGGATGACCGTGAACCTGTCAAGAAACCGAGTCCGGCTTCGCTATAATTCAACGATATGTCCAGCGACATCCGCCGAATCGTAGCCACAGACTGTGGGTCGACCACAACAAAAGCCATCCTTATCGAAAAAAGCGATCAAACCGGGGAATATCGACTTGTTGCCCGAGGAGAAGCCCCCACAACTGTCGAGCGCCCTTTTGAAGATGTCACGTTAGGGGTCGTCAACTCCATCACCGAACTTGAAGAAATCTCTGAATCGAAGGTGCC
This sequence comes from Fimbriimonas sp., assembly GCA_031292555.1. Classification (GTDB taxonomy): domain Bacteria; phylum Armatimonadota; class Fimbriimonadia; order Fimbriimonadales; family Fimbriimonadaceae; genus Fimbriimonas. The sequence continues at coordinate 4,223 of JARLGV010000055.1, forward strand.
GGAGGGCTTCGAAGTTGGGCGCCGCAACCTGCTCAAAGACGGAATCGTCTGGCGACAGTTGAAGTTAGGGAAGCGTGATTCCGCGGGCGTTACGGGTTCACTCGACGCTTCAGACCTATACGTCAGCACGTCGTCCGCTGGAGGCGGCCTTCAGATGATGGTTGCCGGCGTTGTAAAAGCGATGTCGGCCGAATCGGCTGAACGAGCGGCCTTGGGCGCGGGCGCGATTCTAATGGACACTCTCGCGGTTGACGACGGACGCAAGGATTACCAGAAGGTCGAGCGCCTTCGCCAATTGCGGCCGGACATTATCCTAATGTCGGGAGGCACCGACGGAGGCACGAAGTCTCACCTGATCGAGATGGCCGAGGTGGTTCGTCGCGCCGATCCAAAGCCGCGATTCGGAGACATGAAACTCCCGATCATCTACGCCGGAAACAAGGATGCTCGCGAAGAAGTACGCAAAGTACTGGGCGAGGGAATCGCCTTGCAGATCGTGGAGAACCTTCGACCGACTCTGGACAAAGAAAACCTCGGTCCTGCTCGCGAAGAGATCCACGAGATGTTCCTCGAACATGTCATGCAGCAGGCGCCGGGCTACAGCAAGCTTCTGCAGTGGACCAGCGAAGAAGTAATGGCGACGCCTAATGCGGTCGGAAAACTGCTCAAGGAATATGCCGAGAACGAAAAGATCAACGTGTTGGGAGTCGATATCGGTGGCGCCACGACCGACGTGTTCTCCGTCTTCCTGACGCCGACCGGGGAACGCATCTATAACCGTACGGTTTCCGCCAATCTTGGCATGAGCTATTCCATCTGCAACGTGCTTAAAGAGGCCAGCGTCGACAACATCGCTCGCTGGATTCCCCTTGAGATCGATCCTGCCGAAGTCCGCAACCGCCTTCGAAACAAGATGATCCGTCCCACCACGATTCCTCAAACTTACGAGGACCTTCTTATCGAGCACGCAGTTGCGCGCGAAGCGCTGAGGTTGGCGTTTCTTCACCATAAAAGTCTCGCTCGAAATCTTGTCGGCAACGCGCAGCAGCGCGACGTCGGACAGATATTCAACCAAGATCAATCCGGAGAGTCGCTCGTACGGATGATGGAATTGGACATGATCATCGGTTCGGGAGGCGTCCTTTCCCACGCTCCCAATCGGGCCCAATCTGCGTTGATGATGATGGACGCGTATCAGCCGGAAGGCGTCACTATGCTCACCGTCGACAGCATCTTCATGATGCCTCACCTTGGGGTCTTGAGCGAGCATCACTACGAAGCGGCAAAAGAGGTTTTTGAGCGGGACTGTATCGTGAAGTGTGGACACTGCATTTCGCCGGTTGGCATCGGAAAAGAGGGGGAGCCTTGCGTAACGGTGTCCGGCGACGGCATCAACACAAGCGTCCCATTCGGCGAAATCCTTGTGATCCCATGCGCAACGGGTGAGTTCAAGAACGTCGAGATCACTCCGGGCAAGAACTTCGATGTCGGGGCGGGAAAGGGCAAAGTGCGAGCCGCCAAGTTGGAAGGCGGAACAGTCGGAATTATCATCGACACCCGGGGCCGCCCATTCTCGGTCGAATTGGGAGCAGTGAACCGAATTGCCAAGCTTCGAGGCTACCTCCAGGCATTCGGGCTGCCGCTTCCCAAATAGGTTCGAGAACAAGTATCGGACGTCAGAGCCCATGTTAAATGTCGGGCTTTGGAATCTGGAACGCGTAAATTACTGCCCGGTATGCCTTGCCAATTGCTCTATAATACGAGTGAGTGCAAGCAAGGCTCCCCGGAGACTCGGAGTGGAGGCCTGGGTGTATCCGTTCAGTCGCGATGAAACTTTTGGGACTAAATGTCCGCGAAGGTTCAATTATTGCGGGAAAATGGTGTAGGCTTTTCACTTGAGCCGAAGATGTCTATGGAGATAGAGAAATAGTCAAGGCTTGGAGAGTGCTTCGTCGCATTCGAAATGAAATGTTGTATATTGCGTCACGATCCGTTTGACGGTAGTGTGCTGAGATGGGAGGATCAATGGTTTCTAAAAGGCTAAGTATTTTTGGTTTAATTTCGGCCGCCGCGCTGGTCAGCGGTGTGCTAGTCGGTTGCGGCGGTTCTAGTGCGTCGACTGCCGGCCAGACCGGAACTGTCGTGACCACGGGTGGAGTTACGACTTCGACCGGAACGTCAACTGCAGCTCCGGCTAGTGGGACTTGGCAGCAGGTACAGGTCACGACCCCGAGCGGCTCGGATTCTGGAATCGTCCCCCCGGGACAGCCTGACATCACGACTACGACCGTCGTCGGCGTCGTGCCGAAGACAACTCCGTTCTTGGGTAACGTGCAGTTCGCCGGGTTCAATGCTCGCACAACTGCTTCGACTCACCCGCTGAATATCAGCTACGACAACGGTGCTACTTGGGCTTGGACGGGCATCAACGTTAATGCAGATACGTCGCTCGACAAGAACTTGGTTCTCGCCGGTGGCACGAAGTGCTGGCTACAGGCAGTCGGTCCGTTCGCGATCGTCGGTGGAACTGCGTTCGCTCCGACCCAGTTGACGCTCCAGCAGTTCATTTACGGGCTTATCGTGAATGCCGATGGAACGATCTCACTTCCGACCGCAATTTCCGCGAAATTGCCGGCCAACAACGGTACGACGGCTGCGGGCAACCACGTAGATGTTACGTTCCCAACTCCTGACTTCGCGACTGGCTCCGGTCAGCTCAAGATCACTTGGCCAGGTATTACCAAGACCCAGACCAAGATTCTGGTGAACGGCTCGGCCAGGTTCAACGATCCTCTGCAGGACTCGTCGGACAACGTTCCGTCCACCGGCGTAACGACTGTGCAGTTCTTGCTCAGCCAGTAGTAACGACACGATTGGCCCACCTAACACTTGGGCCAGGAACTCGGAGCGATCCATCAGGTTCGCTCCGAGTTTTTTGTTTGGTGCCTGCATGTTTTGGGCATTCCGGCAAATGGGCCTGATTACCGTCGGTGAAGCGGTATTCTTCTGCGAACCGGAATCGCGACGGCAGGTTCCTAGCCCAGGAGCGCCCTAGCCCGGCCAGAAGAGTTCGAAGATGATGACAAAGACCAACCGG
>JARLGV010000056.1 GCA_031292555.1 Fimbriimonas sp.
GCTGAACGCCTCCCAGGGCTGACGCCCTGGGCTTTGGGACGTCGCCCCGTTGGGGCTGAACGCCCACCAGGGCTGACGCCACTGGGCTCTGGGACGTCGACCCTTTAGGGCTGAATCACCGTCACCGGCTGCTATAGACGTTCAACTCGTAGATCGACCAGTGGTACGTGGGATCGGACCGGGTTTGGGTGATTCGGAACCAACGAGCGTGTTGGGCGGGAAAGGAAATCGTTGTGATGCCCAACTGACCGTAGCCGATGGCTACCGGCTCACTCCAGTGCTGTCCGTCATCCGATACGGATATCGAGTAGCGATTGGGCGAGTCCCAGAGTGCCCAGGTGTTGTCCAGCACGATCCGGTTGAACGTCTGCGGAACCTTCATGTCGACCTGGAACCACTGGCCCGGATGCTGCAACGACGTCATGTCTCGCCAACCGGTCCACGCGTCACCGTCGATCGCGTTCTCCGCTGAGACGTCGATTGGGATCTTGGCCCCGCTGAACGGGAACGTGCCGTCCGGCACCGAAGCGCTTGCCGTCCAGCCGTGCTTGTCGAGCGCAGTTTGAGAAACGACGCGAGGATGAATCGGCTTGGGAGACGCGATCGGCAAGACGCCGGTCGCTATAAATCGCCATGTGCCGGGCATCACCTTGAACTTGAGGTAGCCATCTTCGTCACCAACCCAATCCAGGCCGGCACAGCCTTCCCGGTAACCGTCGCTCCAAACCACCTGTCCGTTGGCTTCGATCGACTCGATGTTGGTGAATGAACACTTGGGAATTCCTACAATGGCATGAGTGCCGGATGGGGATACCACGCTCAACTCGTATCGATGAGCATCTTTGTGCATCGTCATCCGAACGAGTCCCTTGACCGACGGCACCGTCACCTTGATCGAAGTGAGAAAAGCCTCCTGGGGCAAGACCTCATACGTCGTCCATCCCGCCTCGACGGGGCGCACGCCGGCGATCTGCTTGGAGAGAAGCAGGGCAGGCGGATTCCATCCGTGGTTCAGCGACGACCCTTCGTCGAACGCGTTGAGCCACGATGCCCACCAGCGATCGTAGTGTTCCCAGAGGGTCGTAAAGCTGCAGTCGATCATCGTCTTGTACCGAGTCGACATGCGCAGCAACGCTTTGTCCGGCTTGCCCATCTTGCATAGCGCCTCGAAGACCCACCGGTCGAAGAAGCAACTCGACTTCTTCGTCGTCGCCAACACGTTGTCGCAAATCGATTCCCACTTCGAGGAATCGGCCAAGCCGGCATTCACGGCCATCGCATTGGCGCGGTCGTCCGGAGTCTGCACGTCGGTTGACTGGTAGTACTTCCCTTTCCAGAAACGCGCGTCGAACGCTTTCCTGATCGAGTCCCGGCGAGCTTCGATAACCGGGATATCCGCATTGTGACCGGTCAAGGCGGCGAGTTTCCTCAGCGTCCCCAAGTCGATATAGGCGAAACAGGTCTCGATGACGCTCGTGTCCTTGCTGTCGTCCCCCCAATCGAACCAAGTCCTGGCGTCTCCGAACTGATAGGTTTGCAGCAGGAACGTCTTCGTTTGGTCGTATACGGCAGCGACAGAGGCGTAATCGCCTGTCTGCAGATAGTAGAACCAGAGACCGTATTCCCCGAGGAACTCCAAGTGCTGACCGGGATAGAACGCCGGCTCCAGTTTGCGTAGCACAAGGTCCTGGCAGAGCCGGTGGGAGTTCCGGTCGAAGATATAGAAGCACTGGTCCAACTCGGGCGTGCCATCTCCCCAGAACCCGACTCGCTCACGATCGGGGCAATCGTAGAAGTGGTCCCTCATACACAGATAGGCGGTCCGAGCCGCCTTGCGCCACAGGATATTGAAGTCGTCGTCGTTGCATTCGAACGAGCCCATGATCGACGTGTCGTATCCGGTTTGCCGGTAAAGGACTCGTCGCACCGTGAGGCCGGCGGGGATCGTGTAGATCGCCCCTTCGCCGCTGACCCACCGTTTGGCCTCATAGGTATGGATGCCTGTCTCGATCGGACAGTCCTCCGTCGGCGTCAGGTACTGCACGAGAGGGTTGCTCGAGTTCAACTTGATCTCGGCAGCCGAAGGCGAATCGACTTCGATCCACGGTTGGAACTGGCAGTTGACGGGGATCTCGCACACCAACTTCCAAGACTTAGCTTCGCGATGGGGCAGTGCTTTCGAGAGGCGGACATACGGCTTGAGACCGTAATCCCGAATCTTCTCGGGAAGGCGGTAGCCGTTGAGCTTCAGCGCTGCCTTACCTAGCGCATCGCCGACCAAAAAGTAGGTCTCGGCATTTCCGAACTCGTGATGCCCATGGGTCACGTTCGGTGAGTCTTCCGCCTTGCGGACGAAATCGTGGGTCGGAACGAACACGACGTTTCCCTTGAACTCGGGCCTTTCCGACGCTCTTCTCTGGGCGGTTCGAAGCAGGTCCCATGCGCCGGTCGCCTTCACCCAGGGGCCGGTCAGCTCGCCAACCACAATGGGTAGGCGCGGTGCATGGAGGTCTCGCCTCACATCCTGAATAAGGTTCACCAGGTTCTGTTCGTACTCGGGAACCGCGTGCTTTGGGTCGATGCCGTCGTTCCAGCCTTGCCACCAGACGAAGCCGTCCAGGTCGTATCGCCGTCCCTTCAACTCGGGAAAGGTCTTGCCAAGCCCCGCAAGCGCTTGACGAATTTGAAGGATCATCAGCTTGTAGTATTTGCCGGTCTCTCCACCCGATGACGGCGGCCGGAAGTCTTTGATAAGGCTCTTGCCTCCCCACGCCGTCTTGATTAAGAGAACCGGTCCGTCGATCGCCTCGCCGACGACATGCCCGAACGGGAGTTCCGGTCCGAAGTGATGGGAGTCCCCATAGACCGAGAACCCCAGTCCCAATCGGCCCGCCAAAAGCGGTTGATCCTCGCGCTGGTAGCTGACCCAGACGTTATCCCGAACCGCCCACCTACCGTTGGCGTCCTGCAAGTGACTCATCATCCCCGCCTTCGCCGGGTCGGAAAGCAACGCCTTGAGCGTGCCCTTGCCATTGTTGTAGTCCGGCCCGTCAAGGTCGACGACGGCCTGACCCTCCATGTTGGACTGCCCGGCAAGGATAAAAACTTTGACTCGTTCGCTATACGAATTGGCTAACGCGAGCATAGGGGCGGAAAGTACCAATCCGAGAATCCCAGTAAGTGTGGCTTTCAAAGCACCCGAATCGACGATGTGGCGTATCCTGCGACGCATTTGCTAAGAATGCCACGCAATCAAACATTTCCAGAACCCGCCCGTCGAATATGCGGCTATTCTCTTCTGGTTCTGATATGAGCACCCGTCTTTGTTTCGTCCGGTCGTTCAAGTGGATGTCTATGGCAATGTGTGCCGTCGTCATCGTCGGAGGCTGCAAGAAGTACGGCGGATCGATCGCCGGTCACTGGAACGACGGCCATGGCGCGGCGATCACCCTGAACGGCGACAAGACGTTTGCACAGGAATCGAAGACGATCTCCGGCACCGGCGCATGGTCGACCGATGGAAAAACGGTAACTCTTCGGTTGCTCACGATTCACGATCAGCCGGCAGAACAAGCCGTCATGCAAATGGTCAACGACGAAAAGCGCAAGGGACCAGGGATCGTCCCCCCGGAGTTCATCGCCAAACTGAAGAATGCCATCCGCCCCGTCCACTACACGATCAACCCCGGCGGTAGTACGATGACCACAACCGACACGCCCGAGAAGACAACGCTCACAAAGACTGACTAACGCTCCTCTTTGCGCCCTTGCGTGCCATAGGTTTGCTCACCCAGCGGTTAGCCTTGCCCGATCCGCTTGAGGAAGGCTTCGATCGGCTCGCCCTCCCGGACGCCTCCGACCTTGAACTTCTTGCACTTGTCGCCGACCGTCTTGGCGAGAGCGGAATATCCGACACTCTTCGGATCCGTGCGCATGAGATGTACATACTCGAGGGATAGCCGAGCCTGCTGCACCGCCTCCAAGTTGGTCACGCTGCCTTGCGTCGCTTCCTCCGCCTGATCGAACAGCCGGTCGCCTTCCTGCAAAACTTCGTCGCTCAAGTACAGCGCGGTCGGCGGGTCGTAGATGCGCGCATGGGCCTTCATCGCCCGGCCCGCCGCATGGGTCAGGTCGAGCCACTTAAGGATGTACGGCGCACCTGAGCCGTAGACGCCGTTCACGAAATCCTCGATGATCGGCCTAGCCGGCTGGAACGGGTCCCACATCAGCTTGGCGAGCAGGTATGACTTCAACTCTGCCATCTCGCCGCCGCCGGAATAGTCTCCCTCGTCAAAGAACCCGACGACGCCATTCTTCTTGAACAGCGCGGTATCCCCCGCAATCTCGTCAAGGTTGGGCAGCGGATCCAGGTAGTTCGCGAAGTTGGTCGTGTAGTGCCAGATGTAGATGTTCTTGGTTACCTTCGACCAATCGAGAAGGTTTTTGTACGGAGTCGCGTTCTCGGTGCAGCCATCGAGCGGGTGGCTGAAGCAGGCGCCGATCGGGGCGATGCGGATGCGAACGTTTGCCCTCGGCCGAACCTTGAGCGGAGGCTTCTCCGACCACTGGTAGGCAAGCGTATCGATCAGCACGTGGGGATGCTTCTTGCCGATCGCCTCGGCGACCTTGTTGACGAACCGGATCAGAGGGCCGGATGGCGCGCCCTCCGCCTTTTCGATCGCCTTGCACTCCGGACATTGGCAGTTATAGTACGTGTCGTTCTGAGACACCGAGAAGATCGTTGCGTCGGGATACTGCTTGATCCAGTCCTCAACCCGGGCGATCGCAAGCTTGAGAACCTCGGGGTTAGAAAGGCATAGCTGGTGGTATCCCTTCACTCGCTTTCCGTCGACCATGGAGAAATACTCGGGATGCGCGTCGAAGTACTTCTCGGCCGGAGCGATGTCGCTGAACGTATGCACGAACGGGCCGTAGGAGACTTTGCCGCCCACGCTCTTATCGAGTTGTTGGCTGTTCCCGTTCGTTCGGTTCCGAACCGCCCAATCGCGATCGAACGCTTCGGTGAAGAAGGGCTCGCGGTACTCGAAAGCGGGGCTGCCCTTCATGTCGAGCTTGGTCAACGGAATCGACTGCCGGTGAGGAATCTTCGTGATCGTCCGGGTGTACCAGCGCACGCCGAGTACGTCTTCGAGATACGCGTAACAGCCGTACATGACGCCTCGAAGCGCTCCGCCCTTAATCACAAGCCCGTTCACCGTCGTGGAGATGCGATAGTCCTCGGATTTCATCCGGGGGTCGGCCTCCAGCCGGATTGCCGTCTGAGTGCTGTCGAGCCCTTCGATCGGCAGTTTCGCACCTGAGATCTCGCCGATGTACTTCTGGAGTTCGTCGGCGCCGTGCCGCATGGAGGGCGAGGCACTTGCCGCAAGTTCGATCACACACTTGGGCTCGCCGTCCCGCACCAAAAACTTCGCATCCTGCCCCTGCATCATCGCAGATACCAATCCAGCCGCTACGAGTGAAATCATCCAAACCCTCCGAAAGCCGAACCTCAGCGATCGGCCCTTTGGCCGAGTATGACATGCCTTGAACCTAACTCACTGTAATCCAGGGCGCCTTCCAAACTGTCCAATCGCTCCAATCCTATTCGTCAGAAGATCTGGTGACGAATCGCCGACCTTTGATCGGAATTGACGCTTCAGCCCCACTGAATCAGTCGTGGCGCAGGGTAATCAACCGTTTAGGTAATGGTAAGGGTCACCGTCTTTGAACTGGTTCCCGACGTTGCCGTTATGGTTGCAGTTGTCTGCGAACCTACAGAAACTGACTTGACTGCGAATGACGAAGAGGTCTTTCCCGCCGCTATCGTCAAAGTTCCCGGAACGGGGGCCGACGAGGAACTGCTCGACAGTGAGATCACCAAGCCGCCAGTGGGAGCGATCGACGCGATCGTAACCGTCCCGGTGCTCGACTTACCTCCTTTTATCGATGTTGGATTCATCGAGAGTGACTTGAGCTGGGGCGCGTTTACGGTAAGTGTTGTCGTCTTTGAGACAGAACCCAGCTTGGCTATAAGCATCGACGCCGTCTGAGTGGCGACCGGCAACGTCTTGATCGAGAACGTCACGGAGCTCTTACCGGCCGGAACCGTGACGGATGAGGGTGGCGTTGCAGACTTGGTGTTGCTTGACAGTTTCACCAGAATCCCGCCCTTGCCGGCCACCCCACTCAGAGTCAGTGTCCCGGTAGCAGTTGTGCCCCCAGTCAAACTCGTGGGGCTGACGGTCATCGCAACCAACTGCGGAGCCGCTATCGTGAGAACCGCCGACTGCTTGTTGCTTCCGAGGGCGGCCGAGATTGTCGCGTTTTGCTGAGACGCGACCGCCAGGGTCTTGACTGCGAACGTGGCCGATGCATTACCGACGGAAATCGTCACGCTCGCCGGCGTTGTCGCTAGCGTGGAACTGCTCGACAGTTTCACAAGAACGCCGCCGGTACCTGCCGCCCCGCTTAGCGTGACGGTTCCGGCCGAAGCCGTCCCGCCGGCGACCGTCGCCGGGTTGAGCGTAACCGAGGCTAGAGTTGGCGGCGTGACCGTTAGGTTCGCGCTCTTTGTAACCGCTCCGCTGACTGCGGTAATCGACGCAACTGCCTGAATAACAACCGACTTGGTCTTAACCACGAACGTCGCCGAACTCTGACCTGGGAGCACCTTCACCGAGCCTGGCACCGTAACCAAGCCGTTCCCGCTCGACAATGAAACAAGTAAGCCACTGGGCCCGGACGGGCCACTGAGCGATACCGTGCCTACCGAATTGCTGCCGCCCACAACCGAAGTTGGGTTTAGGGAGACCGATGCGAGAGCCGCCGGGCTAATCGTTAGCGACGCGGTCTTCGACGAACTTCCGACGGTGGCGGTAATGACAACGGTGGATTGGCTGTCCACGCCTACCGAGTTCACCGCAAACGTACTAGATGTGGCCCCTGCCGACACGATAACGGTTGCCGGGACGGTCGCATCTGCGCTGCTAGCAGTTAGCCCGATCAACATACCCCCCGAAGGAGCAGCCTGCGAAAGTGTGACAGTACCAGTTGACGCATTCCCGCCCTGAACCGAAGTTGGGCTGAGGGAGACGCCGGTGACCTGGGCTACGCTGACCGTCCCCAGCGCATAGACGTAACCGTCATCCGACCCGATATAGACCGCTCCATCCAGGCCGATGGCAGGCGACGACTCCACGCCTTGACCTGTCGTAAATGCCCACAATTGGACTCCATATCTACTTAGGGCATAGACGTTTTTGTCCTGCGACCCTATGTATAGGGTCCCGTCCGCTCCGATCGCCGGTGAGCCGTCGATCGCAGCTGCGGTTTTGAAGCTCCAAACCTTCTTCCCACTCGGGCTCAACGCGTAGAGATTGCCGTCATCCGAGCCAATGTAAATCGTGCCGTCGGGATCGACCGCCGGCGAGGCCCCTTGACGACTGCCGATGGAATAGACCCATTTGAGCCCTCCTTCTGGACTGAAAGCATACAGGTGATTGTCGGTCGAACTAACAAAGACAGTGCCGTCCAAGCCGATCGCCGGATCGGAGATGATGGGGTTGCCTGTCTGGTAGCTCCATTTCGCAGAGCCATCTGGGTTTATGGCGTAGAACTTACAGTCGTAGGACCCAAGGTATATGGTTCCGTCCAGTCCTATGGCAGGTGAGGAAACAATGGCTGATCCAGTGGGGAAAGTCCACTTGAGGGCGCCAGACGAACTTAGGGCATAGACGTTGCTGTCGGTACAAGCCTGGTATACAGTGCCATCCGATCCGGTTGCCGTTGACGAAACATTATAGCCTCCCGTTTGGTAACCCCATTTCTGTGTGCCGTCCGGCCGAATAGCATAGAGGTATTGGTCGCCTGAACCGACATAGATCGTTCCGTCCGATCCGATCGTCGGCGTCGCTCCAATCTGCCCCCCCGTATTGAACGCCCATTTCTGAGTACCTCTTGGATCGATCGCATACACGTGGCCGTCGGAAGACGTTGCATAGACGGTTCCGTCTGAACCAATCGCTTGTGACGAACCCAAGTCGGTGCCAGTCGAGAACTTCCATCGAAGCGATCCGTTTGAGGCCGATCCCACGCCAACGCTCATGTTAAGGTTGTTCTGGTGATAGCGCGGCCAGCAACCTTGGCCAGGCGTTGTTACGGTCAAGGTGGCCGTGGCAGACTGTGACGCGGACTGTGCCGTAATCGTTGATGCGGTTGTACCTGTAACGTTGTTCGCCAAGATTGAGAACTTGGCCGTCGTAGCCCCTCCCTCCACGATGACGAATGCTGGGACCGTCGCGGCGGAGTTGCTACTCGAGAGACTTACGGTATCGCCCCCGGCGGGGGCCGCCTTTGAGAGAGTCACGGTACCCACTGCGAGCGCTCCGCTATGGACCGTCGATGGGCTCGTCGTCAGACTGACGGCCGCCACCGTGCCTGACGTGCCGATCGCATACAGGTTATCGTCGTCCGACCCTATGTAAATCGTTCCATCGGCTCCAATCGCCGGGGACGAGACAGAATAGTTGTTGACATTGAGCATCCACTTCGAGGACCCATCTGGATTGACGGCGTGGAACATGAAGTCGCCACCGGCCCCAAAGTAGATCGTGCCATCAGAACCAACGATCGGGGACGATTCATAGCAGTTGAACATCCTGGACCACTTAAGGCCACCGCTTTGGCTAAAGGCATAGAGATAGAAATCGGTCGAGGCGACATAGATCGTGCCATCGGGGCCGATCGCAGGGGAGGTGAAGATGCCGTTACCGGTCGCAAAGCTCCATTTCTTGGTCCCATCGGGGTTAATTGCGTAGACGTTCTTGTCCATCGACCCCACATAGATCGTGCCGTCCGATCCCACCGCGGGCGAGGATTGAAGCTGATCGCCGAAGACCTTCTGGTCGTTCGTCTGGAAGCTCCATTTCTTGGTCCCATCTGGCTTGAGCGCATAGAGGTAACCGTCGAAGGACCCTACGTAGATCGTTCCATCAGAGCCGATCGCTGGTGTTGAGTCCACGAAATCGCCCGTCGTGAAGCTCCAATTCAGGGTTCCATTCGGCTTCACCGCATAGACCTTGTTGTCGTCTGCCCCAATATACAGGGCTCCATCCGGCCCGATGGCGGGAGACGACAAAATGGGTCCGCCCGTCTTGAAGCTCCAGTCAATCGACCCGTTTGGATTGACTGCCAATAGGTTGCCGTTCGTGGAACCTATATAGATCGTGCCATCTGATCCAAGGGTTGGCGAAGACATGTCGCCGCCGCCTATCGCCAAACGCCATCGACTCGATCCGTCCGAATCGAGGGCATAGAGGTTGCCGTCGAGCGACGCAACGTAAATCGAACCGTCCGCGGCAATTGCCGGGGACGCGGTCATCCAATCCCCTGCCCCAAAGGTCCACTTCTTCACCCCGTTGGTGCCGGTGACCTTCCCCATTCCCGTGTTGAGGCTGTTCTGACGAAACTTTGGCCAGGCGCTCACCTGAAGCGCGGTCGGATGTGGGCGACCACCTGCCTGTGGGGCATCGACAAACTGAGTTGGACCAATCGCTCGGTTGGCAAGCGACCTCGAAAAAGAAGCAGTAGCAGCGCCCAGAGACGTGATGGTCAGAACAAGGGCGCCAACGAAAAGGGAAACCTGCCGACGTGCCATATACGAAACCTCGCTTGCATTTGTCAGCTTCGCAGTTTCTCTATGAGAAGTCAATAGTGGAATTATCTAGGGTCACGGGTGGGGTGAGCCAAGCCGATCGCGAGATCATATTCCCACTCCTGTGTCAGGGGTTGCGAGGGATTCCCGAGACACGCGAATCCCATCGCCGCACACAAGGCAGTTGCCCACCCTTCGACCCGACCCTACGATGCTGCTAGGAGACGGTAAGCGCCGCCGTCTTGGATACGGTGCCAAGCGAGCCAGTGATCGTCGCCGAGGTCTTCGCGGTCACTTTCGCCGTCTTCACGGTGAAAGTCACCGAGGTCTTTCCGCTCGGGATCGTCACCGACTTGACTACCGTGGCCGCACCTACACTGCTTGACAGCGCGACTACCGTGCCTCCAGCCGGCGCGATTGATCCGATCTTGACGGTTCCTGTGCTAGACGAACCACCCTTGACCGATGTCGGGCTCAACGTGACCGACACGAGAACGGGAGCCGTGATCGTGAGTTGAGCGGTCTTGGAAGAGCCGCCATAGCTTGCGCTGACCGTTGCGGTAGCCGAGGCTCCGACCGCAATCGTCTTCGACGTGAATGTTGCCGATAGCTTTCCAGCCGCGATTGTTACGCTCGCAGGAACAATGGCCGCCTTGGAGTTGCTCGACAGCTTAACGATCGCTCCGCCAGATGCGGCAGGACCGCTTAGCGAGATCGTTCCCGTCGACGATGTCCCTCCCGCAACCGTCGTGGGACTGAGAGACACCGACACCAAGGTGGGTGGAGTGACCGTGAGAGGCGTAGTTACAACAACTGTTCCGTCCTTCGCGGTAATCGTCACCGATTTTTGGGCGGAAACGGCAACCGTCTTCGCGGTAAAGGTCGCCTGGCTGAGACCACTGGCAATCGACACGGTCGCCGGCACCACCGCAGTCGTTGAACTGCTGCTTAGCGAAACGACGGTGCCCTTTGGACCAGCGTTACCGTTGAGGCTCACAGTTCCGGTGGAGTTCGTTCCGCCCGCAACCGTCGCGGGGCTCAGGCTAACAATCGACAACGCGGCAGGAGTGATCGTCAAGGTCGCGTCTTGGGACGCACCGGAGAGGCTTGCCGTGATCGTGGCAGTTGCTCGCTGGTCGACTCCCACCGTATTGACGGCGATAGTGCCTGACCTCTGACCTGCGGCAATGGTCATGGATGAATGAACCGTTGCCGAGGCACTGCTGCTCTTTACCGAAACAGTGACACCGCTCGGACCGGCCTGCCCATCGAGAACAACAGTCGCCGTTGAAGTGCTGCCGCCTGCGATCACGCTCGGGTTCAGGTTTATCGCGCTCAACGGCGCCGGGGTTAACGTGATTGCCGAGGTCTTCGAGCCGCTTCCGCTTCCTGCCGTCACGTTGACGCTCGTTTGCGCATCGACTCCACTGGTGGTGACGACAAATATCGCAGTCGTTGCCCCAGCTGCCACCGTAACCGTCGTCGGAACGGAGACGCTTGCGCTATTCGTAGACAGGCCGACTGAAAAACCGCCGGTTGGAGCCGCCTGCGAGATGGTCACCGTACCCGTCGATGTACCTCCTCCCGTCACGGTCGTCGGATTGAGGGAAAGCCCGGACACAGAGATGCTATTTAGGGGTGGAATCGGAGCTACGGAGAACCCTCCACTCGAGGTCCCCAGAGCGATCGATCCACCGGCAGGGGAGACAGCAACGGGTCCGACATTCCCAATGCCGAATGTGGTGGTCAGAGCGAAGTCGCTTGCGTCAAAGACCTGCAGGCCGGCGTCGCTACTTAACAACATCTCCTTCCCGTCGGTCGAAAAGGCAACTGAGGCCACGGCTGTGGTTCCTGCCGCTAGCTTTGGCGAGGAGGCCAACTTGCCCGTTGCCACATTCCAAACTTCCATCACTCCTCCGCTATCGGTTTGACCGGCGTCAGCAAGGTTCGCGCTGTCTGAGGTGAAGGCGATGGAGGCGATCTGGACTGTTGAGTTGAGAGTGAAGATTAGCGCGCCGCTCGATGCGCCGAAGAGCTCCAAACCGCCGCCACCCAAGGCCAATGTTTTTCCGTCTGGTGAGAACGCTACCGAATGGGGGAAGTTGTCTGAAGTTGTCAGGGTCTTAGTCTTTGTACCGGTCGCGACGTCCCAAAGCTCGAGCACTCCCGCATATTGCCCTCCGGTAGTCGAGTACTGGCCGGCAACCGCCAAGGTCTTGCCATCCGGTGAAAATGCCATCGTCTTGATTTCCACGTTGGCATGCGTGGCGAGGGAGGCCCTCAGAGTTCGTGCCGACACGTTCCACAGCTCCAGCACAGCCTTGGAGGCGCTGCCATATCCGCCAACAGCCAAGGTCGTCCCGTCGGGCGAGATCACTGCCGACGCGACCGACTGGCAAGCCGTGGTCAAACTCGCCTCCAGAGTCCCCGTCGCCTCATTCCAGAGATCCAAGATTCCAGCGCTCTTGGTGGAACCGTCGTACCCTCCAGCCACAAGCGTTTTGCCGTCGGGCGAGAAGCCCAGAGTAAAGGTATTGTAGAAAGACGGAAGTGCGGTGGACGAGACCTGCGTCGCTGATGCCACATTCCAGATTTCCTTGACTCCATCGTACTTGTTGTCGATCCCGCCGACAAACACGAACTTGGAGTCAGGCGAGAAACTGGTTGTCCTTACTGCCGCGTTGGCATCAGTCGCCAACGAACCGACCTGCGTGTTTGTGGAGGTCGTCCACAGCTCGAAAACTCCCTTATTTGCTGAACTGACTCCGCCATCGCTGAGAGTCTTGCCGTCGGGCGAGTAGGCCACCGAGCTGACGGTCTGAGTCGCCGCTGTTTTGAGCGAAGCGCTGAGACTTGCCAACGAGACGTTCCATAGCTCCAAAACTCCGCCGGTCGCATCGCCACCGCCTACAGCAAGGGATCCGGCGTCGGGTGATAAGGCGACCGACAGGACGTCGGTTGCCGCCGTCTTCAGCGTTCCGCTGAGGGTTCCGGCTGCCACGCTCCACGACTCCACTACGCCGGTGCTCGACCCGGTCGATTGGTTGGCCGCCAGTCCACCGTCAAAAAGGAGCTTGCCGTCGGCCGAGAACGCCACGGAGTTAACCGCAGTCGCACCGGTCGTAAGCCATTTTGTCAGCGTCGCGCTCTGAACATTCCACAGCTCGAGGACTCCCGTTCCAACTCCTCCAAACGGGGCATTCTGCCCACCTACCGCCAAGAGTTTCCCATCTGCGGTAAAGGCAACCCCAAAGGCGCTTGTCGCCGACGTGGCGATTCGGGTGACCAGTTTGCCGGTCGATGCGTTCCAGATCTCGACGACACCGATGTTGGTGCCTTGACTGGTTTTGTAGAGCCCGCCGTCAGCGATCATCGCTCCGTCCGCTGAGAACGTAACCGCATTGACGGTGGAGGCCGCCGTCGGAAGGCTCAATGCCGCATTGGTTGCCGTGGTGAGGATCTCGAGCCCTCCCGAACTCCCCAACGCCACTTTGGCGCCGTCATGCGAATAGGATGAGCACGTTGGCAACGTGAGTTCACTATGAGTCCAATTCGCGGTGAAGTTCGTTTGGGCAGAACACACGGCGGGCAAAATGGCCAAGGCTCCAGCAACTGACAAGAACGCGACACGAGGCAAGACAAGAATGCGAAAGGAGTTATGTTGGGACATGACGCGAAGGGACCTCGATCCGGATCAGGGGCCATTATCCTGCATTGCGTTGAAACTGGAAATGATAAATGTTGCTAAAATTTGCAAATAATTCTTATGGCTTTTACGGATCTTGAGCCTTAAGCGCTTAACTACTTCAAGACCACGCAGTCCAAGCCGAAGTAGAAACGCGACCCGGTCGAGCGGGGGTTCGTCCCCGTGACCGCCGCCGAGAGGACGTTGTCTCCCATTGACAGATCGAACGTGCCGAGATCGATCGGGCCGGAAAGGACCGGCTTCTCGCTCCACAGGTCTACCTCCTTACCGAACATTCCGTTGATTGAGAATCGGACGATTCCGTAGTCGTAACTCCTCGTCGCGTAGAGGATTACATGGCATCGGCCCGCTTTGGCGACTGGGAAGGCCAGAGCGAGTTTGCCGCCCGGTTGGGTGGATTCGAGGAAGAGCTGCATGTTGTTACTCCAACTGCCATCGGTCAGCGCACCGGACTGAGTCGAGATCTTAATTTCGTCAGACTTCGAAAGCACCTTCATGCTCTCGCATTCGATCGCGCCCTTGATCCCGATGCTCCACTCCGGAAGTGCGGCTGCCGCGTCTAGCGGAGACGCAGTTCGGTTCGACGTGGCGCCCGGTCGGGCGTACCAGAAGGTCGCAGCGGAATACCCGACCTTGCAGTCGGCCCAATCCCACACTTCCATGTCGAACCGGAGCGATTTATGAAAGAGGATGCCGTCCAGGCCACGAATGCGCGAGGTCGTCGTATATCCCATCCAGTTCTCGCGCCCTTTCAGGTCGCGCGTCGGCATCGCAACGTAAGCGGAGGAGTAGTGCTCCGCCATGCCCCAGGCAAACCCGTAGTAATCTTCAGTGCCCGTGCCGATGTGCGATGGGAAGGCCTCACCGTCTTGATAGACTTTCTCGTCGCCTTCGCCATACCAGCCGGCGGCCGGACTGAAGACCGTTAGCGTGTCACCCACATAGATGCCCGAGCCGGTGGCGGTCAAGTAGTTCCAATCGCTCATCGGCCGCGTGGCTAGCGGATACTGGTTTCGCCAGCTACCGTGAAAGTGCATGGACCGGGAATCCCAGTTCCAAGGACCGAATTGCGCGGCAACCCGCAGCCGCATCCGACCAGAGCCATAGTTGTGAATGCGAATCTCTCCCGTTCGCTCGTACGGCATCGGCCAGACGCACGCCATCGTCCCCTTGTCGTCAACAGCACGGAAGCGATCCCAAACCGGGTGATCGTGTACGCCGCATCCGAAGAACTCGCCGACCGGACACCAGACCGTCGGCTCCCCGTCGAATGTCATCGATACAACGAGCGACCGCAACGCCTGGAGGTCTGGCTTATTCGCAAACGTCAGTTTCAGTCCGGTCAAGGCATGGGCGCCCTTTGGTCCACGCACCACAAACTCGCGGCCGGGCCCGAGATTGACCTCGCTGTCCTTGCCTCCGGTCACGGCTGGCTGCTTGTCCAGATCGGCCCCGACCGCCTCAACGGTGGATTTCGCCTCGGCCAGCGCCGACGGCGAGAAGCTCTCAACGTGCGTATCCGCCGGATAGGCCCGATAGCTGAACGCGTAGTAGAACGGAACCTCACTCAGCGTGACCCTGCAACTCTTTGCAAACGGGATTGGGAAATAGCTGTCGCTGCCGACACCATCCGTGACGCCCGGCTCGGGCCACGAAATGAACGCGAAGGGAGGCTTGAACTCGAGCTTTCCGCGCATCAGATCGTTGAAAGGCTCCTCGATGACCGGTTCGTCCGATCCGTCCAGGTAGAAGCGCACCAGCATCTTGTCTTTGTCCGACAGAAGCGGGGTCCAGATCCGGGTGATCGCACCCGGTCCCTCGTGCTCCATCACCACCCATTCGGTCTTGCCGTGACGCTGCTCCGTGCGAATGAACTGCTCGTAGTCCTTGTTCGCGAACCAAGTTTTGCTGTCGTTCGGATCGGTCTTAAGCCGGTCGTAGCTGGTCGCCTGAAGCTGCTTGTACGGAACCTCGGGCAGGCGAGCAATGCCGGATCGGTCCGCCATCTCCTTCAGCAGAGACCCAATCGTAACCGTCGGAGCGGTCCGGCCAGAAAGCGCAACGGCGAACCCAAGAAATACGGACAGCATCCGAAAAAGCATGACTCATTTTTCATCGCGGAGGACGCGTGGCTGGCAACCGACCCTACGAACTGCCTTGCCCCAGTGGATCCTAAGGTTCGAGGGGCGCAGCGACCGGCGGCACGAATATGAAGACCTTAGGGTCAATTTGCGGATGAGCGACGTAGTCCACGTGTTTCCGTCGGTGGAACGAAAGCTCCTAGTACAAGCGCTCCAATCGATATATCTCATCGGGACGCATTTTTACTTCGCCAACCGGTCCGTAGAGGTACTCAAACTTAAAGGACCCATTCGATCCGTATACGAGCGGAATCTCTCCAGCAGCCCTATCGAAACGCCGCCCTGGCGAAGCTGGGTCCAGCCTGATGGGACAGCTTCGGTCCTCGCCGGTGGCAAACCGTGAGTAGTTCGGCATATATTCACCCAGCCACTGATTGTCCCGATCGGGATGGTCCGTGTAGTTCAGTATGTCGTTGACCGACTCGACGATTGGAATGCGCCTTTCGGCTTGGGCCGCCTGGTCGAACTGGAGGAGTGCCGGCTCCCAAAGCTGCATTCGTCGCGCGTGCAACACCCAGTACTCAAGGTGATGGTAGGGCCGTGCCGGCACAAGAAAGATCGCCAGGCATAGGGGAACGCCAACGACGTGGGAGATCAGGCACCGGACGAAGACTTGGCGCTCGTACGGCTTGGCCAGGATCGTCTGACGTTGCGCCCAGAAGGGGCATTCAATGAAAACAGATATCAACCCGTACCCGAGCAGCAGCTCGAACACAAAAAGCAGTGGGTTGGGGTTCAATCCCGTCTGCAACGGAAAGAAGGGGCAGTAGAAGTCGGGAGGGAACACCACGGGACAGATCACCGCGCTTGCCACGTTGCTCAGTGCGGACAAGGCCAAGCTCTTTGGCCAACTCCGTCCGGTTGCGACACCAATGAACCAAGCCTCAAACACCACAAAGACGATCGCGGCGGCCGCCCCAGCCCAAAAATCGACGATGGCCAACGTCGGGGCGGTTGACCCATCCGCTAAAGCAGGGTGGCTTAAGGACAGCAGCGCGATGATCGCTCCCGTCCGCATCTCGATCTTCTGGGCGACCATCGGACCTACAACCCCCGATGCCAAGCCAAGTGAATGGCGCACTTCACGACACCATGCTATCAGCCTGAGGTAAGAGCGCGGTTAGCAACAGACGAGAGTTCTGTAGCGATTCATCCCAAGCGTCGACAGGTCGTTTCAGTATCTACGTTGAGGGCGATAAGCGTAGGGCCACAAGATCGGAACCAAACGCGGCGTTCGCAGCGATTTGCCGCGATTCACTCAGCCTTGTACCCAAGCAAGACGTTGGAACCCTGCGCCTAGAACTCGTCCAAGTTCACGGACCTACCGCAGATGGTAGGTTCTTGATTACGCGGGAGTGGTTCAATGACGATCGACACCGGTAACACCGCTTTTATGGTGTTATGCAGCAGCCTGGTCATGTTAATGACACCGGGGCTTGCTTTCTTCTATGGCGGACTGGTTGGGCGCAAAAACGTGCTCGCCATCATGATGCAGAGCTTTGTATCCATGGGATGGACAACCGTCCTCTGGTTCGCATTCGGGTATTCCCTTTGCTTTAGCGGCGATGTGGGCGGGGTTGTAGGCAACCTCGATCAAGCTTTCCTTCGGGGCGTGACCCTGAACACGCCGTCGCCGATGAACAACACGATTCCTCTCTTCGTGTTCATTGCCTATCAGATGATGTTCGCCATCATCACGCCTGCCCTGATTACCGGCGCATTCGCAAACCGTGTGACATTTAAGGCGTACATGCTCTTCCTGACCGGTTGGCTGCTGTTCGTATACTTCCCCTTCGTGCACATGGTATGGGGCGGAGGGATTCTCCAGAAGTGGGGAGTTCTCGACTTCGCGGGCGGCATCGTCGTTCACAACATCGCGGGAATGGCGGCCCTCGCATCGGTCTTGTTTGTAGGCAAGCGGAAAGTGCTGGATCGGGGTCCGCATAGCGTTCCTTTGGTGGCTCTCGGTACCGGACTGCTATGGTTCGGATGGTATGGGTTCAACGCGGGAAGCGAGTTTCGCGTCGATTCGGTCACAGCCGTCGCGTTCATCAACACCGACGTGGCCGCCTCGTTTGCCGCGATCGCGTGGATGATGATGGACTGGATGAACGCCAAGAAGCCCAAGCTCGTAGGGCTCCTTACCGGAGCAGTCGCGGGTCTCGCCACCGTCACCCCGGCGGCCGGTTATGTTTCGCCGACGTCGGCGGTAATCATCGGAATCATCTCGGGACTGGTCTGCTACTTCGCGGTCGCGCTCAAGAACAAGCTCCACCTCGATGACGCCTTGGACGTGTGGGGCGTCCACGGCGTAGGCGGTTTGCTCGGCATCGTCCTACTCGGAGTGTTCGCGTCCCTCGAGTTCAATCCAAAGGGCGCCGACGGATTGCTCGCCGGAAACAGCACCTTTTTCTTCAAGCAGTTGGTCGCAGTCGTCGTTTCCTCAGTTTGGGCGTTCGGCTTCACCTACGGGATGCTCTGGCTGATCAACTTATTCACGCCCGTCCACGTGGCTGACGACGTCGAGGAGACTGGGCTCGACGAGGCCCTGCTGGGCGAAACCGCCTACCTGGAGCCCGTTTAGTCCGTTTCCATCGTGGCGGACGCTGAGGGAAATGCTGCGTCCGCCACGATCAAAACTGGGTGACAGTTTTAACCCTTCTTCTTCGAAGGCTTCGGCCTAAGATTGGCCGTGTATTCGTATCCCTTCCGGAAGTACAGCGCCAGGTCTGCCGTCGACTCCGGCAACGATTGAGGGACCGTCACGTACTCCTTCTGGACGATGCCGTATGCCTCGACCAATTTCGATTCGTACTTTTCCAGGAACGGCTCCCTCTCGTCGGTCGGAAGACGTAGCGCCAGATCGCCCGATGGCGTGAAGTAGCTAAACATATGCCCATTAACCGACGTATAGGGGACGCTAGCTCCCTTTGCCTCAACTTCCGGTACGGTGGGCGACCAGTTGACGGAAAGACTCCAGCGTTCTCGGTGCGATTTGCTTCTTGTCAGGGCTACTCAACAGAGTGTCCAAGTGTGGTTTCTCTTACCATTCTGCCTCCAGAGCCAGTGTAACGGGCTCTTGATGAAATTACATAACAACAAAGGGCCACTTTGCAGTTCAATGTCCCAAATACACATAGACATACGTCGATCATAAAATCTAGGGACGCGGAACCCATTGCATGCGACTCCATGGATGACCCTCCAAACTCAATATGTAGGACTTTCCAGATCTAAGACGACTGGACGGTTCTACCCCCCTTCGTCCCGGATGGGAGTATCAGGAGGAATCGCATGAAGCGTGTAATCACAGTTAGCGCGATGGCTGCTTGTGCCGTATTGGCATACGCGGTCGCCAGTTTCAGCAATGTGTTCGTCAAGACTTATAACGTCGACGCGAACTCGCCCTTGGGGAAGGCCTCTTGCTCCGTTTGCCATGTCGGAAAGCACGGCGGCAAGCTGAACCCGTATGGCAAAGATATGCAGTCCACGATGAAGGCCGAGCACAGCCACAAGCTGACCGCCGAGATTCTGCACAAGCTGGACAATATCGATTCGACGAAGACGGGCAAAAAGAACATCGAGAAGATCAAGGCCGGGCTAAACCCGGGTGTGGACTAGTCGAGGGCGGCGCCCGATAGCATGACAAAGTCTGCGTTAACGTACTTCCTCGAAAAATCGAGACTTCGAGTCGCCGCATTCGGTGGGCTCGCCCTTTCGGTCCTGGTGGTCGGCTGCATCGCCTTGGCCGGCCAGGGCCCTCACCCAAAGCCGCAAGCGGTCGACTCGGACAAGATCGACCCTCAGAACAGCGACGCCTGCATGGAGTGCCACTCAGACAAGCAAGAGAACTTCGCGGCGGTAAACGACAAGGCTCTGGCGAAGTCACCTCACAAGGACCTCAAGTGCCAAGATTGCCACACGTCGATCGATGCCGCACCACACACCGATGCGATGCGGAGCGACAAGCCGTCCTGCGGCAAGTGCCACGCCGACGAAGATGACGCATACCATCTGTCGTCGCACTCTCACCCAGACAAGGCGAAGGGAGACCATCCGACATGCGCAGCGTGTCATATCGATGGCGACATCCATGCCGTGCGACCGATCAAAGCACTATCGCGTGCGGACAAGGCCCTACTGTGCAGCAGCTGCCACAAAGAGAAGGCGCGCATGGGTCGGTACGGAGTCGATTCCGATGCGGTCGAATCTTACGACGAGAGCTTTCACGGCAAAGCGGTATTGAAATTCGGGAACCTGAAAGCGGCGATCTGCATGGACTGCCATGGTGTTCACGACGTTCTTCCCCCGCAGAATGCAAAGTCGCATACGAATCGGGCGAACGGAGACAAACTCTGTTCCAAACCCTCGTGCCACCCCGGCGCCAATGTGACTTTCGCGATGTCTGGCGCCAACCATCTTCGCCTGATGGTGAAGCGTGGTCCCGTGCTACGATTGGTCGACCTGTTCTTCCGCGTTCTCACGGGTGGAATGATCCTCTTCCTTACTGGAGGAGTCGCGCTCGATCTTCGTAAAAAGGTCTTTGCCAAGACACCACCGAGAAGCGGGAGAATTCCTGCCCTGCTCACCTCCCTGAGCTTCTTAGGGATGGTCGTAGCGTTGGGATTCGCGGCGCTCGGACAGATCCTTGTGGCGACCTACTGCTTCTCGGCTTCGTTCGTGGTTTTGGCGAGCGGCTACGCGATCTACTTTGCCACCCGCAAGAAGAACGGCGTGCATTCAGCATCGAGCGAGCAGTTCATGAGATTCGATCGTGTCCATCGATGGCAGCACGTCGTCCTCATGATCTGCTTCATCATGCTGATCGCAACGGGACTGCCGCTGAGGTTCGCTCAAGTCGACCTACTGCATCGCCCGTGGGCGTACATCGGCGGGCTTGAGGGTGCACGAATCATCCATCGAATCGGAGCGGGAACGCTGATTCTTGTGTGGACCTGGCACATTCTCGATCTACTCTGGCGATGGAAGAAGCAGGGGTTCAGAATAAGTTCGCTGACGATGCTCCCCAACTTGAAGGACGTCAGGGACTTCTTCGTGACGAGCCTCGCCTATGTCGGCCTATCCAACGAGACTCCGCGCAACGACCGGTTCCACTTCCGTCAGAAGATGGACTACCTGGCCGAGTATTGGGGTGTGCCGATTATGGTCCTCAGCGGGTTCGTGCTCTGGTTCCCAATCTATTGGGGAGACCGGCTGCCCGAGCAAGCAGTTGCGGTTGCCTTGGTGGCTCACGGTTGGGAAGCGACACTCGCGTTCAGCGCCATCATCATGTGGCACCTCTACAACGAGCACTTCAACCCCGATAACTTCCCGATGAGCAAGGTTTGGCTGACCGGAACGCTCACTCGGGAGGAGATGGAGCGCGAACACCCGATCGAGCTCCAACGCATCGACGGCGCTCGAAGCGACGACATCGAGTAGGAGCCATCCCAGAGCAGCACTCTGGGATGGTTTCGCCACTATCGTTAACGCCTTCCAAACGAAGGCAACCTATACTAATAGGCGTTATGCGCCATTCTGAGACGACCAAGCCTGGGAATCGCCACTCAACTGGAACAACGCTCGTGACCGGCGCCCTATTGGTCTCCGCTTCTCTTCTGGTTGTTGTCTTGGGCGGATGCGGCGGCGGAGGCATCCAGGGCAGCGCCTATGGAACATCCGTTGAACACCTCGTCGCCGTCGACAAAGGACTGCTCCTATACGCCAACGACTACGACAACGTACTCCCCGAAACGAACACTTGGATGGACGCTCTCGCGCCGTATACACGAGACGAGGGGCTGTACCATTCACCGGCTGTCGCCATCGGGCAATACGGCTATGCCATGAACGCGTCGATCGTCGGGCATTCGGCAACCGCCTTCTCTGACCCGGCAACCGTCGAGACTCTCTTCGACTCTACCGACCTGCGTCGGAACGCAACCGACCCAACCTCGACCGAACCAAGGCCAGCACGCTACGGCACGCGAAACACGATCGCCTATTTGGACGGCCATGTGCAGGACCAATCGACGGTACCAGGCGCTTCGTCCCCTTTTGCTCAATCACAGGCTCACTTGGCGGCGATCGACGCTGGCATGCTCATGTATTCCAACGACTACGATGACGTTCTGCCGCTTGCCGGAAATTGGGAGGACGGCATGTTGCCTTACGTGAAAACGGAAGCGAATTTCCATTCGCCTGCCGTTGTGAAGAAGAACCCAAGCGACTACGGATATGCATTCAACTCGACGATCGCGGGCCAGCCGCAAACCAGTATTGTCACGCCGGCGACGACGATTTCGTTCTTCGACTCCACCGACCTGACGCGTAACGCCACCGCTTCCACCGCCACTCTGCCCAAACCTCCCCGCTACGGATCAAAGAACACGATTGCATACGCAGACGGTCATGTTCAGAAGTGAGGCCGCTTACCTAGCCTACAACTACTTGGGTGCGCATTCGTCGGCCTCTTTTTGGCCGATGCCGATCATGAAGCGATTCCACGAGTTGATCACGTTGACCATCGCGAGGAGATCCACGTATTGCTCGGCATCGAACACATGACGAACCCTTTCGTACAGATCGTCCGACACACCGCCATCCGCAATCCGTGTGACCGACTCCGCCAACTCGAGGGCCAAGCGCTCCAACTCAGAAAAGCAAAGCGCGTCGCGCCATGCGCTCAACATGTAGAGACGGTGCTCCGACTCACCCTTTTCACGCGCGATGCGCGTATGCATCCCAAGACAAAAGGCACAACCGTTGATCTGAGAGACACGAATATTGACTAATTCTCGCAGGCTGGGATCGATGGAGCTTCGACCTAGCGAGCGGCTGAATGCCAGCATGTCGGTGTAGACCTTAGGGTTCGCTTCGGTGAAATTGAGGCGGCTATTTGGGACCATTACGGATATTGATTCTAGCGGGGCGCCGTAACTTCCGGAGAGCACAGTGCGCCTACCTTGTGGCGTTTCAGTTCGACACTGCTCGTCTCAAGAATTCCACGACCGTGGGCACAAACAGCAGTCTCGTTTCAGTAGCATTGGAGAACGTCGTGGACAACTCATGAAGATACAAACCATAGCAGTCGTCGCCTTTGCCCTCCTCTGTTCGGTCGCATTTGCCCAGCAGGGCCCTCCTCCCCGCGACCTGATGCTTACCAAAAAGATATTCTTCGCACTTGGACCCAAAACGATCACCGAGATCAAGCTGACCGATGCCGAAAAGACGAAGATTCTCGATGCATTCGATGGCGGACTCGAAGTCGATGGCAACCGTATCAGCCTTCGCCTAACTGGCGGTCAAGACCTCGCAGCCATGGAAGCCGAGGCGCTGAAGGTGCTCGACAAGGACCAAACCAAGCGACTGCAAGAGCTATGGATACAATACATCGGCGGCCTGGCGATCGCCGACGACACGGTGGCCAAGCAACTTGGCTTGTCGGACGAGCAGAAGAAGAAAGCCGACAAACTGGTTGACAAAGGCGGGTCCGAAGCATCGGAACTTCTTACCGGAGAGCCGGATCCGTCAGTTGGCAAGAAGATCAACGAAATACGATCGAAGTATGGAAAGAAGATACTGGCCCTCTTGACCGACGATCAGGCAAAGACATTCGAGACGCTCAAAGGCAAACCGTTCAAGTTCGGCGACGGGCCCCAGAACTGAGTCAATCCGGGCCTCGGCTCCTGCCCATAATAGGCAGTGTTGCCGATTCTCAGCCCGGTTCCGAACGTTCTTCCGCAAAAGCCGAACATCGTTCTGATGCTGATCGACGATCTCGGTTGGCGAGATCTGGGTTACACGGGCAGCGATCTCTATCGCACGCCGAATATCGACCGGATCTCCGCTGCCGGCGTTCGATTTGACCGCGCCTACAGTGCCCATCCCGTATGCTCGCCGACCCGAGCCGGACTGATGACCGGCAAGAACCCGGTACGTCTTGGAATCACCGACTGGATACCCGGCGATCGTCCCGACGACCGCGTACTCGTAACTCCGGAGATCCAAAGCCACCTATCGCTCTCCGAAAACACATTGGCCAAGCTGCTCAAGAAGCAGGGCTACCGAACCTATAGCGTCGGGAAGTGGCATCTGGGTGGCGCCGGCTATCTGCCGACCGACCAAGGATTCGATGTGAACATCGGCGGCAGCCACGTCGGGCAGCCGGGCTCCTATTTCGCCCCGTTCGGAAAGGACGTAACGCCTATGCCGGACGACGTCAAGCCGGGCGAGTTCCTCACCGACCGGCTGACCGACGAAGCCATCAAGCTTGTGGATCGCCCAGGAAACGAACCGTTCTTTCTGTACTTCCCGCAATATGCGGTTCATACGCCGATACAGGCGAAGCCGGAGGACATCGAGCGGTTCACCGGCCCCTCGAAATCCTCGAAAGTCCACCACAACGCCAAGTATGCGGCGCTGATCTGGAACCTGGACCAGAACGTCGGACGCTTCATAGACCACCTCGTAGCGTCTGGCAAGATGGCGAACACGCTCTTCATCTTCACATCAGACAACGGCGGATTGCTGCCGGTCACCAATAACGCACCGCTAAGAGAGGGCAAAGGGTTTCCGTATGAAGGCGGCGTCCGGGTACCGGCGTTTGCCTACTGGCCAGGACATATCCCAAGCAGATCTTTGATTCATGAGCCCGTGATCACGATGGACATATCTGCCACCGTACTCGAAGCGGCCGGATCCAAGGCGAAGGCGCGCGATGGCGTATCTCTCTTGGGCGCGATGCTTGGCCGCCCATTCCATCAGCGACGTCCGTTCATCTGGCACTACCCGCAGTACCACAGTTCGGGCAACACGCCTTGCAGCGCGATGATTGACGGTGATTGGAAGCTGGTTCATCACTACGAAGACGACAGCAACGAACTTTACAATATTAAGGAGGACCCCGGTGAGGACCACAATCTTGCCGCCAAGATGCCCGAACCCGCCAGCAGGCTATGGCTCCGCCTCAAGCGTTCACTGGATTCAATGGGCGCCCAGTACCCGACGCGCCGGCCCGGGAAGGTTCAGTAAGTCTCGCCCTCGATCGGCTTGAACGGCTTGCCATCCGGCCTTTTGAATGTAACTGGATGCGTCACCTGCCTTTTGCCGCTCAAGGCGTTTATCACGGCAAAGTGAAGGTGCGGACCACTCGAAAAGCCCGTATTGCCGGACAACCCGATTGGCTGACCAACCTGCACAACGTCGCCAATTCTAACTAGGGCTGAGTTGTGTCGGCAATGCGCATATTCGCCGTACGTTCCATCGGAATGCCGAATCAGGATGTAGTTGAAATCGTGCTTCAGCTTTACGTCCGGACCACCCTTCGAACAATCCATCCTGACGCCGACAACCGTACCGGCACGAGCCGCACAGATGGTAGTCCCCTCCGGCATCCTGAAATCGATCGCCTCTTCGTCCTGAGAACCAGGTCCGTGGCTGAACTTTCCATGAGGCCCTTGTGCGATCTCGCAGCGAATGCCCTTGTAGGGAAGCGAGTACAGGTATCCGTCCGGCCGCCCGTGAAGAATATGGGCCCACTTCCAGTCGTAGTGCCAATGGTAACTCCATGGGCCGGAATCGCTAGAGGGGTGAAAAGTCAACAACGGATGGACGCCGAGCCCGGTAAGTTCCAAACGAACTGGTACGTCGCAACTGTCGGACGTCGAAACCCCCTTAGGCGGGTGACCTGGCACAGTGATGACTCCCGTCAGAGGCTTGCCGTCAAATCCGGTGCGCGTCAGACGCATCGAGAGATCGACCGTGATATCCGATGCGTTATTCATTTGGGCTAGCACGGTTACCGAATCGCCATTTCGGCGGTCGTAGAACCGAACTCGTTCGACGCTCGCCGGCGTCCGCCTAGGCAGGAACCTGGGGATTCTTGGCACGCACCCAACCGCCACGAGCCCCACCAAGACAACACCAAGCGACCGCCGAAGGAACATAGATGGACAGCAGTTTAGCCGAACACGTGAGGGGGCCTGGCTTGCCACGAGGGTAACGTTAGTGGCGTACAAGTGGTCGACAATGAACAGGCAGCCGGATCCGAGAGTTCAAAGGTGGCTAGCGGAGGCTTGGAAGGCCAATCAAGAGGGTCGCCTTGAGGATGCCGATGGCCTTCTTGTGAGAGCGCTTTCTCTGAATCCCAACGACCTGCGCACGCTCCTCGCTTCGGCAACCGTTGCATATCGAATGGGCCGGGCCGAAACGGCGATGGAACGGATACAACGAATCCTCGCGATCGAACCGAATCTACCGCCCGCCCTTAACTGGATGACTGTCCTGCTATTGGAGCAGGGCCGAGCGGAAGAGGCCCGGCCCTATGCGGAGCGCTCGACGCGAGCGGACCCGAAGAACGAGGAATCATTCAGTCTGCTTGGCCGCTGCCTCCTGGAGCTTCGGCGAAACGACGAGGCGCTCGTGCAGTTCGATCGCGGTCTAGCGATCCGACCGTCCGATGCCTCGCTACATTACGGCAGAGCCGCTGCCCTTGAGCGCTTGAACCGCCCATCCGACGCCGAGATGTCATGGCGCGCAGCCGTGTCCATCGCCCCCGAGCCGGACGGGCTCCTAAAGGTCGCTGAATTCGACCGGGGCCTTGGTAAGGTCGAAGACGCGATCAAAGCCTGTCGACGAGCGATCGGCAAGTCGCCGGACCATTTGGGCGCTCACCGGCTCCTGGCACGGATCTTGACTGAGGAAGGTCGCATGGACGAGGCAACTCCCTACTGGGAACGCTCCCTTCACCTCGGCGGCGATCCGACTGAGGTGACGGTCAGCCATGCATATGCGCTTCTTACCGCCGGCCAGTTCGACAAAGGGATTTCTGAGTTTAGGCGAGCCATCGAAACGGCTCCCAGTCGGTGGGAGCCGTTTCAGGGAATCGTGTCGGCCAAGCGATTTTCGGAGGACGACCTCCCTCTCTTAGCTCAAATGAAGGCGGTCGCAGACGACCAAAATGCCTCGATAGACGCCAAGATCAACCTGAATTATTCGTTAGGAAAGGCGTTCGACAACCTGGGCAGCTACCACGATGCGATCGACCGATTCGATCTAGCCAATCGACTGAAATACGAACAGGCGGGATTGGCGAACACGTTCGACGCGGACGCACTCCATCAGGAGACCAAGGACAAGATACGGACGTTCACATCAGTTCACGCGTCGGGAACGGATGGCGAACGCCATCCATCCGATACCCCAATCTTCGTCTTGGGAATGATGCGATCGGGAACGACGCTCGTCGAGCAGATCCTCACGTGCCACCCCGAGGTCGGCGGATCGGGCGAGCAGCCGTTCTGGCGAGAGTGGGAGCCGGTGCTTGCCGATTGGAAGGCAGGCAAGCTCCACTTGGATCGTGCTCGAGACCTGTCCGAGCGATACGTGAGGACACTGAAGACAATTGCCCCCGGCAAGCGCTTTATCGTGGACAAGAACCCGGCGAACTGCATGATTGCCGGACTCCTTCACCTCGTATACCCCGACGCGAAGATCATCCACACGATCCGCCACCCGGTCGACACCGCACTCTCGATCTGGATGACGCCGATGCAGACGGTGGCGCCGTTCGTTTGTAATCGGACGCACATCGTCCTTGCTTACCGCCAATACCGGGAACTCGCCGAGCTCTGGCGCCGCTTCATCCCGGCCGACCGGTATATGGAGGTCAGCTATGAGGATATTGTCCAGGATCGCGAGAAATCGACCAGGGCCTTGATCGCATTCTGTGGGCTGGATTGGGACGAGCGATGCATGCACCCTGAACAAAACTTGCGCGCTGTCAAAACGCCGAGTTTTTGGCAGGTCAGGCAACCGATTTACACTTCCTCGCTTGAACGTTGGCGGCGGTACGAGCCCTGGCTGGGGGAGTTCCGAGAGTTGATGCATTAGTGTTCTTTCCGGATGCTATGCTGAACTCATGATCGCGCTAGCTGCCGCGTTCGTCTTGGCCGGACAGGCGTTGCCATTCACCGGAGTCAACTTGTCGGGTGGCGAATTCTACAAGCCCAAAGTTGGGAAGACTCCGGTATATCTCAAGGACTTCGTCTATCCTTCGGCTGCTGAGTTCGACACATTCGCCTCCAAAGGAATGAATGTGTTTCGTATCGGGTTTCTCTGGGAAACCCTTCAGCCTGAGCCGCTCAAGCCCCTTGTCGCCCCAGAAGTCGCCCGACTCGCGGATTGCGTCCACTTGGCGACCGCCCGCAAGCTGATCGTACTCATCGATCCGCACAACTACGCTCGATACTACGACCGGCTCGTGGGGACGCCCGAAGTGTCGGACGAGGTGTTCGCCGATTTCTGGCGGCGGTTGGCAACCGTTTTCAAGGGAGATGACCGCGTCTGGTTCGGGCTTGTGAACGAACCTTACGGAGTTTCCGCCGATCGCTGGGTGACTTCCGCCAATGCTGCGATCCGCGCGATCCGCCAGTCCGGAGCAAAGAACCTCATCCTCGTTCCCGGCGTAGCCTGGACGGGAGCCTGGACCTGGAACGCCAAGTATTATGGCGTTCCCAACGGACAAGCCATGGATCGTATCGTCGATCCTGGCAAGCACTATGCGATTGAGGTTCACCAGTACCTCGATGCAGATTCGAGCGGAACCAAACCGTCTGTCGTTAGCCGAACGATTGGCAGCGAGCGCCTGAAGGACTTCGTCGACTGGTGCCGGGCACGCAAACTCAAGGCGTTTCTTGGCGAGTTCGCGGCGGGGGACACCCCCGATGGCCAGGCAGCAATTGAAGACATGCTCAACGCGATGGAGCGCGATCGTGACGTATGGTTGGGATTTACATGGTGGTCCGCTGGTCCGTGGTGGGGCGACTATATGTTTGGCCTGGAACCGAGGGAAGGCAAAGATCGACCGCAAATGGCGTGGCTTTCCTCCCATTTGCAGCCTAACCGGTGACGGTTATTCAGCGACCATTGCAAGAAAGGACGTTTGCACTACAGCAATCGACTATTTTGAGATTCCAACCGTCATAGTTGTGAAGTTGATTGGGTCGAGCATTGGCTCGATGATAGCCAAGATTAAATTAAAGGCTTTATACTTTGATCGTATTTTAACCGTTGGCTCGATACGGCCAAGGGATTGCCAGGCTGTCGGAGATTGTGGTTCGCCTTGAGGAAAACCAGGTCAACTATGCTTGAAGCGATCGAGTTCATCTAAGTGTGAATGGGGGTTCAACACATGACAAGTTTCACCAATAATCGACGCGGATTCACGATCGTCGAATTGTTAGTGGTTATCGCCATCATCGCGGTTCTTGCCGCGATTCTTTTCCCGGTCTTCGCTCGTGCCAAAGAGAGTGCGAAGCGGACGTCAGCGCTCGCCCAGTGCAAGCAAATCGGCACCGCACTGAAGATGTACCTGGACAACAACGACGACAAGTATCTGCCGTCCACCAACTACGGCCTACCTGAGACTGCACCTGGGCGCATGTGGCAAATCCCGCTGGAGGGGCTCGTAAAGGACAAGACCATCTTCTCCGCGCCGGGAAGCGACGGCCAGTTCGCCGAAACGTGGGAAGACCGAGGCCTTATGTCGATCGGCTATAGCAGTGCTACCGCGATCGACAAATCGCAGGGCTGCCCAGACAACCAAACGGACACCAAAGGATGCCTCTCGTTCCAGAGCGCCGCGTCGTTCAGTAACGGTGAGAACACAGCCGAAGTGGGCCTTCTAGCCGTAACCCCAAATGGGCCAACGGCGAACAACTATCGCGGATACGAATTTAGCCCCTACAATGGTCCCGAGAACACCGAAAAGCCCAAGCTGAGCCCGCCTCTGGCGAGCGACCGAGATCTCGTGAAGGAGATGTCGAACCTGCCAGCCGACGCCATCAAGCCCGTTTACTGCCGGTACATGAGCAGCGGGAACGACGATGGCTATTCGCCGGTGGTCTTTGCCGACGGCCATGCCAAGGACTTTAGCGCGAAAGCAATCACCGATGGTTCGACTGGAATCATCTGGCGTTTCCGCTAATCTTCCCAGGCAATCGTCAAAGAGGGTCAGCCGCCCTACCTGGCAGCTGACCCTCTTTGTTTCCGCGCTTATGGGGTGACCGTGAGGGTTGCCGTCACCGGCACACCGTTTACCGATGCCGTTATGGTCACGGTTTGTGTCGAACCCACCGCTGAAGTGTCGATCGTGTATGTCGCATGTGACGTTGCCGACGATACCGACACCGATCCAGGCAGTGTCGCCACCGAGGTATTGGAACTGGACAGCGCGACCACTGTCCCCGACGGACCCGACTTGCCGTTCAAATTGACGGTGGCCGTCACCGTGTTACCGCCCGAAACCGTCGAAGGGTTCAGGGTTATGGAAAGCACCCATGCTGGCAGTAGGGTCAATACGCACGTCTTCGTGGTCGAACCCAAAGTCGCCGTAATCGTAACCGGCAGGTTTGAATCCACGCCCAGCGTCTGGACGGTGAAGGTGATGCTGACTGCCCCAGCCGGAACCGTGACGTACGACGGCACAACAACGCTCGGATTTCCGGAACTCAGAGACACGGCCAATCCGCCGACTGGAGCCGGCGATCCGAGCGTAACTTTGCCCGTAGGATAGTCGCCACCGACGATCTGCAACTGCGACGTCGATACCGACGACAGCACCGGTGGGTTGACGGTTAGGTTGGCGGTCGACGATTTGCCCTGGTTGGTGGCAGTGATGGTTACTGACTGGGCAGTCGATACGGCGCTCGTCGTTATCGCAAAGGTGGCATGAGATGTGCCAGAAGGCACCGTGATGGAGGCGGGAACAAGAGCTGCCCCGGAGTTTGAGCTCGAAAGAGCGACGACCGTCCCAGATGGCCCTGCTTTGCCGTTGAGATTGACGGTTCCAACTACGCTTGCCGCGGATCCTCCGACGACAGATGTCGGCGCGACCGTCACCGACATCACCCAAGTCGGAATCAGAGTAAGGGTGCAGGTTGCCGTAGTAGAGTTCAGGTTGGCCGTGATCGTCACAGGAGTGCTCGAGTCCACGCCCAACGTCGTCACCGTGAACGATGCACTGGTTGAGCCGGCCGGGACAGTTATCGAGCTTGGAACAACGACGCTCGAACTGCCCGAACTGAGCGCAACGACCGTTCCTCCCGACCCGGCGGCCGAGTAGAGCGTCACCGTTCCCGTCGGCGCATCCCCGCCGACGATCGAGGTCGGCGAAGTCGAGACGCTCGCCAAGCCTCCGCTATTGACGACGACGGTGAGAGTTGCGGTTGCCGACAGGCTGTGAGCAGACGCTGTCAACGTGACAGTCTGGGTGCTCGCCACCGAATAGGTGGTGACTCCAAAGGAAGCGGTGGACGTATTGGCCGCAACCGTCACCGACGACGGAACCGAAGCCGACGAAGAGTCGGAACTGGAAAGTGTGACGACCGTTCCAGACGGTCCAGCCTTGCCATTCAATCTCACTGAACCCACCACAGCAACCGCCGATCCTCCCGCCACTGAGTTGGGCGACACCGCCACCGACAGGACTCCCGCCGGTAAGAGAGTTAGGCTGCACGTCTTCGTCGTCGCGCCTAGCGTCGCCGTGATCGTAACCAATAGGTTTGAATCGACGCCGGAGGTGGTAACCGAGAAGTTCGCGGTGGATGAGCCAGCCGGGACGGTCACCGATGACGGCACGACGACGTTGCCGCTATTTGAACTCAACGACACCACCGTTCCGCCCGTAGGCGCAGGTGCATTCAACGTGACCGTTCCGGTCGGAGAGTTGCCTCCGACGATTTGGAGTTGGGAGGTGTACACGCTGAGAAGACCGCTCGGGTTGACGGTCAGAGCGGCGGTTGACGATTTTCCTTGTGCCGTCGCCGTCAAGGTCGCCGTCTGCTGAGCCGACACAGAATGAGTCGTTACCGTGAAGGTCCCGTGGGAAGTCCCTGCCGCGACAGTTACGGTTGTTGGAACCGATGCCGCTCCTGGAATAGAGCTGCTTAACGTCACGACCGAACCGGAGGGACCGGCCTTACCGTTGAGGTTGACAGTTCCCGTCACCGAGGTCGGCGAGCCGCCGACCACAGTGGAAGGAGTGACCGCTACGCTGTAGACCCCCGCCGGCAGCAACGTAAGCGTGCACGATTTGGTCGTCGAACCCAAGGTCGCGCTAAGCGTCACCGGCGTGCTGGAGTCGACGCCCAAGGTCACAACCGTAAAGGAAGCCGAGGTCGCGCCAGCGGCGATCGAAACCGTCGAAGGCACCGTCGCGTTGGCGCTGTTGGAACTCAACGCCACGACGAAGCCTCCGGTTGGCGCCGGCGCTGCCAAGGCGACCGTCCCAGTGGGATAGTCGCCACCGACGATCGAGGAGGGCGATGTGGAGATGCTCGCCAAATTCGCGGGATTGACCGTCAGGTTGGCCGACACCGAGGTGGCGCCTTGGGTAGCCGTGATAGAAACGACCTGCACTGCGGCCACTCCAAATGAGTTCACCGTGAACGTCGCCGTCGTTTGTCCGGGCGCGACCGTCACGCTCGACGGCACCGATGCCACCGATGTATTCGAACTCGTCAGCGTCAACACGACGCCCGACGGGCCGGCCGGTCCATTAAGGGTCACGGTCGCAATCGATGACGCTCCGCCTGGAACGGATGTCGGATTCAGACTGATCGAACCCACCGTCGCCGGAGTCACGGTCAAAGTTGCAGACTTGCCTACACCCCCCGACGTGGCAGTGACGGTTGCTGTCGCCGTGGTTGAAACGACCGATGTGGTGATCGAGAAGGTCGCCGAGGTCTGCCCCGCCGCGACGATCACGAAAGCAGGAACAACGGCCGAAGGATCGTTGCTCGATAGGCTCACGACGTCGCCGCCAGGGGGCGCAAACGATGCGATCGTGACCGTTCCGGTCGATGGGGCGCTCCCAACTACCGTCGACGGATTCAAGCTTAGGCTTGCGACGGGGATCGTGTCGACCTGGGTGCCGATCGTATAGATTCCCCCGAAAGCGCCCTCCAAATAGAGAGCACCATCCGATCCGATTGCCGGAGGCCCCGCGAAGATATCAGTCGTTCCAGAGTTCGTCCAGGCGAGTACGCCCGTGGACGTGATTCCGAAGATCCCACCGTACTGACCGGCGACATAGACGGAGCCGTCGGCCCCGACGGAAGGCGAGCAGTTGCCGGTAAACGAGTCCCCGGTCTGAAAGTTCCAAAGAAGCGATCCACTCAGGCTGAGAGCATAAACGCCCCCGTTTGAGCCGGCCACAACGACAGCGCCACCCGGCATGAGGGCGGGAGAACCGCCGAACGAGTCGTTGGTCTGATAGCTCCATAGCAACGCTCCTGTCGAACTGATGGCATAGACGCCGCCGTTTCCGCCTGCGACATAGATCGTGCCGTCCGGGCCGATTACCGGTGCGCCGCCAAAGGAATCTCCTGTCGCCGCGTTGCTCCACAGGAATGAACCGGAGGAGTTCATGGCATAGACTCCGCCCATCGATCCTGCCGCATAGATCGTGCCGTCCGGTCCGACTGCCGGCGATCCGTCGAAGCTATCGCCCGGCGAGACGGACCACTCTAGCGATCCGGCGGAGGAAACAGCGTAGACACCGCCGAAGTATCCGATGGCGTAGATAGAGCCATCCGGGCCAATCGCTGGAGACCCCGTGAAGCTGTCTCCCGTGGATACAGACCATTGCGATGTTCCGGTGGGAGAAGCTGCAAACATACTCCCGAAATTGCCGATGCCATAGAGAGTGCCGTCCGAACCTATGGCCAGCGAACCGCTGACGCTATCGCTCAATGGCGCATTCCACAGCTCCCTCCCCGTTCGCGAAAGGGCAATCAGGCCCGCAGTCGAACCGCCGATATATATGGCGCCATCGGACCCGATGGTGGGTGATCCGTAAAGCTGATCCCCAGTCTGATAGGCCCAGCGAAGGGCGCCGTTGGAGCCTCCACCAACCCCAATGCCTGTATTCAAGTTGTTCTGGCCGAACTTTGGCCAGGGCGATCCAACCTGATAAGTGCCAACCGGAGTAATCAGGATTCCCGTGCTCAGTTGGACGCCGCCCTCTGACGCGGTCAATGTCACCGAGCGGTTCGAGCCAACCGGATAGGTTGTCACCGCAAATGTCGCTTGAGTGGCTCCCGGGGCAACCGTCACCGAACTCGGTACCGATGCGGCACTGGGATCAGAAGATGTCAGTGCCACGATCGCGCCGGAACCTCCGGCCACACCGCTTAGAGTAACCGTGCCCGTCACCACGGTCGAGGATCCTCCGGTGACCGAACTTGGGCTTACTGAGAAGCCGGACAGGGCGGGCACAGTCGCGGTCCCGAGCGCGTAGACTCCGCCGTTTCCCCCTACGACGTAAACTGTGCCAGCTGACCCGATCGCGGCCGATCCGTAAAAAGACTCACCGGTTTGATAGGACCAAGCGAGACTACCGGTCGATGAGATGGCGTACACGCCTCCGAAATAGCCCTCGACGTATACGGTTCCGTCTGAAGCCAATGAGGGTGAACCATTCAGCGAGTCACCTGTCTGGCAACTCCATACTAGCGACCCGCCACTACCGATCGCATAGACCGCACCGCTCGTCCCCGCCGCCAAAATCGTGCCAGAAAGCCCGAGGGCAGGCGAACCATTGAGGGCATCGCCAGACTGGTAACTCCATGACAGCGTTCCTCCTGCAGCGATCGCATAGATGCCGCCGTTCTGTCCAACGGCGTAGGCTGTCCCGTCTGATCCGATTGTCGGCGCGCCGAACAGCGTGTCGCCCGTCTGGTAGCTCCAAACAAGCGATCCAGCAGAGCTGACCGCGTAGACGCCACCGTATGCGCCGGCGACAAAGAGTGTCCCGTCATTGCCGATTGCTGGCGCGCCGGAAAGCGAGTCTCCGGTTTGGTACGCCCAGACGGCAGCCCCATTCGAAGAGAGGGCAAACAGTCCTCCGTTAAGGCCCTCAACGTAGATCGTACCATCCGAGCCGAGCGCCACCGATCCATTGAGGAAGTCACCCGTCGACGAAGTCCACACGATCGCACCGCTGGAATTCACGGCATAGACAGTGCCCGATGAACCGGCGAGGTACACAGTTCCGTCAGTTCCGATAGCGGGCGTCCCATAGAACTGGTCACCCGTCGGGCAGTTCCATTGGATCACTCCTCCTGGGTTTGCCGCATAGAGCACACCATCTATGCCACAGAAATAGAGCGTGCCGTCCGCGCCGATGGAGGGAGAGCCGTAGTATTGGCTCAGGCTCTGAAGACTCCAATTCAATAGGCCATTGGACCCACTACTGAGTCCCAAGCCCGTGCCCAGGTTGTTTTGCCCAAACCGCGGCCAGGGCGATCCAGACTGATATTGGCCAAGGGCCAGAACGCATAGGGAGGTTAAGCAAAGAACGACAAGCAAGCGCAAACGGGACATCGGGCAAGCCTCAAACAAACACTAAAGATTCCGAACAGTCTACAGGCAACTCTAAATAAATCCAAGTGAATGATTGTGCTTCCTGGTTCTGCAGCAACATTACACACTTACCCCGCCAGGTTGGAGTCAATCAAACCGAATCTCTCAGGTTACGAACCGACGTTAGTTCCTTCCGCCCGTAGTCGCAACGCCCTGGATGAACGTCTTTTGGGCGAAGAAGAACAGAACGATTATCGGCACCGTGAACAGCGTGGCGGCTGCCATCAACTGCGCCCACTTGCCGTCGTAGCTCGAATAGAACTGCTGGAGACCATAGGCAAGGGTGTATTTGAGGGGGTTGTTGATGTAGATCAACGGCCCCATGAAGTCGTTCCAGGTTCCCAGGAACTGGAAGAGCGCGCAGGTCGCCAACGCGGGCTTCGAAAGGGGCAACACGATCCGAGAGAAAATGGCCCATTCGCCGGCTCCATCCAGCCGCGCCGACTCTGCCATTTCCGTGGGGATCGTCCGGAAGAACTGAGTAAGCAAGAAGATGAAGAACGCCCCTCCCGTGAAACTCGGAATTGTCAACGGCAGGTAGGTTCCATACCATCCCAGCCACCGGTAAAGGGCAAACTGCGGGATCATCGTTACCTGGCCCGGCAACGCCATGGTGGAGATCATCACCATGAACCAGAAGTCGCGACCCCGAAATCGCATTCTCGCGAATCCGTAAGCGACGATCGCGCTCGACGCGACGGCGCCGACAATGGTAGTCGCGCAAAGCCCAAGCGAATTGAACAGGTAGACCTGGAAAGGAACGGTCCTCAGTGCCTCGGGGTAATTCTGCGGATGGATCGGGTGCGGAATCAAACTGGCGAGCGAAAACGCAGAGGCTCCCGTTTTGGCAGCGCCATAGATATCTGAATCCAGCTTGAGCGAAGTCGAGACCATCCAGATGAATGGAAGCATCGCCGGCACGCAGAGACACAGTAGCGCGAAGTGAATCGCCAGCTTTTGCGGAACAGTTGGAGCGCCGGGCGTGAGCTTCCTACTGCGCATAGCCCAACTCCTTCCTTCGACTGACTTCCTGGTCCACAGCCGTTTGCAGGCCCTCGATCGCCTTCTTTGGAGTGAGGGTGCCGCGTACCGCCGAATCCTCCATCTTGCCGATCTGATCAGACAGATACTGCTGAAACGGCACGGGCGGAAGCACCTCCATGTTCTCGCTGGGCATCAAATCGACGAACGTCTTAAACTGCGGGTACTTGCGAAGGTACGCCTGATAGATCGGAGATCGTGTGATTTCCGGTGTCAACGGCAGCCATCCCCCCCAGGTGTAGAACTCGGCTGCCCGGTTGGGATTGGTTAACCCCGACCAGAACTTGATGAATTCCCAGGCTCCCTTCGCCTCCTTGGCGCCGCGTGGAACGATCATGAAATTCCCGTTCGACCAACCGGCCGCACTACGACCGCCCACCGGCGCAGGCACTGCGATCGTACGGTATTCCAGTTCTGGCGCGTACTTGCGAAGCTGTTCGACGCGCCACTGACCGTCGACCGTGAAAGTGTACGCCCCTCCGATAAACGGCCAACCGCCGGATGCCGAGTTCATGTCGAGACCCGACGTGTATTTGACGACGTTTTCAAATCCAAGTCGCTTTCGTGCCTCTACGAGAAAGGTTAGAGCTCGCAGGTTTTCGGGCTTGTCTATGGTGAGCCGACTATGGGCGCGGTCATACATACTCCCGCCAAAGATCGGGGTGAACATCTGAATATTATCGGGCGCCCACCCGAGGTGAACGAGGTTGCCTTGCTTATCGAATCGGTTGAGCTTCTGGCTAACCTCGAAGAGGCCCTCAAGCGTGTTCGGCAAGTGGTCTGGATCGATGCCGGCTTTCCTGAGTTGGTCGGGCAGGTAGTAGATCGCCCACATATTGATGCCGGTCGTCAATCCGTAGAGTCGTCCCTTGTAGGTCCCCAGTTTTTTGACGACCGGATACGCCTCGGTATCGAAAAGCCGCTTCTCTTCGGGACTCATCAATTCGTCGAGCGGCCGAAGCAGGTTCGCATCGGCCCACGGCGGAATGATGGGCGACCATTGCGCCATAACGTCCGGTGGGTCGCCGCCAAGCACGCCGAGGATGAACTTCGAATCGCCGGAACTGGGTACGGAGAGCGCCTCGACCTCATATTCGTCCTGGCTCTTGTTGAATCGATCGACGATCTTGTCGACGACATCCTTCCACTCCGCCGTCCACATATGCCAGAAACGAACGTGCTTTCGGGCATGGTGGGTGTACTGAGCACGCAACTGGGAGGTCCAGAACACCGCCACGAACACGATCAGCGCCGCGACAAACACTCTGCCTATCCAAACCGATTTTGGCTGATCCATCTCAGTCGAATGCCAACCTGAACCTTCAGTCGGCTAAGCTCTCCTCCGCATCGCTCCCGCTATCCAAATCATCGGCACGAACCCATCATGCCGTCACGCGGTCCGGTATCACTTCACTACTCCAATGCTCCTGCACTCCGGATCACCGAATCGACGGCACAAAGTCATCGGCAGGCACATCATCTCTGGCGACACGCCCGCATTCCTCAACCAGCCAATCTATCCTCCATAGTGCACCCACTTGCGCTGGGTTCGGAATAGGAGGGCAGTGATCACCACTACGATCAAGAAGAGTATCCAGGCCATGGCGCTCGCGTAGCCCATGTCCATGTAACGCCAGGCTCGGTTGAACAAGTAGAGCGCGTAGAACGTCGTGCTCTCCTCGGGACCGCCGTTCGTCATGATGAATGCCTGGGTGAAGTACTGGAACGCCCCGATCACCCCCATCACCAGATTAAAGAAGATGACCGGCGTGAGCATCGGGAGCGTGATCTTGCGCATCCGGACGAAAGGCCCCGCCCCGTCGACAATCGCCGCCTCGTAAAGGTAGACCGGAATATCCTTCAGCCCGGCAAGATAAATCACCATGCTCCCGCCGACTCCCCACAGCGACATCAACACCAAACTGCTGAATGCCCACTTGGTATCCGCGAGCCATGCCGGCCCGATGATGCCGAGCCTCTTTAGCAGCGCGTTCACTAACCCGATTTGAGGGTTGAGAATCCAAACGAATACGACCGAAGACGCCACTGCCGGCACGATCGACGGCAAGAATAGGACCGTTCGATAGACTGCGATCCCTCGCACATTGCAGTTTAAAAGCAGCGCGAGCAGCACGCCGGCGACGACTCCCATCGGTACGGCGACCGCCGCATATTTGAGCGTAATGAAGAGCGACTTCCAGAATAGGGCGTCGTTGGCAACCAATGCCCGGTAGTTGGCGGCCCCGACCCAAACCGGCGCGGTGACGATGTTCCATCGGTTGAACGACAGCCAGATGCTGGTCACGAATGGAGCCAGCGTGAATACGAGGAAGCCGATGAGCCAGGGACTGATGAACAGATAACCCATCAAATCCGAGCGCCATCGCCGCATAACTCATACTAGCAAGATTCACGATCGCACGGCGTGTTTCGACTGCCGGTTATCGGTGGTTCGTGACGGGTAGGTGGCCTCAGTTCAGGGCTCTCGAACAAAGACCTTGTCTAGTTCGGCGATTGTCAGCGTCTGCTTGGGTTTGGCCGACGCAGAAAGGTACATACGGATCGAGTATTCCAGCTGGCGGGCTGCTGGCCGGTCGGTCAGATCGTCGAAGTCGATCATCGAAACGACTAGCCGCCCCGGCCCGACTGCCGCTTCGAAGATCGTTCCAAGT
The DNA here is from genome assembly GCA_031292555.1 of Fimbriimonas sp. Taxonomy (GTDB): domain Bacteria; phylum Armatimonadota; class Fimbriimonadia; order Fimbriimonadales; family Fimbriimonadaceae; genus Fimbriimonas. Next base: position 38,641 of record JARLGV010000056.1, read on the forward strand.
TTGTGGTTGCGCTCATAGCGATCGATGATCTGCAGTTCGGGGCGAAATTCAGCGGGCAAATCGTCGAGAACGATCGCTTTCGACTTCGTCAGGACGTCCCACCACTGCCAATCGGTGTGGTGGGCGGTGGGAAATCCGCCAAACACTGGATGGCGATCGTCGATCAACGTCCCCATCGTGCCGACCTGTTCCTTGAAGTGGATCGGCGACCAGAATGCAGGCGCAAAACGACCAGGGATTCCACTCCATGTCCGGCTGGGGTTGATGCGGAGCCAAACGGTGCGCCCCTCCCTCAAAGCCACCCGCACGTCGTTTCGGTAGAACGGAGCAACAAGAATGTCAGGCAAATCGACGGTAGGCAAAGATTCCGGATAGACCCACAACGACCACCGGTTCACCGCGCCTTGACTGCAGGTCAACTGAATCTCGTATCGAGCTGGGGTGGGCAGGTCCCCCAGTCTAAACTCCACTGTCCCGAAGGGTGTTGCCTCGCCAGACAATAGATCCTTGGCTCCCAATGATCCAGAACGAAGTACGGTCCCGACTGAATCGCTTACCTGCCAACACAACTCAGCCGAAGTCCGAGGTCCGCACTGGAAGACCGACGCCTCTGCACGATAGGTCTCATCGCTCAGCCAAGTGGTTTTGCTATAGGCGAGCAACGGCACCGTCGGGGCGCAGAACTGCCGGAACGACTCGGCATCGATGAACCCCTTATCCCGCCAAAAAACGTCTAGCATCCCCACCGTCGCAGTGCCTTGCCCTGGGAAATCGGTCAGCCCCAGAAGTTGATACCCCACAAGGCCGCGAGTTCGAAGCAGGGTTTCGATCTCCTCTTTGTATAGCAGCGCACTCAACCTGCCGGACGCATCGACGAAGGCGGGAGCCTGATCCTCCATCCCACGTTCGCGCAGCATGTCCGCGATCATGTGAAAGTTGCGCGCGACCAGCACCCCGTCGTAAGCGCAAGCACGATGCACGTCCGGAAAGACCGCCCATTCAGCCACTTCGTGTGAGATGACGGGCCGGTCGAACTGATCCGCCGCCTCGTTGCACGTCACGAGCGTGTTAGGACTTTCCCGATCAAATCGAGAACCGACTCCGAACCACGTACTGCCCCGCAATGGCCGATTCTCCGGTCCAGGTTTGCCGTTGTCTGCCTGCACGAAATAGTCGCATACCGGGCTCAAATGGGTTCCTTGGGATGAAAAGGTGTAAAGCCGATTGGGGAATGCGGCCCTCAACTCGCATAGGAGATCGTCGACTTCCGGCTCTGGTCCGTAGAAGGCAATCTCGTTACCCAAGGCAAACAAGGCAAAGGATGGATGTTGGCTGTACTCTTGCAGGATTCGATGCGATTCTCTCCGGCAAAAGTCCATCAGGTCCACGTCGGATGAGATCGGCCAAAGCCCAGTCCAGACAGGCAGTTCGACCTGAAGAATCATTCCCACTTCGTCGGCGGCTGCGAACGCCGCCTCAGGCGGACACCAAGAGTGGAGACGCAGGTGGTTCAAACCGAAGGACTTCGCTTTGAGCATCAACTCCTTCCAAGGATCTTGCGTCATCGGTGGGTATCCGGTTCGAGGGAACACGCAACACTCCAGAGTGCCGCGCAAGAACAAAGGTTCGTCGTTCAAGAGGATCTGCTTGCCACTGCGAGCTATCGATCGATGGGCGGCAAAGAAGACGCGAGATTGGCCATTCAATTCCACGCCGACTTCAAGTCGTTCAGGCGACTGATCCGACCAAGGACCACAGCCGGATTCGATCCGGAACGAGAACGGTTCTCCGGCTACGACGGTAAATTCGGCGCGAGCCGTGCCGACTGATGCGGCCAAGGTGCCCGAGATGCCCGTTAGTCCTTCGACCCGGATGTGATCCGATCCACTGACAACCTTCACGTCCTCAAGGCTTTGATCGAACCGCGTAAGCGAGATCTCTCCGACGACGCCGTTCCAGTTCGTTTGCGTCCAATCCGTGAGCGCATGGCCGATCCGGCCCACCGGTATGCGGGGCGTGTTATCGATACGCAACGTGATCCGCACCTGACGCGCATCGGTTTCAGGAGTGAATCGGTAGCGGTGGGGGACCGATAGGCTGTCACAAGAGCCCACAGGCACACCATCCACCCACAAGTCGCTGAACCAATGGACGCGCTCCAGGTACAGGGTCAGTTCCGTACCCGGCCAATCCTCGGGGATGTCGACCACTCGGCTGTACCATGCCGCGCCCGTATACCGGACTTTCCGGCTTAGTCCGCTAAGGTCTCGCGGGTCCAGATTCGGTTCACCGATCCCGTTTTCGTCAAGCGATCCTGGCAAACGGACGCACCCCGGCAGCCGTTCGGCGTACCACCGTTCTGCGACCCCGACGCCATTCGCGTCCAACGCGATTTCCCACGTTCCCGATAGGTCGATGCACCGTATAGGAATCAAGCTGCCTCCCTCCAATAGTCACCTAACTCCAAAGTAATTCTGTGGCGTACGGCGCCAGTCTCACCCACTCATCTCCTGGCACAGATCCTGGGCGGCGGCATGGTTGGGGTCACTAGATAGGACATCGCCCACCATCGCACGAGCTGCATCCCGGTCTCCGAGCCCCCAAAGTGCCTGCGCGCTAAGGAACCTCGCGGTGATCGACTGACGGGCCAGCAGATCTTCGCCGAACAACAGGAGCGTCGGAAGGGACGTCGCAAAGTAGTCGATTTTCGCGGGAGAAACTTCCAACTTCTGGGAGTAGGCAAGCAAGTCCCGAAGCAGAGTGTCCGCATCGTCGTTAGAGCCCAGACGCCGTAAGGCAAGCGCCCGGAAATACGTCATCTCCGAGAACGACCGGACCGCCATCTCCTGAAAGTCGCCACGGAACTCCGCCGCCCGCCGCCACAAGCCGCGCGCTTGTTCCTCATCTCCAATGTCGCTCACGGCATCGCCCAGTGCGACCCACAAATCGCTTGCATTGGCAAGCAAGTGCCGCGCTTCCCCAAGATTCTCAGGGGCCGTCAACGCATGCTCCAGCAGTCGTACGCGCTCCAATCCGGTTACCTTGGCCGCAAGCAACCGAAACGTACGAGCATGCTGACTGAGTGCGATTCCTTCCCCGCCTTCCCAAGGGGCAAATCGCCTACTCTCCAGAATGTCTCGGCTCTTCTCCGGCTGACCGGTCGCGTTGTAAAGCGAGCACACCTCAAGGGCCAGATCGTCACGCACGAGAATGAGGTCGGGGCGCCCTGCCAGTTCATCAAGCCGCTTCTCCGGACTGACTCCGAGCCGCTTCAATAGCTGGTCACGCTCGAAAAGTAAGCGCGCATCAGCCGGGTTTGCGGCGAGAGCATGATCGTAGGCTTCCTTGGCACGGTCCACTTCGCCGGTCACATTGAAGAACAGAATGCCCAGATTGCGCCAAACGATCGAGTTGCCTGGGTCGATCTCCGCCGAGCGCATCCAGCACTTGTAGGCATCTCCATATCGCCTTCGGTCGTAGTACAGGTTGCCAAGCAGATATTGGGCGGTGGAGTCCATTCCGTTTCGAGCGATGGCGCGCTCAAGGACACACATCTCCTCCAGGCGGCAGGGGAAAACGTAGTCGACGTCAGTCCACAGCGGAGTCTCTCTCCCCAAATCCGCTAGGACGTACGAAACCATGGAGTGGGGAGGAGCCATACGCAGAATGGCAATCGCATCCTCGTCCAAATCGGCCGCTATGTAGTCGAACGCCAAGTCGAGGTAATTCTGGGGATCTCCGCGCATTGACCGATTAAAGGCATCAAGGTAGGCGGGATCGGCAAGGCTCGCCTCATAGAGAGCCCCATGGTCCATGGGGTCGATGGTGAGAACGGCGGACAGTACTGCGAGCACCTCATCCCCGCGGCCCGACTGCCTGAGTAGCGCTGCCTTCAAGTGGTGCACCGAATTGGCGTCACCCAAACATAGCAGGGCTTGGTTCAATAAGCCGAGAGCCTTGTCAAACTCGCCTTGGCGACATGCAAGACGTGCCATTGCGAAACTTGCCGGGCCCTTGCAGCCGTAGTTCCATGCCGCCTTTGCGAAGGCGTCGTAGGCGGGTTCGAGCCTGCCTTGGAACACGAGCGCCAAGCCCAAATCGTAGTGCGCCTCCCCGTCTCGCGGGTTCGGGTTCCGCTCCTTCTGCCGGCCGATCGCGCTCGCCAGGTGTTCCACCGCCGCCTCGAATTCGCCCCGCCCGAGATGCCAGCGACCCAGCGCATGCCGGCACCGGGAATCACCCGGGTCTCGTCGAATCGCCTCATGCCAATAATCTGCCGGAGACCGGGTCGCATGCCGGTACTGCTCCAAGTGCACTCCAACCAGATACAACTCGTCGTTCGTTGGCACGTCGGCGGGAAGCGCCGGTTCGGCGGCCGGCTTGGGGGCCGCAGCATCAACGACATCGCCGATCAGTGGCGAATAGTGCAGAAGTTCGCGTCCCGAGTCCAGCAGCCTCACCTCTACCGCATCGCCGTTTGGCGTTTCGATCTGTTCGACAAGAGGCTGTTCCGGCGTCAAGGCCAGTACCTTGCTCCAAACCACCTCGCCGTTCTCTAGGACCTCGACGACCGCATCCGGTATGGCTCGGGTGACACAGACCCCAAGTCTCAATATCCGTTCGTTCCATGTGACCGCTAGCGCCGCGTCCGTGTTTGCGATGTGCGGCGGACCGATCTTGCGGATCGGATACCAGAACTGGCTAAATGTCTTCGTCTCGTGGGGCGCCAAGTACGAGAAGTCAGGCTGATTGTCGGTATAAACCCCCGCCATCAATTCGACATACGGCCCGCCGGACTCGGTTAGGTTTCGGTCCCAGGCGTACCCGAATTCGTGGTTTCCCCACGTCCACTGCTTCTTCCCAGGGGAGATCCGTCGATCGGCAAAATGTACGAAGCCCGCTTCAACCGAGTGATCATAGCCGCCGAAGAAATCGAATGCGGTGTCGAGCACCATGTACGAGGTCGGCACTGGGATGTTCGCATACCAATCCAGCCGATCGGGAGGGTAGGTGCCGTCCGGCACGAACTGCCTGGGCATTTCATCCTTCGGCACACCGTCCGTGCCCCGCTCTCCATATCGGACACCGTAGTAATCGCCCGAGACGTGGGGAAACGTTACTGTCGCACGCTTCGCATGGTCCCCCACGTATCGCACATCAGGAGGGAAGAACGACTGATACCGCTCATGCACCTTTGCCGCCACGTTCGCCCACCATAGGAACGTCTGCACGTAAGGGGTTCGATTGTAGAGGCGCACTTTGAGTTCGATCACCGACGATCCTGGGCGGAGGCAGATGCCGTGCATACCCTTCATCCGGTTCATCGGCTCGTGTTCGCTTAGCCAGATCGTCTTGCTGCCGTCCTCACCCTCCTCGATCGTCCACTCGCATGGCATGTAGGTACTTGGCCGATGGTGCTGGGGCCAGTTGAACTCGACCCCGCCAGATATCCATGGCCCGGCCAACCCGACCAAAGCCGGCTTGATCACGTCCTGCCGATAGAAGAAGTCGTACTCAGCCTGTTTGTCGTACCCGACCTGGATACGGCCACCGATTTCCGGCAGCACCATCAAGTACACATGCTCGTTCTCGACGTGCAGAGCACGATACTCCTGATCGACAATCTCGGTAGAGACTCTATCGGTAAACGGCAACGGATAGACGCGCCCACTGCTGCCCTGATAGACCCGCTTCTCAAGGAACATTGGGTTCTTGTCGGCAGGCATCGCCGGATATGTTGGGATCGCGACCGTCTCCTCCCACGCCTCAACGCCAGAGGTCACACTGCGCATCGCATCTGATTTTCGTGCTTCGTCTTTCATTCGTCCTTGACGGAGTTTAGCAAGGGCGGATTGGGATACAACGGTGCGGCAGGAGCAAACGCCCATCTTTCCTCGGCAGCGCCCGACCAGTCGGATGCCACTACATCCGGCCATCCGTTCCCGCGGTTCTGGTTTTCGGTCAGGACCATTGTTGAGTAGCGGTAACTACTCATACGATAAGTTCCATCCGGCTGTGGGGTCAGCGACCAGGGTATCGTCGTGTCGCCGTTGTCCTCCCACTGCAGGACCGGATAGTGGTTCGCGCTCGAGTCCCAGAGCGAGGCGTACAATCCGGACTCGCGGTTGCAGAGCTTGTACCATCCAGGGCTCTCGCCCTCGACGCGCCATTGCTGTGAATAAGCGCCGTTCGCCGCCGAAGTAGCCAGAAGTTGACCATTTGACCATGATGCGCCGGGATCACCCAGTAATCTCGTCGACGCGTGTGAAGCAATCGTCTGGAACCCGTCGAATTCGTGGCCTCCAAACGTGCATCCATCGATCACGAAGGTTGTCACCGAGTTGGCCGGCAATTCGGCCGTGAACGTGTCGTTCGCGACGGGTATTGCCGCGAGGCTGGCCAGATTCTCGGTTGGCGAGGTCTGAGTTACGGAAACAGTGGCGCCCACATTCGTGAAGGCGGAGAGATCGTAGGTCAGCGACTGGGCCGAATCGCTTACCGTTACCATCACAATCTTCGTTCCGCTCTGCACACATACCGTATTCGGGTCGCTAACATAAATGAACTGGGCGCCGGGTCGAATGAAGTTTGAGAACTGGCCAAATGTGTAGTACTTGCGGTTGATCGTGTAAGTATGCGAGTGGTTATTCAGGTCCATGTCGATGCACCCCCACCCATAGCCGCCGTCGATGATCTGCCAGTAAACCCAGGCCGATGGCATCATCACTTTAAGGTCGGTGACCATCTGGTGGGCGGTTTGCATGCCGGACGCATCCCCGTCGCCGTACTCGCTCATCCATAGTCGCTTGGAGTCGCGAACAGCCCGGTGATTCACCCAATGCTGAGAACTGCCAGAGTAGCAATGGGTGTTCAGCCGCATCACATAGCCCTTCGCCTCCGAAGAGAGCGAGTCCCAAGAAGAGACGGCCCAAGAGTTGTACGACTCGTCGCACGCGCTCACTCTTGTCTTGAGTTTTGCCCCCGCCAAAGCAGCCCCTGTCGCAACGATCAGGTTGGATTGATTCTCCCCGGCGCTGAACCGGCAACCCTCTTGACGATTGCCGTGGGTCCACCAGGGCGATCCGGGCTCGTTCATCGGATCAAGCGATTCGAACTGGATTCCCCAGTGAGATTTGAAGTACTTCGTGACGTTGACCAGATAGGCGGCAAAGGCGTCGAGCTTTTCTGGCTTGAGGTTGTCCTTGCCTCCATAGCCTCCGGTGACCGAGCCGCTTACCGTCATGAAGTAGGGCGGCGAATTCGAGAACGCTTCAAACTTGTTTGCACCAAGCTTCTTTCCCCGCTGCAACACCCATCTCTGGGCGGCATCGGCGTTCCAATCGTATGAGCCGTCTGGATGCATGTAGCCCGGTACCCGGGCGCGCTGCTCCATGAAATTGAGGCCGGGCGCCTCTCCTCCTCCGATGTTGTAGCGAAGAACGTTGAGTTGAAGCCCGCCGATCACTTTGTCGACAAGAGTCGTTCTCAATGGTTCCGGATAGGCGCCAACGATGTGGGACCACCACGCAAGCGAAGTACCAAAACCCTCCCATGTTTGATATCGAATCGAAGGATCGACGAATGCGGTGTTGGCCGCCGTTGTATTGAGTGCCCCAACCATAAGCAATAACATCCCGTTAATCATCGTCAGCCCTTCATACCCGTGGTCGCTATGCCTTGAATAAACGTCTTCTGCGCGAAGAAGAACACGATGATCACTGGCGCCACCACGATGAGCGATGCCGCCATCAGCAGGTTCCACGGTGTTCCGGTGTGCTGGCTCTGGAAGAACTGGAGCCCCATCGAGAGCGTGAACGTCTGCTGATCTGTCAGATACAGAAGCGGTCCCATGAAGTCGTTCCAGGCCCAAAGGAACGTGAAGACCGCAATGACGACGAGCGCGGGCCGGGCAAGGGGGACAATCACATCGATGAAGGTTCGCCACTCGGAGGCGCCGTCCAACGTCGCCGCCTCGCTCAGTTCCATCGGAATCGTGCGAAGGAACTGGCGCAACAGGAAGATGTTGAAGGCGCTGCCAAAGAACGTAGGAACCCAGAGTGGCCGGAAGGTGCCGATCCAACCGAAATCTCGAAACAGAGCGTACATCGGGACCATCAGCACCGGTCCGGGAACCATCATCGTTGCCAAAGTGATGCCGAAGAGAAGTTCCCTTCCCCGCCAGCGAATCCTGGCAAAGGAATAGGCCACGAGCGAGTTAGAGACGACCGAGCCGATGACCGCCAAGATCGTCACGAAGAGCGTGTTCTTTCCGTAGACGAGGAACGGAATGTAGCCAAGGTCCTTGCTGTTGTAAGCAAACGCTTCCGTGAAGTTATGCCACAGGAGCTTGGAGGGGAACCAGACTGGCGGTGAGGTCATCGTCTCGTCGATGGGCTTGAGTGCCGTCACCACCATCCACACGAGTGGCAGCATAAAGAAGACGGAGAGGATGATCAATGTCGCCTGAATCAGCGCTTGCCGAAAGAGATGGCGTCTTCGCTTGCTCATTGATTGACTCGACTTGACCACCCTATCCTCCCTCGTAGTGCACGTGTTTAGAACTCAGCTTGAGCGCGAGGAGGGTCAGCGAGAGGGTGATTGCGAACATCACCCAACCCATTGCGCTTGCGTATCCCATCCGCTGATACTGAAAGGCGGTGTCGTACAGATACATTGAGAAGAAATAGGTGGACCGAGCCGGCTGGCCGCCTGGAAACATGACATAGGGAAGCGCGAAGGTCTGAAGCGACCCAATGATCCCCATGATGACGTTGAACAGGATCACTGGTGAGATCATTGGGATGGTGACGTGGCGGGTCTTGCCCCATGCTTTGGCGCCATCGATATCGGCGGCCTCATAAAGCGATTGAGGCACGTCCTGTAGACCCGCCAGGTAGATCACCATCGCGTTGCCGGTTCCCCAGACTGAAATGATGACGAGCGTCCACTTTGCCCATGCCGGCTCAGTCAACCAAGGGGGCGGCGGCAGGCCAATATGCCTTAGTCCCTCGTTCAGAAGACCGTATTGACCATTGAATACCCACAGCCACAGTACTCCAAGCGCCACCATCGGCACGAGGGAGGGAATGTAAAAGATCGTTCGATAGAACGCCATCCCTTTCGTCTTCGAGTTCAACAGAAGGGCTAGCAGAATCGCGAATACGGTAGCGAGTGGCACCGACGCGGCCGCGAAAAGCAGCGTGTTCTTAAGCGATTGGTGAAAGACCTGGTCACCCATCAACTCGCTATAGTTCGAGCCGCCGATCCAGCGAGGACTGCTAAGGATTGAGAAATTCGTGAAGCTGTAATAGAACGAAGAGATAAGTGGGTACGCGAGGAAGACGGTGAAACCCAGAATCCACGGCATCGCGAACAGGATTCCCATGCGTTGGTTGTGTCGGGCGTTCATTGGTTCAACACCTGCTTCCGGTAGTTGGCCCACTGCTCGGCCAGCCTCGATTCGGCATGGTCGAGGGCAGCCTGAGGTGTCGCTTGGCCGAGGTCCATCACGTCCACTGCATTTCCGACCTCCTGGCTGATTTGACTCCAGATTCCCAGCTTTACCGGTCCAACTGCGCGCGGGCTCCTGGCAAGCCTGTCGAAAAGCCGGATGAATTTGTTGGGGTGGTTTCTAAGAAACCCTTCTGATACTTTGGCCAAGGGCGTGTTGCAGTATTGGGAAGTGCAGAGCCTCTCCATCACATCCTGACGCTGGACGTATTTGATGAACTCGAACGCCTCTTTCGGGTGCTTGGCCCCTTTGGGGATCATTAGCGTGTTCAGGTTGAGCACGGTATATCCCTCGAGATCGGGACGACCGTCGGGATAGGGCAGTGGCACCGCAAACCAGTCGATCTTTGGGTTATATAGCCGAATATAGTTGCCGAACCATGGCCCATCCATCATACTGGCGAGCTTGCCGGAAAGGAACGGGTTCTGAGGCGAGGAGTAGTTGCCGAAACCACTACGAAAAGCTTGTGTCTCGCGAACTCCGAAGCGCAAGGCGAACGAATGCACCCAACTCCACGCCTTCAGATTGTCTGCCGAGTTGACCGACGGCCCGTTTGCGTCCACGAAGCTCGCCCCGAACATGTAGGGCCACGAGCCCGAGCCGAACCCGTCTCGTGGCAAAAACGCGGCACACTGGAGAGATCCGTCCGGGGCCCGTTTGCTGACCTTGGCAATGAAGCGCTCGAAACCGGACAGGGTCTTGGGAAACTTCTCTGGCGAATCGAATTCCGGAGGCATCAGGCTCTTGTTGACGTACAGCGCCGACGTGCCCGGTGACGTCGGGAAAGCATAGAGGTGTCCGTGATACGTCATCTCCTTCCAGTAGGAGGAGATGTAGTCCTTTTCGCCGAGGCCGGCCTCGTGTGCCATGTCGTCGAGAGGAAAGAGCGCCTTGGCATCTGCGAATTGGACGACCTGATCGCTCCAAAGCCCGGCAAGGTCGGGCGGATTTCCCCCGCTAGTGGCAAGAAGCGTCTTTTCCGCGATTCCGGAGATGCTGAGATACTTGATCTCGATGCGGTTTTGTGAGGCGTTGAACGAGTCGACGACTTGCTTCATCGCCTTCATTTCGTCGCCGGTCCATTTTTCCCAATAGGTGACGACGACCCGATCCGCGTTCGTTTGACGGCTGGCGGCGCGCTCGCTTCCAATAAGCGCAACCAGTCCAGCCGCAACGATGCAGACCGAAGTCAGTCCCTTTCCTACTCCGGCGACCATGTCTATGCCCCTTTCGGTATGTGGCTGCTACTTGCCGCCGGTGCCGATCACAGGTGCGCCCACGCCGGCGGGTCCGCCGCCTGGCGCCGCAGGTGCTCCGGTCCCCGGTCCCTTCTTGCTCGCATCCTTTTCCAACCAGGGCGGAACGCCCGGCGTGTACTTGATCTGGCCGTGGTCAAGCGACCCGGAGTCGTTAACCATCTTCATCCCGAAGTAGCCGATCACCGCGATGATGGCGATAGCCGCCACGACGATAATCGGTGTCTTGATCTCTGTTTTCATACTTCAACCGTGAATGCGTGCCGGGGGCCGGGCGAGGTGCCCAGCCCCCGAGTCGTCGCCTACTGGCGCTTGTCCCACATGCCGGCGGGCCACGGCCAGTTGACCGGGTCGTTCGGCCAGTAGCTCGGCATGGCCGTGTTGGCCTGGTTGCCCTGCGCCTTGAGCGTAGCGCTCTTCTGCATGAACTTGGCATGGCCATCGCAGAAGGCGTAGTTGGTGCCGTTCGTGAACATGGTCGAACCTCCGCCCGTCATGTTGAACTCACTGTAGTTGAACCAGTCCTCAGTCGCCCAACCTTCGCACCATTGGTGGTACCAGTTGGGTCGAGGCGCGATGAGAATCGTGCTGGCTACCGACGGGATCGAGGTGGCGTTGCCGCTACCGTCGTCGCAAGTCGGCGACATGTTGCATTGCTCCGACCCGGCGCCCCACCAGATTCCGCTTGAGTTCGCCCACGACGGATAGAGGTAGTTCATGCTGTACGTGACCGCACGAGTCTGCGTTCCGGGAAGACAGGTTGGGTCGGTTCCTTCCGTTCCTCGCCCCCAGTTGTCGACCGGGGACTTCCACATGGCGACGTTCTTTACGTACGGACCGACTTGTTGATGCCAAGGCAGCCACTCGGAGTTCCAACCCCAACAGAAAGGCATTCGATCGTCGTTGTCGGTGTTGTACATCACAACGGCAAGGCCAAGCTGCTTGTTAGCGGACAGGTCGACAGTCTTCTTGGCCGCAAGCTTGGCTTGGGCAAAGACCGGGAAAAGGATAGCGGCCAAAATAGCGATGATCGCAATTACGACCAACAGCTCAATGAGCGTGAAGGCTTTAGAGAGATGAGTTTTATTCATGGATTGCTCCGTTGCAACGGACAGCGGGCCCCAAAGAAGTGCCCGGTGAGAAAGTAACTGGGAGAACCTCCTCGCGGAGGTGGCCCGAGTAACCGTTAATGTAGTCGTCGAGAAGCCTTACAGCCATCCGCGCGAGCGTAGGCTGATGGACACGGATCGAGGCGGCAATGTGACGAGTTGACGACGGCCAGTGCAAACCGTCGTAACCCACCACCGAAAGCTGGTTGGGAATGGCAATGCCGATTTGCTCGCACGACGCCAGCACCCCATAGGCGAGACGGTCGTGCCAACAGAACGCGGCGGTCGGAGGCTCGGCTTCGGACATCAACGACTTGAGTGGCTCGCGTGCATCTTCTCCGCTCGGTATCAGCCAGCGGTCGGGAACCGGAACGCGCGCCTCTTCGAGATAGCGTCGCAGCAGTCGAATTCGGATATCTGCATCGCGCGCCTCGCCGGCGGGCGCAGTGAAAAGGGCGATTCGACAGTGCCCGGCAGCGATGAGCTCCTGGGCAATTATCCGCATGCCCGCTTCAACATCATCGGAAATCGAGGGAAACAGCCTGGCCGGGTCCCGTCCATTCAGCACGACTACAGGAAGGGACGACTTGTGAAGCAGGGCCAACAGCGGGTCGTTAGGCTGCGGAGCGAAGAGAATCAGACCATCTGCCAAGCCGCCGTTCAGGAATTGATAGATCTCCTTGGAGCTTCGGTTGAAATTGCAGTGTACGAGGATGTCGTAGCCCGCTTCGCCTCCGGCCATTTCGATCGCGGAGGAGAGGGTGTCCATGTATACGTCGGCCTCTTCGCGATGGCGGAAAGTACTATAAAACGATAGCACATGCGTGCGCCCTCTGCGTAGCGACCGGGTTAGCAGATTCGGAGCATAGTTCAGGTCTTCCGCCGCCCTTCTGACCCTGGCCCGAGTTTCTTCGGCGATACGCCGATGCCCGGCTTTTCCGGATAGAACCAAGGACACCGTCGACACCGACACACCCGCCCGAGTTGCAACCGCAAGGAGCGTGGTTCGTTCAGTCTGTCGATCGGCAGCCTTCAGCATCGTAGGCACTCAAACATTTGAGCAACCTGCTCAAATGTTTGAGCAGTGTAACACGGATTTCTGCCTGACGCTACTCGTTTGTCAGGGAATTCATGGATTTCTTCGATCCGAATCGCAAGAACGGCTTCTCAGATGTCCTCGGAGGACGAAGTCCGATTGATGGAACGGGGGACAGAACCCTCTTGAACGGCATTGCATTCGGTGCAGTTCGACGTGGGCCGCCAAGCAATTCACCGCCTAGAGGGGTGCGCTACACCATTGACCGACTCCAGGTACTTAACTACTTCAACTCCGTAGCCACGCTGCGCGAGGTTCGCTACCTCCGACCTTGTGGTATGCCGCAACGATGTCGGAAGCATGGCGTCTGGCGACAATCACCGGCAATGGGTTTGCTACGCGTCATTTCGTGGCATTTCTTTCGACACGGAGGAACCTTCGACGCGAACGCCTGCCGTCCCAGTGAGCCGACACTATGGCATTCAAGGATGCAGTGAGCGTGATGGAATCTTGGATTTGCGATCGTCTTCCTCGTCGCCCCCGTTGCGATCTTTGCGAATTTACGTGCCATAAAATTGCCCAATCGAGATCGCCTCCAACCTCAGACTTACGTTGACGGCACAACTAGCTGAAGAAGGACCTCACGCAAGGGCCGTAAGGTCGCTATGCGGACGGGACGGGTAGAACCCCCATAATTCTTCGTGAAACACGTGCCGGTGACGCGAACACCGACCCGGGCTTGGGCATCCTAATGCCATGGTGTCGATGCTGATCGCCGTTGCTGTGCTTGCGGCACGCCAAGGGTTCTCCGGTTCGAATTTGGTGACGAACCCCGACCTTGCCCGTGATTGGGACGGCTGGACCCCACTTTGGTGCCGCGAAGCGGGATCTGGAAAGGCAGCGATCGTCGATGGGCGTTCGGCAGGCTCGCGCGCGATCCATGTCAAGAGCGAATCCCAAAAGGACTGGGCGCTTTCCCAGCAGCAGTCCGTCTCCGTACAAAGCGGAAGCGTTTACGAGATCTCAGCCTGGATGAAGACACAGGGAGGGGGCGGGACGATTTCGGTAGTCACCCGAGACAAAGCGGGCGAAACCCTTCAGTGGGAGGTCGGACGTGCCGCGCCCAAGAAGCCTGACTGGCAATATATCCACCGGCGATTCCCGATCCCGGCCGAATGCAAGACGGTCCAGTTCCGCATTGTCGGCTATGGCCAAGGAGAGACGTGGGTCGCCTCTCCCGCGATGTTCTTGACGGAATCCAAGTCGAGCCTTTCCATTCCCCCATTGGAGATTGCCGGAGGGTCACTCCATCTGAAGATAAGCCCCGACGGCTCGATCGTAGCCACGCCAAAGTCCGGAAAGCCCTGGCACTACCGACCGTGGTCGGGAGTGTACGCGTTGCGTTCGATCAAGGCAGAGGACAAGCGCACTGCCAGGCTCGAAGTAATCGACTTCGATAACGACCTGACCATCACGATGCACATTCAGGTCGACGCTCAAAAGCCAGAGGCGTCGATCGTCTGCGAGGCGTCTGGCCCGATGGACACTGAAATGGCGATTCCGGGCAGCCCTGTAACCGAGCCGGGCCAATGGCTGGTGCTGCCATTGAACGAAGGTGTCCGACTCCCGGTCGAAGATTCGACTTTCAGCGGCTGGTCAATGATCACCTACGGGGGACACGGCCTATGTATGCCGTGGAGCGCGGTCGTCGATCCCAATAGTGGCGGAGGGACCATGACGATCATCGAGACGCCTGACGACTCCGACATGCAGTTCCGGCAGGAAGGCGGATGTATGACGTTCCAGCCTCGGTGGGAAGCGTCTCGCCAATCGTTTGGATACACAAGGAAGCTCCGGATGTGCTTCTTCAATCGCGGCGGGTTCGTTGCCATGGCCAAGCGATACCGTGCTTACGCGAAGGAGAAGGGGCTGTTCAAGACGCTCGCCACCAAGCGCAGCGAGAACCCCAACGTTGATCGGCTCATCGGAGCGGTCAACGTCTGGAACTGGGACATGGACAAGGTCGCCCTTTGTACCGAGTTGAAGCGTATGGGCATGGATCGGGTTCTCTGGTCTGGAGGCGGAACCGCCGACGAGATCAAGAAGATAGCCGCGATGGGCTACCTGCCCGGACGATACGACATCTACCAGGACGTCTGGGACCCCAAGCACTCGCTGAGTTGGCAGCCGACTGAGGGCTGGCCCGAGGACTTGGTCATCGAACCAAACGGAGATTGGATGAAAGGGTGGGCTCACCCCGATAAGCACCCCGATGGATCAATCACCTGGTACCAGGGAGGCGTGATCAGCTCAGGTCCCGGTTTGGCGCGAGCGAAGAAGAAGATCCCCGCCGACATCGCACAGATCCCTTATCTGGCGAGATTCATCGACACCACAACCGCGAGTCCGTTTCGTGAGGACTACAACCCTGCCCATCCCCTGACCCGATCGCAAGACCGGGCCAACAAGATGGCGCTGCTCGACTTCTGCTCCAAGGACATGAAGCAGGTCGTCGGCACTGAAACGGGGATCGACCCCTCCGTTCCGTACATCGAGTACTACGAGGGCATGATGAGCCTCGGGCCGTTCCGGCTACCCAATGCCGGAACGTTCATGATGGAGTATCAGAAGCCAACCCCCGACTTCCTGAAATTCCAGGTCGGCTCGATGTACCGCATCCCGCTGTGGGAGTTGGTCTACCACGACTGCACCGTCGCCCAATGGTATTGGGGTGACGCCACCAACAAGGCACCCGAGGTCTGGGACCAGCGCGACCTTCTGAACATCCTGTACGGCACCGCGCCGTTGCTGATGTTCGATCGGGACAAGTTTGGTCGGGAGAAGGGCCGCATGCTACAGACCTACAAGAACGTCTGCGAGTGGGTGCGAAAGATCGGCTACGACGAGATGCTCAACCATGAGGATCTGACGCCCGATCACTCGGTGCAGCGAACGTCCTGGAGTTCCGGCCGGTCCGTAACGGTCAATTTCGGCTCAACTCCCTATCACGGTATCCCACCGATGTCGTTCGAGACGAAGTAGTAGGGCGCGGGGTGCGGACGGACCGCACCCCGCACCAATATGCCATCATCTCAATATTGTTTAGTACCCTATCGAATACCCGCAAACTCACTGCATTCACTTTGATTGAACTTCTCGTTGTGATTGCGATCATCGCGATCCTTGCCGCGATTTTATTCCCCGTCTTTGCCCAAGCAAAGAGTGCGGCGAAGACGGCGGCATGTGCCTCCAACCTCAAGCAGGTCGCAACGGCCCTAACCCTCTATCAAGGCGATTTCGACGACGCCTATCCGAACACAGGAGACCCTTACCTCTGGTTCGGACAGCACTTCCGCTGGCCGATCATGCCCTACCTGAATATCGGGCAGAAGGAGAACGGTTCGACGTACAAGGCGGCCGCCGGCGGCGCCCAGATCCTCCAGTGTCCCGAGGATGTTACTGCTCAGGGCACCTTCGACAACACGTCGTACGCCTATTCGGCCACGTTGTACCATTCGCCGGATCAGGTCGCCGAATTCACGATCAGCTCGTTAGTCAACGCCCAATCGTCCAACGAACTCACCTGCATCACGCAGACCGGTTCGGCGATGTCCCAGCCCGCGTCCAAAGTCGTGGTCGAAGAGTGGCTTACGAATCACCGCCATCCGGCCGCGCCGATCGGCTTCTGGGGACTGCAGACCGATATCACTCAGCCCGGCGTCAACCAGTGGACTGGAGCCCGCAACGCCGCCTTCGGAGACGGTCATGTCAAGTTGATGCAAGCCGGTGCGCAAACCCCTTCCGTCCAAAACTGCCCCGACATGAACCTAACTCCGGGCGGCATCGCAGGTTCCGATCTGCGATCGATCGGCTGACACATTGGATACAATAGCGCGATGCCAGAGAATCGCTGGGTCAAGCCGATCGTCCTTGAGGGCGACGGCATTCGAATGGAGCCGCTCGTAATCGGCCATGCCGCCGGATTGGCGGCCATTGCCGAACCGGATCTGTTCCGCTATTTCGCCGGCTTCCGCCCCGAGGGCCGAGACGTTGAGGCTGGAGAAGCTTTCGTCAGGAGCGTGCTGGGGCAGCCGAACAAAGTCGCCTTTGCGGTCGTCGATCGAGCGACAACCCAGGTAATCGGCTCGACCTCCTTCATGGATATCCGGTCCGAAAGCCGAGGCCTCGAAATCGGGTCGACATGGATAGCCACCCCGGTTCAAGGGACTGCCGTAAATCCGGAGGCAAAGCTCTTGATGCTCACGCACGCCTTCGACCAACTCGGCGCCATCCGCGTTCAGTTCCGAACCGACGCCCGCAACCTTAGGAGCCAACGCGCCATCGAAAAACTCGGCGCCAAACGGGATGGCATCTTTCGGCACGACACGATCATGCCGGACGGTTACCTACGGGATTCGGTCTTCTATTCGATCCTTGCCGAGGAATGGCCAGCCGTAAGGGATTCTCTCGTGTCCCGCCTTGGCGGCGAAGTCGCGTAGCCGTCGGCAAGCCACTGGGGAACCAAACGCGGATGTGAAGCGATAGACAGGAGTATTCGTCGCCGGTAGGCGACCCATCGTGCAACATGGCCAAGTCTCACCTACTTCCACTTCCCGCACTCCTCATTGCTGCCGCCACTTGCTTTGCCGCTCAGGCGTCCCAATCAGCAGACGGCGCCTGGGAAGGGGTTTGGAAGAAACAAGGCGACAGCCTTGCCGTTCGTGTCGAGATGCACGTCCAGAACGGGAGTTGGAGCGGGTCGTTCGCGTCGCAAGACATGGGTGTGCTCGATATTCCGTTCCAGCACATCGTAGTCAATGAACCTCAAGTCTCCTTCGACGCTGTAGGAGATTTCACGACCACTCATTTCAAGGGAAAGCTATCGGGCGACCATCTCTATGGGGCCCTCGAGGAGTCGCTCAACCGGCCATCCGCCTCTGACGTTCCGGTCAAGGGCACCTTTGAGCTCCACCGATCCAAATCGATTGCGAGGCCCTACGACATCCAGCCCATCAAGTTCAAGAACGGCGATGTCCAACTAGCCGGCGACCTACTGGTACCTAAAGAAGGCAAGAACCATCCGGGCGTGATCCTCGTTGCCGGATCGATGGCGCAGACCAGGGGGGCGATGATGTTCGTTGCCGACTCGCTTGCACGGGCAGGAGTCGTGTCACTCGTCTACGACAAGCGGGGCACGGGCGAATCGACCGGAGACTGGCACGATGCATCCAATGAGGACCTCGGAGCTGACATTAGCGCCGGCGTCGACCTACTGGCAACGGTTCCGTCGGTCGACCCCAAGCGAGTGGGAGTCTACGGCCACAGCCAAGGCGGCATGATCGCGCCGTTCGTCGCCGTCGTCAACCCTCGCGTCAAATTCCTGATTTCGGCCGGTGGCTACGGTGGCCCCCAGTTCGAACAAGATCTCGCTCGCGTGAACCGGCTCTTGTCTCAAACCGGATTCTCAAAGGCGGATCAGAAGCTGGCAATGGACATCTATGGCCAGTTCATCCAGACTGCCAAGACCGGCAACATTCTCGTTCGGCGTGCCTTCCTAGGCAGCCTCAAGCGTTACGAGGGCAAAGAGTGGCTCGATTGGCTCGGAATTCCGCCCGAAAACGGTTTCTGGTGGAAGCTGTATCCCAAGACCGCCGATTTCGATCCGCTCAAGTTCTGGGCAAAGGTCGCCGTGCCCGTGCTGCTTCTGCACGGCGAGTTGGACGACACCTGTCCGATTCATCCCGGCCTCGATCGAACCGTCCAAGTCCTCAACGAAACCGGTCACAAGGATGTGACGGTCAAGGTTTTGCCCAGCGCTGATCATGCATTGCGCCTTGTACCGAAGCCTGGCCAAGTCTGGTCCCGGCTCGCCCCAGGCTTTCTCGGCACGCTATCGGCCTGGATCTTGGCCCGGTGATTTGTCAGACCCGAAATCGCTCTCAATTGTCAAGGGAGATGAACGGCGAGCCCCGATTGCCCCGCAGGTGAGTGAGAATGAGCTCAGTCCACCGATCAGGCGATCGTCCTAAGCCATGGAAGTCCTTGGAGTTTGGCGTCCACGGTTGCCAGTGCCGCGTTGCACTGGAACGCAGTCGCGGCGATGAACCGGTTCGCCGGATCGTCATGGATGAACTTGAGCGTGCGCGACAGGATCGCGATCTCCTCGTCGATCGGCTTCACGTGGACGGGTGCGGCCGCTAGCCACATTCGAACCGTGTCCTGCGGGTAGTACATGCTGACGAGCCGCCCCCTTTTCGATGAGGAGCATGGTCTCCCATAGCGAGGCAATCGAAAGGACCGATTCTCTTCCGATCTGGCTTGCGACCGAATCGGACAACCGAGGGTCGCCAAGGTGAAACCAGACCCAGAAGTGAGTATCCAGTACGATTACATCATCGCATCGCATTCGATGCAGAGTTCAGTGGAATCCACGAGAATGTCCCCCACGATCTTCACAGCATCCTTGAACAGTCCCCGCTGGTATGAGATCTGCGACGGAGCCGGCAAGATCGTCGCCAGAGGTTTGCCGTGCTTGAACACTTCGATCGGTTCGCCCGTCAATCGAGCCTCTTCGAGAAGCTGAAGGCAATGGCTCTTGAACTCAGTGACCTTGACACGCTTCATCAATGACCTATTTTCGGCCACTATGGTCGAAACGGATCGACGAACGACATACCTGTGGTTTCGTAGCCAACGCGCATGCCCTCCGAATTCACCGTGCTGCCCCCAAGTTGTCGTACAGCCGCGATAGTCGCGCAATCCCAATGGGAATAGCTAGGAACTGCCATGAGATCGAGAGCCAGTCGCAGGACCGCGGTCGTAGACTTCGTCCCGAGTCAATCGATCTGAGGCAACAAACGAAACGACTGAATTTGGAATCATCACTTCACGGTACTTCAACTTCTCGATTTCGCTTTCGGCCATCAGGTTTGGGAGAATGGTCCCTATAGGTTCTGATCCAGATGTGCCTTGTTGTACGGCCACTTCTTGACCTCAATGATTATCCTCGTCATTAGATGATTTCGGGAGTTTGTTCCAGAGTCCCTCTGACAATACGCCTACGCGGTTTCGCCCAGGCTCAATCGCAACAAAGCGGTAGCGCCGGAGGCGCTACCGCTTTGCTATCGATCGCGACCCACGCTAGTCCAGCGTGAGCGGGAACGTGATCGTCACTCCGTTGTAGGAGGCGGTAATCGTCGCCATCGTACCCTTGGGTGTGCCAGGAGCGACTTTCATCTTGAATGTCGCGGACGACTGCTTGTACGGTATGTTGATCGTCGCCGGAGGTGTGATCGCCGGGTTGGATGACGTCAAATTGACCGTCACGCCGGACGGCCCGGCTGCGCCTTGAAGAACGACCATCCCAGACGCCTGGTAGTCGGCCGACTTGCAGGTCAGATAGCCCAGGATTGCCGGCTTGATCTGGTACCGAGCCATCACCTTGTAGCCACCGAGAGACGCGCTAACCGTGACCGTTTTAACCGAGTCGACGCCGTTCGTCTGCAGGGGGAACGCTACCGCCGACTGATTTGCCGGCAGTTGGACGGATCGAGGGACGGAAGCGTAATCCGAGTCACAATTCAGTCCCAGGTTCAGCGCGAAGGGATCGACTCCCGCAAGATGGACTGCCGGGCGAACGACGTTTCCGCCATAGATCACACCATCGACCGGACCGAGCCTCAATTCGTTATCCGGCTGCAGGACGAACGCCTGCTGATGCCACAGCCGACCAACCTTGTGCATACCGAATCCGCAGATAGCGCCCTGAGGGTTGATCGAAGTCGCCTGCTGGAATTTCCAGAGCGGATCGTTCACGAGAGAACTGACCGCCGTCGGAACCCATGCGCCGTTTTTGAATTCCCAAACCGTCGCGATCTGATTTGAGCTTGCATCGAGCGTATAGCCCACCACTCGCGTTCCGTAGTAGTCGACCCCCAGTCCGTGGGTCTCGTAGAACTGATTCTGGACGCCGGGAAGGTCACTCCAAATGCCAGTTTGCTTGTTGTATGTCGTACTCCAGTAGAACGTGTTCGAAGCATTCGGAATCGTCGTAATGACGTCGCACGGGACCGTCACGCCTCCACCCGTGGAAATCGCATTTGGCTGCAAGTAAATCGCCTGACCTGGTCCAACGACGTAGCTCTTTGCTCCGCCTGGGGTCACAAACGCCAACTCCGGGATATGGTAGTAGTTCGTTGGCTTCAGGTTGCTTGCCACCATCAAGCCGTTCTCGTTGACTCCGCCGGCAACAAGGTTGTCCCAGTCACTCGTGCGTGTTTGAGTCGCCGGGTCCCATATGAACATATGGGAGTGGGGACCATCGGTTTCTTCTCGGTTATACGTGCCTACCGCGATGCCCGTATGGGTAATCCCGGCTGGCGTGCTTTGATACGTGTACGTGAGGCCCTTCTGCATGTTGTAGGTTGGGCCACCCAGTTTGTAGTAGAGCGCCACCGGGTGGCCGCTGATCCAGGCCATGCCGACGGTGGACAGGTCGTTATTCACTCCGGTCAGGGCGTACGTGTTTCCCTGCTGGGGCAGATTCAAGGCGTAGCTGAACTGTCCGATGCCGCCAAGCAGGCCGGTGAAGTCGTTTTGGTTGGAGTCGAAATTTGCCGAACCGCCGATCTCCAGATAGGAGTTGATCGCGTAGGCAGCGTCTTGCAGATTGTCGATTCCCGAAATGGGGGTTGCCGTGTAGGTGGGCCAGTCCGCTCTTGCAGCCTGCGGTAACACCATTGCCGAGGCAGCAATCACCGTTGTTGCTGCGATAGATTTCCAGTTTGTGCGTTGCATTGAACTCTCCTTTGGCTCGGACCATCGATGTCTGAGCGGTATGGGAAGAGTTATGAGCTTGCAGTGTGACAGGACCGTGACACCCGCGTGACAACCCGAACATGGGGACTATCGGCCCAGTCGAAGTTGAATTATAGAGTTCTACAACTCGGTCCAAATCGAATGGAGGGTCGTCAGGAAGTCGTTTTAATGCCAAACCACTCCGCCAAATGGGGAATTGCCTTTCGGCCCCAGAAGACGTGCTCGCCAGGGAAATGCTCCGACGCGAAAGAAGCGGGAACCCCGGCATCGGCGTAGATTGCCCTAGCCGTTCCACAGGCTCGCAGAAATGCGTGTGCAGGAAAGATCGGATCCTCGGTGCCGCTCTCTACGAAGAGCTTGCGCGGGGCGATCAGAGCCGCCATATCGGGCATCTCGACCACCTTGGCCAGCCCGGGCGCGAAATTGTCGACGCAGTGTTCGATGCTCAGGATCGAGTCGAAGAAAGTGTTGAAGTAGCCGCTCACCACTGCCGCGGCGAATCGCTCGTCCAAGCACGCTGCCCAGAACGACGTGAGGCCGCCTCCCGAAATCCCCAGGACCGCTATCCGTTCTGGATCGACCTCCGGTCTTGTGCGTAATAGATCGAGCGCACGCATCGCGTCGAACGCACGCCAGCCGATCATCGTCTCGCCGAGCATCAGCGCCGCCATGCTGTCCCGCATACACGAACTTCCACGGTCCTCGCTTCCCGGCGTCATACGCCGTCCAAAGCTCGCTTGCTCGATCGCCACCACAACGAATCCGGCTCCAACGCACTGCAGGGCGAACTGGTTCTGGTAATCGTGCGGCAGCTCGCCGACGAGCACGTCGACTCCCGGCCCATGGCCAGGGACGCACACGACAGCCGGATTCAGGCCAGTGATTCCGTGAGGAGTTAACACGTAGGCAAATACCCTCATACCCGGCTGCGACACGAACGTGATCGTCTCCCGATCGTAACCGTCCATCGAGCGTCGCTCGATGACTTCAATATCGAGCGACGTGCCCATCTGCTTGGGCAACCCAATGCACTCGCTAAGTCGCGCGCGGAGCTCGTGTTTCCAAGCCTCGCCGCAGCCTTGCTGCCAAGCGAATTCCCTCGAAAGCCCGGATACCCGATCGTTCGCATACTGAAGGGTGTTCAAAGTCGCCATATGATCCTCCCCATAGTGCCCGAATTGATCGACTGAGCGCATCCCTCTTTGGTGGGTGGCGCTGCGTAGCACCAACGGCGCGTCCCTATAGGAGCCTTGGTGAAGCCCAAGGGACGTAGCGTGGGGTTCGAACGGGCCGAAGGCCCGTGCCATCCCAGGGTTCGTTGGCAACACCACATTCCCACCGCAACGCCAGACATACCTCTTGAGACGTCCTCATTGGGTGTCGTTCGGCCAGGCAAACGACTGCACGGGCATTGGCCCGTTCGGGTGCGCGAATACCGAAAGCAACCCGCGCAAAGTGCGTTACCGAACATCTCGACTTCGAATTCGTCTGGCCATCCATCTCCGGTTACGGGCCATGACGATGCGACTCTCTCATCTACGAATCATCATCCCGAGGCTTGTACCATTGACCGGAGTGCTGCTATGCTCGTGCGCCGGTTCCATGCAGAAAGATTCGAGTGCCATCCTTACCTACCGCCTTTCTAGCGTCGGATTCGACTGGACCATACATGCCCATGTACCTGCCAACGTCCGCCGAGGGGCCCCGCTCGTCGTCGTGCTCCATGGGGCGATGGGGTCGGGAGACGGGTACCTCACCAAGAACCGGTGGATCGAGGAGAGCGACGCGAACGGGTTTGTCGCCATCGCTCCGGACGGACTTCCCGCCCGACCCCGGCTTAGGCCCCAGGCGAAACTGAACCCACGGCTGTGGAACAGCGGTGAACTGAACGTTTCCTCGCCGAGATCGCGCGTCGACGACGTGGAGTTCCTCAAAGAGATGATTGAGGACGCGGTCACCCGGTTTGGCGCGGACCCGAAGAGGGTGTTTATGACCGGACACTCGAACGGAGCCGGTATGACATTTGTGTTTGCCCACGGACATCCCGAAATGCTCGCCGCCATCGCACCGGCTCTCGGCCAGAATCTCACTTCGGTTGCTCCCCTCAAGAACGGTGTACCGACCCTCTATCTCTTGGGGACAGCCGATCCGCTCAATCCGATCGAAGGCGGCACGCGTCACTTACTTTGGGGGAACGCGCAGCAAGTGCCTCCAATTCAACAGTCGATCGACGACTGGAAGCAAGCGCTCGGAATCAACGACCACCCGACCGTCGTCCGCGACGACGAATCGGTGAAAGCCATGCTCTACCCGCCCGGAATGAACCACGCGACGTTCGAGGTTCGGTTCCTGAAAGGCCAGGGCCACGGCTGGCCCGGCGGCCAGGCTTCCGGGCTGCCCGAGTCCCTAATCGGCCCAAGCCTCGGCAAGATCGATGCCACCCACGAGATCTGGACATACTTCGCCCGCTTCATGAAGTAGCCGCCCCTCCGCAAAAGCCAGCTGACGATGTCGGTTCAGCGACCGGTCGACGCCAGAGTAAGCACTGTCACCGATAGCGGAGGAAGCGTGCCTGACCATCGGTTCTCATGAAGATGAGTATCCGGCTTCGAATCCCAATGAGGATTCAAATCGCCATCGCTTTTTCCCCAGAAGACGTGGACTGCGGCAGACATATAGCTGGTCGTACCGTCGATGCGCACGTTAACATCGCGAGAGACCAGTTCTCGGTTGGCAAGCCAAACCGTCATTCGCTTACCGTCCTTCGAACGAGACGCATAGACATCGTCGTCCGTGGTTGCTAACATAACGGGCTCTGCAAATTGCCCCCACAGAGCAAGCGCCCTGCCCGTCGGATGCAAGTCGTTTCTTGGCCCCAAGGCGTAGAAAGGGGATGACGACGCCTTGTCGTCATCCATCCATCGCGTGGTCCAGACCATCGCAGACGCAACCCGCGGTGCTTCTGCAAGATGACCCAAGGTCGCAAAGGTGACCAGCGCGTGGCCAATATCATTTTGGTCCGGCCATCCGCCCTCCGAATAGTCTTTGGCATTCGTCTCGGCTACCACAACCCGGAGACGCGATCGTTCAGCGGGCGGCGCATACCGGTCGATCGCCTGAGAAGCGGTCCGGGCCGTCTCAATCAGGTCCGGTTTGGTGAGAAACCGTGCATAGCTGCCCCACTCCCAACCCGTGTATAGGCTCACGCTTAGGAAGTCAATATACGGGGCAGCCGACGGAAGAAACGTGGACCACCAGCCATCGTTATCGCCGCTGGCCCCTACCTGAATCGTCGGATCAATCGCTTTCATGGCGCGTGAGAATCGCTTCACCGTCTCCGCAACCGCAAGCGGGTCCAGTTTGTGGTTCCAGTTCTCGTTCCCGATCTCCCAATAACGGACGCCATATTTCTTGGTCACCTGCGAGTAACGAACCCAAGAGACTGCGTTCTCCAGCCACTGCTCGCTGGTGCGCCCGGCCTGCTTCTCGGCGTCAAAGCCGACCACCACGAAAGGTTCGCATCCAACCGACCGTGCCAATTGGATATATGCATCGAAATCCATGCGTTTGCCTTGCACGGTCGCATACCATCCAAGCGATATCGGCTCCGCCTTCTTGTACGGAGGTGACGACCATAGATGGAAGTTGGACTTCTCGCCCCCCGGAAAGCGCAGCCACCGGACCCCCATGTCCTTGAGCGCATCTGCGAGAGGCCGCGCAGATGGCCGGTTTGCATCGGCGTCCCGAATATAGTTCAGATCGATCCCAAAGAACCGATCGAGATCGTGTCGCAAGACACGGTCAGGATGAACAACGATATCTGGACGAATGGGGGTTCCAAAGATCATGATTGGGGGTGGCATTCAATGACGGGGCGGTGCGGCAGGTGGTCCACTGGCGAACATGCTGAAGATCATTTTCGCTGACTTCTCATTCCCTCTTGCTCGATCGAGAAAGAGCTTCTGCTCCTCCGGCGACAGCTTCGACCAATCGCCTCCAGTCCGCTGAGCCGCCGCTTTGAGCGGCGCCTGGGCGGACTGAACGGCGCTATGGTCGATGCCGTCGTCGTTGTTCGCGCAACCAGTCAAGACCAAGAACAGCGGACAGAGCCAAAGCCAGCGCTTCATTGCCCCGGGCTCACGATCCAACGGTGCTGGTTCAAATAGAGGTTCGCCTCGACGAGTTGGCCCGGCTTGAAGTACTTCGCGCTGGTATCCGCCATCACGTAGTTGGCGCCACCGTTATACTCACGCAAGACGGTCGTGATCGGCGTCGAATCCCAGTAGTTCACCAGGAACCAAAGTGGACGCCATGTGGCATTCCAATCGTCACCACAGTAGTTCATTTGGGTGTTCGTGGTATTCGCGCAACCAGACGATGCTGCCCAATACTGATCCATATCCGTCGCACCATCATTGAGCATGATCAGCTCGGATGGGAACTGAACCATCGAAGCGCCCGTCGCTGTACCGATCGGCGCGTAGTCGCCTCCGTAGTAGACGTTGCCGTCCGGCCCTGGACCGAAGAGGCCCACCTGCCCCCCCGGCGCCTTCTCTGACGGGTTGAACGCCCAATCGTCGTCACCCTTCGAACCGATTGCGATGGCGTTGGCAAAGTAGGAGTTCACGCCCACCTGAGACAAGGGTATCAATTGTGGATAGGACAACCACCACGATTGGGCCGACATACCGGTCAGCGTCGCCGAATCCCCCGTTGACTTGAAGATCTGGAGGTTCTTGATGTACGGCTGGGTGACTTCCCTGGAACTCCACCGCACATGGCCATTCCAGCTATTGCCGTAAATCCCCTCGGTTGACAGAGGATAGGTATCGTCGTTGTCACCGAGGTAAATCTGGATGCCGGTTCCAAGTTGTTTGAGTTGGGCCAGGTCGCTCGTCTTCTTCGCCGCCACTTTCGCTTGGGCAAACACCGGAAATAGAATTGAGGCCAGGATCGCGATAATCGCGATGACGACGAGGAGTTCAATCAATGTAAATGCACTATGCTTCATTGCAGTGTCCTTATGTGTTATACGTTGCATTAGGAGGCGGGCCGGTGGACCGGCGAATCTTCAGCGATACTTCGAGCATTGCGTGCGCCTCTTGGGGCGTTCCCTCAATGGTCCCGATGAGGAACTCGGCAGCGTGCCGCCCAAGCGAATCGATGTCCATGCTCACCGAAGTTAGCGGTGGATTGGTGATCGAGGCGTACCACGTGTCGTCGTAGCCGATTACAGAAATCTCGCCAGGAACTCGGAAGCCGGCACTTGAGATGGCGTCGATGGCTCCGTGGGCGCTGAGGTCGTTGGCCGCGAAGATCGCCGTTGGACGACGATCTGCCGGGAGTTCCATCCATTGGGCCGTCGACAGGCGGGAGACCTCGCGACTGAACCCTCCCAACTTCACGAGGTTCGGATCGAATTCGATCCCCGATCCCGCCAACGTATCTCTAAACGCCTTGAACCTTAGCGCGCTCGTGTGGATCTCGGGCCGCCCAGTCAGGTGGGCGATCCGCCGATGACCAAGCGAAATCAGGTGTTCGGTTGCGAGCTTCCCACCTTCGTAGTCGTCAGAGTTGACGGTTGCGGGAGCGTACTGGCGTTGTTGCGTAATCGAAACCGTAGCAATGCCTTGCCGTCGGCACTCCTCGTAGATCGGCGTCTCGTTCGGAGGAATTACTAAGATCAGACCGTCGATCCTGCGATCGATGACCTCGACCGCCCGAGTCGCCTCCTCTTCGGCAACGGACGTATACAGCATCAAGTTGTATCCGTGTCGCGCTGCCACCGCTGCCACCCCGCCGGTCACCACCGAGTAGAAAGGATCGGGCACGTCAAACGAATGCACGTACGGCAACATGAGCCCGATCACGTGGCTTCGCCCCGTGACGAGGGCGCTGGCCACCGGGTCCCGCCGATAGCCCAATTCCTCGGCCGCGCGTATCACGCGCTCGCGTGTAGCATCAGAAACGCGCACGGTTTTGCTCTTGGCCCCATTCAGCGTCACCGAGACGACCCCTATGGTCGTCCCGGCTCTCGCAGCAATGTCGCTCATAGTTATCTTCATGGCGGTGACGCATGATTAAGCGCTAGATCACTTCACGTGCATTGTACACTAGAAATTGATCAAGCGCATAATCGGACACGCGGGGAAATGGGGCGACCAGACAAAAACAGCTCATCGACGCGGCTCGGCATTCCGAAACGACTTAGGATTTGACGACAGATCACCTACCTCGCCCTCAAACTTCGTGAGGATCGGGTAGTTTCTGAATTGCCGCCTGGAATAATTCACAGGTACTCGGACTTCCCTTATGGCTCCTAAGAACCTCAATCGTTCGTTGCGTATCGGGACAGGTTTCCTCGCGATGGCCGCAGCGTTTGCTGCCTCCGCTCAAACCTCTCAACCGATCGACCTCTCGAAGGGTCACACCCTCTACGTCGTCCCTTATGCCCACCTGGACACGCAATGGCGCTGGGCCTACCCGCAGACCATTCGGGAATACATCAAGAACACCTTGACCCGGAATTTCGCCCTGATCGACCGATACCCACACTACATTTTCAACTTCAGCGGGTCTCGCCGGTACGAGATGATGAAGGAATACTATCCGGACCTCTATCAGAAGCTGATCGGCTATGTGAAGGAGGGACGCTGGTTCCCGTGCGGATCGTCGGTGGATGAGGACGACGCGAACGTCCCGTCCGGCGAGTCGATCATCCGCCACATTCTCTACGGCAACCACTACTTCCGCCGCGAATTCGGCGTAGCCAGTGAAGAGTTCATGCTCCCAGACTGTTTCGGGTTCCCCTACTCGCTGCCTTCCATTCTTGCCCATTGCGGCATAAAGGGTTTCTCGACCCAGAAATTGACCTGGGGCTCGGCCGTCGGCATTCCGTTCAAGGTCGGCGTTTGGGAGGGTCCCGACGGCAAGAGCGTCGTCGCGGCCCTGGATCCCGGCTCCTACGGCGGACCGGTTAGCGAGGATCTCAGCCAGAACACGAGTTGGCTGGCGCGAATTCAGAAGACGGGAGACATCTCCGGCGCGTATGTCGACTATCACTACTACGGCACCGGCGACCAAGGCGGGGCGCCCAACGCCCGATCGGTAGACTGGATGGAGAAGAGCGTCGAAGGCACCGGCCCCGTCACCGTCGTGTCCGCCAAGGCGGACGACATGTTCAAAGCGCTCAAGCCGAATCAGATTGCAAAGATGCCTCGGTACAAGGGCGAACTGCTGCTGACCGCCCACTCCGCCGGCTCGATCAGTTCGGAGGCGTTCATGAAGCGCTCCAACCGCAAGAGCGAATTGCTCGCCGACGCCGCTGAGAAAGCCTCGCTCGCCGCAAACCTGGTTGGCAACACGACTTATCCGTCCGACCGGCTTTACCGAGCGTGGGATCTGGTGCTCGGTTCGCAGATGCACGACATGCTGCCAGGAACCTCGATTCCCAAGGCGTATGAGTTCTGCTGGAACGACTTTCTGCTCGCCCAAAACCAGTTCGCTTCGATCGAAACCGACGCGGTAGGAGCGGTCGCCGCACGATTGGACACCCGCGGAAAGGGGACGCCACTCATTGTTTACAATCCACTTTCGACCGCCCGAAGGGACCTCGTTGAGGCGACGATCCCGGATTCGTTCCGGGGCGGCTCGGTCGCAGTAAGCGGTCCCAACGGTAAAGACGAGACGGGCCAAATCCTCGCCAGGAAGGACGGCATGGTTACCGTCGCCTTCCAAGCGGAAGCGCCAGCGACTGGGTTTGCCGTCTACTCAGTTCACGCGGCAGCCCATCCTGCACCGGTCAAGTCCGACCTGAAAATAGACGCTCGCCATATCGAGAACAGCCGATATCGGGTCACCGTTAACGAGGCAGGCGACATCGCGTCGATCGTCGACAAGCAGACCAAACGAGAGATCCTCAAAGCGCCCTCTCGGCTGGAGATGCAGTACGAGAACCCGAGCGCCTATCCGGCTTGGAATATGGACTGGGACGATGCCAAGCTGCCGCCGCGCGATATCGTAGGAGGACCAGCCAAGTTTCGGATCGTAGAGCGCGGTCCGACCCGCGTCGTGCTCGAGGTCGAGCGCCGGGCGAAGGGCTCCAAATTCGTGCAGGACATCCGCCTCACTTCGGGCGGAGACCAGGTCGAAGTGCTGAACAAGATCGACTGGGCAACCCGAGAACGCGCCCTCAAGGCATCCTTCCCGCTCACCTGCGGCAACCCGGAGGCAACCTATGACCTTCAGTTGGGCGCCACCCGCCGCGGAAATAATGACCCCAAGAAGTACGAGGTGCCCCAGCACCAGTGGTTCGACCTGACGAACACGGCCGGAACTTACGGGGTCGGCATTCTCAACGACTCCAAGTTCGCTTCCGACAAGCCCAACGACGACACCGTCCGGCTGACGCTGCTTTATACGCCTGGCGTGCGCGGCGGCACCGAAGACCAGGCGACCCAAGACTTTGGCCGTCACGAAATCCTCTACGCCATCGCTCCCCATCGGGGGGACTGGCGCGTCGGCCAGGTTCCGTGGAAGGGCAAGCGCCTCAACCAACCCCTGCGCGCGTTCGTCGTTACGCCCCACGCCGGAACCCTGGGCAAGTCGTTCTCGTTGGGTTCGACCAGCAGCAACGATGTCGAAATCCAGGCTTTGAAGAAGGCGGAGGATTCGGACGAGATCGTGGTTCGCTTCCGCGAGATCAACGGCTTCGGGGCCAAAGGCGTTCGCGTCAAGTTCGCCCAGCCAGTCGTTTCGGCTCGGGAAGTGAATGGTCAGGAGATGCCGATCGGCCCGGCTACCATATCCGGAGGCGAACTCGTCGCCGACGTGCCGGCCTACTCGCTCAAGACCTATGCGATTCGGTTGGCAAAGACGAAATCCGAGGCTTCGGTCCCTCCGATCGTAGCCCAAACGCTGAAACTGCCATTCAACGCCGACGTCGTCTCGACAATCGCCCATCCCGGCGACGGCGAATTCGTGAACCATCAGTCGCTCGCTGCCGATCAGTTGCCCTCGACCTTGACGGTAGACGGAGTGAAATTCGCACTGGGACCAAAGAACGACGGCGCCGAGAATGCCGTAGCGGCCCATGGGCAGAAGATTTCGCTGCCGAAGGGATTCAACCGCCTCTATCTCGTCGCCGCTGCCGACTCCGATACGGCGGCGACCTTCAAACTCGGCAAGTTCTCTGCGCCGTTGGTCGTTCAAGACTGGACCGGCTATGTGGGCCAGTGGGACAACCGAACGTGGTCGGTGAATCCGGGACCCAACTTCAACAATTACGGCGACAACATGAACGGTCTGGTTCCAGGCTACGTGAAGCACGGCGAGGTTGCTTGGTTCGCATCGCATGACCACACGCCGACCGGAAACACCTACTACCAGTACACCTATCTATACAAGTACGGCATCGACATTCCGAAGGGAGTCACGTCCGTGACGTTCCCGAACGACGCGCATGTCAAGATTCTTGCGGCCAGCGTCGCGCGCAACACGCACGATCGGATCGCTCCTGTGCAGGCCCTCTGCGATACCCTTGCCGACCATTCGGGAGGTGGAGCTCCGAGCGTCACCCCCAATTCGGGAACGTTCACCGACTCGACCGAAGTTCGCATCGACCCGCCTCTGTACTGGCACGGTGGGACGATTCACTATACGACCGACGGATCGACGCCGACCGCGTCGTCGCCGACCTATAAGGGACCATTTATGGTCAGCAATCCGACGACGGTTTTGACGGTCCACGTCGACGTGGACGGCAAGACAAGCACGGTAGGCGGCGCAACGCTCATGGTGAACGACACCACACCCCCTTCGATCGTCGCCGCCAGCATAGCCAAGGAACTCGGGTTTGCCAAGGTGGTGTTCTCCGAACCGCTGGACAAGGCGAGTGCCGAGACGGTGGCTAATTACCGCCTCGACTCGAACGCCGAAATCGCTTCGGCCGAACTGGGCCCCGATCAGCGCACCGTCGAGTTGACGCTCGCCCACCCAACTGCCTCGCTGGAGCCGGATCGGCTCTCCGTCAGCGGGGTGAAGGATCGTGCCTCGACTCCCAATGTCGCCAAGGCGTCCGTCGACCTCAAGGTCCATGGCGCGGTGTTTACCAGCCCGGCCCTCGCACCTCAGGAGTCGCGCGTTTTCAGCCGCATTCAGGGCATGCCCGTGCACGGCGGCGATTCCTGGACGCTAAACCTGTTCTGCAAGATCGATGCCCAACCCGAGGACCGCGTGATGATCGCCGGCTTCGGTCGATCGATCGACGGTCAGACGGGTGCCGGCCGCTACTTCACGAAGTTCGCCCGGGGCATCAACTTCTGGGTCACCGGCCGCGACGTGGCGACCGACGTTCCGCTCGACCTCGGCAAGTGGCAGATGCTCACGGCGACGTACGACGGAACGACGATGAGGCTCTTCAAGAACGGCGAGAAGATCGCGGAGGAGACTGTCCAACTGGAAAATGACAGTAGCCAGGTTCGCGTCATGCCGCTCGACGCATGGGAGCGGGAGCGCCGGTTCGGGGGCGAGGTCCGCGACCTAACGGTCTGGGACATGGACTTGCCGCCGGCCGCCGTCAAGCGAATGTGGGAGGCGGGTCGAGACAAATGACCCGAGCCGCCGCAACGAAGATGCTGCTCCTCATCGGAGCGGCATCGATGTTGCACTCGCCGGCCCGCGCTCATCCGGCGAACATCCCGGTAGCCCGCGTCTCCGTCCAGGTCGACGGCAAGTTCGAAATGAGCTTCACTTTCGACATTCTTGCCTTCGTCCTCGACCAAACCCCCGAGTTGGTCCTCGACGCCCCGATGAACGCGTTGCTCGACGGGCCCTCGGCCGACCTCCAGAACCGGCTGAACGATGCGAAGTCGCGCTTTCAGGAGGAGTTATCGGTAGGCGGAGAGGCGCGGAACGGAACCATCGACTCCATCGATTGGCCCTCCGCCGCCGACATTCATCAGGCGATCGCCAACGGCCAATTGCCACGCCTTCCGGTTATGATGACCGCCACTCTCCACGGGCACATGAAGCCTGGAGTCCGAGAGATCTCGTTTCGATTCGCCGACGTGTTGGGTCCGATAGTGCTAAGCACCGAGTTCCCCTACCGTGAGCCCCAATCCGAGTCGCTCGATGCCGGCGACTGGAGCCACGTTCTGACCATTCCTACTCAAACCGAAATCGATGCTGCTGCCGCAACGATGACGCCTCATCGTGCGACGCCCAAACCGGCCGGGCCCGTTCCCGGTGAAGCCGATGCGAAGCGGGCGATTCAGAGCCAATACAACCGATGGTCCAGGGCGTACATGGGCCATGACACCGACACCCTGTTCGCCATCCTGGCTCCCGGCTACACGATCAAGACGGCAAAGGGCGCCCTCATCACCCACGACGAGTACGAGGCGATGCTGAAGCTTCGGAAGCAGAAACACAGCGACACCACCCGCTATAGCACCGAGATCGTGCGGATCACGCTGAAAGGAAACGTCGCCGCCATCTGGTCGCGCGAGACCACGACCGACCCTGGCCTCGACCAGATAACCGGCAAACCGAAGCCGGTCAGCTACCTGCACGACTACGTCGACCTCTGGGTCTACACCAACGGCAAATGGCTCCTAAAGAGCACCGCAACCCAAAAGGAAGTCGTCATCCCGACCAGCCATTAATGTCCTGGCGTTACCGACGTCTTCAGCGGCGGCGATGTCGTGTCCGATTGCGCAGGAGCGTCCCGCCACTGACAGGGCTTGTCCTTGTCCACATCTCGGTCGTGATGCGAACAACAGCGCCGAAGGCGCGGATCCATAGCAGCCTTGGGTGAAGCCCAAGGCTCATATGGGGATGCACGTTCGGCGCTACTACATGCACCCCATGACACCGCTGGTTCGTTCTATTGTTGTGGCAGTCAATACCGGCTTTTCTGGAAATGAGATCTACTGTTTGGCGAAGAAGGAGATGGCGCCCGGCGAACTTGTCATCGGCAACAGCGTTTGTTCCATGGGGTTCGTGGGGACCATCGGGTCCGGGCTCCGAACACTAACGGGTGGCGAGGTCGCCCAGGTTACCGAGATCGTTCACCAAGGGCGGCAAGCCGCTTTGGAGCGGATGACGGCGTGGAGCGACTTGAGGGGGGCGATCGGGATCTCCGGCGTCACCACCGAGTTGGTTCAGCACGGCGGAAGCATGGAGTTCCTCAGCGTTGGCTCGGCGGTGCACCGCAAGGGATACATGGCGCCCAGCCTCGAATTCACTTCGTCGTCCGACGGACAAGAGCTGTATTGCCAGATCGACTCCGGGTTCAAACCGCTTCACTTCGCGTTCGGCAACGTCGCCTACTCAATCGGATTGGGTGGCGGCATCGCGGGAGCGTTCCGCGGGCTCGCGAAGGGCGAAATCAAGGAATACAGCGAGGTGTTCAATCACACGCGCCACCTTGCCCTCCAACGGATCCAAGCGGACGCCCGGAAGCACGGCGCAAACTGCGTGGCCGGCATCCGCACGTCGATCATCCCCTTCCAGGGCATGCAGGAGATGGTCATGGTCGGCACCTCGGCTCGGCACGAGGCCTACCCGTCAGGATACGACACGGCGCCTGCCACCAGTGACCTGACTTGTGAGGAAACCTGGAACATGGCAAATCTGGGTTACCTGCCGATCCGACTCGTTCTCGGCTGCTCGATCTACTCCATCGGCTTCGTCGGCGGAATCGCCGCCGCCTTCAAGTCGCTCGCACGGGGCGAAATCAGCGAGCTGACCAAGCTCGTATACGACGCACGCGAAAACGCCCTCCACCATATCGCACGGGATGCCGAGGAGTGCGGAGCCGACGATGTCGTCGGGATCAAGACCTACGTCTACTCACTCGGGAGCGGCATCATCGAGTTTCTCGCGATCGGCACCGCGGTCAAGAAGATGCCAAACGTGACGACGGTTTCCGATTCCCTGCCTCCTCAAGCGGTCATGCGAGACAAGGACACCTTCATTAACACTGCTGAAACACTTCGCGGTCAGAACCTGAACGAGTCCAAGAAGGCGGGCGCGGGATAGAACGATCGGCTAAGAGCATGGCTCAAAAGCAAGGACGCCCCAAGCGCTGAGGCGTCCTTCTTGCTTTTGAGCCATGCTGCGTTTAAAGTGAACAACGCTACTGGCAATCCAGCATTTCTATCGGGCAGCGAATTAACGATGGCGACGGGAGAGTGACAGTTGTATACTGCAAAATAGTACTCTCCGATTCTAAGGTGACATGAAGGACCACGGCATCGCACAAGTGTGCACCTACGCAATCGCCACTGTGGAGGCGCAACTTGTTTTGGCCTGTCCATGGGCCGGAAGCCGGGGAGCACCTTGAACAAGGCTTCCGCGATCTGGCTAGCGGTCGCGGTCGGAGCGCTTACGATCGCCATCCTGATCTTGGTTGCGATCCAGTTGGCCAAGCGAGAGAGCATCGAATCGGTCAGCGTGGTCGCCTCAACCATTTCGGGAGACGTGTTAAGACGGGCCGACGGGGCCGCCGACCAGATGTACGAGGGATACCGTCGACTTCAGTCATCGGGCGAACTCGATCCGTGTTCGGACCGAAGCATCGCCCTGATGCAGGACATCAGCCTCCGATCCTCCCAGATCCAATTAGTCGGCTTTGTAGCGAACAACCAGCTTCTATGCTCATCCATGGGACGGTACCGCCCAGGAATTCCCGTCGGCCCCGTCGACTACCACAGCAGCATGGGCACCAACGTACGCTTGTCCGTCGAATTGCCCATGGCGCCCCATACCCGATTCCTCATGAACGATAAGCAAGGGTTCGCGATGGTCATGCATCCGGAAATCCCGATCAACGTGATGGTGAACCAGCCGAAGATTTCGGTGGGAATCTTCTCGTACAGCACGGGCAAGGAGATCGTCGGGCGGGGAGAATTCGACCCCAAGTGGGCTCGACTTCTGGGAAGCAACTTCCGCAAGACCCTCGTCACGAGTGGCGAGGTCGTTGCCCTGAGCCGGTCGCAGAAGTATGACTATGTCGCGTTCGCCGCACTGCCGGGAGCCCTCGTCGCGGCTCGCACCCGGGTATTCGCGCTAGTGATGGTGCCCATCGGGCTGGTCCTTGGACTGGCGCTCACCGTGAGCTTGGTGCTTGTGGGTAGGCAGCAACTCTCCTTCCCGGCCGTTATCCGAACAGCCATACGCAAGAAGGAGTTCTTCATGATGTATCAGCCGGTCGTCGACCTGCGGTCCGGGCAATGGACGGGCGTCGAGGCGCTGGTTCGCTGGAATCGAAGCGCCGGAGAAATCGTTCAGCCCCACCTCTTCATCCAAGCGGCGGAGGAGAGTGGAATGATCACCAAGCTAACCCAGGAGGTGATCGGAATGGTTGCGCATGACGTGCTCGATTTGGTCAAAGAACATCCAGAGCTTTCGATCGCCCTGAACTTCTCGCGTGACGACCTTCACTCGGACGAGACGATATCCCGGCTCAAGAAGCTCCTGGCGGAATCTGGAATCCATCCTAACCAATTTATGGTGGAGATCTCGGAGCGGGGATTACTCAGTGCGGACGTCGCGGCCAAGATCATTCGGACCATCCGCGAGTTGGGGGTTCAGGTCGCGGTCGACGACTTCGGAACCGGATACTCCAGCCTGTCATACCTGACGACTCTGGACCTGGACTATCTGAAGATCGACAAAACGTTCATCGACACGATCGGCGTCGACACGGCTACCAGCGGTGTCATCCAGCACATCATCGCCATCGCCAACTCGCTCAACCTCAAGATGATCGCCGAAGGAGTCGAGACAGAAGACCAGGTTAGCTACCTGCGCGAGCACGGCGTTCAGTTCGCCCAAGGCTGGATCTTCAGCCAGCCGATGACCATCGACGAATTCAGAACCGAGTTTGCCGCCCGGTCCCGAAACGCCTCGCATTCGGCCTAAATCAGGGCATCGTGGGCCGCCACTCTCCGTAGCGAATGCGATACCCCTCCCTTCCTCCGCCGAGATCGGAGACCTGTTCGAACAGGATGCCGATCCGTCCACCGGGCAACGGACAAAGGTTACTGTAGGCGAAAGAATCGGGTGCGATCACGCCGGCGGGAACCCACGTTGTGCCGCAATCCGAAGACAGCCGCAGAGTGCCGTTGCGTCGGGTCTTTGGGTCGTTAGGGTTCGAGAACGCCAGCAGATCGGGCTTGAAGCTCAGTCGAACGATTGAACCCATGCAGACCGGATCGACCAGGTCGGGGCGCGGCGTCGCTTCGCTCCAGGTAGCGCCCCCGTCCAGGCTTCGGCACTGAAGCCGGAAGCGCCCCTTCGCTTGGTTTCGGCAGTTCATCAGGATCGAACCGTCGGCAAGTTCGGCGATCTGCGTTTCGTTCGGCTGGAGATCCGGCCCCTTTGGCGCAACGGTTCCCCGCTGCCAGGTCCTGCCGTGGTCGTCGCTGAAGACGGCGAACACGTCGTACTTACCGCCACCACCTCCGTTCAGTGGAAACACCATCCGTCCTCGGTGAGGACCACGCGTCAGTTCGATTCCGATGCCGGGCCCGCTCGCGTCCGATCGATCGTTTGAGGCCTTGGCCTCGGCACTGATGTCTCGGGGCGCGCTCCAAGACCGGCCATCGTCGTCGCTGAAGGTCAGGTACGTTAGGCAGGAGCGCTCTCGGCTCAAACCCGGCTCGGCGGTCATCTCGTTGAGACCGGCCGGATACCGCTGATACATCAGCCACACCCGTCCCTGGCGTGTCGGCAAGACGCACGGGTTGTTCAGCGAGTTCGGCTCGTCACGTTCGACGACCTGCAACGGCCCCCAAGCCTTGGAACGGCTTGCACGCCTCCGCAAGACGAGCACGTTCGACGCTTGGTCGCTCACCGATCGACGCCCTTCGGCAAACGCCAGAAGAGTCCCCTTCGCCGTTCGGCAGATCGCCGGAATTCGAAACGTGTCGTACGGGACTGAGACGTCCATTCGACCGCTCACAAACACATCTTGAAAGTCGGCGGATATCGGCGCCGGCAGCAGGGATAGGAGCATGTCCCGATTATGAAACGCCCATTCGTCCCAAGGCTGATCCGGTTCACAGCTTTCGATACCGAAAGCCATTTTCGGGTCGAACGCAGACATTCTGCCGGTAGACTTTCGCTGATCTTTCGGATACGACAGACCGTTTACTGCCATGAACCCAAGTCTCATCCTTGCGTCTGCATTTCTTCTCTCCCTCCTCGGCCACGGTTCGCCGGCCAAGGAGCAGACGGAGAACCTCGCCCTCACCGCCAAGGCGTCCGCATCGGAGTCGCTCCTTCCTGACTTGACGCCCGAAAAAGCGAACGATGGTGACCGGCATACCCGATGGTCCGGAATTCCCGGCCACAACTCGGGTGTGTGGTTCGAATTGAAATGGGCCACTTCGGTGCCCATCGAAGAGGTGGTTGTCCGCCAGTACGACCGATTTACCGAGGAATGGGACCTCGAAACCTGGGACGAAACCGCCCGAGACTGGGTCGTCCGGCAGCACTTCGGCAAGAAGGGGCGACGACTGCCTTTGGTCGTGGTAGCGACGGTGCCTACAACCAAGACAACCGCCGTACGCATCGCCAACATCACGAACGGTCCGAGCTTCAATGAGGTCGAGATCTACTCGCAATCCCAGACCTATCCGCCAAAGATCTCGGTCGCTTCGGATCTACAGGGCAACTATATCGGCATGCTGACCGACTCCTTCGGATCGGAACCGACTCCTCATACTGCGGTGACGATGACCGGACGCGCCACCGACGGCCCTTGGTCGTTCAAGACGGAGTCGGATGAGAACGGCCTCTTCTCCGTCCCGATGCATCTTGGTGAAAGCGGTCCATTGGACGTCCATTCCGCGAACGGCGCCGTCGCCCACCTCGATCCCGCCGGATTCCAATACGGACTTACGCCGATCGGAATCTATCAGAAGCGGACGAGCCTGGACGGCAAGTGGCGGATCAAGCTCGATCCTCCTGGCGGATTTTGGAAGCCGGAGTTCAGTGATGCAGATTGGAAGGACATCTCGGTTCCCTCGAACTTCGAGATGAAGGGGTTCCGCAGCCTCGACGGGATCGCCGGCTACCGGCGCACTTTCGAAGTGCCGGCCGGGAGTGGTCGGCTGAAACTGCGATTTGACGGCGTCTACAGCGGCGCCGAGGTCTGGGTGAACGGTAAACGAATGGCATATCACGAGGGAGGCTTCACCCCCTTCGAAGTCGACGTCACCGATGCGGTGCGGGCCGGCGCAAACCTGCTCGCCGTCCGCGTGACCGAGCACACGCCAGTTAGCGACAACCTCGATCACATGAGTCTTTACGCAGACTTTCCGCTCACCGGAATCAACCGGAAGGTCTACCTGTTCCGAGTCCCGGAGGCTCACGTCGCCCGATATGCCGTCCACACGGAGTTCGAACCCGGCAACAAGGTTGCCTGGCTCACCGGACAGGTCTTCGGCATCGACGAGGGATCCGGATCGAACTCGAACCTCTCCGTCAAACCCGTCCTCAGGGATCGCAACGGCCGCACGGCGACAACCACGAGCGACGTCATTCAACTCACTGGATCGACTAACAGGAGCCAGCAGAAGTCCGGCGAATTCCGGCTCCGGATCGAAAATCCGCAAACTTGGACGGCCGAGCAGCCCAACCTGTACACGCTTTCACTGGAGCTACGAAGGGGCGATGCGACCGTTCAGAGGCTTAGCCAGACGGTCGGCCTCCGCCAAACCACCATCCAGGGCACCCAGTTACTCATCAACGGGACCGCGGTCAAGATTCGAGGTACTTGTCATCACGATCAGGACCCCATCGACGGACGGGCCGTAACTGTCGCACGCACGAGCCAAGACCTTCACCTGATCAAGGAAGCGAATCTGAACGCGGTTCGGACATCCCACTATCCGCCGATTCCCGAACTGATCGAACTCGCCGACGAGATCGGGCTTTACGTCGAAGACGAGGCGTCGTTCTGCTGGGCCGATACGACAGAAGACCTTCAGAACGC
This sequence comes from Fimbriimonas sp., assembly GCA_031292555.1. Lineage (GTDB taxonomy): Bacteria > Armatimonadota > Fimbriimonadia > Fimbriimonadales > Fimbriimonadaceae > Fimbriimonas. The sequence continues at coordinate 78,374 of JARLGV010000056.1, forward strand.
GCCCCGGATCATCCAGTTGACGGCTGAAATGGTCGCTCGCGACCGAAACCACCCGAGCGTGTTCATGTGGTCGATCTGCAACGAGAGCAGTTTCGGGATCGACTTCGAGCGAAGTCACGAGTGGGTCCGGCACAACGAGCCGAGCCGCCCAACGGCGGCTGCGACCAGCGCATGGCTCGACATCGCCACCCTCCACAACCCAATTTCGATCCGCCGTATCAATGAGAACGAGAACATCGACAAGCCCCTCTTGTTCGACGAGAGTTGGTGCATCTATCAGGGCATCTTCAACGACGTCGCCGAAATGTGGGTGGACCCCGGCATGCGGGACTACTACGTCGCTCCGCTGCAGCAGATCTATCGCACGATGATGGACAGCAAGACGACTCAGGGTTCCCAGATCTGGGCGTGGTCGGATGACATCTTCTGCGTGCCGGGTCGAGGCTTGGAGTACGGTCGGGGAGCGACCCTGAGCCACTTCATCGACGGCCAATACCAGATGCCCGGGCGTGGCCTCGTTGGAGACGCACCGTGGGGAGTCGTTGACGGCTGGAGGCGACTCAAGCCGGAGTTCTGGATAACCAAGAAGCTCCACTCGCCCGTAAAGGTCGCGGAAGGCGTCCTCGCCCTGCCGCCCGCCGGTTCGCCGATCCAGATTCCGGTCGAGAACCAATACGATTTCACCAACCTATCCGACCTGAAGATCACCTACACGATCGGGAAACAGAAGGGGATCGGCGTCGCAACGGTTCCACCCCATTCGCGAGGCACGATTTCGATCCAACCGGCCTCGGAGGTCAGGGATTCCGACGTGCTCGATCTGTCGTTCTTTGATCGGTCCGGATTGCTCGTCGACGAGTACCGGCTTCCGTTCGGCAAGCGTACTGGCAGCGTCGACTCGCCGGCCACAGAAAGTTCCTTGATGGTAAAGGAAGGCAATGTCCTCGCCGGCGAAGGCGTGGAGATCGTCGGCAAGGACTTCGATCTGCTTTTCGACCGGGGCGGATACCTTCGACGGTGCGTCTCCCATGGCTCGCCGACGCTCTTCGAACTACCTTCCCTTCATGTGCTGCCCACCGAGACCCCGCTTCAACCGATTCCGTACCGTGCGACGTGGTCGGGGACGGGATTCAAATGGGTCCGGGACGGCGCCGACATCTTGGTGACGATCGAGGGAAACTATCCCGAGTTCGAAGGATCGTACGAGGTGCGCATTACGCCGGCAGGCCGGATGACTGTCCAATCCTCGTTCAAGTACTCAGGGGCGGACCGGAACGCGCGCGAAATCGGGCTGGCGTTCAGCGTCCCCCGGCAATGCGACACGCTCTCTTGGGATCGCAACGCCGAATGGAGCGTCTATCCGCCGGACCATATCGGCCGCCCAATCGGTACGACGACCGCATTCGCCAAGCACTCCGACGCCGTTCCGCCGACCTGGTCTTGGTCGCTGGATAACACGCCGATGGGCTGCAACGATTTCCGAAGCACCAAGCGAAACATCAACGGCGGCCGAATCGCTTATCCGGACGGCATCGGAGTCTCAATCCTGTCGAACGGTACGCAGAACCTTCGCGCGATGGTCGATACGGATCGGATCGACGTGAACGTCAGCGACTGGTTCGGCGGTACCAACGTCGGCTGGGGAGAATGGATCAGCAACTACGGACGGGGAAAGACTATCCATAAGGGCGACCGCCTCACCTCCACGATTCGACTCGACTTGGTCCGCTAGGGGCCCGAAACGGCCTGCACTTCGGCGAGCCGTCGGTGCAGGTAACGGCGCTCCGCGTCGTTACCGACCAGTCCTAAGGCGGTCCGATACGATTCGGTCGCGGCTGAGTTCTCGCCTAGCCGCCGGTACATATCGGCCCTCGCAGCGTGCAAGAGGTGGTAATCCGCCAACTCGCCCGAAGCGAGGAGCGCGTTGACGATCTCAAGCCCGGCCGATGGCCCAGCCGCCATCGCCACCGCCGCCGCGCGATTCAACGCCACGACCGGTGTTGGCTGAATCCTCTCCAGCAGTTCGTAAAGTGAGACGATCTGGCTCCAGTCGGTCGCCTCAAAGGATGCCGCCTGGCAATGAAGCGCGGCAATTGCCGACTGAATGCCGTAAGGGCCCGGGCCGCTCCGCAGCGCCCGTTCGACCATCGGCAGCGCTTCTTCGATTTGAACTTGATCCCACAGGTTGCGATCCTGATCCTCAAGCACGATCAGGTCTCCAGCCGCATCGAAGCGGGCCCTCCGGCGTGAGTCGTGAAGGAGCATCAGCGCCAGCAGGCCGAGGGCTTCGCCCGGCACGGTCGGCTCCATGAGGCCTCGAACCGTTCGGCCCAACGCGATCGCCTCCGCGCACAGGTCCGTTCGCACGAGCGTCTGTCCGGCTGTCGCCACATAGCCTTCGTTGAAGACCAGGTAGATCACTTTGAGTACGGCGTCTATTCGATCCGGCATATCGGCCTTGCCCGGAACGACATAGGGAATGCCTGCCCCACGAATCTTCTGTTTCGCACGGACGATGCGCTGCGCCATCGTCGCTTCGCTCACAAGAAAGGCGCGCGCAATCTCTCCCGTCTCCAGACCGCCAAGGGTGCGAAGCGTCAAGGCCACCTGAGCCTCGAGCGCGAGCGCAGGGTGGCAGCAGGTGAAGAACAGCCGCAAGCGCTCGTCGGGAATGTCGTCCGGATCGTACTCAGGAGGTTCTATCGCCTCGTCTAGTGCCGCAGCATAGGTTCGCAGCAAGCCGGTCGAGCGCGAGCGAAAGCGAATCGCGTCCATCGCCTTGTGCCGCGCCGTTTGAACCACCCAAGCAACCGGATGGTTAGGAACTCCGTCTGCCTTCCAACTTGAGGCAGCCGCTGCAAATGCGTCCTGGACGGCATCCTCCGCAATATCGAAATCCCCGACCTGGCGGATCAGGATCGACACGATCCGTCCCCAATCGGATCGGTATATCGACTCGATGACGGCTTCGATTTCGTGGGGCACGGCGAATTATGGAGAAAAATCGAAGGACCTGTCGATTTTCGGCTGGCTTGTTCGACTCATCTTCGGAGGCAATGAAATGAAATACATGCTATTGATTTACGACAACGAACAGGACTGGGCCAAGTTGACGGAGGACGAGCGAGGGCAGCTTTTCGGCGAGTACATGACGTTCACCAATGAGATCGTCGCTTCGGGGCACTTCCTGGCCGGCGCGCCCCTTCAACCGATCGCCACTGCGACGAGCGTTCGAGTTCGAGAGACCGAGCGTTTGGTGACGGACGGCCCATTCGCCGAGACCCGGGAGCAGCTTGGCGGCTACTACCTCGTCAATGCCGCCGACCTCGACGAAGCAATCGGAATCGCGGCTCGAATCCCCAGCGCTCGATTCGGCACCATCGAAGTCCGACCCGTTATGGACATGTAGCCGAACAGCACTTAAGGATCTGCAAGAGCCGTCGTTGGCAGCGGACGTAGGATCCCGTCCAATCGGCGACGGCTAAGCCCAATGGAACGAGCCGGATGTTTGGAAAAACCGGGGGACTAACTCGTACGCGGCCAGCGTCGCGGCGATCCCCACTATGACGACGAGGCCGACCGCGAGACTTATCCTTCGAATGAAGGCCTTATCCCCCGCCATGCGCATCACGATTGGAATCATGATGGTGACGCTGGAGGTCGAGGCTATCCCCGCCCCAATTCCGCCGGCCACCGTCGTCAATACATGCTGAGAAGCCAATTGTCCGGCCGACGCGACGGCGGACGAACTCGACACCAGCCCGCCGATCGCGCATACCGCGTAGAAGCCGGCACTGCCGATGAACCTCTGGGCGAGCGTCCCAATCACGCTGAGGACAAGAAAGACCATGCCAAATTCGAGCGCCCTCTTCAACGAGAAAGGTGATTCGACCTGGATATGCGGCGATGTCTCCACACTCCGATTCTCGCTTGGCATAGGCACGAACGACAGGGCCATGCAAGTCACGAACATTGCGCCGAGAGGAATGCAGCCGACGGCCAAGCAAGCCGGACCCAGTATCCCGAGGATCACTGCATTCCTAAGCAACATCGCCCCCGCCGCCAGCATGATGCCACGAAAGGCAGGCCCGGCGATCGCGTCGTTCGATTTCACGCGCGAAGACAGGTCGGCTACTGCGACCATGCTGTTCACAAGCCCGGCAAGGAAGCCGGACAAGCCGATCTCCTTGGTACCGAACAACTTCAGAAGGACGTAGTTGCCGAAGCCGATCGCTGCGATAAGCACGACCGTCACCCAAACCGTTCGCGGCTGTACCAGGTTCCAAGGGTCGACCGGGTGGGTCGGCAGAACCGGATAGATGACGAACGCCAGAATGCCGAGAAGAATCCCAGATCGCAGCTCCGCTTCAGTGATGCCAACGCTGAATCCTGAAAGTGGCTTCTTCCACGCCAACAGCCCGGCCGTCACCAATCCCAACACAACGGGTGCAAACGTATGGCCCTTTCCGCAGAGGATTCCGATGAATCCAACTACCAAAAGGGCGGCTGATGTCGTCATCTCGACCTCGTCGTCCACCCTCATCGAATGGATGTTCAGGAATACGATGAAGGGAACCAATAGGGCGAGCGCGGTCAGAGCATAGGCGTCGCCAAGAAAACCACCCACGCAGCCCGTGGCAGCAAGAAACGCAAAAGTCCGTACTCCCGCCGCCTTGCTACGGCGCTCGCGCTCCAGGCCGATGAAGAGACCGAGGCCGAGCGCCAGAAGCAGACGAGTCAGCGTATACAGGTAAGGCCAGCCCGACTCCGTCACAAGGAGATCGTTCCTCATGCTCCCGACTCGGTCGACCTTCTAATCATCATTGACTCCCTGACCATCGCGCTCGTGCAACCGAATTCCCTAACCAGTTGCGGAGCGGCAGTGACCGTATCCTACACCTCTTCGATCCGCACCATGCGGTTCCCCTCGTCCAGGGATGTGATTGCCGCCTGGATCACAATCTGGGCATCCAGACCCTCTTGGCCCGATCCGTCGATTTCCTCCGGTTTGGCCCCGTCCGCCAATTGCTGGATGAAGCAGCGCAACCGCTCTCGAAAAGTGTCGTCGAAATCGCGATATCCGCCGAACACCGGGTTCGAGTAGACCCGACGCTCGGCCGAGTCGGCCGGATAGAGGGAGGCCGTCTGCCACATCTCCTCCACCAGCAGCCGCCCCTTGACCCCGGCGACCTCGCAACGCTCTACGCTGTGAGCCCTTGCGATGTCGTAGCTGCTCGTCAGGTGCCCCACCGCTCCGTTGGCGAACTGCATGTTGATGCTCGCGGTCGACCAGATGTTCCTTCCCGGCGCGACGATCGCGAAGCACTGAACCGCCTCGACCGGCCCACAGAACCAGTTCATGATGTTGACCGAATGCGGGTTCAGCGCTTTGAGATGGTAATTCTTCGACTCGAACTGCTCGAACCGGCCGATCCAGAGCGCCATATTGCAGAAGATCAGATCGCCGATCGCCCCCTCGTTCATCCACCGTTTGGCCGCATAGGCGGCCGGCGTGAACCGGTGGTTCAGGTCGATCGCGAAGCACCGGTTCAGGGACCGGGCGAACGCCACCATCTCGCGAGCCTTCTCAATCTCGTTACTGATCGGCTTCTCGCAGAGCACGTGGCACCCGTGAGCCAGTGCCTGCATCGTCGGCTCATAGTGGTCGCTAGAGTACTCGTAGCCGCCGGTGGCGACGCTCACGACATCGGGCGATACGGACGCCAGCATCTCCTCCACGCTGAGGAACGAGGGCGCCCCGTACCGCTCGGCCGCTTGAGACGCCCGCTCCGGGATTCGATCGCAAACCGCCACCAACGTCGCATTCGGGTCCGCAAGGTAGATCCTCGAATGCAAATTCCCGATGTGCCCGAGACCGACGACGGCGACGCGCAGGCTCATAGCCGCTCGGTATTCGGATCGCCGTGAATTGCAGGCAGCGGATGCGGCCGCACCAGTGCCCCGCCGTTCTCATACGACTCGATGACAGCGAAGATGTACTCCATGGTCGCCAACGCATCCCGGCCGGAGGCCCGCACTTTCTCGTGGTGCACTCCGTTCGTCACGTCCTCGAGGAACGCATGGATGCGGTCCGGGAACGTCTGATTGAAGTCGGTGACCCCGGTATTGAGCACCTCCGGCGCTTGTTTGCCGTCCGCGTTTGGCGCGCCCCAATAGGTCAGCTTCTCCACGCAGTTCTCGATGCAAAACGTGCCCCGGCTGCCGGCAACTTCGCAGCTCCACCAGCCGCCGAGTCCCCATACCGCATCGCCCCGCTGGCTGAGCAGGTAACCGACGGTGTCGTCGGCAAATCGGACGTGGACGCTGTTGACCGAAAGGAGCAAGTCACCCTTGTTCTTGCGAAATCCGGGCTTGGTCGAGAAGGACTGAATGTGGGTGATGTCGCCGCAGAAGTAGCGCATCACGCTAAACGGGTGCGTCAAGAACGCCTTCATGTGAGCGTACGCCTGGTTGAAGCGCGCCGTACCCTTCCCGCCGTACGTGAACTCCCCGCCGTCGAAGCCCATCTTAAACAGGCAATAGATCGTCTCGCCGATCTGGTCCTCGTCCATGTACTGCTTGGCACGCGCGGCCGTCTGGGTGAAGTAGTGGTTCAGGTTGCAGCCGAGGCTGACCTTCTGACTCGCCGCGTACCGCACCATCTCGCGACACTCGCCGATGTCGTTCGAGAGAGGCTTCTCGCAAAGCACGTGCTTGCCCGCCGCAAGCGCTTCCATCGCCGGCTCGTAGTGCCAGCTTCCCTGCTCATAGCCACTCGTGGTCACGTCGACAATGTCCAAATCCTCGTGGGCGAGCATGTCTTTGACGCTGTAGTACGCCCGAACCTTGTAGCGCTCCGAGAACGAGTCGGCTCGCTCCCGGTTCACGTCGCAGACCGCCGCCAGCGTTCCTAGCTCGTCCTTTTCGTAGCTGTCGGCGTGAGTCCGACCGATACCGCCCAATCCGACCAATCCTACTCTTAAAGCCATGTCTACTCCTCCGCTCCGAGCGCCTTCGCCTGAAGCCGCTGTGCCGTTCCCGGGTCGCCAATATGCAACGTGTCGTATGCCTGCTGCGAACTCTCGAAATAGTCGATGCCGGGCGTACCGTGCCATCCCGGCTGATTCAAGATCGGATTCGGTAGGCCGGTCTCCGATTCCCGCTTCGCGATCCAGGCCTCCATCCGCGCCTTCAGAAACGCAACGACGTCGGGCTCCTTGTCCGCCAGGTTGTTCAATTCCTCGGGGTCCTCGATGAGGCTATAGAGCTCGACCGGCGGCTTGAAGTGGAAGTCGGGTTCCAGCGCGACGATGAGTTTCCACTCGGGAGTACGCCATCCGTGCTTCCGCATCCAGGTGCATTCGGTGAAGTAGAGTTCCGGATCGTGGGTGTTGCATTCGCCGGTGGCAAGCGGCAAAACGCTGGACCCGTCGAACCGGATCGACGTCTCCAATCCGGCCAGATCGAGCACGGTCGGCACGAGATCCATCATTCTCGTGTAGCCGGAAACTCGCTTCCCCGCCGGCACCTTGCCCGGGTACCGAATGATGAGCGGGATGTGGAGGGTGTTGTCGTAGGTGCCGTGGTGGTCGAACCAACATTCGTGCTCGTCCAACGTCTCCCCGTGGTCGGCGGTTACGACGACGATCGTGTTCTCGGTCAAGCCGAGCCCTTCGATTGCGTTGAAGATCTGCTGGATGCTGTTGTCCATGTACGCGACCGCGCCGTCGTATTGGGCGACCTCGAACTTGGCGTCGGTGATGCCGACCGGCATCCACGAGGCAAAGTAGTCGCAGAACGGCTTGAACTCCATCACCGGCCTCATCGACTTGTTGGCCGAGTCGAGTTCATTGCCGTGGTAGAACATCCGGTTAAAAGGGGGCGGCGGCAAGTACGGGCTGTGCGGGTCCATGTGGCGAAGGAACAGGAAGAACGGTTCTTCACCGGCTGCCAACCTCTCTAGCTCCGGAATCGCCACCTCGTTCATGTTCTCCGCCTTGTGGGCGTACCCGTCTGGACCGGGATTCCAATTGGAGTAGTCGATGTACTTGTCGAACTCGCGCACCGAGGGCGACTGGAATCCGACGCAGGTGGAAACATAGCCGAACGGCTTGAGTATCTGCTGCAGCGCTTTGACTCCCGTCTGCATCTCCCCTCGGTGCCGAAGGGCGACGACCTGAGTGCTGAAGCAGTCCATACCCGTCAGCATGTTCGCATAGGCGCTGGTGGTCGGGATATGGGGGCTGAAGTGATTCTCGAAGATCGTTCCTTCCTCAGCGAACTTCGATATGCAGGGGGTCGTGAGGCGCCGGTAGCCGTAGGCGCTCATGTGATCCGCGCGTAGCGAATCGATCCCGATCAGAACAATGTTGGGCTTGACGCCGGTGTCGTTTTTCATATTCCAGTCCAGATTGATGTGAATTCGTTTACAGCGGGGCGCATCCGATCGGCCCTAGCCAACCGCCCTGAGGCATGCGTTCAGGTAACCGCGAGACTCCGCCGCGATTGTGCAGCACTGCTCCAGCGAGTAATCTTTGGCGCCGATAATCTCCAGGTCGACTGGTCCCGTGTAGCCGTTGTCGGCAAGCACGCGGATATATCCGAGCAGATCGATGTCGCCTCGGCCGTTCGCCTGCATCTCCGGCTTGCCCGGGCCCTGCTGCATCCCCTTGCAGTCGCGGATGTGGATGTGCTTGACGCGGGAGACCACGGCTTTGAGCGCGTCGACCGGACTCTCGCCCGCCCGATGGATGTGGGATGGGTCCATATCGATGCCGAAGTTGGGCGACGTAATCGCCTCCATGACTTTGAGCGTCGTCGGCGTATCGAATATCGACGCGCCGACGTGAGCCTTTACGCAGAGCGTCACTCCGTATTTCTCCGCCATCGCGGCGAGCGAACCGAGCGAGTCGATCGATTCTTGGAGCGATTTCGCATCTCCCGACGAACCACCCGGCCCGCAATTGATAACGGGTATCCCGATCTCAGCCGCCGCTTGAAACGCTGACTCCATCACCGCCGGATCCTGGGAAGGCTGCTCCATCGCCAATAGCTCCAGTCCGTAAGTCTGGGAGAGTTCCTTGATTTGGGGGGCCAGGTCCTCCCACCAGTCGAGGACAAGGTGCTCGCTCATCCCGTTGATCGCCGACAGCTCGATGCCGTCGTACCCGGCCATCGCCAGGCAGCGGAACGCCGTCTCCATGTCGTAGCCGCCGAACAAGACCGAATTTGCACCGAGTTTCATAGTTGGGTAATCACACTCCCTGATACAGGGCATCTTGAGGGAAGAAGTCGAATTCGCGATGATGGGAAGCCGACTTCCAGCGGCTCACCGCCTCCGGCTGAACAGGGATTCGAGCAAGAGGGATGCCCAGAAAACCTTCCAGCCTAGAAAGCGTGGCCGATTGGTCAAGGACGAACTCCTCGAACCGCACATCCATTCGACGCTGAGGCGATGGCGTCGTTCGCATGATCTCGTACTGGTATTGCCAACTGATCGCCCGCCGAGTGCTCAGATCGTCCGTGGAGTCATACGGGATGCCGAAATCGGCGAGGTCGTCGGTAAGGTGATCGGAGAGAATGCTATCCCGAGGGTCCCGCGTCCAATAGATGTAATGAATCTCGGGAAACATCCGGATGATCCAAGGCAAGATCAGCGTCGTTTCCGGGAGCTTCCATCCCCGATGTTCGGAAGTGCTGGCCTGGACCGATGAAAGATACGATTCCACGAGCCGCGTAAACGCCGGATCGATTGGCATCGAGTGCAGTTTAGAGAAGTCCCAGTGAAGCCCGCCCAAGTGGACAACGTGCTTCGCCATCACCCGGCAAGCCTCATACAAGTCGCCCGGTGGGATCAAATCGCTCGACGCATTGAGCTTGGAGCCCATATAGACTCCGCTTTCGACCAGGGTTCGAGACATAGCCCGGGTCCCGGAGTGCCCCCGCCCAATTACCGTGACGATCATCTGCTCTCCCTTGTACCCATTCGGGGCCAAGGAAACAAAGGGGGCCGTCTACGGGGAGTGGGGCGAGGGGAGCGGGGAGCGGGCCGGATGGGGCCAATGTCAACGCGGAACGCATCGACCAGCGCCGATTCACCCCCGCCGCAAAGCGGCCTAATGCAGCCCTGAAAGGGCGAGACTAACTAAGCCCAGGCCGCCGGCCCGGGAATCGGTTGCCGTGCGAACCCCGTCCTGAAGGGGCGTCCTTAACGGCCTGGGATGGTCATCGGACCGCCCTTGTTATGCCGCCGAATCGTCCCATTCAGGGCCGGTTGGATCGGCAACGCCTGTTCCCAGGGCTGGCGCCTTTCGCTGGCAGAGCCTCGCCCACTTCGGGGCTGCAAACATCGATCCGACCGCACCACGCGAAACGGTGTATCCTCGCGCCATGCTGTCCTTCTCTGTCGCTCTCGCGGTGGTATGCGCGACGACTGCTACGGTTGGGTTGGCCAAGGGCAAACGGGTGATCGAGCCGTTCGACTATCGCGGCGTTCGCCTGACAGGCGGGAGGCTGGGGCATGAGGTCGACGAAGTCCGGGACTACTACCTGAACCTACCGCTCGATGACCTACTCCACGGTTTCCGGGTCCGCGCCGGCCTGCCAGCCCCCGGCAAAGAGCTGGGAGGCTGGTACACCGGCGACAACGGCAACGTCTTCCCTCAGATTCTGTCGGGCATTGCACGCATGTATGCTTCGACCGGCGACGCCCGATGCCTGGAGAAGGCGCACGCAATGCTGACCGAATGGACCAAGTGCATCGGTCCCGATGGCTACCCGATGTACACGAACCATCCAACCTCGCGCCAGTACTTCTACGAGAAGGTCGCCGGCGCGATGGTCGATATGGCGCGCTACTGCAAGCGGAAAGACGCGCTCGACGCGTTGAGCCGAGTGACCGATTGGGCGGTGAAGTCGTTCACCCGGGATAGGGTCTACGCGAACGCTAACGGCGACCGGAACAACCCTCTCTGCGACAGCGGCGAATGGTACACGGTGAGCGAAAACCTCTACCGTGCCTACCTCGAGACAGGAGACGAGAAATACCGTGACTTCGCCAAGGTATGGGAATACACGGACTACTGGGACACCTTCGCTCACAATGGCGATATCTTCGTGCCGAGAGCCAACGGCGAGCGCACCGAAGCGTATCACGCCTATAGCCATGTGAACACCTTCGCCAGCGATGCCGCCGCCTACCTCGTGACCGGCGAACCGCACTATCTGGACGCTCTGAAGAACGCCTACGACTTTCTGCAGGCGACCCAAGTCTTCGCAACCGGCGGGTACGGTCCCGACGAGCAGTTGGCCCCCCACGCCCGGATCCTCCAACTCCTGAAGGCCACGAACAACACGTTCGAAACCCAGTGCGGCTCGTGGGCCGCTTTCAAGATGTCGAAGTACCTGATGTCGTTCACCGGCGACGCCAAGTACGGCGACTGGGTCGAGCGGCTCACCCTCAATGGCATCGGGGCAAGCCTGCCCATGTCGAGCAGCGGCCAAGTCACCTACTACTCGAACTATCGCCCTGGGCCGGTCACCAAGGAACTCTTCGGCGACGGATGGTCTTGCTGTACCGGTACGCGTCCCCAAGCGGTGGCCGACTACGCCGACCAAGTGTTCTTCCGGGACGACCGATCCCTCTATGTGAACCTGTTCACGCCGTCGACGGCGACCCACACGGTCGCCGGCCAAGCGTTCACGGTCACTCAACAGACGCGATTCCCCGAAGTATCGACGACTAGCTTCACGTTCTCCCTTTCCCATCCGGTGAGGTTCGCACTGAAGCTGCGCTCACCCGGCTGGCTTGCCGCCCCGATCACGGCAACGCTGAACGGTGCTTCCGTCAAGGTCGCCACCGACGACTTGCAATGGGCGGTGATCGATCGACACTGGAAGGACGGCGACCGCCTTGAGGTGAACCTCCCCGCCAAACTGTGGACCTGCCGCTTCGGCAACGATGCCAAAGCGCCCGGAGCAATCATGTTCGGACCCGTCGTACTCGCATTTCGATCCCTCGACGGCGACCCTACCGCCAAACTCAATCTCGACGATCCCGCCAAATGCCTGGTCCCAGTCGCCGGCGAACCACTTTCCTTCCATGTCAAAGATGACGCCAACATCCTGGCGCGCCCCTTCTATGCCTTTCAGCAAGGCGAGCCGTACTACATGTACTTCGGGCTGTAGACGCACTAATGCGCGGCCCCGTCTGGACAGGAGCATAATCCGATATGATTCCTGCGGCGATTCTGATCTTGACGGTTACCCGGCTCGCCTCCGGGGCGCCAACCGACCTGGATTCGAACGCCGCGCCCGACGGGCAAATCATGATAAGCCAGGGCACGGTCATACCGGCGCTTCCGAAGCAGTGGCGGATTCCCGCCGCGAAATCCGTGACGCTGGATTTCGCCCAATCGAGCTTGGCCGATGCTTGGCTGCGGCACCCGATTCTCGGGGACCCGAGTTTCGATTCGTTCGAACGGTCGCCCGGCAATCCGATCATCCGCGGGTCGGCGCCCTTTCTCTGGCCGGTGAACGTTTCCTTTCTCGACGACCCGATATCTGGCAACTGGTACGCCTATATCGGCCTCTACATGGAGGGCTATGCCATCGGCCCAGCACTGCCCAAGACCCATTGCGAGGTGTACCGATCGACTAACAAGGGCCGAACCTGGGACAAGGTCGGACCGATCTTCGACGATCCGGCATTTCGCTTCGAGGGCGACGCGTATCCCGCTTCGATCGCCCCGGACGTAAAGGTCGTCTATCACGACGGTCGATATCACATGACATACGACTGGTGCACCGACAACACGACTTGGGAGAACGCGTCATCCCCCAAGGGGGGCGCCGACACCGGTTGCGCCTATGCCTGGGCTCTGCATCCGGAGGGTCCGTTCCACCGAGCCCCCCGACCGATTCTTCGCACATCGGAAATCCAGCGTGTGAACCGTAGAAGCTCACGCTATTGCCGAGTCTATGCCACGTCGATCGTGCGGCGAAAGCGGGATTGGCTCGTCCTCGTCGACCTGGACTCGGGTTCGCACTTCGCATGGGGGCAGGTCGTCCTCACCGCGAATGACCCTAGCGGACCGTGGTCGCCTCCTTTGTTGGTCACCAGCCTGGAAGGCGATCGGTACTATCCCTCACCGGTCGAAGCATTCCCCGCGTTCGTCCACGGTGGGTACGTCTACGACCCGCTCACCTCGGTCGGGCTGAACCGCAACTTCCAGACGATCATGCGGGCGCCGATTGAATCGGCCCATCGGCCGGATGCTTGGCAGTTGTACCAACACGGCTCGGCTTGGCACGCCGAGTGGAATCCCAACGAAGGTTTCGGGCTGTGGGGCCAGACTTTCGCGGGTGCGGTGGATAGCCGCGGCATCCTCAACGTGCTGTTCCCATCGCGGCATCTCGGCGACGGCTCGGGCACAATCAACGCCGCGTTCCGGTCGTGGTCAAAACCGTTCCGGCAAAGTGGTTTCACGCTGAGCGCCCACGGAGCAAGAACGCTCACCCTCACGCGGGTTGCCTACAGGGACTTCGACCTCCACGCCGAGTTCACGCTCAAGGGCACGGCGGCGCGCATCGCCTGGGACTATGGCGCGCCTCTCGGGGCTCAGGGTCGAGCCGACGGTGGGCCCGATCCGGTGACCTGGACGAAGCATGCCGGGTTGGAATTCACCGAATTGACCTGGCGCCTGATGTCGGTCGGGGAGGAGGGCACCGAGAGGATCATCGCCGGCGGCAAGCTAGTCGCGGGCAGAACGCGGTCGGTGCATGTTTCTCGCGCCGGAGAGAATCTGACCCTTGACGTAGGCGGAAAGCGCGTTTGGAGCGGTGCATTCCCGGTTGGCTCGGGGCCCCTCGCCCTGCTGCTCGAGCCGAATACAAACCTACAAGTAGCCCGATTCGCGGTTAAGGGCACTCCACGCGCCGCGTCCCAGACCTGGCTGGCCTCCGAGGCCATATCAGGCGCCGGAATTGCGGAAGGGAGCTATGACCGGCAAGTTGGGCCGGCATGGCGTTACGCGGTCGGCGCGGTCTGCCGCACTCCTCACGAGCGGGCCAAATGGAATTTTCGGGGCCGTGGATTTCGCTTGTGGTCGCCGCGTGGGCCGCACTACGGTCGAGTCTCCGCAATACTGGACGGAGTTCCGTTAGGCGACCTGGATCTCAGTTCCAATGCCGAACGCCCCTCAGAGTTAGTTCTGACCCGTGGCGACCTCTCCGACGGCTTCCACGCCCTCGTTCTGAAAGCCGACGAACACCCTATGCCCCTCGACAGCCTGGAGGCAGTTCAATGAAGACATCGCCATTGAGTCGACGGAAGTACCCGATCGCGGCGGCGGCCTTGATCTGTGGATTCGCCAGCATGGTCGTCGGGACCGGTGCGGGACTCGAGATGAGCAGGCCGGCCCATTTCAACTCGGCGTGGACGATCACTTGGACTCTTTCGATTTGCGGCGCGATCTGCGCGCTGATCTTGGTCCGATTGTCAAAGGAGCGCGATTCTCGCCTGGCTGGGAACATCGCCCTTGGCTGCGCACTCTTAGGATCTTGGTGTCCGACCTACAGCTACTACGGCAACTACTTCACATACCCGTGGTTCGTGGTCGCGTCGTTGGCTGCCCTCAGCACGGTGGGCGCATACATGTGCGGCATGCGACTTGTGCCGCTGGCTTCCTTCTCTTTCCTTGCCGCCTGGTTCGGCCCCACCTTTTTGCCTCCAACTCAAGGGGTACACCCAGTCCTTCGAGCGGATGGCTTGGAGTGTGAACTAAACCGCATTTCGAACTGGAGGGACGGTTCGCCTGACTTTACGTTAAGGGACCTTCAGGGCCGCCCGATTGTCTCAACTGTGGACTGTGGGCGGGTTAGGACTCACGAAACCTCAGGACCGCTTCTTCCCGAAGACGATGAGATGGATCCCCTCTTGCGTGATGACGACGACCAAGCTCCAACCGGTGCTCTGGCCAAATTCGGACTCCGACTTGCCAAGCCATCTTGGGCGTCCTCGACCTCCTTGTCGATCATCGTTCCCCGTTGGCCCCACACATCGGTGGCGCACCTTGTGATCCCCCTTAAGGCCCCTCCACAAAGGCCTCAGACGGTAAGGAGCGGAGAATACACGCTCACAATCAAGCAAGCGAGGTGGGGCAAGTCGACAACCTCGCTGCCCGTCGTTCAATGCCTGAGGCTGGTCGTCGAATACTCAGGCTTTGGATACTCAGGCTCCGCGGGGCAGGAGATCGGCATGGTCGACGATCTCGGCAACCGGCTGGGAATGGACGGTGTCTGCAGTGTCGACGGGTCGGCAAATGGCGCTTCGGTCACCTTGGAGCTTACCAAGCTCAACCCGAAAGCCAAGTCGCTGCGAATCGAATTGTACAGCCCCGACCAGATCGAGAAAGGCACGACCGTTTTCAACTTCGGCAGGGTCTAGATCGGCGCAAGAAGCCGGAAAGGGAGGTCCGCATGCGATCCCCCGTTTACGCTCCTTGCCTAACAATTCCCGTTCGCCATTCTGGTCGGGGACCTCGCAAGGAGTGAGGAACCTGCCCAAAGCAGTAGTTTTGTTTCACGCAAAGGCGCAAGGAGCGCAAAGAAAATGCTTCCATTGAGGCTCGACCCGTTCCCTCCCCTTTGCGCTCTTTGCTTCGTTGCGTGACCATTCCCGGTCGTCATTCTGATCGGTGACCTTGCAGGAAGTGCGATCCTATCCGAGGCGGTAGTTGATCTCAGGCTTCGCGCAACGCTACCGGCCGATCGTCGGGCGATTCGGCGCTCTTGGCGCGACGCTCGGCTCGCTCTAGAGCCTCGGCCGGCGTCTTGAACAGGAGCCCGACCGCCAGAACCGTCGTTGCGCCAATAAATGCGAACCAGGTGAACGACACTTGCCAGCCCAGGTTCAGGCTCCAAGCCGGATTAACCTTGCCCGGCAGGTCGCCGAGGACGGAGGTCGCCAAGAGGCCGCACACGAGCGCGATCGAGTTCCCCCGATCCGATCCGCGCGACCTCGTAAAAATTCCCAAGAGGAAGACTCCAAGCATGGGACCGAGGATGTATCCCGCAATGCCAAGCACCACCGGAATGATCCCAATATCCGGATTCTTGACCTTCAGGTAGGCAAAGGCTCCCGCGACGACGATCATCAGCACCGCGAAGAGGATGGTGAAGAACCGGGCCACCTGCAGGATCTTGTCCTCCCCGTATCCGCGCGGCTTGGCTACGAACGGCACGTAGAAGTCGTTGGTCGCGCTGGTGGCCAGCGAATTCAAAGCCGCTGAAAGCGAGCCCATCGCCGTCGCGAAAACCCCCGCCAGCACGATCCCGCGAATCCCAGTTGGCAGCACGTTCAGAATGTACGCCCCAAAAACGTCCGCGCTCGCTTTGGGTTGGAGCGCCGGATTCAGCTTGTAGAAGGCCAGCAGCAGGATGCCGATGAACGTGAACGTCGATGCGATCGGAATGTCCATGAAAGCAGCCGTCAACAGGCTCCTTCGTGCCTTCTTGTGGGTTTCTGCTGTCAACAGCCGCTGCGCCATATCCTGATCGGTACCGAACGCAGCCAAATTCATCGCCGTCGAGGCGATCAGCGCCGAAACCAACGTGTAGTCGTTGGTGACGATCTCCTTGAGATAGCCGAGAACGCCCATCGGTACCGGCTCAGCGCCGGCCGGAATCATCTTCTGGGCAACCTGCCAATCCTGAATGCTTCCCCGATCGAATCCAGACACGAAGTAGCCCTGGATCGTGCTCATCTTGGGTACCAGGTGGGCAAGCGCTCCGAATCCTCCGATATGGACCAGCAGCGTTCCCGCCGCGATCAACGCGGAACCGAACATCAAACAGGCCTGAACGACATCTGTCCATACAACCGCCTTGATACCGCCCTTCACCGTGTAGATCCCAGTCAGGATCGAAAGCAGCACGATCGCCACCAGATAGGGCATCACGTCGTTCACCGGTTGCTGGGAAACTACGACCGGCCTTCCGCCGTTCTCGACGACCTGCCATGCCAACACCATCACGATCGACGGGATGAACAACCGTGTACCTGACGCCAGCGTCCGCATCACCAGGAAGAGGCCGGAAACGAAGTTCTTGGTTGTCGGCCCGAAGCGGATCTCCAGGTAGTCATACACCGTGTAGACCTTGTAGACATAGAACGGCTTGAGGAACCACTGGGCCACGATCCATCGGCCGATGATGACGCCGAAAGTCAGGAGTGCGTAAGCCAGACTCTGCTTCTTGAACCCCTCGGTCGGCGCCCCAAGGAAGGTCGCCGCGCTCGTCTCGGCCGCGATGATCGACGCCATCACCGCCCACCACGGGATACTCCGACCGCCAAGAGCGAAATCCCGGAGAGTGTCCTCCCTCCGACCCATGATCAACCCGATCGTCGAGATCGCCGCGAAGTACAGGAGGATAATCCCGATGTCGATGCCAAGACCCACGGAAGCAAGTATAGAACGGCAGATCGCGGAGCGGGCCGAGGGGCGCGACCTTTGAAAGCAATGGCCCCCATCACTCAATGCTCCCTGCTGGGTCGGGCCAATCTCGGACCGCTACCCGGACCCCGCGTTCCGCTCCCCGCAACCCCACTTACCCACACATCTTGGCGAGGATCGAATCTGTGTCATAGACGCAACCTCCCCAGAGGCCGCCTCCAGCCGTGACGAGGGCGGCCCAGAGGCGGGTGTCGTCGGGGAGGCGTGGGTCGGCGGACAGGTCGTCGCGCATCGGGCGGTCGGCGAAATCGGGGCAGTCCAACACATTGACCGACGCGGTGAAATTTGCCCGGTCGATAATGATCTCGACGATGTCGCCGTCGACGACCTTACCGATCGGACCTCCTGCGAGGGCCTCCGGTCCGACGTGGCCGATGCATGCCCCAGTGCTGATGCCGCTAAAGCGCGCATCGGTCACGAGCGCGACCTCCTTTCCAAACGGAAGAAACTTCAACGCGCTCGTTAGTTGGTAGGTCTCTTCCATTCCGGCGCCGAGAACTCCCCGGCAGATCAGAACGATCACATCTCCCGCCACGATCGTCCCGTCTTTGATCGCGGCGATCGCCGCCACCTCGGTTGTAAACACCCGTGCCGGACCGCGCTTGCGATAGACACCGTCTTCGTCGATCACGGCGGGATCGATCGCCGTCGCCTTGATTATGCTTCCATCCGGCGCGATGTTCCCGGTTGGAAACGAGATCGTACTTGCCAGACCCTTGTTCCGTGCCTGGCTTGGAGAGGAGATCACGTCGTCCGGATCGACTCCATCTCGGTCGATCAAGACCTGCCTCAGGCGCGTTCGCCGCTCGGATCCGGCCCACTCGTCCAAGTTCTCGCCGACCGTCTTGCCGTTGATCGTGAGGCACTCGACATCCAGCATCCCCAGATCGCGGAGGTGGAGCATCACTTCGGGCACGCCGCCCGCCAGATAGAACCGAACGGTTGGATGGTTCGCCGGACCGTTCGGAAGGACATCCACCAGACGAGGAACGGCCCGGTTGACGCGCATCCAGTCATGAACGGTCGGGCGTCGCAACCCAGCCGCATGGGCGATCGCCGGAATATGGATCAGGAGATTCGTCGAGCCCCCGCACGCGGCATGGACCAGCATCGCATTCTCTATGGCATCGTCGGTCAATATGTCGTTACCGACCATGCCTGCTGCTTCGGCAGCGACGATCGCCTCCGCCGTTCGAGTCGCCACGTCTAGCCAGATCGCCTGGCCGCTGGGGGCCAACGCCGCGTGAGGAACGGTCATGCCGAGGGCTTCCGCCACCGCCTGCGCAGTAGCTGCCGTACCGAAGAACTGACAACCCCCACCCGGAGTCGCGCAGGCACGGCACCCGGCCTCCGCCGCTTCCTTGAGTGTCATCACCCCGTGGGCAAACCGTGCTCCAATGCTCTGAATCTTCGCCGCATCCTCCCCCTCCTCAGGAGGCAATGACACTCCGCCGGGAACGATCGCACATGGCATGTCGCCCATGGACGCGAGTGCCATCATCATGGCCGGAAGCCCCTTGTCGCAGGTCGCTACGCCAATAACCCCCTTTCGCGTGGGCAGTGAACGGATCAAGCGCCGCAAGACGATCGCCGCGTCGTTGCGGTATGGCAGCGAGTCGAACATGCCCGTCGTCCCTTGGGTCCGACCGTCGCATGGGTCAGACACAAAGCCGGCGAATGGAATCGCCCCCAGCCGAGCCAACTGCTCCGCACACTCCCTCACCTGCAACCCGACTTCCCAATGCCCAGTGTGGTAGCCAAGCGCAATCGGTTTGCCGTCTTCGCCTCTGATACCGCCAAGCGTCGAGAGAATCAGGAAATCGTCGCCCTTCGTCTGGCTCGCTTCCCATCCCATGCCTGCGTTCTGAGAGAGCCCAAACAGATCGCCGGACGGAGATTGCAGCAGCATCTCCTCGGTGAGCGGAAGCTCGCCCGGTGGCCCAGGAGCTCGCGTCGCAACTTCGTAAAGATCCGGCTTCATCGCATCATCCTGGTTCAGCTAAGGGAAAGGCGCGGCAACCTCGTTTTCGAGCGTCACCTCACCGACTGTGATCGACACTCGATGCATCGGTGCGAGAGTGAACTCCGGCCCAGGAACGATTCCCGTGCCGGTCATCAAGAACACGCCGCGCGGAAACGTCGTCTCGCGGCAGAGATACGAAGCCAGATCAAGCAGAGACCTCTTCATTTGCCCCGTGTTTGCATCGCCTGCGAACACTTCGAAACCGAACGCCGAAATCGAAACGTGAATGGGCAGGTTGGCCATGTCCACATCTGAACACAAGATGATTCCCGGCCCGACGGCGCACGATCCGTCATACGTCTTTGCCTGAGGGAGATACAGCGGATTGTCGCCTTCAATGCTGCGGCTCGAAACATCGTTGCCGGCGGTGTATCCGACGATCTGGCGATGTCGATTGATGACCACCGTCAGTTCCGGCTCCGGCACGTTCCACTTGCTGTCTCGACGAATCCGGATGCATTCGCCGTGGCCGACCGTCCGCCAGCCCACTGACTTGAAGAATATCTCTGGGCGCTCTGCTTCATACACCTTTGCGTATACGTCGGCAACCGCCGATTCCGCCTCGCGCTCGACTCGACTCCGAAGATAGGTCACCCCTGCTGCCCATACCTCCTGGTCGTCCTCAACCGGTGAAAGCGGCTTGCCCAGTTCGACGCTTTCGCGGGGCAGGGCCCTAAGAACGTCCAGCATTTCATCGAAGGGAAGCTCCAGCAGAAAGCCAAGCGTGAGCCCCTCTGGCAGACCACCGTCGTCAGCAACCCATCGCGGGCCAGTTTTGGTTTGAAATCGCGAGAGATTCATGGCAGGTCCTTCGCGTTCTACCTCCAAACAGGTCTATGTTACGTGTGCCACCGGTTTGGGATCGTCGGCAAGGAGGCGATCGACGAGGGTGAGCAACTCCTCTACGTTGATGGGCTTGGTGACATAGGCCCGCGCGCCGGAAGCCATAAAGCGCTCAATCTGAGCGGACGTAGCGTCGGCGCTCACAATAATGACAGGAATGCCTTTGGCTTCCGGCATTTCGTTGAGGCGCTCAAGAACGTCCCTTCCAGTCATATCCGGCAGATGGTTGTCCAGCAGAATTAGGTTCGGACGAAGCTTGCGAGCCAAATCGAGAGCGATACTGCCTTGCATGGCGGTGATCAAGCGAATTTGATCGCGAATTTGGAAGATCACCTCAAAGAGACGGAGATTCGAGGGGTTGTCTTCGACGCACAAAACGGTCTTGGGTTCCTTAGGAAGTTCCGAAGCTAGACTGGGCGTCACCGGTTCCTGACTAGATCCGTCTGAAGGGCTTGGATCCGGGCAATACTTCAGGTGGACGGTGAAAACGGCGCCTTCCGCCGGCCTAGATTCGACGTTCAGTGCACCGCCCATCGCATGCACAAGGCGTTGCGTGAGCACCAAACCAAGGCCGGTTCCCTCAACTGACGTGTTCTCCGCGCCGAGGCGATCAAAGGGCGTAAAAAGCCTTTCCATTTGGGCAGTCGTTAGGCCAGGGCCCGTGTCACGAACCTCAATAAGTACAGTCTCATCCTCTACCCTGCAAGAGAGCTCGACTCGTCCGCCCGACCGGTTGTACTTGACGGCGTTGGACACCAAGTTTAGAAGAACTTGCCTCAGGCGTTGCGTATCGGCAAGCCCGAAGCAGTAGCATTCCGAGCCTGTACGTCTGATCAGCGCAACGTCGTATTCCTCCGCCAATGGCTTTAGCAGCGAACAGGTGTCGCCGATCAGGGCAGAAATAGAAACCCGCTCCAACGACACATCGAGCGTTCCCGACTCAACCCGCGAAATATCGAGGATCTCATTAATCAGCTCCAGCAAGTGGCGTCCGGACTTGAGGATGTAGGCAGCGCCCTCCCGCACATCGGGCTGTGAGGATTGAATTTCGAGAAGTTGGCCAAATCCGATGATCGAATTCAAAGGCGTCCTTAACTCATGGCTCATACGGGATAGGAACTCGTTCTTTGCCTGGTTTGCCCGTTCCGCCTCATACTTTGCCTTGCTGACTTCATCGTAAGCGCGCTCAATCTGGGCGGTCCTCTCGACCACCCGCATCTCCAACTCCCGCTCCGATATGATCCGATCGTGAATGTCAGTGCAACTGCCAAACCACTTCAGAACCCTTCCCTGGGCGTCGCAGTAAGGGACCGCCCGCACAACGAACCAACGGTAGCTATCGTCGGCTCGCCGAATCCTAACTTCATATTGAAGCGGCTTTGGTGACTCAACGGCCCGCGCCATTGCCGATTCCATCATGGACCGATCGGCAGGATGTATCGGTGCCAACCATCCGAAGTCCTTGGCTTCGCTGTGAGGTTGGCCCGTAAAGTTGGACCAGCCTCCGTTGACGTATTCACAAGAGAAGTCAGGAAGGCATACCCAAACGATATGCGGAAAAGACTCCATCATCGTTCGAAGCGAGGCCTCGCTATCGCGTATCGCCTGCTCGAACCGTTTCCTCTCGGTCAGGTCGCGAAAGGACATGAGCCGTCCGTAATAGGTTCCGTCGACTCCGATTACAGGAGCGGTGAACCGCTCAACGACTTTGCCGTTCTTAAGGGCAATTTCATCCTGAACGGAAAAGTGGGGGTCTTTCCTGATCGCTTTGATCGTAGTCTCAACCGGACCGAGGTCTTCTATGAGGGTCAGCATCAATTGACGCTGAACGTCAAAGTCGGTGCAATTCCGTTTCTCGACAGGAATCTCCCAGATGTCGAACGATTTCTCGTTTTGAAGGACTACTTTCTCGTGGTTGTCGACAACGATGATGCCATCTGCCGATGAATGGACCTGCGCCTCTAGGCATGCTGTCTTCCATTTGATCTCCTCGTCCGCTCTTTTCTGTTCGGTAATGTCTTGAATTGTGCCTTCAATAAGCGACTTGCTTCCGCTCGCGTCCACCTCAATGCGGAAACGCATCGTGACGAATCGGATGTCGCCACTGGGCCGCACAACGCGCAGTTGAATCTCATGCTCGCCGGCCTGCGGACGATGCTTAAGGTCCTTGTCCAGAACGAGAGCCTGGTCGTCCGGATGGACGCAATTGAGACAGTTCACCCACGACGGAGTAAACCCACCTGGTTCGTAGCCGACGATTCGGTAGTACTGATCGGAGAGCCAGATTGGGCCGTTCGGACCTTGTATACGCCAACTTCCAACGTTCGCGAGTAGCTGCGCCCGCGCAAGGTTTGCCTCGCTTTCGGCAAGAGCCCGCCTGGATCGAAGCTGCTCCGTAATGTCGATTGCCGACACGAGACGAAGACTCCTGCCGCCGTGAGTCGAGTCGCTGACGTCTCGCATCGTCAGTTCCACGTCGATAATGGATCCATCCTTCTTTCGGTGACGCCAGACGCCGTGGTAGGCCGGCTTCGTCGCAAACAGCGATCGTGAGGCCTCCATTAGCGGAACGTCCTCCGGGGGACGGATTTCGGCTGTCGTCATCTGCAGAAACTCCTCGCGAGAATATCCGTAGCGATCGACCGCCGCGGCGTTCACGTCAAGGTACTGGAACGTATCTACATCCACGACAAACATTGGGTGCGGATTGTGCTCAAACAGATAGCGATAGCGATGCTCACTGTCAAACAGTGCCGTCTGACGGTGGTGACGCTCGGTGATGTCCGTGCAAACGCCGGTTAGGCGCCACATGCCTGGTTCAAGGGGCACAATATCGACGACTTCGTAAAACCAGAGAATCTCGCCAGAATCGGTCCGCAAACGGAATTCCTGTTGATATCCGGACTCGCCCGTACGGATAGCTTGCTCGCTGATCCGCTGCATCACGGGAATGTCCTCCGGGAGCTTGGAGCGGAAGAATGCAATCGCGTTATCGCGGCCAACCTTCACATCCAGATGGATGAACTTGTGGACAGCTTCTGCATTGCGTATATCCAGACGCCAAATCAGTCCGCCGTCGACATCTACGACGTCAGCTTCCCAAAGAATGCATCGGGCGCCCCTTAGAACACGAGCCATCTCCTTACCTCACAGACGGTTGCCAAACTTTGCAGTTCAGCCGGAATCCTCCGGCTTACCTTCTCGCCGAAGCCTATCACCTATAGGAATCGAACGGTCGTGGCTCAAGCTGGTCGATCACCGATAGGAACTTCTCGACATCGATGGGTTTGGTCAGGTGCCATCGTGATGTCGGGCATCGCCTAATCTCGTTATCGCCCTCCAACGGCTCGGATATGAGGCACGCGATGGGAATCCCAGCCGTCGAGGCGTCCAACTGTAGCATGGCAATGACCTCCTCATGCGACATGTCGGCCAAGGCGTTGTCCAAGAGAATCACGTCAGGCACATGCTGCCGAGCTAACTCGACGCCAAGCCCACCCTGAATGGCGGTCAAGAGCCTGAGATTCGGACGCATGGTCGCCACGAGTTCGAAGAAACGAAGAAGCGAGGGATCGCTTTCGATGCAGAGCACCACGACGTCTCCCGGCGCCCACCCATCGTCGCGCGCGGAAGTCCCATTTGACTCGGTCTTGGTTACCGATTCGTCCAATGGCTGCTGAAGCTCGATTCGAAACACGCTTCCCTTTCCGAGCGTACTCTCGACCGTGAGGACGCCACCCATGGATTCGACAAGCCTGCGAGACAGCACCAAACCGAGTCCCGTTCCTTCGACATCGGAATTCGAGGCCGCAAGGCGATCGAACGGTGTAAACAACCTCTTGAGATCCGAGTCTGAGATGCCCCATCCGTTGTCGCGAACCTCAATACAGACATTCCCGTTTGGCCGCGTGAAGCACGTGAATGCAACAATGCCGCCCGGCTCGTTGTATTTGATCCCATTGGAGATCAGGTTGATGAGGACTTGCTTAAGTCGCTGGGGGTCGGCAAGGACGGACAGGTGGGAGGCTGAGGAGTTACCGGCATCTATCACGATTTGGTGAGCCATCGCGGCCGGACGCATGAGGATACAGGCTTCTTCAAGTAAGTCGCTGATGCGAAGCGGGCGGTGGTAAACCTGCATCCGACCAGACTCCACCCGAGCGATATCGAGAATCTCGTTGATGAGGTCCAGCAAGTGCCTTCCGCCCTTAAGGATATAGGAAATGCTTTCGTCAAGTTCGGGGTCCGAGTTCTGCATCTCGAGAATCTGACCGAATCCGATAATGGAGTTAAGAGGGGTTCGCAGTTCGTGGCTCATTCGAGAAAGGAACTCACTCTTTGCCGAGTTCGCCCGATCCGCCTCCTCCTTGGCCCCCTTCAGGGCTCGGTTCGAAGATTCGAGTTGGGCGGTTCGCTCGGTAACGCTACGCTCGAGTTGCTCAGACGCTCTCTTATGCTCAGTTATGTCCCGGAACAGCCAAATCCGTCCGTAAAGGGCGCCATCATGCCCCTGCACGGGAGCCGTATATTGGTCTAGGAATCTGCCGTCGACAAGCTCGATCTCGTCCTGCGAAACGGCCAATGGATCGCTAGAGAGTTGGGTAATTTGCTTTTCGATCTGTGCCTTGTCCTTGCACATCGAAATCGTGTGGCCCAACTGCAGTCGACCCGTCGGCATGTCCCAGATCTCCTGGGGGATCTTCCATAGTTCACGCACCCGATCGTTTTGGAGGATCCGTTTGCCGTCCTTGTTCAGCACCAAGATGCCGTCAATTGATGAATTGACCTGCGCCTCGAGAAAGGCAGTCTTCCAGAGCAGTTCCTGACGCTGCAGGTGCTCATCGGTGATATCCTGAAGCGTTCCTTCGAATCCTGAAACCAGACCGTCCGGATCGAACGTACCGTGAACCCGGCTCGTCGCGTACCTCGTTTCGCCATCGGGTCTCATGATGCGGAATTGGCCCTCGATTGAACCTTCTGCCGAGGCAGCCATCAGGTCCGACAAGACGATCGTCGCGCGATCATCCGGATGGACCATGCCTATAACAGTCTCCCAGCATGGAACGAAGGAACCCCGGTCCCAACCGACAATTCGAAAGAACTCGTCCGAAAGATCGAATCGGTCCGTAGAAAGATCGTATGTCCAGCTTCCCATTCGGGCCAATTGCTGTGCGCTTGCAAGCGTTTCTTGATTACGGCGCAGAGCTTGGTCTGCCATGAGCCGTTCAGTAACGTCGACTGCCAAGGTCAGTCGAACAGGCGTGCCATCGGACGTAAGATCATAGGCGATCAATGACTTGGCGTCCACAAAGAGGGGCGTTCCATCTTTCCTGCGATGCCGAAGTACTCCCCAATTGACGAGCCCCAAATCCTGTCGATTCGCCTGTTCCTGGAGCATGTCCCTTTCCTCCGGGACCCTGATTTGTTTCACGTCCAATCCGATGAATTCATCCCTCAAATAGCCGTATTGCCGCAGGGCGGCCTCGTTCGCTTCAAGTATTCGAAGGTCGTCGAGCCCAGTCACATACATCGGAAGGGGGTTGCTCTCAAACAGAAAGCGATATCGCTGTTCGTTATGCACAAGCTGGCTTCGATAGCGCCGCTCCTCCGTCACGTCGGTGCAGACCCCAATCAACCGCCAACGCCCCTTAGAAACGACCTCGATGCTGACGGCCTCAAACAGCAACGCCGTTTCTCCATCTGCTTTTCGCACACGGAACTCCTGCTGGTATCCGGTTTTTCCGCTCTTGAGTGCGCGAGTGCTTATCAAGTCTGCTGCCGGATCGTCCTCCGCGAGCCTGGAAGTATGAAAAGCCAACGAATAATCGGCGCCGGCAGGAACTACAAGGGGCAAGATCGCCTGAGCCGACTCCTTGTTCAGGACCTCGAGCTTCCAGTCCAACTCGCCGTTCCAATCCACAACGTCGGCCGTCCAGAATAGGCAACTGGCTCCCTGTAGATGATGCTTAGGCATAGTCCTGCCGGCCCCACAAAACGCGATCGGCCCGGATGGGCGAGAATCGAGACCGATTGAATTGCGGAGTTGAGTGACTCGATTCTGGCACGGTTCGCGCCGACACGTTGTTGGACGATCATTCAAGGTGCACGCGCAATCGCCAGATTCGACCGGTATTGACACACGTTTGGTATCGGTAGCTTTCGCTCGAATCTAAAGACATCTCCGGCGATTGCTCAGAAAGTTCGGAGATGAAGAGCGACCACGGGCGGATACTTGCATCGCCCAGGTAGTTTCGCCTCTACCTTCCTTTAACTGCCGGAACCGCCTTTGTCGCTTCCTGGCGCAGCCGTTAATGGTTTGTTAAGCTGGAGAAGAAGTCGCGCAATTCGTTCGTGCTGGCGCTACCCTAATGCGGTCTCAACGGCATCTTCATGCCCGTATCCCCACAAATCCCCATGGCAAAGTTAGTCGTTCCAAACCAACCGGCAACCTCGAAAGACGGAATCGAAGTAAGAAGCTGGCCCGCATGGACAGTGTGGATGATGATCATCGGGTACGCCGGCTACTACCTTTGCCGATCCGACTTTAGCGTTGCCAAGCCCCTTATCCTCGACGCATACAAGCATCAAGGCGTGAACAAGGAAACGCTGGGGATCGTTGCCGCTTGGGGCACCCTCTTCTATGCCGGCGGGAAGTTCCTGTTTGGGTCGCTGGCCGACATGCTGGGTGGCCGCCGAATGTTCCTGCTTGGTATGGCCGGCGCCATTGCTTTCACCGTACTCTTTGGCGCTGGAGGCCCTCCGCTCTTTCTCGTGGCTTGGGTTGGGAATCGGTTTATCCAGGCATCCGGATGGGTCGGCATGGTCAAAATAACGTCGCGGTGGTTCAGCCATAACGTGTATGGCAGGGTGATGGGATTCATCAGTCTGAGCTACCTCTTTGGGGACTTCGTATCACGCCTGTTTCTCAGCAAACTGATCCATTACAAGGTCGGCTGGCAGAGCATTTTCTTCATTTCGGCCGTTGTGCTTACGGTCATCCTTGTCCCCACATTCTTCGTCATCCGCGATCACCCGGCCGATCGTGGCATGCCGGAACCGCCGGAAAACCCAGAATCCTTGTTTGCACCAGAGCCCGAAGCCGCAGCGTCGCCTTCCCTCCGGTCACTGCTGATACCGCTGCTATCCAGCCCGACTTTCTGGGTTGTCTGCGTGCTTTCCTTTGGATTCACATTTATGAGGGAAACGTTCAATGATTGGACGCCCACATACCTCCACGAGTCAGCCGGAATGCGGGAAGAGGATGCCGGCTACGCCAGTTCGCTCTTCCCGCTTTTCGGCGGCTTCAGCGTCATCGCAGTGGGTTTTCTTAGCGACCGTCTCGGACGGTCCGGAAGGGCGCTGCTGATCACCGCCGGACTTGCCGCTGGAACCGTTGGCCTACTTGCCTTGTCATCAGGTGCGTTCAAAAGCCAGACGGCAGTCGTCGTTGCTCTTGTCGCGGCAATCGCTTTCCTCCTGATCGGGCCCTATTCCCTTCTCGCGGGAGCCATCTCGCTCGGATTCGGCGGCAAGAAGGGTAGCGCGACGGCCGCCGGCTGGATCGACGGAATCGGCTATATCGGCGGTATCCTGTCCGGCAACTTGATCGGCTCGATCGCAGAGCATATGGGTTGGGAACCCGCCCTACGTATTCTGGCAATCACGGCAGCCGTGTCATGCGTTGTCTCGCTTGTCTATTGGATGCAGGAACGACGGGCAATGGTGACCGTTTGAACCTTCGGCTTGGTTATGGAAACAAAAAACAGATATGACGCAGTCGTCGTAGGGGCCGGAATAATCGGCTTGGCCCACGCCTATCATCTCGTCCGCGCAGGTCAACGAGTCCTGGTCGTTGAGAGGGGCCAAAGGGCCGTAGGGGCCTCGATTCGTAATTTCGGGATGGTGTGGCCCATCGGCCAACCGCCCGGCAAGATGTATGAAATGGCTCTACGAAGCCGCGAGATCTGGCTCGACGTCTTGAGCGAAGCCGGGATCTGGCACGAGCGATGCGGTTCGATGCACCTCGCGTACCACCAATACGAGGCAGATGTACTCGTAGAGTTTGAGGAGAAAGCAGGAGCACTCGGGTACGGTTGCCAGTTCATCCCGCCGAGCGGGGTCACGCTACGAAGCCCGGCGGTCCGAAGAGAGGGCCTTCTTGGCGCGCTCTGGAGTCCAACCGAGCTCTGCGTATCACCAAGACAGACGACCGCATCTTTACCGGACTACCTGACCTCTCTGGGAGTGGAGATCAGGTTCGGCACTGCAGTTTCAGCAATCGAATCGAATGGCGTAGTTGCGGGCGGACAACAGATCCGATCCGACCGGATTCTGCTCTGCACCGGCGACGATTTCGAGACACTGTTCCCTGGCTTATTCGCCGAGTCTGGGTTGAATCGGTGCAAGCTCCAAATGATGAAGCTGAGGCACGGCCGAACTGGCTTCCGGATAGGCACCCACCTATGTGCCGGCTTGACGCTTGGCCACTATGCGAATTTCAAGGTCTGCGAATCCCTCCCCGGGGCATTGGAACGAATTTATCGCCAGCACCCGAGCTACGAATGCTACGGGATTCACCTGCTAGTGAGCCAACACGAGGATGGTTGCCTTACGGTTGGCGATTCGCACGAGTACGGTCTCGCACCCGATCCTTTCCTAAAACAGGAAATCGATCAGCTCATCCTGGACTACTTGAACACGTTCCTGGACACCAGCGAATTCGATGTCACCGAACGGTGGTCGGGCGTCTACGCGAAACACAAGGAACTCCCCTACTTTGTGTCTGACCCGATCCCAGGCGTCCGTGTGGTGACCGGCGTCGGCGGTGCAGGAATGACCCTGTCATTTGGACTTGCCGAGGAGCAAACGAGAGATTTGGTCGCCTAAACCAGCAATAGCCCTTCTATAGGAATTCGGCAATCTCTGCTAGGCTCTTCCTCTGCAAGTCTGGCACTTGGCAGTCGGACGCCGGGTATCCGACCGGCAGGATGAGGTATGGCTTTTCGTTCGCCGGGCGGTTACAAATCGAACGCAAGAATGTCATCGGCGCTGGCGTGTGAGTCAGAGTCGCGAATCCGGCTCGATGCAGCGACTGAATCAGGAAGCCCGTTGCAATCCCGACCGACTCGGCCATGTAGTAGTTTTTGACGCGGGTTCCATCGGGAAGCAGATCATAGTCGCGTCGAAATACAACAATGAGCCAGGGCGCGTCGGTCAGATGGGACTTGTGGAAATCCGTCCCGAACGGCTCCAGAGCGTCAAGCCACTCCTGGGGCGCCCGGCGCTCATAGAAGTCCCGTTCCTCCTTCTCTGCCTCCTCACGAATCCGAGCCTTGATTTCCGGATCGGAGATGGCGACGAACGTCCAAGGCTGCTTGTGGGCGCCGCTGGGGGCGGTTCCGGCGATTCGAATGGCCAGTTCAATTGCCTCTCTGGGAACAGGTTCGCTTGCGAACATGCGGATCGTGCGACGGCGGTTTGCGGTCTCGAAGTCCACTTTCAGGGCACATAGAGATTCGTCGATGGACGGCCTCTCCGGTTGATAGGGGACGGTGGGAAGTGGCATGAAGGCACAATACCTTCAGAGACTTGCCTTGACACCGCACTGTGGCTTCCCCTCCCGGGCTACATTAGACGTGGGCCCAGGACCTTCTAATGATCGGAAGGAGCCTCCATGAGCCCTTTGGCGGATCGTTATTTGTCAGAACACCATCACACACGATAATGGCTGTGTATGCTCACGATCGACCCACCAGAAGACGCAGCCATGATGCAGCAAGCCGATATCTTGGAAGAGCCATCGTCCGATGTTCTCAAACAAGGCAAGATCCTGATCGTCGACGACATGCCGGCAAACGTTCGGCTATTGGAAATGATCTTGGAGCGTGCCGGGTATCGGCATGTCCGAAGCACGAGCGATCCAAGACAAGTCCTGGACCTGTACCAGAGCTTCAAGCCTGACCTGCTTTTGCTCGACCTAAACATGCCCTACATCGATGGCTTCGAGGTGATGAGGCAGATACGTGCCAGGTCCCGCGAGAACGCAGTTCCCATTATCGTCCTCACTGCCGACGCCGAACTCAGCACCAAGCATCGTGCTCTCAAGCATGGAGCAAGTGACTTCCTGACCAAGCCCTTCGATGAAACCGAAGTTCTGTTGCGGATGGGCAACATCCTCCGAACCCACTTCTACAGCCAGCTTCTCGAAGCGAAGGTCAGGGAGCGGACACGAGACTTGGTCAAGGCTCAACTCGAAACCTTCAACAAGCTCGCGATCGCCGCCGATTATCGGGACGACAACACCGGTCACCATGCAAAGCGAGTTGGCAGAATGAGCGGCATGATCGCCCAGGCGCTCGGGCTGCCCGACACCTTCGTAGGGCTGATCGTTCAGGCGGCTTCGCTCCACGATATAGGCAAGATCGGTGTCTCCGACATGATCCTTCTGAAGCCCGGAAGACTCACAACCGAGGAGTTCGAAACCATGAAGCAGCACACGGTGATCGGCGCAAAAATCCTCTCGGAAAGCTCGTCTCCAATGCTCCAACTTGCTGAGGAGATTGCGCTTCACCATCACGAGTTTTGGGACGGGAACGGCTACTCCGGCCTTCAGGGCGATGCTATTCCGATTTCTGGAAGGATCGTTGGAGTCGCCGACTTCTTCGATGCTTTGACCCACGAGCGTCCCTACAAGAAGGCGTGGTCCGTCGAAGATACGGTCAGAGCCATTCAAGAGCGATCTGGAACGCAGTTCGATCCACGTGTCGTCGAAGCTTTTATGTCGCTGAATCACACGGAACTGGCCGAATAGGTCTATTGGACCTACTCGGACGACTGAACGTTTCCTCGACCATTGGCCTATGACCTAAATTGCCGCGCCCGTTCAAGCAATCGCCGTTTCTGACCCTAAAATTACCTCTATACTGAATCGAATGACGGGCGCATGCAACGATCCTCGTTTGGCGGGGTGACTTGACGCCAACTCCGAAGCTCAACAAGAGATCGATTGCCGATGGAAGGTGGAAAAGAGTCGGTGCAAGTGAAACCTGCGACGCTCGATGGACCCATCGCAGCGTTCGGGACGAATCTGTTTCAGGATCGATACCTTGCCCTTGGCCGTGCGACCGGTTCAATGGTGTGGGCAGCAGGCCCCGACGGACAAAGGGCAGACATGCCGGATTGGCCCACAATAACCGGCCAATCGATGGAGGCAAGCCGCCGCGACGGTTGGCTCGAAATGATCCATCCGGACGATCGCGAACAGACCATGCGGATCTGGACTGATTGCCTGCGAACGCAGACGACCTACAACGTCGAATACCGATTGCGCTCAACTGACGGTACATTCCGCTGGTACAACGCCCGGGCAGTTCCCGTTCTCAATGAGGACGGGTCGACAAGGGAATGGGTGGGTATCTGTGAGGATATTCATGACCGGCACATGATCGAGATTGAGCAAGGCCGGTTCTACTCGATCGGTGTCGATATGGTCGTAGTCGCGGGCCTGGACGGCTACTTCAAGAGGCTCAGTCCCCGATGGGCGGCTCTCCTTGGTTGGCCAGAACACCATCTCCTGTCACATCCGATCGACCGTTTCCTGCATCCGGACGATCTGGAGGCTACCCACCGGCTTCGTCGCGACCTTGCGCAGGGTCGGGAGTGCCGCAATTTCGAGAACCGGTACCTGGCACACGACGGAACTTACCGGTGGATCTCATGGAACCTGCTTCCGATCGTGGAGGAGGGTCTGATCTATGCGTCGGCCACCGACGTCACTCAACGCAAGGAGTACGAAGAAGCGGTCCGGTTGAGCGAGGAACGATTTCGCCGCACCTTCGACCATGCCGCCGTCGGAATTGCCCACGTGGGCCTGGATGGGAAGTGGCTCCAATTCAATCGGGCGCTTTGCGACATTCTCGAATACTCACCGGAGGAGCTTCGGCAACTGACATTTGGCGACATCACACATCCAGACGACGTCGAGGAGGACTGGAACAATGCTCAACGACTGGCCCGAGGCGAGATCGAGACCTACGCGAAAGAAAAGCGGTACATCCTGAAAGACGGGTCTACTCGGTGGGTCTACCTGACGGTCTCTCTCCTGCGCGACGACGGCGGGGATCCCTTAAATTTCATCTCGGTAATCGAGGACCTCTCCGCCCGCAAAGCTGCCGAACAGGCGCTGATCGAGAGCGAAGATCATTACCGCTTCATGATTGATACGAATCCCCAGATGCCTTGGACGGCCGATGCCCACGGAAACATGACGGACTTTTCCGACCGCTGGCTTGAAATGACGAATCTGTCGCGCGAGGAAACACGTGGGAATGGATGGCTGCAAGTAATCCACCCGGACGACCTAAAGCGGATGACCGACGCTTGGCGCCGTTCGGTCAGTTTGGGCGCCGTCTACGATGTCGAACACCGAGCAAGAACAAGAGACGGCAGCTATCGATGGATGAGAGCCCGAGCCGTGCCAAGACGGGACGCCAGCGGAAAGGTTATCCGATGGTACGGCAGCACAGAAGACATCGAAAAGCAAAAGGACGTTGAGGCCAATTTGGAGCGACTGGTTGCGGAACGGACGGTCGCCCTTAACGAAGCAAACGCAGCCCTGATCAAGGCTCGCGACGAAGCTCTGGCGGCATCTAGAACGAAGTCGGAGTTTCTAGCAAATATGAGCCACGAGATCCGAACTCCGATGAACGGAGTAATCGGATTGACATCCCTTCTGCTCCAAAAGAAGTTGGAGCCAGAGACGCTCGAGATGGTGAAGACGATTTCGTCCAGTGGAGAGACGCTTCTCCGGGTTATCGACGATATCCTTGACCTTTCGCGGATGGAGGCGGCAAAGTTCGCCATCGAACCGACAAGCGTCGATCTGAATTCTCTGTGCCACGACGTGGTCGCGCTCTTTCAAAGCCATTCCCAATCGAAGAACATCGCCCTGCACTGCGATCCGCCGGATGAACTCGTTCCCCTTTGCCTGACCGATTCGGTCCGTCTACGCCAGGTGCTGTCCAATCTGATTTCAAACGGCGTCAAGTTCACAACCCGGGGGAAGGTCACGTTGAGATGGCGATGGCAACCATCGAGCGATCGCATTCGAGTCGAATTTGAGGTTTCCGATACTGGCGCCGGCATTCCCGAAGACCGGACCGATGCGATCTTCGAGAGCTTTACCCAAGCGGACGGGTCCACTCAGAGACGGTTCGGTGGAACCGGACTTGGCCTAACGATTTCGAAGCGCATCGTCGAATTGATGGGAGGCACGATCTCGGTGGTAAGCAAGGTCGATGAAGGCACCACGTTCACCGTCGTCCTGGATTTCGGTCAGGCGCCATATGCACTCGACCAGTCCGCTATTCAGCCGGCCCGCGACGCCGATCTGCCGATCGGTTCATTTCACGTTCTGCTCGCCGAAGACAACTCGGTGAATGTAACAGTCGCATGTAGCATGCTCCAACATTGCGGCTGTACCGTGGAAGTCGCTGAGAACGGATTGAGGGCGATTGCCCTTGCGTCCGAAAAGATCTTCGACCTGGTCCTCATGGACGTACAGATGCCAGTTTGCGATGGTTTGGAGGCCACGAGGGTCATCCGCCTCAAAGAACGACGTGAAGGTTCGCGACGCGTCCCCATCTATGCCCTTACGGCAAACGCGATGAGTGGCGATCGCGAGGAGTGTATCGATGCCGGCATGGACGGATTCCTGGCCAAACCAATCCCGCTTTCCGCCCTGCAGGCGGTTCTGTCGGAAGTACATTCGGTTCAGCGAAGCTGACGCCGGCGACCCACCGATCCGGAATTCATGCAAGAATGAGGACCATGAACGCACTCGGCGTCCTTGCGATTCTAGTCGTGAACACCCTTTCCTCTTCTGACTTACCAAAGCCTTCTCTCGAACAAATCGCCTGGCAAGACGACGAGATCGGCATGTTTCTCCACTTCGCGCCGAACACGTGGCAAGACGCCGAAGGCGACGAACTAACGACGCCGTTGGACCAGATCAATCCGGCAAAGCTGGATACCGATCAGTGGGCGAAGACTGCCAAATCGATGGGAGCCAAGTACCTCGTCTTCGTCGCTAAGCATGTCGGGGGGTTCTGTTGGTGGCAGACCAAGACGACCGATTACTGCGTGAAAAACACGCCGTGGAAGGGTGGAAAGGGTGACGTCATGGCGGATGTGGCCAAGTCGTGCAAGAAGTACGGATTGAAGCTCGGCGTGTATCTCTCACCGGCGGATCGAAAGCACGGCATCGAGGTCGGAGGCCGCACCAAGGATCCCGCCAAGCAGTCCGAGTACATCCAGATCTTTCGAACTCAGCTCACCGAGCTTCTCACCCACTACGGACCGATCTTCGAGGTCTGGTTCGACGGCAGTTTGTCGTTCGACGCGTCCGATATTCTTAAGTCCTATGCTCCACACGCCATCGTCTTCCAGGGCCCGCAAGCCAATATCCGGTGGGTCGGTAACGAGGAGGGGTTTGCACCCTACCCGTGCTGGAACGGCGCGAGATATGACTCAAAGACCTGGGGCACCTTAACCGCTCAAGACGGAACGCCGGATGGGGATCGATGGCTGCCGTCCGAAGTCGATTGCCGGATGCGTGACACCTGGTTCTGGAACACGAAGAACGAGCGCTCCGTAAAGACTCTCGACCAGCTAATGGAGATGTACGAAGGCAGCGTGGGCCACGGGGCGGTCCTCCTTCTGAACAACACTCCCGACACGTCCGGCCTAATTCCCGCGACCGATGTTGCCCGTGCCAAGGAGTTTGGCGACGAGATCAAGCGGCGCTACGGCCTGCCGATCGTCTACAGCCAAGGCAAGGGGGAGACCGTCGAAGCGATGCCTTCCGCGCCCGCCACCATCGACGCCGCAATCACGATGGAGGACATCAGCCAGGGCGAGCGAATCCGCGAATACGTGATCGAGGGAATGGTCGACGGGAACTGGGTCCAGTTGGCGAAGGGTTCCGCCGTCGGCCACAAGAAGATCGACAAGTTCGATACGGTCAAAGTCAGCAAGGTCCGCATCCGCGTGCTGAAATCGGTTGGAGAGCCGGTCATCCGCAAGCTAGCCATTTTCAGAACTCAGTAATTCTAGGTGGATTGGGATGCCGGATGAAGGATTTCCCCTTTGGCGAAGTCCTCTCTTTGTACCATGGAAATTTCCTTGGCATCCTATACCGAACTAAAGGCGCCCGTGCGAACGGTTGAGGAAGTGGACCTGCTCTTGCGGGATCTGCGTCCCTGGCTGTTTCGCCTCGCGCTCGCCATCACCACGCGCCCGGACTCGGCCGAAGATGCGGCTCAAGAGGCGTTGATCCGCGCCGCCAAATCGCGCCACAAGCTGACGTCCGTCCAGGAGCCTCGGGCATGGTTGCGCACCGTCGTCGTGCGCTGTGCCCTAACTTCCATCTCGAAGATCACACCTGAGCGGCTCATCGACCAAGAGATCCATCGGGACCCGACTGAGACCTTGGCAGTACGTCAGATCCTAGATCGAATGGACCCCACCGACCGGGTCGTTCTCGCCCTCAGCCATTTTGAGGAACTGAGCTATGCCGAAATTGCCGACACGTTGGGCATTCCGGTCGGCACGGTCGGATCACGGCTTCATTCCGCTCGAGAGTCGTTCAAGAGAGAGTGGACACGGTGAGCGAAGATCCTATGGACGTTCTGCAGCAGTTCTACGACGGCTGCCACTCCGTTGCCGTGCCGCAGTCGCTTGTTCTGAACACCACGCGCAGTCGGACATGGCTCGGATTCGCGATTCCCGTCGCCGGCATTCTCGCCGGTGGAATCCTCGCTCTGCTCATTGTCATGCTGCCTTCTAACCCATCTTCCCAGATCGGGGACGAAATGGCTCGCGCTCTGGCCAACTCCCAGATGCGCTCGCAACCTGACGTCGGCGGTTCCGACCACGCCCGCCACCTGGGAGCCAGAAAATGGACCGCATGAAGCTTTGGTTGGTTCCAATCTACGCGACAATCGGTTTCCTTTTGATCGTCTTCGCTCTGCCCGCGTCGCGATGGATCGTCTTGACCCAATTCGACGTCATCGCGGGCCGCTGGCGTTATATAGGCAGCCAAAACGGATCGATGGAGCAAGCTGCCGTGAGTCCCGTCCAGCGCGGCATCGACTCTGACCCCATTAGCACGGACGATACCGCGAAGTTCCTGCGGCTCTTGTCACCTTCCAATCCCGACCCGGACCCGAATGCATATGACAAGCGCTTTCAGGAAACGTGTCAGATCTGCAAACAGAAGAACGATATGCGTTTTTGGGGCCCGTTCATACGTGTCGCATCGCTTCAAGCCATAGTCCCTCGCCATGACGAGAAGCGCAATGAGTCGTCCATTGCGAACCATCCGCTCGTGCTCGAAATGCTTCGGAGCGGTTGTCTGGCGGCAATCAAGCTCCAGCCCAACAACGCGTGGCCGCGGGCAATCCTGTCCGCCGCCCAGTTCCGGTTGGGCGATCTCGTGGCATCTCGGCAGACGCTTCTCGAGACCGAAAACTGCTCCCAGTTCGACGACTTTGCCTGGATTGAGACCGACATGCGGTACCGGTATTTGGTCGATCATTACGGCTATCGAGGCGAGAGAGTACGCACTTGGATTCTATTCTCGACGATGTATCCTGACGTCAATTCGATTCAATCGGTTTGTTACCGGCTGTCGCTCGCATCCGACACCTCGGCTCGGCTCGCGACCGCGCATCTGTCCAAGTTGATGATGGATCAAGGGAGATCCTTCATCGAAGTCATCGTTGGGCGCAACATCCTGAACATCGCGCTTGCGCCCGGCCGGAAGAAGGCGATCTATAACGAGTTGTCGCCCGAACAGTTGAAAGTAGACGCGGCAGATCTCATGCACGCGGCCCAGGATCGGGCCGATCTCTTGCCAACGGTTGCCGTATACCAGTCGATTTCGAGTCATGTGAAGAAGATGGGGGGGCTGGGAGTTGACAACTCCGAAATCCTCAACCTCCAGCCGGCAGTCTCGGCGGGCTCCCTTGTCAGCCTCCTGCTGCTACCGCTCGCCCTCGGGTTTATGTGGCTTCGAGCAAGATTTCCAAGGTTCGCAGCAGCTTCTCCGTACTTGATCTGGATCTCCGCTTACTTCTGCGATCTGATGTTCGGACCGTGGGCCGCCGTTGGCACCGGGATCGCGACGACTTGGCTACTCTTCTTCCCGGCCCTCAATCCGAAGGCACGCAAATATGTCGACATGCTCGGCGTCGCGGTATGCGCACTTACGCTAATCGCCTCGGCCTGGGTATTCCCCCTGATCATGCCTGGGCTGCTCTTCCTCTGTGGCCTGGTCATGGAGCGCCGCATCACCCAAGTGAAGCCGGGACTCGTCGCCACCATCGTCGTCGTCGCATGCGCACTGAGCGCGATCTGCTGGACGTCGATGGCCTCTCGACATTACTGGCCGGATGGAGTTGTTTTTGGACTTCTATGCGGGATCGGTCTCTTCTCGGTAATCCCGGTCAAGCCGCCCATTCGATGGCCCCAAGTGGCAGGCATGTCCGCGCTTGGCCTGGGTTTGATCTACGGCCTGATGGTTTACC
Organism: Fimbriimonas sp.; assembly: GCA_031292555.1. GTDB lineage: Bacteria > Armatimonadota > Fimbriimonadia > Fimbriimonadales > Fimbriimonadaceae > Fimbriimonas. Next base: position 116,338 of record JARLGV010000056.1, read on the forward strand.
GAGACATTGCGTCCGACCGACAAATCGCAACCGTCAACCGAGAGTTGACGACGTACGCCGACCGGGTTCGGAACGGAGGAAACTAGCGAGCACAGGTGTCTGCTGGGCGGCTGCATGTGCTAGATGAGTTCGCCCCAACAGGTCTTGAGATAGTCGATTTTCGGCGAATCCGGCGACAATGTATACCGAAAGGTATGGTTAGTGACTGTCGATGGGCATTTCCTGGGTTCTGGCGTTGTATGTTCCACTCCTGGCGACGATGAATCAGCAGGCAGATTCGCCTGGCGTTACCGCCATCAAGTCGTTCGTCGACTGCCTCAATGCGAACAACCTGTCGACGATGGAACGATTCGTCGACGACCGATTCAAGCGTCGTTCAACCACTGAGAAAGAGCTTGCCGGGCGAGCCCAACGTCTTCTCGACTTGGATTCACTCGGTGCGCCCTTCGCCTTTGATTCGGTGCTGGAAGACACCACTGCCAAAGTAATCGTTCTCGTCAAGAACGCTCTGGGACAGCCGTTCGAGATCAAGATGAACTTCGACGCGGACCCGCCTCACAGGGCCCTCAGCGTCTACATGGGCGGCCCGGGCAGTCAGTCCGCCCCACCCCCGAAAGAATACGACCACTGGCGCGATCTGCCGGATCTCCTTGATCAGATTCGCACGGACACCAAAGTTCCTGCCATGTGCCTTGAGGTGGTGGACCACGGCGAAGCCCGACTGGCTGTCAGCGGAACTCGAACAATGTCCGCCTCGGTAAAGGCTGCGGCTAGCGACCGATGGCTGCTTGGTTCGATCACCAAGTCGATCACCGCGACCATGATCGCCCGATTGGTGGACCGCCACGTTCTGCGCTGGGACTCGACAATCAGCGAGATCCTCCCAAAGATGCCCATGCGTGAGGGCTACCGAAAAGTGACGATCCTTCAGTTGCTCCAACACCGTGCCGGAGTCGTCCAGGACCTATACGTCAACCCGGATTTCCTGGCCAAGGCTGCCGGCGAAAACACGGACCGCGTCAAGATGCGGGAGCACTACACCGAGTTTGTCCTCAGCCGCGAGCCGATCGGCGCTCCCGGAGAACGTATGCGTTACTCGAACGCCGGCTATTCGGTAGCCTCCCACCTTGCCGAGTTTGTAACAGGCAAGTCCTACGAGAGATTGGTCAAGGAACTTGTATTCGATCCCCTGAAAATGCGTTCGGCCCTGTTCGGCGTGCCGGGGCAACCGGGCAGCCCAGGTGGTCCCGGACAGCCGATGGGTCACACATTCACGGGAGATAAGCTGGAGCCGAATCTGATCGACGACCCTCGATGGTGCGGGACCCAGACGGCGGCGGGAGCCGGACTCTCCATGACTATCGACGACCTCATGAAATTCGTCCGTTACCACCTCGCCGGTATGCGAGGACACGCGACGATGATGAGTCAGGCCAACTTCGACGTGCTCCATCGTCCACTCGACCTGGGTGACACCTACGCTTGCGGCTGGCTGATTACCCGAGATTTGACCCGCGAGCCGTTTCATGGGCACAACGGTTCGGACGGAACCTTTCGCGCAGAGATGGCAATCTGGCCCGACCGGGACCTGGCGATCGTAGCCATCGCCAACGCCGGATCCCGGTCCGATCCGTCGCCCCCTCTCCAAGCCGTCGTAGCCGTTTACAACCGCCTGGACAAGCAGCGAAAGTAGCCGGTGGTTCCAGCCGTAAACAGTCATATTGGGCGAGCAGAGCTACGTCCGCATCAGCAGCCCCAAGGCGGCGAGGCTCTGCCAGCCCACTTGGGGTTGCTGTCGGGCTCTTTCCTATTCGCCTCTTCGCCATACGCGAGTCTCGCCGCGCTACTCGTGCCGGACTAGGCGGTCGTGCTCTTCGGTGTCGATCATCTCGACCACCGGATGGCCGTCTTCGTCGACCCAAACGCCGCAACGTTCGGCCATGGGGCTGACCTCGAGGTCGACCAGGCTGCCATCCATCCGGTAGATCGGATGGTAGAACGCGCCCACTTTCTCAGCGTTTCCGGTCAGGTAATGCCCGATCAGCGCTCGGCGAAAACGGTCGGAGGTCCGGTTCGGAAAGCTGCCGTGTACCAATGATCCGTTGAAGAACAGCACGTCGCCTCGCTTCATCACGACCGGCTCCGGTTCCATACCCTCCGGCAGCGACACCGTAACGTCAGTAAAACTCTGAGAGGTATCCGCCTTCACCGTGCAGAGCATAGGCAAGCTTTGGGTTCCACGTACGACCTGCAAGCAGCCGTTGTCCTCATCGCAGTCATCGAGCGCCATCCATGCCGCAACACACGTACCCGGCTGTGCCCGCAGATAGAAATTATCCTGATGGAGCGCCTGCCCCCTGGCACCTGCCGGCTTGTAGTAAAGCATGGTCTGGACCAAAAACGGACTCTCGCCCAACAAGTCGGTCATCACGCGATCGAGGCGCTCGTCGATCCCCCAGTCCAGCGAGAGCTTGTCCCAGTGGTGCATGTGGATCATGCGAGGGTACTTCTTCAACGGATCGTTCGACGTGGCGTCGACGCCCGACGAGTCACCCGGACGGCTTTCCCGGCGCAACTCCATAAAGTGATCGGTAAGGAGATCGCACTCCTGATCGGTGAAAAGCGATCGGGCGATATAGAACCCGACCTCGTAGAATTTTTGCTGAGCAGTCATTGTTTGGGACACCCCGACTTCCGTCGAGTAATAGACTTATTCTAACCGGTCGCCACTACTCAGGGTCATTCATCTTCCGCTTTCCGGTTCGGATTTCTTCCCACCGGATCTCCTCGATCCGGGTCCGGGTTAGGCTGGGATCCATGTACCAGTAGGCGACGCTCTTGTAGTGGCCGCTGCAATTGTTGCCCGTGCCGTGCTCGATCGTGAAACGTCCCTTACGGATAAACGGAACCGGGTCGGCAACGTGTAGGCGGTACCCGTAGATCTGAACGTTCGTTCCCCACTCCCCGCCGATGGCATCGCCTGAGAGCGGGCCCACGTACCCACGGATTCCCCAGGCATCGTTTACGTAGTCTTCTGCGCCCGTGCCGTACATGGTCAATCGAGGGTCGTCGTCGACGAAGAACATCTCGTCCCCTTCTCCGGCCGCCCGGTCGGTCGGCCCATCCGACATATCCGCATTGAATCCGCATCCGACGAAGTGACCAGCCCCAAAGGCATAGAGAAACTCCACGTTGTCGTAGCCGTCGAGGTTCAGCAATCGGCACGCCAGCCCCTCATAGTCGCGATGATCCGGCCCGTACGGCGTCTCGGTGTGCCAGCGCGCCCGGAAGCGGAACAGGTCTTCATCGATCTCCTTCTCGGGTTGATGGAGGACCGCTGACATCAACTTAACCGGAAGCACGGACCGATTCACCAGCCGGACATGAGCTTTCCTGTGATGGGGCATCGGGAAGTAGCAGTAGTACTCCCCCGCGCCGTTGCGCCCCAAAAACAGGGAATGCGGCTTCGGCTCCTGCCCGTAATCGAGAAACATTGGCCCAATCGGCGCACGCACTGATGCGTCTCTAGGCTCGTCGTCGTCGAAATGGGCGACTAGCCAGAGGTTCTCTCGAATGTGGGCCAATTCGTGCGCCGGCATATCGGTCCGTAACGCAAGGTGCAGTCCTTTGAGGATTCCGGCGCCGGCGTGGTCGAGCAAAGTCATCTCCTCGCCCGGCGCTAACTCGAATGCCCGGTTCTTGGCATGGGACATGTCGACGATCGGCTTTCCGCTATCCCAATTATCAAGTACTGCTTTGGCTTCGCGAACCGGCTCGGTGTCCAGCGATTTGCCAACGTCGAAGCTCTCGATACGGGTTCCTGGCGGGAAGAGAGTCGCGTTGACGTGATAGTAGAGATAGTCGTCCTCTGGCTCGATCGTCACTTTGCAGTGATGCTGAAAAGGGATCGGGCAGTAAGACGTGTGGCCCATCGGCAGCGCCTCCGCCTTGGACCGGGCGTAGTTCTCAGGACTCTCGCCGCCGATGCCTTGAGATAAGGGCAGCAGATCGAAGAGCTCGGCAAACGGGCATTCGATCGCCGGATTCGGGCTTCGGTCGATGAAGATTCGAACAGTCCCCTTCTGCGGGTCGGCGGTCCAGATGCGCGTGATGCACCCCGGGCCCTCGGACTCCATCATCACGGCCGCTCTTCCTTCTCGTCGGATGTAGTTGCTCCAATCGTGATTGCCTCCACGCCGGTCGTAGCTGGACGCCATCGTGCTTCGTTGGACCTTCCGCTTCGCCAACAGTAGTGGATTCGATAAACTTTCAATTCCCAAGTGCATCATCGCAGTACGGACTGTTTAGCACAGTTGGCGTCGCAATGTCGCGTCGGGCCCCGTCAACTGCCGCTGGCTTCCAGCACGAGCACCCAGTCGGTTACTTGTGGCCCCGCCGAGTTGGCGCCCGGGGTGGGGATGTCCACTTTCCCCGAATTCGGAAAGGGCGACCCGACGACCGGCTGATAGGTCCCGCTCGTCGGGTCGTACCAGCGAGCCGTCACCGGTCCGGCAAGCCTGCTCATCTCGACCGTGACCGTGCGTTGGCTTGGGATGTAGGCGAGCACCAGTTTTCCATCCGGAGTCGAGGCTACCGACGCGTAATCGCTTGTGCTGATGCTGTCGTGGGGCGATCCCGATGCCGAATACGTTCCATAGCCCGAAGTAACGATCGAATGGCCCTGATCCGGGACTAACGCGTACCATGGCCGATTCTGCAGGAGCGCCTTGCAGTAGCCCAGTTGAGTGACTCCGGCAGTGTCAAGATTTGCCTGCCATCCTGCCGCGAAGGGCCAGACGTAGTGATTGCCGTAAACTTCACCGACTCCTCCGCTCAAATAGGTCCAGTAAGCCTCGTGCCGCAATCGCATAGCGTCCGCCCCATTCTCGAACTCATAGTCGGCCTCGATCATGAAGACCGGAACAACAGGGTTGAGATTGTAGTCTCGCAGGACCTCGGCGTAAGTTGGATAGTAGGTGTACGCCGCGTTCAGTCCCACGATGCTTGCCCAATTCGAGTCGCTCAGAGAACTGCTAAGGTAGTAATCCAGTTCAATCGTTTGGATGTGTGCTGGATCGCTTGAACGAATTCCTTTGGCGACTGAAGTGACGAGGGCATCGTCGTCCCGGTTGCTCCACGTTTGAAAGTCGTTGCCGTTCAGCCAGACGATATTGGGAAAACTCTTGTACCGATTGCCGAGGTATTTGCCGAACGAGGTGCACTTGGCTTGACCGTTGCTGTGCATCCAGGCCAGAAAGCTCCCGGTCTCAGCCGGATCCAGCAGCACGACAAGCCCGTGTTTGGCAGCTAGACGGAGAACGGCATCGCAGTGGGCGAAATAGGCTTCGTTCGGCGTCGAGAAGTCCTTCGGATTCGTGAAGGGCGCTACACCGCCAACGGTTGTACCGTCGGCTCGGCCCCCGGTGTAGTCGGCGCAAAGTAAGTTCACCCAAACCGCGTTGAACCCGTTCTTCGCCCGATCCGCCAAATACGAATCAGCATCTGCCAAGGACAGATTCACCATCAGCGCTTGGGGTGCGTCACCGACAAGTAGGAAAGGACTTCCCTGTCTGTCCACGAGATAACGATGGTTGGCGCTAACGTGAAGAGGATACGGTGAGGCGGCTGGCATAGCTGGGGTCGAGGTTCCGCCTCCTCCGCACGAAGCGATGGCAAGACCCATGACTGTGACGATCATCCCGTTTCGCGCGATTCCCATCGACGTTATCATACGGGCTTTTCACGACCGTCGGTCCTACTTTGAGGGCAGTGCCTTGAGCCAATCGACCAGAAGGCCGGACGGCCCATCGGGACCGGTCGGCTCAAGATATTCTGCATCCAGGCTACGCCAAAGATCCCTCTTCTCCCGGTCTGACAGCGTCGGTCCGGGCGGCATCCATCCTTGCTCTATGTAGGTCTGCACCAGTCCCTTCTTCGCTTCGAAATTCTGGAATCCCACCGTCGTCTCCGCCGATGTCGGGAAATTAAGCGCAGTCGGCCCTCGGTGGCAATTCCCACAGTTCATGGCTTGGCGGATTCGTTCTAGAGACTCGCCACTAAGCTCGGGATCGCTAGAAGTGCGCCGAAGGATCTCATCTGTGCGCTCCCTACCAACCGGCCCGACCGAAGGACCGTACTCGTCGTACGCCACCTCCTTCAAGTCGCAATCCACGTACCGCCCGATCGCTGCATCCATTGTTTGAATCGTCTGAGCGGCAAGCCGATCCTCCAGTATCAGTTGGCCAGCGTCCGAGAATGTGAAGGTCCGTTTGGGATGGATCGGCAAAACTGGCGTCTTGTGACAGTCGTAACAGTTCTTGCTGGGGCTCTTGTCCAAGAGCATTGTCGGCACGATCTTGGTCGTCGATCCCTCCATGGCACGTACCCTCATGAAGTCCGCGAGATAGCCAGTGGCTTTGCTTACCCCAAATCTTTCGCGGCGGACCGCCACCATCGAGATGCTTCGAACTGGCTTGACCACCGTTTCTCCGGGAGGAACGGCGGCAAACTGGATCCACCGGTCGATGTAGGTTCCGTCTGCCTGCCGGTCATTTGGCGCAAGAACCAGCATCCTACCGTAAGTCGCGGTGTCAACCGACTTGAGGAATCGGCTTCGGTAGAAAAGAACGACCCACTTTCGCTCCGGCGGTAGCGACTCGTTCTGCCGCCGAATCATACGAAGCGCCTGGGAATAGCTCGAAGGGTCCGACATCGATTGGAGGAAGTCTTGGTCGCATACAAGCCGGGGCAAGCGAAGCGCGTCGCCGTGCCGGAACCAATACTCGCGATCGGTGATCGGATATCCCAGTAGGTTCGTGTGGACGCCGTCCCGGTTGTGATAGGCCATGCGAATCTGAGACTGTAGAAACGAAACGAAATTGCCCAGTGCCTGCTTCCGTAAAGGGTCAGTGAAGAACCTGGGGCGATCGAGATTCGGGCCGATCACGGCATAGGCATCGATGCATCGCTGGACGACATCGTCCTTGGAGAGGATTTTTCCGGCGCCGGTATCGAATGTCGGCGTTAAAATTGTGCGGATCTGCCGATCTCGCCAGGCGATCCACTCTCCGGTCGACCATCGGGTCGACCCGTCGTCCACCGCGATCGCCGACGCAACGATTGCGGCTGCGAGAAAACACACACAAGCTCCCAAGAAGATGAGCTTGACCGGTGGCTTGCGTTCTTTAGCCCCCATCTGTTTTCCGACCTATATCCAAGGGACTAATGTCGTCTACGAATTATTCCGACATTCTGGTCAAATCCGGTTATATTGGGACCACAAACGCACCAGGCGCTTCAGGATTCTGGTTGAAAGATGTTATCAACCGGCTTGTAGCCCAACAATTCTCGGGCGTTGGAGAGATCGGCCAAACACGGCGTGTTCTTGGAGACCCCGTAGAAGATGGCGAACTGAAGCCGGAGATCGTCGATGCACAAACCGATTAGTTGGGCAAGGTCGCGATGCGAAACGAATGCCCACTGCATGCCCTCGAATCTCTTCGTTCTCATCGACTCGAAGGTCTCGTAGGCGGCGATTCTCAGCACGATTCCGGAAACGCTTTTGTGAGAGTAGAGGCGGCATAGCGCTTCGCCAAAGCACTTGCTCGCTCCATAGAGATTCGGCGGATTGATCGGATCTTCCGGGCGAAGTTGAGTACCACGGGGGTATCCGGCGACCGCATTCACCGACGAAGCGTAGATCACTCTTCGGCAACCCTGCGTCTTGGCCGCTTCGAATAGATTGTACGTACCGACGATGTTGTTTGGCAGAAGATCTTCCCACGTAGCCGACACGCGGTGGTCGGCCGCGAGATGGACAATCGTATCGATACCTTCGCACGCCTGGTTCAACCCCTCCAGGTCCGCAATATCGCATACGACGACCTCGCCAAATTCGGCGACCTGATCGATCTTGGCCTCATCGCCCCGCACCAGGAGACGTAAATCATATTGACTGGAGTGAGTCTCGGCGAAGTAGGAGCCGATACGCCCTGCACCGCCCGTAACCAATACGCGGCGCTTCCCCTCTACTGCCGCGAACGGCTCGTCACGCAAATCGAAACTCGACCCCACGGCGTACGATTTACCCCAAACCGACCGGTCCGCCCCGAAGTCAGCGGAATTCTGCGTCCAGCAGTTTCTTTATGTGAACCGATAGGGCGCCCGATGGACCCCTTTCTCGGTGACGATCGCGGTGATCAGGTCGCCGGGCGTCACGTCGAACGCCGGATTATAGACCGGTGTTCCGGACGGGCCGACTTGGACTCCCTCAATATGGGTTAGTTCCTCACCGCTGCGTTCCTCAATCGGGATCAAGTCGCCGGTTGAGAGCTTGGCGTCGACCGTCGAGGTCGGAGCAGCGATATAGAACGGGATGCCATGATAGTGCGATTGAACCGCGAGCGAGTATGTGCCGATCTTGTTCGCCGAGTCTCCGTTGGCGGCGATGCGATCGGCGCCCGCGATCACGCAATCCACTTTGCCGGCGCGCATGAGCGACGCGGCGACGCCGTCAGCAATGCTGTGGAAGGGGATTCCCTCGTCGAGCAGTTCGTAAGCGGTAAGTCGAAGGCCTTGCTGACGTGGCCGGGTTTCGCAAGTGTAGACGTGAATCCTCTTGCCGTCCTCATGGGCGGTGCGGATCACGCCTAGAGCGGTTCCGTGCCCTGCCGTCGCCAGTGCGCCCGTATTGCAGACCGTCAGCACGTTGAACCCTTGGCCGATCAACTCCGCCCCGTTCCGCCCGATCGTGCGGTTCATCGCAAGATCCTCGCGCTCAATGGCTTGGGCTTCTGTCAGCACTGATTCGAAATCCCATGTTGGAATAGCCCCGATTCGATCGATCGCCCAGAAGAGGTTTACTGCGGTTGGCCGGGAGTCGGCCAAATCCTGCGAAGCCTTCGCGCGATCGACTCCATGCTTCGCCGCCAGCGCGAGGCCATATCCGGCCGCCACTCCGATGGCGGGAGCTCCGCGAACCGCCATCGTCTTGATCGCTTCAACCACGTCCTCATACGCAGTCAACTCAAGCCACTCCTCGCGGATGGGCAGCACGCGCTGATCGAGCATCAAGAGACGCCCATCCTCCCATTTCATCGGTCGAATCACTTGTCTATGGTACCGGGGACGTCAGTTGAGTTTCTTAAACACCTGAGTCGGACAACAAAGGCTGAATTGCCGCCGTCCTACCAGGTATCGCGCCTCGGCGAAAACCGCCACGTTGTGGTCGGCGGCAATCGGCACGATGATCGACGGCCGAGAAACGCCAGGTTTGGCCCCGTCGATCTTCAGGGCGCCCGCCACCTTGTAGGTCGATTTCCGAAAGTCGAGATTGTCCGCCTCAGCCACCCACACCGCAAGCTTGACGAGTTTGGGGCCGTTCGAGTCAAGCGAAACCTTGAGCGCACGTTTGTCACCTGGAATCTCTTCAAGCGACCAACTTTGCTTGGGCATTCTGAAGTCGCCCGCGATGGACCGTGCGAAAGCGCCAATCGACTCGATCGCCTCGATCTTATTTCCAAGATCGTGCCCTGCATTCGGTACCGTGACCGCCCATTTAGGCTGGTGTAGATCATCCCAATATTGGCTGAGCGCATCGACCGTCCAGTACGGATCGTTCGCCCCCTTGACGATGAGGGTTGGCATCGTGATGTTCGATCGATACGAGTACGGGTCGACGATCAACCCAAGGCGCTGCCCTTGCGGCGTCGCCAGTTTGGCCTGTAGTCCTCGACGCGTATAGTCCTGAATCTCCTCCGAATAGGCGCCCCAAGAGTCCATTTGGTGCTTCATCTGCCGCGGGACGTTTAGGTTGTCGATCACCATCGGAGCGATCGCTTTGACCCGCTTATCCTTGGATGCGCCAACAAACCACGTCGTCCACCCTCGCTTGCTGGCGCCTGTGACCACGAAGTTGTGAATCGGGTTCTCGGTGCCCTTCGTCAAGGCGACGACCGCGTCCATCGCACGAATTGCGCTCTTGGTCATCGGAAAAAGCAGAGGCCACGTCGCGTCTCCAGTCGACAGGTATTCCTCGAATGTATGGGCGATCAGGTCGTCCTCTTTCATGCCGTAGATCGGCTGGTTCGGAATATCGAAGAGCATCGCGGTCGGCATACCGGTTGCTTCTGTGATCAGCCCAAGATCGGAGTAATCGCCTTTGAATGGCCCGTCGCCAGTGATAAAGAGGATTGCTGTTCCGTGAGTCTGGAGTCTTGACGGCTGGCGCATCAAAATCGTGTGTTTCCAAGGCCTCCCTTGCCAGATTTGGCTCGTCATCTCGATCTCGCCCTTTGCCCGATCCCGGTATTCGTAATGGAATGAAGAATCCTTTATTGCCAGGTAATCGTAAAGCTCATGGGGAGCTTCGCTCCGAATCAAAACCGACGCAAAGAGAAGATTGAGCATAGTTGGGCCTCTTGTACCTTAACTCGGCATACGGATGAGGCATTATTCGGGTGCCCGAACGGACAAGATGCCTCGATCCGTCATGCCTCGTAATAATGTCCACCTTGACAGTAGTGTTCAAAGGTGCAAGAATAGGTATCGGTTCGCCAAGTGTGTCGAGCCAGCCGGGGGCAACAAGTATGTTTAATAGCAGCAAATCGCTACGCCGTATGGGCGTTCTAGCAGGAATTGCAGCCTTGGCCGTGAGTGCCAACGCCATCGCGCTCGACGCGCGCATCATGATCGACCGGGCGCTCAACAGCCCGACCCTCACCGTTCGGTATAACGGCGCTCACGCCGCACTCGTCGAGCTCCAAGTGAACGGGGTCAGCCTGGGCACTCGATCCGTAACGGCAAGCGCCGAATCGGGCGAAACGAATTTCACAATTAACCTCTCCGAGCTAAAAGACGGCGACAACGAAGTTGTTGTTCGGCTCTTCGATCGCACGGGCAAGTTGGTCGGCAGCGACCGCACCAATATCTCCACCGACCAGAGCAATCAGGGCCCGGTCTACCTGACCGCTCCCAAGATGGGCGCAACGGTCAACGGTCCGGTTGAGATCAACCTCGGTTTCGGTCGAGAACTCAAGAACTCCTACGTGAGCTTCTTCGTCGACAGCAACTTCAAGAAGATGTCGAACTATCCGCCGTACACGTTCGTTTGGGATACCACCCGCGAATCGAACGGTTGGCATGTGGTCGAAGCATGGGCTATCGACGAGTCCAGCACCACCTACAAGACGAAGCAGACCCGCGTGTTCGTGAACAACCCGCACGGCGACACCCCTCGAAATGGCGTGTCCACCGATGTGACCCCCACGAATCCGACGTTGAAGCCGAATACTGTCGAGAACGAGGCCGGCACGCGAGACATCGCACTCGGCGGAAAGACTTCGGCATCCTCCGCAATCGGTACGACGGCTCCTCACGTTAGCTCGAACCCGATTCACTCGGCCATCACTGGAGCGGTCAGCGGCGTCAAGCCAGCCCCGGTAGAGAAGAGCATCGCCACCGGACCTCGCTCGCTGGTTCCGAACCACACTCGAGTCGCCACCAACTTCCAGCCGGACAAGGGCGTGATTTCGATCACGTCGAGCGTCATCACTCCCACTAAGGCTCAGCAGCTGCCGAATGCCAACGTTCTGAATTCGTTCAATTCGGCGGCCCGCATGGTGAGCATCACTCGCGGCCAGCGCGTTCCGAACCTCGGCGCGTTCGCGATCGAATTGAACAACCAGTTCGTTAAGTTCGATGTCAAGCCGCGCGTCGACAACGGCGTGCCGATGACTCCCTTCCGCTATCTCATCGAGAAGGACGGCGGCAAGGTCGATTGGGCGAACATGACGAAGACGGTCACCGCCAGCGCGGACGGCAAGTCGATCATGATCCAGATCGGCGACAAGAACGCTCAGGTCGACAAGATGACGGTTTCGATGGAAGTCACCCCGTACATCGACCACGGACGAACCATCGTTCCGCTGAGCTTCATCCATGACGCGCTCAACGTCGACGTACAGTACGACAAGGAAACCGGGCACGTTCTGATCACCACGATCAAGAAGTAATCCCAAGCCCCCCCCGGGAGACACTTCTGCCCTCTTGCGACACTAGTTGCAAGAGGGCATTTTTGTGTTTACCCCTGCCTTCAAGGGAGTTAGCGGAACCATTCACGACTTCCAATCATAAAGAAGTGCTAGAAACTCGTCGATAACCGGGCCTTTTCGCATCTGCAGCCGGTATCTTGTCTGGAGTTGACTGCCAGTGCCTTCCAATGGCACCCAATGTCAACCACTGCTCACAGCCATATATGAGACACGACGAAACTAACCAAGATTCCGACCCTCCATCGCGTCGCGGAACCTTCGGACAGAACGCGTCGCCGATCGATTGATTCTCCTGAGGACATCCGGCGACGGCCTTCCGGATGCCTGCACGCTCCATCGGACCGGTGTACTAACCGGCCCCCAGATCAAACTGCAAGGAGAAACTATGACCCGAACTCTGTTTGCCGCCTTCTTGGCTGCGGGCGCGGTCGCTACCGTGCTTGCCACCGACTCGCTTCCGCCCGTAAGGCAAGCCTCACCGCCACAAAATGCCGTCTCAAGGGCAAAGAACTATCTCATCGGTGGCCAGATCACCATAGTTCCTCAGACTCTCTTTCCGTTTCGAAGTCCCTATACCGGACCCAATAGCCTGATTGCGCCGGCGAGGCAGGCCACCGTGTGGACGGATACGTACACTTTCTTCCTGGGTTGGCGCCCAAGCCAAGGAGTTGAGGTGTACGTCGACCCAGAACTCGCGCGAGGGAGCGGGATCGGAGGAGCAACCGGATTGGGCGGGTACACGAACGGTGACGTGTTGCGGGTCCCTGGATTCGCCATAGGCGCCCTTCCTGAAACGCCCTATCTCGCCCGGTACTTCGGCAGATGGACCGTCTCGACTGGACATGGCATTGCAGACGTCCAGGCGGGTGAAAATCAGTTCGGAGGCAAGATGCCTCAGGATCGCCTAGTCGTATCGGCCGGCAAGATGTCGGTGACCGATATCTTCGATTCGAATACCTACTCCAACAGCACGCGGACCCAATTCCTGAACTGGGGATTCATCAACTGCGCCGCCTACGATTATGCCGCCGACACGCGGGGTTACTCCGATGGCATTTCAGTGGAATGGGTCCACCCGTCCTGGGCGATCCGCCTGGGTTCGTTCGAAATGCCGGCTGTGCCCAATGGGCCGGTTCTGGCCACCCGCTGGGACCAGGATCGCGGCGACCAACTCGAAGGCGACTACAGTCCTCAACTGGTCAAGGGTCTGGATGCAGCGACCGTCCGCCTTCTCGGCTACCGCAACGTAGCCCATATGGGCAGTTACCGGGAAGCAATCCAAGAGGGCAAGGCGAAAGGAACAGCGCCCAGCATCACGGGCGCCGAGAGGGATGGAGCCGACAAGTACGGCTTTGTCTTGAATGTCGAGCAGCCCCTCGGTGACCAAGGCGAAACCGGAATCTTCACCCGACTCGGCTGGAACGACGGCCAGACCGAGAGTTTCGCCTACACCGAGTGCGACGACCAAGTGAGCCTCGGCGCCCAGTTCTCCGGTAAGCGATGGCGGTCGCCTCAAGACCGAATCGGCGTCGCGTTGTTATCCGACGGCCTCTCCGCCCCCCATCGCGACTATCTGGCCGCCGGCGGTGACGGCTTCCTGCTTGGCGATGGCCGACTGAGATACGGGCGAGAAATGATTCTTGAAACCTATTGGCAGCGCCAAGTCACTAAAGAGGTCTCCTTTGCCCTCGACTATCAACTCATCGGAAACCCGGGCTACAACCAAGACCGGGGCCCTGTCTCAGTTATAACCGCCCGGGTTCACTACGAGTTCTAGATTCGGAGAGCAGCTACCGGCAAGAGCATTCACTTCCCCCTTGGGCCAGGCATCCGTCGTGCCCAGTGCCTCCGGGGACGTTCAGACACCATTCCATCACTCCGCAATTCCAAACGCCAGCGGTCTCGGAGGCTGGCGCCTTATGAAACCAGGGAGCGCACCAGGTTCAGTGGGGCTCCCACCTGCTCCAGCGAGGGGCTCTCGAGGGGCAGGCGGACGTCGGGGCTGGGCAGGACGCCCAGGTCGGCGAGAATGCGCTTGTTGGACGCTGGCTGGGGGCAGGACCGGATCGCTTGCAATGTCGGTTCGATGAGGGCGAATTTGGTCTCCGCCGACTCGCGATCGACGGGCCACTCTCTGACCACTTGGCTCAGCCAACCAGGGATCAAGTTGGCGGCGCCGCTGATCGTCCCGGTCCAACCGGCGGCCAATGTCTCAACGAGCAACGTCTCGTTACCGACCATGAGACACTTGCCGGTCCCCTCCAAAGCCTGCTTGTAGGCCGCGACATTGTCCCGGTTCCCGCTACTGTCCTTTAGTCCGATCATGCGATGATGCTTGGATAGGCGATGCATCGTCTCCGCCGGCAACGTGATGCCCGTCTTGCCGGGGAAGTTGTAGACTAAGACGCCGATCGGCGACTTGTCGAGCACCGCTTCGTACCACTTGGCGATCGCATCCGTGCTAGCGTCGCGAAAGAAACCGGGCGCCATCAGCAAGACAGCATGGGCGCCGGCAGAATACGACTGCTTGCAGAGCCAGATCGCTTCGTCGAGGCTCGGCGTCGAGATCCCCAATACGACTTCAAGTCCCTCAGCAAGTTCAACCCCTGCCTTAACGAGGTCCCGCTTCTCGACCGCGCTGAGCGATGGACCCTCGCCGTTCGTTCCTGCAAGCACGACTCCATGGCATTCCCCCGCCCGAAACCACGCCAGCAAGCGAGCAAGTGCGGCAAAGTCGATCGCGCCTTTCGCATCGAACGGCGTCACGCCGGCCGGGTAAACCCCCGCCTTCATAGCGATGGCGCCACCTGGTTGGATAGAGTGCCGAATCCGACACGATATCCCTTCCCTTCGCAGTAACCCGTGATACTGACAACGTCGCCATCCTCGATAAACGCACGTTCCTCTCCCGTCTCCTGCATGACCAACGGCTTCTGGCCCCTCCACGCCAATTCCAGCATGGAACCGAAGCTGCCAGGTTCAACTCCGCTGATCGTCCCCGAGGCATAGAGATCGCCCGATTCCGTTGGCGTGCCGTTTGACGTCTGATGGGCTAGCTGCTGGGCAAAGCTCCAATAGAGTTCCCGGGCGTTTGTCCGACTGATCACCTGCGGCGCCGACATCGCCTCCGTCTGAATGGCGACTTCCAGGCAAATGTCGAAGTGGCTGGGTCCGCTAGGTTGCAGATAGGGCAAGGGCTCCGGATCTTGCTTCGGGCCAATCACGCGGAATGGCTCAATTGCGTCCATCGGGACGACCCATGGGCTCACCGACGTCGCGAAGCTCTTGGCGAGGAACGGCCCAAGTGGCTGGTACTCCCACCGTTGCACGTCGCGAGCCGACCAATCGTTGACCAGGCAGAGGCCCAACATATGCCCCTCCGCGCGCTCGATCGGAATCTGTTCGCCGAAGTCGTTGCCTTCTGCCAGAAAGAAACCCATCTCGAGTTCGAAATCCAGTTCGCGTGTCGGGCCGAACGACGGCGATTCTGCATCTGCCGCCTTGGTCTGACCCTTTGGGCGGAAAATGGGCACATCGGAGGGCACGACGCTGGAAGCCCGTCCGTTGTAACCCACCGGAAGGTGGCGATAGTTAGGAAGCAAGGGAGGCATGTCGGGGCGAAACATCTTGCCAACGTTGCTAGCGTGGTTGATACCGGAATAGAAGTCAACGAAAGCCCCGACCGGCATCGGCAGCACCATGTTCAGTTCGCTGACCGGAATCAATGCCTCCTTCTTGAGCTTCGAGTTGTCTCGCAGCTTTGGGTTGCCTTCTCGGAACAAATCGAACAGTGCCTTTCTCAGTTGCGTGGACTGCTCCCGCGTGATATCGGAAAACCCATCGGTTTCGAGCAGTTCCTCAAGGGGCAGGAATCCCTCGTCAATCAGTCGATAGATGTCGACGAGGAAGTCTCCGATTCGGGTCACCGCCATCACGTTCTCTTCATCAACCTCCGCCATGCCGAATGGCAGATTTTGGATCGGGAAGTGACTCAGCGGGTCGACCTTGATCCAGCTCTTAGCGGTCGGCGAAACGATGAACCTCATCGCGCTACCTTCTTGGCAAGTCCAAGCGCGGCAAGATCGGCGAGGGGCTCCTCGATCGAGCACGACCCAATCCCGTAGAACACATCGCGCAGATCTTCGATGTCGCCGATCGAGACCTCATTCGATTTCCAGGCCATCGAATCCGAGCCGAATCGCCAATGACGAGGATCGTCGTCCCGCAACACTTCTACCAGTTCCTTACGCGCGAAATCGTGGGATCGAACCATCAAACTAGCGGTCAATACGTTGATGAAGCCGTGCATGCGACCTCCAGTCGCTTCGTCGATGGTGGGGAACGGATGATGGAGTCCGGCGGTCAGCTTGATCGGAACATCAAGATGCATCGAAGCGTGAATAAACCCGGCGAGCGATTCTGGGTCTGGGAACGCGGCGGCGTCGACTCCACCCGTCCGCGCCTTTGCACCCATCCACTCGGTGATCGCAAGCGCCGCGATGGAGTCATCCATTTCGTCTGCCCACGGCAACTCGACATAGACTTCGACCTCCGAAAACGCCCGAAGGTCAACGAGGCACGACTCAACATGAACGTGTGAGGGAATACGCACTTCGTAGGCGCTCAACGGAGCAGTATCGCCGACTTCGTTCATAAATGCAGTCATCGCGCCGGCATCTCGCTCAAGCGCAAACTCCCATTCGTCGTAGTCGGTCGTGATCTGCCCAACCACCGCAATTTCGATCTCCGGCGTGCTCTGGCGCTGATTCAGAGCACGGGCAAGGTCCTGCAGGTTGTGGGCAGTACAGACGAATCGGCCCGCAATCCACTCTTCGGGACCCTCGATGTGCCGGATGTACTGATCAATCGCTCGTGGCATTTCCAGCTTCGCCGGTGGGAAGAACCCTGCATAGTCGAAAACACCATCCAGAAGGCTCCGCAGCGAGGCATCCATGGATATCAGTATTCCACGCCGGAGGCTCCTGGAGGTAGGGTAGCGGGCCGTCAGCCAAGGGCCGGGCGGAGGAATCTGCCGAACCAATGCGCCTAGTGCCCCCGCACGGCAAGACCGCTCCTCGCTCCCCGCTCCCCTCTCCAGAGAGGTATGCTCCCGGACATGGCGCTTCAATGTTGGGCGGCTATTTCGGGGCTGATTCTCCTTTCTGGATCGGCTTTCGGAGCGATATCCGGTAAGGATCGGCAAACCGGGCCGATGGCTGGAGGCGAGCTCATCATTGCCGCAAATGCTCACCTAACGACACCGGTCGGTGGGCTCGATAGGACCGACGCTCAGGCCAGCACCGTAGACGTCGAAGGGCACGGGTTCGTAAAGGCGCTCCGCGTCGTAGTACGGAAGAACGCCGAGGAGTCGAACGCCACCCAACTCACAATGCTGATCGAGCGCCCCGTGAAGCAGGGCGACGTCATGCTAGGCGAATTCTGGATTCGAGGTGCAGCGGCAAACGGCCGAAGCCCGGCCGGGATCGGGTTCCTATTTGAGCGCACCGTCGATCCCTGGACAAAGTCGGTATCTCAAAACGCTTTCGGCGCTACGGACCCTTCAGTCTGGCGACACATCATCGTTCCGTTCCAATCGGCAGAATCCTATGCGGTTGGAGGCGCGATGGTCTCGCTCAGATTTGCGATTCAACCGCAAACGGTCGAGATTGGAGGCCTGAGAGTCGTCGATTATGGAAACAGTCGCAGCCTGGATGACCTGATCGATTACGCGACGGCCCAGAGCCCGCTCGGAAAAGTCAGAGTGGATGTCGATTTTTCCAGCCAACGCCAAACGATGATGGGTTTTGGCGGCGACTTCTGCCAGCCAAGATACGGCTATTCCGAGGCGATGGACGTCGTCGGTCAGTACACGCTTGACCATCTGCACGTTGTACACGCCCGAGTCGGCTTTCCTCTCAACAATTGGACTCCGCAGCCCGGAGAGTACCGGGATGACGCCCAAGCTCACGCGGCGCTATTGGCGCTTCAAGAAATGAGCCGGCGGCATATTCCAACCGTCCTTACGGTGTGGGAGGGACCCCAATGGATGCTAGGCGGTCAACCTGAGCAAATGGGCCGCATCCTTGCCCCAGCGAAGTATGTGCAGTGCATCGACGCCATCGTGCGCTATCTGGTGCTCGCTCGAGACAAGTACAATGCCTCCGTCGACTACTTCTCGTTCAACGAACCGGATTACGGGGTCAATTTCCGCTTCACCTCGAAGACGATCGGCGACTTCATCAGGCAGGCAGGACCGAAGTTCACCCAAGCCGGGCTGAAGACCAAGTTCATCGTCGGCGATACGACCGGCGGCGCCCCGTATTCGGCATACGCCACGCCGTTGCTGACCGATGAGAGTATCGCACCCTACTTGGGGCCGCTCGGATTCCACTGCTGGGATGGTCTTGGCGCAAGCGAAGACAGCTACCGCTCAATCGCCGATCTCGGAAGTAAGTTCCACAAGCCCATCTGGTGCTTGGAGGCCGGATGGGACTCCGGTCTTTGGCAGGCCCCCAACCCATGGGGCACCTGGAACAACGCTCTCCAGACTGCGATGGTATACGCCCGCACGATTAACCTCACGGGCGCAAGCCTGATGGACTATTGGACATACCAGGATAACTACCCGATCGTCGACAAGGCCGGTCCCAAGCCATATCCAGTTTTCAATGCCATCCAGCAGATGGAGCCCATCTGCAAGAAAGGGGCTAAGGTTGTTGTTACTCGATCGTCTGATTCGGACGTCCAAGCACTTGTCACGGTGGGCCCTGGGCGCGGACGCTTTAGCGGCCTCATCGTCAACCCCAAGGGCCCCGGCACGATGATCTTGTCTGGCCTTCCTCATAACGCGAGAGTGGAGGTTCGGCTGAGTGACAAGAACATCCAACAGCGATTATTGCCCCCACTCAAAGTCGGAAACGACGGACGGCTCAGCCTTTCGGTGGGCTCCCGAACCATCTTGACGTTTATCGGAAACTCAGCATCGTAACCGTTGTAAACTGTCGCTCGAATACTCCGTATCCGGACCAGAAAACCGGGACGGGTATCATACATCCGGAGCCTATGGGTGAACGATGTGGTGCCCACTCCCAGGAACCACCATGGCTAAGATGAAAGTTTTAATTGCAGATGACGATCCGATCATTCGTTTGGACCTCAAGCAGATGCTCGAGAACCTCGGTTACGAGGTAGTAGCAGAAGCCGGCGACGGGCAGCAGGCCGTTGATCTTGCCCGATCGACCCAGCCTGATGTCTGCATTCTCGACGTAAAAATGCCCGTAATGGATGGGATCGACGCTACCTCGATCATTACCGAAGAAGGAATCGCCCCGACGATTCTTCTTACCGCCTACTCGGACAAGGAACTCGTTGATCGAGCCAAGAGCGCCGGTGTGTTCGCCTACCTCGTCAAGCCGTTCAAGCCCGGCGACTTGCCCCCGTCTATCGAAGTGGCACGTAGCCGTTTCGAGCAGAACGCACAGTTGACGAAAGAAGTCGGAACCCTCAGCGAGCGTCTCGAAGCCCGAAAGCTGGTCGACCGTGCCAAGGGCATCCTAATGGACGAGCATAAGCTGTCGGAGGCGGAAGCGTATCGTCGGATCCAGGTTCAGTCGATGAACCTGCGCAAGACGATGCGGGAAGTCGCCGAGGCGATTATCCTCGCCAAATCGATCTAGGTATGTGCGCCGCCATCGCCGTGCTATAACCAAGGCATGGCCGAAATCCTTTGGGCGCCGTGGCGGATGACGTACATCGAAAAGTCGTCTTCGGGAAAATCCGAAGGCGACATTTTTGTACAGCTTCCCGCCGAGCACGACGATGCGAAGAACCTGATCCTATTTCGTGGAACGACCGCGTTCGTTATGATGAACGCCTACCCTTACACCAACGGCCACCTACTCGTCGCGCCATATCGGCAGGTAGCCGATATCGAGGGCCTTGACGACACCGAGCTGCTGGAACTTAACCAATTGGTCGCGAAATCGGTCCGCTGGCTGAAGGGTTGCTATGGCCCTGACGGCTTCAATATCGGCGTCAACCTCGGCCGTGCGGCAGGCGCCGGAATCCCAATGCACATCCACTGGCACATCGTGCCTCGCTGGAATGGAGACACAAACTTCATGACCTCGGTGGGGAACGTGCGGGTCATGCCCCAGTCGCTCCAAGAGAGCTACGTCAAGATCAAAGAGGTTTCCGAGCGTGACGCTTGACGAACTGAAAGCGACCGCCCTGACTTGCCAGGGATGCAGCCTCTCAGAACGACGAATGAACGTTGTTTTCGGCGAAGGCAATCCTGTGTCGCCGCTCGTCCTCATCGGCGAGGGTCCGGGCGAGACCGAGGACAAAATGGGGCGGCCCTTCGTCGGTCGCGCCGGCCAGTTGCTGGACAAAGCGATCGTCGATGCCGGACTCCAGCGATCCCAGCTCTATATTACGAACACCGTCAAATGCCGAGCCGCCGATTGGTCGACCGGCAAACCGGTCAATCGGCCTCCGGCCGACGACGAGGTGCTCGCGTGTCGCAAGTGGCTCGAACCTCAGATCGCAATCCTGAAGCCGAAGGTCATTCTTTGTATCGGCGGGCCGAGCGCGAAGAACCTGATCAAGAAGAACTTCCAGATCACGAAAGAGCGCGGCATGTACTTCCCCTGCGAGTTCGCCCGAACCGCCATCGCGACGCTCCACCCCTCCTACATCCTCCGCCAGATGAACATCAGCGGCGACGGAGGCTACTCCCTCCTCGTAGCCGATATCCAAAGAGCCTGGGAGGCAGCCCAGAAGCTGGCCACCAAAGAGGGAAGCGGGAAGGATTCCGGCGAAGCCGGGTAGGCGGCGGCACGGCCGACGTTTCGCGGCCGGAGACCGGAGAATCGGAGTAATGGAGTAGCGGAGCGACGGGTTACGACATCACACGCCCTACTCCACCGCACCTGCTTCCCGCGCTAAAATAACTGCCTATGTCTTCTCCTCGGTTCGTTTGGGCGTTGCCTGCGCTGTTTCTGTCCTCGATCGCCGTCTCGCAGACTCGACCGCATAACTTCCATTTGGTTGACGTTCGATGGCACGTGGACCTCAAGACGTACGAAGAGACCGGAGTGCTTAACGGAGACGTCGTGAACACGCTGACCCTGACCGGAAGTCCAGCCAAGGCCTCGTTCGATTGCGCCAAGCTGCATGTCCAGAAGGTAGATGTCGATGGGAAGGAGGCCAAGTTCGCGACCGACGGAAAGATGCTGACGGTCCAAATGCCGTCGGGGACGAAGTCCGGCCAAACCGTCAAGGTTCACGTTACATATGACGGCAAGCCCGGCGCCGGGCTTTACCTGGTTCCCGCCGCGCGCGCCTACCCGGCTCACACCAACGTGATCTACACCCAGGGCGAGATGGAAGACAACCGGTACTGGCTCCCCACTTGGGATTATCCAGACGACAAGGCGACCAGTGAGGGGTTCATCGAAGTCGCCAAAGGTGAACGAGCGATCAGCAACGGACGCCTCGTGGAGGTCCAGGACCGTGGCGACCGCCAGATTTACCACTGGAAAATGGACCAGCCGCACGCCACCTATCTGATCTCGATCGTCGCCGGCAAGTACGACGAAGGAACGGGATTCTGGGGGAAGATGCCGGTCAACTACTATGCCCCGGAGGGCCTTTTGGAATGGGGCAAGACCGCGTTTGGCGGCACCGAAAAGATCATCGACTTCTACAGCAAGCTGACTGGATTCAACTATCCGTATGCGAAGTTCTGCCAGAGCGCCGTGCCGGACTACATGTTCGGTGGTATGGAGAACATCACCGCGGTCACTCAGACGATCGGCGCCCTGCATCCTCAGTCGGTGGACGAATTGCAGGATTCGACCGGACTGGTGGCCCACGAGCTGGCTCACCAGTGGTTCGGCGACACGATTACCTGCAACGGATGGAGCGACGCTTGGCTTAACGAGGGCTTCGCCACGTTTCTTCCCAATTTCTGGGAGCGTGCCAAGCACGGAGACGAGGCGTACAGCCTCGGGCGCTATGGCGATTTCCAAGGAGCTCTCGGAGCCCATCAAGGTGCCAAACGGCCCGTAGTGTGGAAGGGTTACAAGGACGCGCTCGACATGTTCAACGGGTTTATCTACGCAGGTGGCGCGGCCCGGATGTTCATGCTGATGGACCAGTTGGGAGAAGACCGGTTTTGGAAGGCAATCTCCGCCTATCTGAACGAACGAAAGTACACGTCGCTGGACACGCCGATGTTCTTCCAGTCGATGTCGAAGGCGACCGGCGTCGACCTGACATCGTTCATGAAGCAGTGGTTCTACACCCCGGCCGCTCCTCAGTTGACGGTCGCGCTGCGGGAGGGCAAGGTCGTGGTCTCTCAGCCTGAACCGTACTTCGACCTAAACCTCGACGTGTGGATTCTGAACGAAGACGCTTGGGTCAAGAAGCTGATTCACCTTACGGGCGCCGAATCGACCCTCGACCTGGGCCAGTACGCAGGAAAGCCGGTGCTCATCGACCCCCGTTGCTTCGTGATGGCGAACATCGCGAACAACATCCCTTACACGCCCTATGAATTGGAGAAGCTTTACAACCATGCCCCCAACGCCGGTGAGCAGGCCCGAATACTCGACTCGATGATGGGAGTCCTCAAGCCCGAGGAATGGCTCTCATTCGCCAAGTCGGTGAAGTCGAAGACAATGGTTCAGAGAGTCATCGATCACCTTTCCACCGGGTCCGAGTCGTTTCTGCTTGGGCTGACCAACGACTCCGACCGGGCGTTGGCGAACGCTGCGATAGGAGGTTTGGAACGGCTACCAAAATCCGACGCGATCTTGAGCCGGATGCGAGAGTTAAGCGACAACGACCCGAACGATCTGATCCGTCAACATGCGCTTCGCATCCTGACCAATCTGACGGGTGACACCACGCTTGTCGATAAGGCATGGCAGACAGACGGTTTCCAAGACGGCTACCGCCAGATGGCGCTTCAGTGGCTTCAGAGGAACAAGCCCGATCTGGCTAGAGAGCGATGCCTGGACACGCTGGCTCACCCAAGTTCGGAACCAACGCGCGTCAACGCGATCTACGCTCTCGGCGAGCTCAAAGACAAACCAGGCGAGCTACGAGTTTACAAAGCTCTCCTCGGAATCCTGAAAGAGACGTCGTTCGGCGCCCGTTCCGCCGCAATCAACTCGTTGGCAAGCTACGGCGATCCCGCCGCCGTCCCATACATCGAGCCGTACCTGACCCACAGCCTCGTCTTCTTCCGACAGGGCGCCGAGCGGGCGATCACCGCTCTGAAGGGTGGACGCTAGCCATAATAACTTACTCGCAGCGGACGCGGAGAGGACGCGTCAGGCCCTGATCCATGCCTCGTAGAAACGCTCTCGCGCCTTTACGGCGCGGGCCCGGCAGTCGGGCCCTACGGCGTTCAAGTGACCCATCTTTCGACCCGGTTTGGCGACGGCCTTGCCGTACCAGTGAAAGTGCACGCCCGGTTCGGCAAGGGCCGCGCCGATCGCGTCCACGTGGTAGCCCGATGGCTGATGGCCAAGCAGGTTAGCCATGCAGGTATCGATCCCCGTCGGAGTCGAAACCGGCCATCCCATGACCAACCGAACGTGTTGTTCGAATTGGCTGACGCCACCCCAGTCCAGCGTGTAATGCCCAGTGTTGTGGGGTCGAGGAGCGATCTCGTTGACCTCGAAACTCCCGTCCGGCAACTCGAATAACTCGACGCCATACAAGCCGTTCCCCTCGACCGCCTCCACCGCTGCCAGCGCAATTTCCGAGGCATCGACGCCCGAAGGAAAGACCAAGTCGCACACGTGATCGGTCTGAATTGTCTCCATCGCCGGAAAACACCCGGCTCCCTGCGGACCGAGATAGACCATCACCGCGAGTTCGCGAACGAACGGCACGAACTGCTCTGAAAGCCAGCCGCCCTCTGCCCAAAGAGGACGGAGCTTGATCAGGTCCTCGTACGTTTTGGCGTAACGAGTCCCCTTGCCGTCATAGCCCCCGAAGCGCGCCTTTAGCACCATTGGAAAGCCGATCTGCTCTACCGCAGCCTCCCCTTCCCCCTCCAACTCAACTGCCTTGGGGGTTGGAACGCCATGTCTAGCAAGCGCCTGCCGCTGCCGTAACTTGTCTTGAATCAGGTGCAGCGACCGGCATCCGGGCGTCAGAATCGACTCATCGACCTGGGCGATCTCAAAAGCCTCGTCGATGTGATCCGAAAGGATGAACTCGTTTTCCAGAGTGACTCGGTCGCATCGACGCAACACCTCGGCGATCTTGTCTGAATCATGCAACTCGCCTCGAATGTTCGCAGCAATCTGCGAAGCGGGAGTATCGTCTCCTGGATCAAGCGAAAGACACCGCAATCCCATCCTTTGGGCAGCTTGAATCGACATACGAGCCAGCTGCCCGCCTCCCAGAAAGCCGATATCGAACCGACGCTTCATGGCACAAGAGGGTACCGAACCGACCGGACCCGTTGTGCAACGGGTCATTCGAGTCTGCAAAAACCGGTTCCTAACATTCGTGCCCCGCTGCAAGGTAAAACGTCCCACATGCTCCTAGAAGGAAAAAAAGGTCTGGTTCTCAACGTCCTCAACAAGAACTCCATCGCATGGGCGATTGCCGACGCAGCCAACAAGCAAGGTGCAACTGTAGGCGTAGGCGCGCAAAACGAGCGGCTCTTGGATGGAATGCTGAAGTTGATTGAGGGCCGGGAGCGCTTCGATCCGTTCACGATCGATTTCAGCGACGACGCTCAGTTCGATCTTTTGGCAGAGCAGGTGGCCGAGAAGTACGGCAAGATCGACTTTTTGGTGCACAGCGTCGGGTTTGCTCCGAAAGATGCGATGACGAATCGCTTTGTCGACACAAAACTTGCCGACTTCCAACTCGCCATGCAGATTAGCGCGTTCTCCCTGGGCAGATTGTGTCAGGCGATGGAACCGTTGCTCAACGACGACGCGAGCGTCATCACGCTCAGCTTCGCAGGTAGCACCCGAGCGGCCAAGAACTATAACGTCATGGGCCTGTGCAAAGCGGCCCTCGAGTCGTCGGTTCGATACCTGGCGATGGATCTTGGCGTGCGCGGCATTCGAGTGAACACGCTTTCCCCAGGGCCGGTTAATACCGTCGCCGGCCGAGGCGTCTCTGGTCTGACGGATATGATAAAGAGCGTTCACGAACGGGCTCCCCTCAAGCGCCCTTACGATCAAGAAGAGGTCGCCGGATCGGCGATGTACCTGCTTAGTGACCTGAGCCAGGGCGTGACAGGCCAGATCCTGTTTGTGGATTCAGGCTTTAACATCCTCATCATCTAGATGCGGATCCTGACTGCCCCGAACTGGTCGTTCGGTCGAAGCACTTCCCTTCTCCGGGAGTTTCGACACATTCTCGAACGGCCAGACATCCAGGTCCACTACTGTCAGGGGGATATCGACCACAATCGCACCGTCACCGCGTTCAGCGGAGAGCCGGAACCGGTCTGTCAAACGCTCATCGAGTTGTGTGAGCACGCCTTCGCATCGATCGACTTGAACCGTCACATCGGCGTTCACCCCCGCATCGGAGCGCTGGACGTCTGTCCATTCGTCACGTTTACGAAGAGCGAAGCAGACTTCCTCCAGGCGAACGCGCTGGCGGAGCGCTTTTCGGCCAGCATTGCGGGCCGATTCGGAGTGCCCGTATTCCTCTACGAACGATCAGAGCGGGGACGCCACGAAGCGGATTTGCCTTCTTTACGCAAGGGCGGGTTTGGTGGGCTGGAGGGCAAGGTGCTGAATCCGGACTTCGGACCTCAGACTTTTCACCCACGCTTGGGCGTATCGATCGTGGGTGTCCGTGACTTTCTGATCGCGATGAATGTCGATTTGGCCACCGAGAACCTCGCCATCGCCAAGCAGATCGCTAAGCGCGTGAGGTCGATGCGGAGCGAAGGCGATCCGAGATTTCTCGGCGTGCGAGCCCTCGGCTTTCAGTTGGTATCCCGCAAGCTGGTCCAAGTGAGCTACACCATGACGCTCCCAGACATCACTCCAATCGATCCGATCATCGAATGGACGATGCGCCAAGCATCCGACGCCCGTGTGTCCGTGGCCAACACCGAATTGATTGGCGTCATCCGCCGCACCGACGTCCCCACCGCCACCCGCCTGCCCATGCGGGATGCGCAGATCGTCGAATGCGCATAGCGTCACAAGTTGTTGTTTAAGCGCGATTTAACCGTTAGTGGATAGGATGTCAAAGGTCGGCGTTTTATGAAGAAGCTGGTTTATGTGGTGAGTGGCTGCGGCCTTTTCGTCGGGA
Organism: Fimbriimonas sp.; assembly: GCA_031292555.1. Classification (GTDB taxonomy): domain Bacteria; phylum Armatimonadota; class Fimbriimonadia; order Fimbriimonadales; family Fimbriimonadaceae; genus Fimbriimonas. The sequence goes on from JARLGV010000056.1 coordinate 142,698, forward strand.
TCGGATTTGCAAGTTGGGTTGCGCTTCGTGCGCCCCAAGTCGGGAAACCAACCGACCGCGGGACGATGGTTGCGACCGGACAGTTCGTCAAGTCGGCAGGCCGCATCGTGACGTTCAACAGCCGCCCGGTCGACGTCGCGGTGTCGCCGGACGGGAGCTATGCTTACCTGAAGGACAACACAGGAATCGAAGTTGTCGACGTCCGGGCGATGACAGTATTGAAGACGGTCAAGGTTGACGGCAGCGACTCCTTCTGCGGGATTGCACTGACCGACGACGGCAAAACTTTGTGTTACACAACGGCGACCGACAAGATCGCAGTATTCGACGTTGCCGGGTCCGACCTGACTCTGCGCAGAACGATCACGCTGCCCGCCGCCCGAGTCGGTGGGGCACCCGATCCTTGCGGCATCGTATACCAGGATCCGACCCACGCGTTCGTGTGCCTAAACCGCGACAACTCGGTCGCCTTGGTCGACTTGGAGTCCGGCGCACTAGAGAAATGGGATACCGACGTGGCCCCATTCGGGATTGGCTATGACATTCGCACCCAGCGTCTATACGTGTCCTGCTGGTCACGAAAGGCTGAAGGTAAAGAACCACAAGCTGCGTCTTCTGGCACTAACGTCCCAGTGGATGATCGAGGCGTCGGGCTGGGTGGCCGGCTAGATGTCTTCGACCTTCGGCGACATCTGATCGTCGAATCGATCCCGATCGGACACCACGCAAGCGAGGTCGAGATTGACGGAGACAAAGTGTATATTCCGTGCTCGGGCAGCGACACCGTCGAGGTCGTTTCGATCGGCGACCGAACGCGCAAGACTATCAAGCTGTTTCCCAACCAACCAGTCGGGGCAGCGCCTTCCTCAATCGCTTTCGCTCCAGACGACAGCCACGCTTACGTAGCCTGCAGCGGCAGGAACTCCGTCGTCGTGCTTAACCTCAAGACTGGCAGAACTGAAGGGGAGTACCCCACTGCTTGGTATCCCGCCGCGGTTCGCTTCAAGGGTGGAAAGCTCTATGTGGCATGTACAAAGGGTATCGGCGAGCGTGCCCCCGAGAAGAACCCCATCTCGCATAACTCTTGGGATCTGACCGGTTCGCTATGCGAGATCGGCCTGTCCGTGCAGTCCCAGCCCCTCGACTACGTCCCAGCACCGTCGGCCCGTCGCGGCATCGCCCCAGTTCCGCTCCCAGATCGGCCGGGCGAACCCAGCCTATTCAAGCATGTCGTCTACATCATTCGCGAGAATCGCTCGTACGACCAAGTGTTCGGCGACGTGAAGGAGGGTGACGGCGAGCCGTCGCTCTGCACCTTCGGCGAGGCGATCACTCCCAATGCCCATGCGCTGGCTCACGAGTTCACGCTCCTCGACAACTACTACTGCAACGGCATCTGCAGCGCCGACGGCCACTCTTGGGCGACGGAAGGGAATACGACGGCCAACCTCGAGCGATCGGTATCGGCGTGGCCGCGAAGCTACCCATTCGGCGACGATGCCCTCAACACAAGCTCCACCGGCTTTCTGTGGGATTCCGCAATCTCATCCGGCAAGAGCTTCCTCAATTTCGGCGAATTCGACTACGCGTCGACCGCCAACAAAGAAACGTACTTTGATTGTCTCAAAGAGCACTACGCTGGAACCCACAACATCAAGTTCAAGCAGAACATCGGCGTGGCCAGGATGGTCAAGTACGCCGCACCCGGGTATCCAGGGTGGGACCTTTCGATCCCCGACGTCCTCCGCGCCGACATCTTTCTTCAAGCACTAAAAGGAATGGAGGGGTCCGGGAAGATGCCTGACCTGACGATCCTCTACCTATGCTGCGATCACACCGGCGGTCCAGTCACTGCCCGTGCTCAGGTCGCCGACAACGATCTGGCGACTGGTATGTGCATCGAGGGAATCACAAAGAGCAAGTTCTGGAAGGACACTTGCGTCTTCGTCGAAGAGGACGATCCTCAGGCGGGTTGGGACCACGTGGACGGCCACCGAAGCCCATGCCTGGTCGTGTCGCCGTACTCCCGGGGAATTGGACGGGTGAGCGACTTTTACAATCAGACCTCGGTCGTCCGCTCGATCGAGGACATCTTGGGATTGAAATCGAAGAGCTATTTCGTCTCCATCTCGCCCTTGATGTTCGGCTGCTTCGGACCGAAGCTGGACCTGACGCCGTTCACGGCACGACCAAACAAGATCCCACTCGATGAGACGAAGGTTAAGAACTACGGCCGAAACTTCGACCTGAGCAAACCGGACCGCATCGACGACAAGAAGTTCAATCGTGCGATCTGGGCGGAGACGATGCCCGGCAAGCCATATCCCGCTGAGTGGGAGGGTGCCCACGGCCGAGGTCTCGCTGCTCGCGGTTTGACCAAGGTCGACGTCGACCGGTAGGTCGCTTTCAATCGCGGAGGACACGGCATTCAATTCAACGCATAAGGGGCGCGGCGAGCCTCCGTACATCCGCGTCCTTCACCTTTTCCTCCGCGCCTTCTGCGATGAAAACCGCACTCGAAGGTCGTAAACTCAAGCCATGCAGACGAAGCGTTTGGGAAACAGCGACCTCGATATCACGCCAATCGGTGTTGGGGCATGGGCGATGGGTGGTCCGGGTTACCGGTTCTCGTGGGGCGACCAAGACGATTCGGATTCGATCGCAGCGATCCATCGGGCGCTCGATCTTGGGATCAATTGGATCGACACCGCTGCTGTCTACGGCCTGGGACATTCGGAGGAGGTCGTCGCGAAGGCGCTTCACGGCATGGCGGATCGTCCGTACGTTTTCACAAAGTGCGAGCGCGTTTGGGACGAAAATCGTGAGATCAGCAAGTGCCTGAAGCGCGAGTCGATTCGCCGCGAGATCGAGGCGTCCCTCGGCCGGCTGAAGATGGACTGCGTCGATCTCTATCAGATCCATTGGGCCGAGCCTGAAGATGACCTGGAAGAGGGTTGGAGCACGCTCGTCGAACTCAAGTCAGAGGGCAAGGTTCGGCATATCGGCGTGTGCAATTTCAACGTTTCTCACCTGAAACGGGCCCAAGCGATCGCGCCAATCACTTCTCTTCAACCGCCGTATTCGCTCCTCCGACGAGGCATCGAGGAGGAAATCCTGCCATACGCCCTGGGCCAAGGAATCGGAGTAATCGGCTATTCACCGATGGCATCCGGCCTGCTCACCGGCACAATGACCGCCGAAAGGGCCGCCGGGCTCGCCGAGAACGACTGGCGCAGCCGAAGCGACGATTTCAAGGAGCCAAAGCTTTCCAAGCACTTGGCCCTCTCGGTCAAACTGGCGGAGGTCGCCTCCCGCCACGGTCGAACCGCCGGCGAGGCAGCGATCGCTTGGACGCTGCGCCATCCCGCCGTAACCGGATCGATCGTCGGAATCAGAAGGCCGGATCAAATCGAGGGTCTTATAGGCGCGATGACGTTCCGGCTTTCGAACGAAGAGACCGCCGAAGTCGAGGCTGTCCTGTAACGAGTCAACTCCCCCAGTGGTTTGTCGCCCGTGGCAAGTGAGGGCCTGGCGTAAAGGCGCCCAGGACCCAACTGATGGCCTCACAATAGGCAAGAGGTCCTATGCACTGAACTGCCGGCCTTGGTGTTCGATTTAGCAGTCAGGAGAAACGAAAATGAACACCAAGAAAATGATTCCTCAAATCGCAATCGCCGCTATGGTCATCGGAATCGGAGTGGCTCCGGCAATCGCCAACGCACGAGACCGAGACGACTATCGATACGACCGTCACAACGGCAACGAGTGGAAGGGATTGAGCGTAATCAGCGGAGTCGTAGGACTGGCGGGCCTTCTGTCGCACGACAACACGGTCGCCGCAGTCGGACTGGGCGCCAGCTTGTACTGCGCGACCCGAGCCAACACCGCCCGTGATTGCGGCCCGCGTTTCGTGGAAACGAGACGCTATGTGCCGGACTACCGCGAGTCACGAGTAAGGTTCGACCGCGAATGGCATAGACGGGACCTGAACTACCGACAAGGCCGCTGATTGAGGCCGATAAGTGGGGGCGGCACTCCATTGAGTGCCGCCCTTTTTTTACGAGTGTGTCACCAGGCCGAAGCCAATGGCCAAAGCTTCAGCGATTTGAGCTTTGCGGACCCGCCCTGAACCGTCAAAGACAGTCGATGGTTGTCATCCTTTGGCACGTGACAAGCGGAATAGGAGAATGCGCCGGCATTCGCAAAGAGCTCAACCGAGGTCCGGTCAATAAGCGCACGGACCCTCAAATGTCCATTGGCCGCTTCGAGTCGAACCTCACGATCGCCATCGATAAGGGTTTGAGCATCGACGACGTATTCGAAGGTCCGACCGCGAACGGATAGAACGACTCGTTCTGCCGTACCGATCTCTACATCGAATTCCAGATCCCAAAGATCGCCGATGAGTCCGTCCAACACGTCGTCGGACGGGGTGAGCGCTTGTGAGCCCCTAGAGAGCGAGGCTCCCCTGATTTTCGCGATCTCTTTGACAGGCTCCCTATGGATCAGGAACGCGGATCCGTTTCGATGGAGCGTCAATTTGCACGGAAAACCCATCTGTTGGTTAAACGGCATGTCGGCATATTCGCCTCCCCGCATCCAGGCAACCTGGATCCTCCGCCCGTCGCGAGGCGAGATATCGCTATATGTTTGAACTGCGTAGAAATTCGGTCCCTGATCCATTTCTAGGGGTGCCTGGTCCGGTTTGAATTCCGCGCCGTCGAATGTTCCCACCAGATAGCGGCCGCTCGCGCTAGTGTAGACCCACCTTCGCTCAGAGGTTCCCTCAACTGGCAATTCGAAGAAGTCCGGGCACTCGTCGGCTCCGTCGAAGCGGAATCGCTGAGTCTGAGTCCACGACTTCAAGTCCCGGGAGGTGAAGATGCCAAAGTCGTTTCCTTCGAAGTAGAGCGCCATAACCCACTCCTGCTTCGGCTCGTACCGACAGACCTTCGGATCGCGGTTGCCGGGGGCCACTTGCGGCAGGATCGGATTCCCACTGTATTTGTGCCACGTCTTTCCGCCGTCTGTGCTGCATGCCAGATTCTGAGTGTATGGCTTCCCTTTCGATTCAGGCGACGTGTCCCCGGCACATGTGTAGATCGCCACCATCGCGGGATCCTTGCCCGCCTGGAACCCCGTCGAATTGTGCCAATCCACAACCGCCGAGCCGGAAAATACCGTTCCGTCTTCGTCGGGTTCGATCGCGTTCGGCACCTGGGTCCAGTGGATGAGGTCTGGACTGGTGGCATGTCCCCAAGTCATGTTCCCCCATTCGGTTCCGGACGGGTTGTGCTGGAAGAACATATGATAGTTCCCCTTGTAGTACACAAGGCCGTTAGGGTCGTTCAACCATCCGGTTTTGGCGGTGAAATGAAACTGCGGACGAAGCGATTCGGAATAGTCTTGATTCATGACGTGCACGAAGGCGAGCGAGCAAAAGAGCGAAACAGCCTACAACACTGAGTCCCCAGTTTAGCCCCCGAGGAAGCGCCATCAGCCCCCCAACGAGGGAGGAATTCACTCGGCCTGAGTTATCCTGACTTCACTCCGAAATCCGGCGCACCCGATCCTAAGGCAGGAACGACGAGTCGACTCTCTTGACGCCTGCGGAAACCGGGCCAAACTAAGTCCTTCGGGCTCCCTTGTACGACTTTCACGACTGCGGCCGATGAGAGTAAATGAGCTTATGTGGAATGGAGTTTTCATTCATAGGAGCTGAAATAGACGGCGTGCTCCTTGGAGAGATCGTGCGTATAGTAACTTGAAATGCTTCACGCGATCTCGTGTCTGCTTCTCTTATCCCAGGTCTTTCATGCGCCTCAGGCGCAAACCGAACTGGTGATGAGCACGATTGGGAGGAAGCCGGGAAAGCCGTTCCAGATCGCGCTTCACATGAAGATGGCGCCCGAATTCCACAGCTATTACATCAACCCCGGCGAGAGCGGCATGGCGACCAAAATCGTATGGGAATTGCCGCAGGGCTTTCATGCCGGCCCCATTCGTTGGCCCGTTCCCAAGCGGATAGTGGTCGATGGCGTTGCCGCCTATGCGTACGAGGACGAGGTATGGCTGGTCACCGACATCATTCCACCGTCGGGAGTTTGGAGAACAACGCGAGAGTTAGTCATTGAAGCGAACGCGTCTTGGCTGCTGTGCAAGGAGGCCTGTGTCCCTCAGCATTCCAAGTTGCGCATCACCGTTCACCTCGCCTCCACACCCAAACCGAACCCGGCGTTTCGCCCGGCGCTCGCTACGCTTCCTCAGAACGCGCTCGGCCTCCATCTCAGAGCAAGGCTTGCGAACAAAGCGATTTCGCTCGACGTAGACAGACCAGGAAGTACGAGTGGCAGCATCGCATTCTATCCAGGAGACGCGACGTATTTTGGTGCCGACGTGCCGACGATAAAGCACTCACCGACGGGAATAAAGCTGGAGATTCCGTTGTCAAGATATGCACCCGCTCCGCCAACCCGTCTGAATGGACTGCTGGTCCTTCCGCCCCAAGGCGGACGCGGCGGCGGAGCTCACTGGATCGATATTCAAGTTACGAAACGTTAACCAAGAGAATTTGAAGTCAGCCGTATAATGGAGTTCTGACTTAAAGATTAGTAAGGAGACAGACGATGAAGGCATTTACACTTGTTTGGGCTACGGTAGTACTGGGCGTCACTTCGCTCGCATTCGGTTCTTCAGGCAAGGTGTCGGTAGGGTCTGCCGCCCCAACCTTCGACGCAGTCGATTCCAAAGGCAAGTCCGTCAAGCTTGACGACTATAAGGGCAAGTACGTCGTCCTCGAGTGGTGCAATTTCGGTTGCCCCTATGTCCAGAAGCACTACAACAGCGGCAACATGCAGTCACTGCAGAAGAAGTACACCAAGAAAGGTGTCGTCTGGCTGACGATCTTCTCCTCCTCAGAGGGCCACCCTGGCTACCTTCAGCCCAGCGAGTTGAACAAGCTGGCGGTTGAGAAGAAGATGGGTTCGACTCTCGTACCGGATGCCGATGGAACGATCGGCAAGCTGTATGGTGCAAAGAACACGCCGACGATGTTCGTAATCGACCCGAACGGGCACATCGCCTACATGGGCGGCATCGACGACAAGCCGACTCCCGATCCGGAGGACATCGCCACCGCAAAGAACTACGTTTCGGCCGCCCTCGACGAGGCCCTTGCCGGCAAGACGATTACCACTCCAGTCAGCCGCCCTTACGGCTGTGGCATCAAATACAAGGATTGATCTACTCCACCCCACACCCCTGAGTCCTCGGCTCGTTTCTGAGTCGGGGACTTCTTCGTTTGTAGTGCGCCGAAAACAAAGTTAGAATAGAAGCGAGGCTTTCTCTATGTCCCAGTTCAAGATCAATGTTAATGGCTCGGAGCATTCCGTCGATGTGGCTCCCGACATGCCGCTCCTTTGGGTTCTACGAGATGTTCTGGACTTGACGGGGTCCAAGTTCGGATGCGGGATCGGCGCCTGTGGAGCATGCACCGTCCTGCTGGACGGCTCCGAGCAGCAAAGCTGCCAAATCCCGGTCTCCGCTGTCGGACACCGAAAGGTCACGACGATTGAGGGCCTGTCGAAGGACGGGAATCACCCTCTGCAGCGGGCTTGGATCGAGCACGACGTTCCCCAGTGCGGCTATTGCCAAGCTGGCCAGATCATGGCAGGGGCCGCTCTGCTGAAGAAGAACCCCCACCCCACCGATGCGGACATCGACGACGTTTTCGCTTCCCATATCTGTCGATGCGGCACCTACCAACGCATTCGCGAAGCAATCAAGGCGGCGGCGGGGGTGGCAAAGTGAGCAACCGCCTAGACATCAGCCGACGCTCCTTCATTCAGATCGTAGGCGGCGTTGGCGCTAGCCTAGCGCTGGCAAGCTTCTCGTCGTTGGCATGCGCCGACCTCGGCGGCGCCAAAGCCGCCAAGTTGAAGAAAGGGGTGGTTTTCGCGCCAAACGCGTTCGTCAAGGTCGATCCTGACGGCTTGGTCACCGTCAGTATCATCGCACCTGATGCCGGACAGGGGAGCCGCACCTCGCTTGCGATGCTGGTCGCGGAAGAACTCGACGTCGACTGGCACAACATTCGAGTCACCCAAGCGCCGACAGATAGCGCGGTCTACGGAAATCAAGGCATCGGAGGCAGCCACACAATCGTTTCCCTCTATCAAGAACTTCGCGAGATCGGCGCCGCCACCCGAGCCATGCTCATCGCCGCGGCCGCCAAGACGTGGGAAGTCGATCCAACAACGCTCAAGACGGCAAAGGGGCACGTGATTTCGGCGGACGGCAAGAAGTCTGTTGCGTACGGCGACTTGACTGCAATGGCCGCCACGATGCCTCTTCCGACCGTCAAGGCGGAGCTCAAGAAGTCCGAAGCGTTCAACCTGATTGGCAAGGGCGCGACGCGAGTCGATAACCCGGACGTGGTTACCGGCCGTGCCAAGTACGGGTTGGACGTCAAAGTGCCCGGCATGGTCTATGCCGTCGTCGCAAGAACGCCCGCTTTCGGCGCTTCGATCAAGAGCTTCGACGATTCGGCGACGAAGAAGGTGCCGGGCGTTTTAGAGGTCGTCCAGATTCCCAGCGGCGTCGCAGTCGTCGGCACGAACACCTGGGCTGCTCTCAGCGGACGGCAAGCACTGAAGATCGATTGGGAAATGGGTTCCAACGCCGACCTGAATAGCGCCAAGATTACGGAGGCCATGAAGGCAGCGGTTGAGCCACATCCCGATATGCCGGCCGGATCTAAATCCGTCGAAGCATCACTCCAGTTTCCCTACCTCGCCCATGCCACCATGGAACCCCTAAATGCCGTCGCTGACGTTCAGGAGGGCCGATGTACGATCTGGACCGGGTCCCAGCAGCCTACGGGCCACCAGAAGGACGTCGCTGGACTCCTCAAGATACCAGTTGAACAGGTCACCTTGAATGTGATGCTATTGGGCGGAGGCTTTGGCCGACGGCTATACGACGAGTACATTATCGACGCGGTCAATGTGTCCAAGGCGATCAAGAAGCCGGTCAAGTTGATGTGGACGCGCGAAGACGACATGAAGCATGACAACTATCGTCCCGCATGCTTCTGCTCGTTCAGGGGCGCGGTCGACGGTTCAGGGAATCCGGTCGGATGGAGCCACCAGGCGATCCAGGCAGGCATGGGCGGCCGCCCGAGCATCAACTATGACATCGCCAATGCCAGCAACAAGGGGCACACGGTACGCATTGGCGTCCCGACCGGCCCATGGCGCTCCGTCGAGAACACGTTGTTCAACGTGGCGAACGAGTGCTTTATCGACGAGTTGGCTCATGCTTCCGGTAAGGACCCATTCGAGTTTCGACGCGCCCTGTTGAAGGATGACCGACTCCGCAAGGTGCTTGAAGTCGCCGCCGAAAAGTCGGACTGGAGCAAGCCGCTACCAGCCGGCCACGGACGAGGCATCGCCTGCTTCCACGGCTACGGCTCGTATGCGGCCCACGTGATCGAACTCAGCATCGAGGGCAACAAAATCCGCTTGCACAAAGCGACCTGCGTGGTGGACTGTGGGATCGCGGTCAACCCCAAAGGCGTCGAAGCACAAATGCAGGGCGCCTGTACCGACGGCTTGTCGACCGCATTGCGCGCCGAGATCACGATCGACAAAGGCGGCGTGGTTCAGGATAGCTGGACCGATTACCGCTGGATGACCCTCGACGCGATGCCCAAGGTCGAGGTGACGATCCTCCAAGGCGGCGACAGCCCCGGCGGAATGGGCGAAGTAGGCTATCCGTCAGTAGCCCCCGCCGTAGCTAACGCCGTCTTTGCCGCAACCGGCAAACGGGTCCGCAAGTTCCCAATCAAGGTGGAGGAGTTGGTGTAGCTTGAGGGTCGGAGGGCGTGAGCAGTGGGTCAGATCGTTGGCTAGCCGCGCGAAGCGTTGGTCTTGGCTTTCGTGCGAATCTGTCTTAAGGCCCTTCGCTTGCCCATCCAACATCGTCGTCTGCCCCTTCGCCCCTACCCGCATCCCGCTACCCTCGCCCCCCGACCCGCAGTAAGATGCATTCCCTTCTCCCGACTCTCGAACAATGGATGGCAGAAGGGTGGCGGTTTGCGACAGCTTCGGTGACTCAGATATGGGGGTCGTCTCCTCGTCCGGTGGGGTCCGTCATGCTAGTCCGTAGCGATGGACTGATTTGTGGTTCGGTGAGCGGCGGGTGCGTGGAATCGGCGGTGGTCGAGGCTTCGCTCAAAGCAATAGATGAATCCAAGACCTGTGAACTCACCTTCGAGGCGGTGACCGAAGACAGCATCTGGGACGTCGGGTTGTCGTGCGGGGGGCGGATTCAGATTTGGATCGATCCCAGTCCATTCAGCGCAGGCGTCTGGGAGCAACTCCGTGAACTTGTCCTCAAGAACAAGCCGTTTGCAGCGGTTTCCAGCTTGGAGATCGCGGGCATGCGGCTATGGACACCGGACCAGGATGATTTTGCGAACGGCGCATTGACTGACGTGCTTAACAGCCGTCGAAGCGCCGAGATCAAGATCGGCGAGGAACGTACGTTTGTGAACCTGGTCCGCTCGCCGGAGACCGTGATCGTGGTGGGCTCGGTTCATATCGCTGTTCCACTCGTCAAGTTTGCCCACGAGTTAGGCTTCCATACCGTTGTGATCGACCCTCGAGCGACCTTTGCCAACCCCGAGCGCTTTGCAGCTCCGCCCGATCGGCTGATCGCAGACTGGCCCGGGCCCGCCCTCCACGCTATCGGCATCACCGACGAGACCTATGCGGTTGTCCTCACTCACGATCCGAAGATCGACGATGCGGCGCTCGCGATCTTGCTCCGTAGCCCGGCTCGCTATATCGGCGCCCTCGGAAGTCGCACGACACAGGCAAAGCGTCGGGATTCGCTTCGAACCATGGGCATCAGCGACGAGCAGTTAGCCCGTATCCATGGGCCAATCGGGATCCGAATCGGCGCGCGTTCCCCGGAGGAAATCGCTCTAAGCATCATGGCGGAGATCGTCCAAGTGCGACGAGAGACCGAGCCAATCCCCTAGAGTTAGCGCGATCCGAACGGCAATCGAGGGTACTCCCTTGTTCTCACATGGCTCCGAGTTGCAGAATGTGCAAGTGAATCGGCGAGAATTCATCAAGGCAACGACATCCGCCACCCTCGCAACCGGACTTGGCTTCCGATATGGTCTTGGAATGCCCAACGTCGGAACACAGGCACAGCCAAAGAGAGACATGGTTAAGCATAAGAAGTATTGGGCCTGGGTAGGCCCCGACCGCAACGCCACCGACGGCGCCCTCAAGAAGAAGTACGAAACCTACCGCAAGCACGGGGTGGATGCGATTTTCCTAGAAGGAGGAATCGACGAGCGGGAATTCGACATTATCAAGTCGGCCGGCCTAGAACTCCATAGCTGGATGTGGACCACGAACCGGGGCGATGCCTGGATCATGGAGCATCACCCTGACTGGTATCAGGTAAGTCGATCGGGCAAGTCTTGCTTCGACAATCCTCCCTACGTCAACTACTACCGCTGGATTTCGCCTGTCATTCCTGGCGTGCAGACCTACCTCAAAGAGAAAGCGGACGAACTGGCGAGTCACCCAGCGGTCTCAGGCGTCCATCTGGACTACGTCAGGTATCCCGACGTTATTCTTCCGAAGGCCCTTTGGAAGCAATATCACCTCGACCAAACGGAAGAATTGCCCGACTACGACTTCTGCTACAGCAAACACACACGCGAAGCGTTCAAGAAGTTCTCCGGACGCGATCCCCTCGATATCGAGGATCCCGCCCACGATCAGCAATGGCTGCACTTCCGCTACGACTCTGTCACCCATCTGGTGAAGCAGCTTTGCGCAACCGTCAAAGCGCGTCACAAGGAGATCACTGCCGCCGTCTTCCCGACTCCGCACATGGCGCGTAAGATCTGCCGTCAGGATTGGGACAAATGGCCACTGGATGCAGTCTGTCCGATGACCTATAACAGCTTCTATGAAGCCGGTGTGGACTGGATCGGGGATTGCATGCTCGAGAATATTCAAGCAGTCACGTTCCCGGTTTATGCGGGCCTATACTTGCCGGACCTGCACGATCTCGAGGATTTTCGCCGCGCGATCAAGCTTGTCCACAAGAACGGCGGGGCGGGAGTTTCACTCTTCGGGGGTGTAAGCGACGATCATTGGAGAGTCTTCGAGGAGACGATCCGGAGTTGATCTGGGAAGGTGCGGAGCCTTGATTTCTCGCGTCCCGATGCATCCGCCAATGCAATTTTCCGAAAATGACGATTACCCACTAGTAATTACTTGCCGGTTAATGGTTACCTAGTCGCCAAGTTTGCTAACACAGCCCTGGTTGCGATACGAAGTTCTGGCCACCCTCGGTAGGCTGTGCGACGCCAATCTTAAGGATCACACGTTAAGATGCGCGTTCGCCGCCGGGGACATTCGTGCGCACGGCGAATTCATGTTGGAGGAATTGCCGCCCGATCTCCATCAAGGTCTCGGCGTTTTTCTTTACGACGACTTCGAAGTTGCCAGCCTTCGCTTCGCGGTCGACGCCATCAATACGTTCTTCGACGGTGGGCATTGGTTTGGCAGCTTGATTCCTCGCGGAGACGACCCAATCTGGGAACGCCTAATCGCCACTTGCGAAACTGCGAAGCAAGCACTGATCTCAAATGGCATGCCCGCCTACAACGAAGATCTGAGCTATCGCCATCGCTAGCCGGCGCGGTTGAACAGGTTAAGCTTTCCCGCTCTCGATCCTCTTATTGGCACGATACTCCTTGTAGATCAAGCCAACTACAAGGAGGTCGAACATTCCAAGCACTGCGGTAACGATCTCGTGCGCAGAAATGGCTCGCGCCAATTCGATCGCGGTAAAGAGCGACATGACCGCCATAAAACCTACGAATCCCCAGTTCCTTCGCATGAAGATCGCGGCGATCAGGATGACCTTGGCAAGGCCATGGAATAGCAGATAGAGAGCCGATCCGAGATGCACATGAACCGTCACCTCCTCCGCGAGCTTGTCCAACCTTCCGGATAGCACCTCGTGATGCCGATAGAGTTCGTGCTGAGACAGCACCAGCAGGTACCTGGCGAGTTTCATCGGCATCGTCAACAGAACCCCGCCGATTACTTCGAACAGCGAGTCGACACCCTTTACGATCAGTCCAATTCGAAACAGGAGGTCGGTAGCTCTGTTCATAAGCGGAAATGCATGCCGTGAATAGTTAGAGAATGAGTATGTTCGTCAAGACGTTCCCATTGCAGCCTCCAAGTTCAGCCATCCTTAGAGGGAACATGAATGGAAACGAAACCGTACTCCGGCACGTTGCGGTCGGAGCTCTCTTCGGCATTTCTCTAGCCATGGCCCAGTCGTCGAGCGGCCCATTCCAGCGCGATAAACATGTAGTAAAGGCGCCGGTGGAGGCACTCTTGTATTCGACGATGCCCTCCACCCGCGAGCATCGGCCCGAAATGGCGATGGACGGCGACGAGAACACCTACTTCCAAACGACAGCCGGCATGGATGACGGAGACGACTTCCTCGTGCTTCTATCCCGGCCGACGCCGGTTCATTCGATTCGGATCCTTACTGGGGACTCCGACGGCGGCGATTGCCTCACCCATGCGTTTGTGGATGCATCAACCGACGGGGCGACCTACACGAAGATCGCCAGTTTTGACTCGAATGGACGCGCTTCCGCGAGCTTGGGGGATCGGCCCGTCGTGGCGTTTCGCGTCCGAACCAACCCGCAGACCGGAGTTCCAAAACTGGTCATCCGAGAGATCGCTATCGAAGGCGCCGAACCGGTTGCGCACGTGCAGTATGGTCCCGGGCGTGGGTTCGCCGACCTGAGCGAAGCGCCGGACCTGGTCAAGTGGTCCACCACGGCTGAATCCCAGATGGAGTCATTCTGGCCCGATACCGCGGCAATGCTCTATTCGTACGGATTGATCACCCCCAACATGGTCAACGTCGTCTATAAGACCGGCCCTGGTGTGACCGGCGTGGCAGCAACCGGCGGAGGAGTCATGACAGTCAACTCAAAGTGGTGCCGCGAGCATCCGGACGACACTGGGCTAACCGTTCACGAAATGGCTCACGTCGTCCAGTCCATCAGCGCAGCGGCCCCCGGATGGTTGATCGAGGGAACCGCCGACTTCATCCGTTGGGTGAAATTCGAGCCGCAGCACTTCCATCCCCGCATCAACGTCAGCCGCGCAACGTACCATGACGCCTACCAGACGAGCGCGACATTCCTCGGCTGGTGCGCAATCCACTACGATAGCCAGATCGTTACGAAGCTTAACGATGCGGCCCGGTTTGGCCGATACAAGAACAGCCTTTTCAAGCAGTATTGCGGCAAGGATGTCGACGCCCTTTGGTCCGAGTTCATCGCCGCCTATAAGAACGACCCGGCCTCGATTTTGAAATCGCCGGTAGCTCCGGGAATGGAGCCCCGTGTGCTTCCAGCGGTCCAAGCAGGTACAAGCGTATCGGTCGACCTTTCGTCGCTGTTCAGCGTCGGCGGAATACGCTCGGAGAAGTCCACGAGCGCAGGAAGCGGATTCGACGGAGAGGGGAACACTTACCCCGAGGCCTCCCTATCCGGTCAGAAGGTTGTCAAGAACGTATCGTTCAAAATCGGACCGGCAAACGGCCGGAATGTGTTGGCGTGCAAGGGCGAGGTCGTTGCCTTGCCGACGGGAAAACATCGGTCGATCTGGCTGTTGGGGTCTTCAATCGAGGGCTCCCACAAGGATCAGGAGATCACGATTACGTACGACGACGGTTCGCACCGGACGTTCCACCAGAACTTCAGCGATTGGTACGTGCCCGAGAGCTTCCCGGGCGAGGTTCGGGCGATTCGCAGCGACTATCGACTCATGCCGGATGGTTCCCACGACGGGCGGACGTTCTTCGTGTATTCCTACGGCTTCGATCTCGATCCGGCCAAAACGGTCAAGAGCATCAGCTTGCCGAACGACGACGGTGTGCGGGTTCTCGCGATTAGCCTCGCCGACTAGAGTTTAGGAGGCGGCTTGAAGCGCCACGCGGAACTGCTCACGATAGAGCCGGGCGTAGAGCCCGTCTGTCTCAAGCAGTTCCGCGTGAGTCCCCTGCTCGGTGACGATGCCCTTTTCCATCACGACGATCATGTCGGCTTTGACGATCGTAGACAGCCGGTGAGCAATTACGAAGCTCGTACGATCCTTCATCAGGTTGTCGAGCGCGGCCTGCAATAATGCCTCAGTCTGGGAGTCTAGCGACGACGTCGCTTCGTCAAGGATCAGAATCTTCGGGTCGGCGAGCAACGCGCGGGCAATCGCCATTCGCTGCTTTTCTCCTACCGACAGCTTGATCCCGTCTTCACCGATCTTAGTGTCATAGCCGTCGGGGAACGTCAGGATCGCCTCATGTATATTGGCCGCCTTCGCAGCCTTCTCCACGTCATAGTCCGTCGCGTCCAAGCGCCCGTACCGTATGTTTTCCCGAATAGTAGTGTTAAAGAGAATGCTCTCTTGGGCCACAACGCCAACCTGCGAGCGGTACGACAAGAGCTGCGTCTCCTTGAGGTCGATGCCATCGACTGAAATCTCGCCGGACGTTGGGTCGTAATGGCGAAGAAGGAGACTGGCCAGGGTCGTCTTGCCGCTGCCCGAGAATCCGACCAGAGCCACCATCTGTCCCTGCTTGACCTTGAAGTTGATTCCCTTTAGCACCGGCTGGCCCGGCTCGTATTCGAACCAAACGTTGTCGAAGTTGACCTCGCCGACGATTTGCGGCATTGGCAGGGCGTTGGGCGCGTCCTTGACCAAGTTGAACGTATTCAACGTGCGAAAAATCCGGTTCAGTGCCGCTTCTGCTCTCGCTATGGGGTCGAGAATAACGAGGAACCGAACAATTGGTCCATAGACGTAGTTGACCGCGTAGATTAGGAACATCACCAGCGTTCCTGCTTGCATCTTGCCCTGGAGGCATTGGTTTCCGCCGTAGAACAGGACCATACCGGTGGCCAGTCCGCAAAGGGCGTCAGCCACTGTCCAAAGACCGCCGCCTAGAGCCCCCTGGCGTACGTTGAGCCCCATAAGCTCACGCGTGGTGCTCATAAAGCTGCGGGCTTCCCACCGCTCCTGTCCGAAGCTCTTTACGGTCTGGATACCCGTCAACTTCTCCTGCATCTGGCCGAACATTGTGTCGCGCTTCGCCCGGATATCGTCGCTCGTGACCTGAAGTGGCTTGAAGAATCGCCGGAAGTTGAAGATGTAAAGCGGCGCAATGCTCAGGCTCAACAACGCCATGATTGGATTGATCGTGAACAGCACGATGATCACGATGAACAGTTGAACGATGTCCCCGACCATCGTCGTGAGGTTCGATGTGATCAGGTTCTGGACGGTGCTCGCGTCGTTGATGACGTTACTAACCAGCTTCCCCGTCTGGTTCTTCTCGAAGTAGGCAAGCGGAAGCGACTGCATGTGTCCAAGCATGCGGTCCCGGATTCGGATCAGAAAGCTCTGCCCCAACGTCGCCATGGTGATCGAAAGGCCGTAGCCAAGCAACGCCTGACTTCCCGAGAGCCCAACGATGATAAGCAGATAAAAGCCAGTGTTGACGCCCTCACCGCGCTGAAGCCGGTTGACGATATCTCCAAGGACGAAAGGAGGCAAGAACCCAAAGGCACTTTGGGCGACCGTCAGGACGACGCAGAGTATCATCAGCCCTCTAAAAGGCTTCAACTCGGGGATCAATCGGCGAAGCGGATGATAATCCTTCTCAGCCGTCGACAACTCGCTAGGCTCCTCCACCCTTCCCATTGCGTACGCACCAGTGTACGCAATATTGTCGGCAAGTCGACACGCGTTCCTAGCCAGGAATCGCGAATATTAGCCCGCGAAACCATGCCTCTAGTCTGTCGACTGTATGTGAGGAGTCAAACCGGGCGCGAGATGGATGCTCACCCGCGTGATTCGCCGGCGTGCCATGTTCTCGACGCGCATCGTCCCAATTGAAGACGCAACGCTATCGCCGGTTCTTGGCACCCGGCCCAATTGATCGATCACCATCGTCGCGAGAGTGTCCGTCGATTCGCCCAGGTCCAGATCGATGCCCGTATAAGCCACCAATTCATCGATCCTCACGTCCGCCCTTGCCGAGATTCTTCCGTTTGGATGGATCTCGATCGGTCTTCGTTCGCTCTCCAGGCGATCTTCCAACTCGCCAAACACTTCCTCAACCACATCCTCCAACGTGACCAATCCGCTTGTGCCCCCGTACTCGTCCATTACGATCAGCATCTGGGTCTTCTCGACCCGCATGAGTTCCAGGATTCGAGCCATCTGGAGATTCTCGGGTACTGCCACAACTGGCCGCATGATCCGCTCCAACTCGAAGGACTCGTCGTCCACGTGCTTGACGATGTCGTGAAGATAGACAACGCCGACGAGATCGTCGATGTCAGCCCGGCAGACCGGCATGCGACTGTAGGGGATCTCCTTGAGTCGGCTCAGGATCTCGCCCTTGGTCAGACCCGCATCCAACCACTGTATATCCAGCCGGTGGATCATGATGTCCTTGGCATCCAGCACGTCTAGCCGAAGCGCCCGAGAAACCATATCAGCCTGAAGTTTGTCGAGGATGCCCGAAACGCCGCCTGATTGGACGAGCATCAGTAGCTCTTCCTTCGGCATCGCGTCTTTGTCGCGAAGGTGGATATCGACCCTGAACGGCCTCAGAATCAGACCGGCTGTAGCCTGCGCTAGAAAAATGAGCGGTTTCAGCACCGCAGTTATCAACTTGAGTGCCGGAAAGACGAGAAGCGCGAGCCGATCGGCGTGACGTAGCGCCAGGTACTTCGGACACAACTCGCCGACAACTAGAAGCACAAAGACAACGAGTAGATAGGAGATGATCTTGATCGCGCTCGGATCGACCAACAAAAGGAGTGAGGCAAGCCACCCCGACACATACGGCTCGGTGAACGATCCGATGGCGATGCCAAGCATGGTGATGCCAATCTGCGTGGCGGCGATATAGGAGGAAATGTCGCGCAGAGCGACCGAAAGTTGTTTCGCCGTCTTCCCGCCCTTCTTGCCTACCGCCTCGATGCGGCTGCGACGGGCGCCGACTAGTGCATACTCGGCGGCGACGAAGAAGGCGCTCGCCAAAACGAGAAGGATGCACATGACCGGACGCAGAGAGTCCCAGAATCGAAGCAGACCTGCAGTGCTCCCCATGTGGGGTTATTGTATCAGCAGTTACCTGGGGAGCCCGGGAAACATCTCATGACTGATGCTTCGGACGTCGACCTTCCACGCGTCGCCTACTTTCACCATCGGCAATTCGAAATTCTCATCGTATGAGCCGGGATGATCGATGTCTTTGATCACCTTCATTCGAATGGACCCGAGCGTATCGCCCGACTGGGACGCTCCATCAATGTGGTAGGCGAACATGTAGTATTTCGCGGCGACGTTGACGCTTTCGTCCCACTCCTTCTGAATCTGCTCGTCAGTCAAACCCTTCATCATGCTCATCTTGGTGAGCGCAACAGTGTCGTGACGCATCAGGGCATCCATAAAACGACCGCCAACCGTCGTTAGCGATTCGCGGCTGAACACTAACACGAAGATGACGACGACAACCGAGAAAACGCACGCAAGCATAAAAATGCTTATTCGGCCAGACTGCTTCATTGAACTCCTATTTAACCTCAAGGCGGGCCACCTCGGGGCCATTCGCTGAATGGAAGACGCGGCGTATTGGCGCGGAATATCCTCGCTGTCTGGTCGATATCGACCTGCCATAGCCTTCCTCGTCTTACTACAACCCAAATCATAGCTATGTCAGTGCCCGGCATAACGGTAGAAGTCTCAGGAAATCGATAAAGAACGATCGCGTCGACCTCGTTGCCGATCCTCTCGACGTGTGGAATCTGCAGCGTTGCGCCATGACGGTATAGAATCTCGATCTTCGCGAGAAAGTCGTCCGCCAATAGGTCGGCGGAGTTACCGGTTGAAATGGAAGACCCGTTCAACGCTGTGGTCCGCAATTCCTCGTTAAGCCTCCATATGACGCTCTCAGGGCCGTAGAATTGCATCGAGTAGAACACGATGAGGGTCAGGCCTGCCAACGCGGCGGCCGAAAAAACTCCCCACACGACGCGCGATCGCGGTTTCACCGGAAAAAGCTTACCTACGACTGAACTCCACAGGGCGATTGGCGTCGGAACTAGAATCTAGGAAGGGTCAGGACCTCCATCATTTTCGGCCGATTGGCGGATACTAGAGAAGCGAACCATGAGCAATACACTGAGTCGGCGTGAGATTCTCAAGAACGGGGGCATGATTGCGGTCGGGCTAGTAGCCCCTCGATGGCTCTCATCAATCGCGGAAGCAGACGTTCTTCGCCAGGCGAAAGGCGGTAAGCCGGCAAGCGACACGATCCTCGTCGTCTGCCAATGGTCAGGTGGCAACGACGGATTGAACACGGTCGTTCCTTACGCTAACAAGGCCTATTACAGCCTCCGCCCAATGATCGGAATTCAAGAGCCAAAGGTTCTGAAGCTCAATAGCGAAATGGGTCTGAATCCGGGGCTTTCCGGTTTGGCCGACCTCTTCCAGCAGGGGAAAGTGGCGATCATTCAAAACGTGGGCTATCCACAGCCCAATCGCTCTCACTTCAAGAGCATGGAGATTTGGCAATCCGCAAGTCCCGAGAGCACCATGAAGTACGGCTGGCTGGGGCGGCATTTCGATGCTGAGATGAAGCATCATCCACTCAATCCAGTGGTCGCACTGGGCCTTTCTACCGAGCAGCCCCTTGCACTTGCCGGCGAAAACGCGAGCATTCCGTGCTTTGCCAGCTTGGCCGACCTGCGAAATATGATCGGCGACGCCGATTCCGAGAAAATGCTCCGGGAGATCCAAGGAATGGACGCCCCGAACGGAACAGCCACCCGTGCGGTGCAGAACGCAAGCCGATCGGCCCTCGACGCGGTCAGCATTCTCCAGAAGCAGCTTGCGACCTACAAATCTCAGTCGACTTACGCCAACGATGCATTTGGCAATGGATTCAAGCAGATCGCCCAGTTGATTGCAACCTCGCCGCAGACCAGGGTCGTCTACTTCCAGGCAGGCGGATTCGACACCCATGCTCGCCAGGTCGAAGGACATCAGAAGCTCCTAACCGGATTCGGCAATGCGGTTAATACATTCCAGAAGGAGATGGAGGCGATCGGCAAGGCGGACAAGGTCGTCACCCTCGTGTTCTCAGAATTTGGGCGACGGGCTCAGGAGAACGCGAGCCTGGGAACCGACCACGGCGCCGCCGCTCCGATGTTCCTGATCGGAAGCAAGGTAAAGGGAGGCTTTCACGGCCCGAACCCGGACTTGGACAACTTGTTCCAAGGGGATGTCAAATACACCCAGGACTTCCGCGAAGTATATGCGGCAACGCTCGATACATGGATGGGCGGCGATTCTGAAACCGTGCTAGGTCAGAGGTTCTCGCCAGTCGACGTGTTTGCCGTCTAGAAGGCTCGCACAGGGCCCTGGTCAGTGTTCGGCGATTGTAGGCTCTGCAACGAGAACTCTCCCGTATACAGCAGCCTTGATCTTCACCTTGCCCAACTCAAGCGGGTGGATCGTACCGCCTTGATCGATCCAACCGGCGCCCTGCGCACCCCAGACCACATCGACGTTCGGTACCGGCTTTCCGTCAAGTGTAACTCGTGCCTCGGCGCCCTTTGATAAGTCGATCTTTGGCACGATTACGAGCTTAAGATCGCCCGCCGGAGGATTTGCCTTGGACGAAAACACGAGAACGCCATCGGATACCGGCCGCTCCACTCCGTCACTCGGACGATTGACGGTCACGCCGAGCAAATTCAGGCATGTTGAGCCTCCGCCATCGAGATTGATCGCATCGACGCAGCCCAGACTGACCATGACCTTGGCCATCTCTTCCAGTGTCGCGCCGGCACTGATCTCTTGACGGCCGTCAACCGCAACCAGCCATATGTCGCCGTCGGCGCTGCGCCCGATCGCCGTGCGGGGGTGACGCTTTGCAAAGAAGGAGGCGGGAAAACCTTCCTTGGCGGCATCGATTGCGACCTTCCCATCCTTGATGAGTATCGGCCCTCCGCCGATTACGTTATCAACTTTGTCCCAATCAAACCCGGTTGATTGGATCTGGATCCGAATCTTCTGCCCGATCTTCAAGTTGGATAGGGCGGGGATTCTTTCACCCATTGCCACGATCAACGCCTTACCGTCGGCCACTTTCGCTTCTTTGACGTCGGGCGCGGTAGATTCGACCGTCCCGATCAGATCAGCGCTCGGCGTCCACTTTGGGTCGTTTAGCGCCACCACGATCGATACATTCGGCACGGCGTTGGAGGCAATACCTTCGGCCTGGGAAAACACAACAATCTGATTGGGCCCACAAGGCTGATTCAGGGCATCGACTTTGATCGCCGACCCATCCTCGGGTGTCACCGAGATCGACGATACAACAAATCCGACTGCCGAATTTCGACTACCCCAAGCGAACGCGGCACGCGAACGGATCGGTGTGTCCAAGATCTCGCCTTCGCGAATCGTCACTCCGATCGGCGATCCCTGCGTAAACGAGAAGAAATCGCCGTTGATAGCTCCTGTCGCTGATGCCTGAGCGGCCATCTGTGCCGGCGTTAAGCGTCCTTTAACCGTGCCTTCCTCATTCATCGTGTGTCCGGCCAATTCGGGAATCGCACGGATGCCGGTCGCACCTGGGCTCATCCTCAAGGCATGAACGATCATCGGGATCGACGTGTTGACCTCCATCCGATAGGTCAGACCTGGCGCAACCGCCTTTTCCCAACTCTGGGTCTTTGGCGCTTGCCCATAGACGCACGCCATGGCGGCAGAAATACCTAAAGCCCATCTCAATCGCATAAAGACTCCAAGAACGTGAGCGTGCCGGAATCGGCATCCAACCTCGCACGTATGCCGAATGGGATTGTGAGCATTCCCTTCATGTGCCCAAACGGAAAATCGAAAACCATCGGTTTGCCCAATGGAGCAAGACGATCCACCAGGATCTCACGCCAAGGCTTGTCCCCGATCGCCTCGTCGGCTCGTTCATCAGTTCGCGTCATGTCTGCAATGGCGAATCCGGCTGCCTTTTGCGCCAAACCGCTATTGAGGAGGTGTGTAAACATGGCATCCACCCGGTGAGGGTGTTCGTCGACGTCCTCGATCACTAGGATTTTGCCCTCGGTGTCGAATTCCTCTGGCGTGCCGATGGAATCCGCGAGCAGGCACATGCACCCACCGCACGTAAGGCCCTCCGCC
>JARLGV010000057.1 GCA_031292555.1 Fimbriimonas sp.
CCCAGAACCAGACCCCAGACCGCTGAACCCAGTCCCAACCCGTCTAGCCTCGGGGATGTTCGGGATCGAAGTTCGCGCCGTAGTTTATCGGCAGGAACTTGGCCGGACGCTTTACGCCATTTGGGACTAGGTGGCCGGAATACTTCCTCCACTCCTCTTCGCTGAGAAACTTGCAGTGGCCATCGGCGAACGCGACTCCCCGACGGCCGTCGGGCCACGGCTTGGACTCATAGAACATAACGGTGTTTGCAGGCTCGGGCAGCGCAGTGGAAGACACTCCGGCCAAGCCGACATTGAAGACGATCTTGCCACCGTTCGGGTTCAGCGACTTCCATACAGCTCCGTTCTTGAGATACGGATAGGTCACAAACTGGACTGCTTTCGTGCCTTGTGCCGCTGGGTACACATCGTCGTAGTCGTTCTCATACATGATCGTCGCCAGGGCGACCTGCTTCAAGTTGGAGAGCTGAGCGGATTGGCCGTCGCCGGGATAGGGGGAAGCCGCCGCTGAGGCTGGAGCCGTTGGCACTGATCGGTCGGTCGCTTGGAACGCCTGTTCTAGAAGGGTTTTGCTGAAGGCCGGCTGAGGGGTCACCGACTGAATCGAGTCGGTGGAGATCAGGCTGAGCTTCAGCATTGGCGCCTCAGCGTTCGGACTGGTTGACTGGCTCATCGCTTGAATCTGTCCGGGATCGATATTCAGCCGATAGGTGACAAGAAACGGCCGGTCAAAGACCTTCACGATATCGCCGTTCGACCAGTAGTACTTGCTCACGCTGAGTCGGTTCGAAATCTGGGGATCGCGACCCGCGCCGGAGAACGCCTGCAACTGAATGAGGGAGTCCATGAAGCTGCCCTGCTGGGACACTACTTCGACCGCCTTGAAGTCTTCAGGAAGATCGGCAATCTTCATCGAACAGGCGTAGTTGCCGACTTCGCCCTTGACCAGGTCGGTCGGAGAAATCTGTTGAGCTACCGCCGACGCATAGGGAGCAAGCAGCAAAGAAACGACGCCAAATCGAACAAGCATGGGAGAATTCACGCGCAACACCTCTGCGAATCTGCAACGAGTATGAAGGAGTTTGCCGTTCCTTAACGAATTGGATCGCATGATTTCTCGACGTGATTTGATCTGGTCCGGCGTCTGCCTCGCCGCATTTCGAAACGAGACGCTCGCTCTCGTCGAAAAGCTGATCGACAAGGCTGAGCGCAACCCGGAGCTAGCTGCCCAAGACGAAGACTTTTGGGCACAGATCCAGCAGGCTTTCGATCTCGACCGAAACGTCGTCAACTTCAACAACGGCGGATGCTCGCCTGCACCCAGAATTGTGGAAGAGGCTCTGAAGCGGCAAATCGACTACTCAAACAAGGCGCCGAGTTACTACATGTGGCGGGAACTCGAACCGGAGGTTGAGGCGGTACGGCGGCGGCTTGCCCAAACATTCGGGTGTGACA
Organism: Fimbriimonas sp.; assembly: GCA_031292555.1. Taxonomy (GTDB): domain Bacteria; phylum Armatimonadota; class Fimbriimonadia; order Fimbriimonadales; family Fimbriimonadaceae; genus Fimbriimonas. The sequence continues at coordinate 1,456 of JARLGV010000057.1, forward strand.
CGGAGGAAATCGCCCTCACTCGAAATGCCAGTGAGGCGCTCGAGATCTGTTTGCTGGGTATAGAGCTCAAGGCAGGCGACGAGGTACTGACCACCAACCTGGATTACCCTCGCATGATCACGACGATTCAACAGCGTGAGCGAAGGGAAGGGGTGAAGCTCGTGCAGGTAAAGCCGCCTCACGTCCCGCAAAACAAGCGAGAACTGCTTGCGGCATTCGAAGCGGGCATCACCGACAAAACCAAGCTGATGCTAGTCTCCCAGGTCTCGTTTAAGAATGGTCAGATGTTCCCCGTTAAGGACGTGTGCGATCTGGGCCGGAAGCACGGAATCCCGGTGATCTGCGACGGCGCTCACGCATTCTGTCAATTCCCCTTCAAGCATGCTGACCTGGCTTGCGACTATTACGGCACCTCGCTGCACAAATGGCTGATGGCGCCGATGGGAACGGGCATGCTGCACGTCAACAAGGCAAAGATCGAGAGCTTGTGGCCTATGATGGCGGCAGGCGAGACGCAGTCCAAGGACATCCGTAAATTCGAAGAGATCGGCACCCATCCGGCTGCCAACCACAACGCGATCGCGGAAGCGATCACGTTTCACGAAATGATCGGCGTGGAGCGGAAGGCGGCTCGCTTCCGCTATCTGAGAAAGAGGTGGACAGAGAGGATCGCCGACCTTAAGAACGTGACGTTCCATACGAATCTGAACCCCGAACATTCTTGTGCCATCACGACGGTTGAGATCAAGGGAATTACCGCCGGTGACCTCGGCTCGTGGCTTCTGACCAAGCACGGCATCTACGTGGTGGGAATCCAAGCCGACGACTTCGCCGGCATCCGGGTGACACCCAACGTCTACTCCACCGTCAACGAGGTCGATCGCTTTGCCGACGCAATGGTCCACGCCGCCAAACACGGCATCGCGTAGACCATGGCGAAGGGCGTTGCCATAGGCAAGGTAGCCATCGGAGGGTTCGTACCAACGTTTCGTTAGTAGTCGTCTACACGCAAGGAGGTCAGGGTAGCGGTCGGCGTAACGGAGTAATAGTGATAGTTCCGGCGGCACCCTCGCTTAAGGCAGTACTCCCCGATGCAAGTTTGGGGTTCAGGCCGATATGGCTCTTCGGAAGATGATGATGATGGAAACTGAGGCGGTGGTTGCTCCAGAGGCTAGTTGAACGAACTCCCAGCCGGACTGGACTTCGGCGTTGATTCGGACGTCCACCTCCTCAAAAGGGAGTCCGTTGCGGACGGCGCGGGACGTAAAGGAAGCGGTCTTGTATTCGTAGGTCATAGCTTGTCACCGCTCGATCGATCACTACCCCTGGATTGGGAAAAAGCCGGAAAGTCTCCGAGATAGAGCTCCCGTTCAGCTTACCGTCATCGCCGAATTTGTCACGGTCGCTTGCCCATGCATACCTAAGATGCCACGGGTATTGAGGCTGCCACCGATCTAAATCGGACGGCTGACCGGAACGAGGGTTTGACGACACGGTATCCTGTGCCGTGCCTGAGGAACCTTCGAACCTGGAGCAAGTCTGCATCTACGATCCCCTAATCGAGTTGATGGCTCGGTTTGAGAATGTCAAGGCATCATCGACTTCTTCGAACCCTTTCGAGGGCCTCTCGGTCGAGGACAAGCTGAAGAAGCACATCATCGAGGGGATTAAGAAGAACCTTGAGGCAGATCTCGACGAGGCACTTACCACCTATTCGCCGCTGCAGGTCATTAACGACATCTTGCTGGACGGTATGAAGACGGTTGGCGACCTGTTCGGCTCCGGCGCGATGCAACTTCCGTTTGTTCTCCAGAGCGCTGAGGTCATGAAATCGGCGGTACGGTATTTGGAGCCGATGATGGAGAAAGTCGAAGGCTCGGAAAAGGGCTCGATTCTGCTTGCGACGGTTGCCGGAGACGTACACGATATCGGCAAGAACCTCGTCGACATTATCCTTTCAAACAATGGGTACCGAGTCGTCAATATCGGCATCAAGCAGCCGATCAACAGCATCCTCGACAAGGCCGCCGAGTCCAAGTGCCAGGTTATCGGAATGAGCGGTCTGTTGGTCAAGAGCACCCTAGTGATGCGGGACAATCTTCTGGAGTTGAACTCAAGGGGGCTCAGTGCCTATCCCGTAATCCTGGGCGGCGCCGCCCTGACTCGAGCCTATGTGGAGCAAGATCTTCAGGACATCTACAGCGGAAGCGTCTTCTACGCACAGGATGCCTTTGAAGGGCTTCGGCTGATGGGAGAGATCTCGGGCGAGATCCCGGCATCGCCGGCTCGCATTGCTCCACCCAAAGTGGTCGACGGTGACGAAGTGATCGACCCCGCCCGAGTTCGCAGCCACCGGACGGACGTTCTCGATCCCGAACTTTACGTCTTCGCCGGTGTCTCAAGCGATGTCGTACCCGTCGACAACCCTCCTGCCTTGCCCTTTTTCGGGTCGAAGCGGCACCAAAAATTCGACTTGTTCGAAATCTATAAGTACATCAACCCAATCGCTCTGTTCCGTGGCCAGTGGCAGTACCGCCGGCCGGATGGCATGGGAAATCTCGAGTTCACCGAGTGGCTGAACGCCCATGCCGGTCCCGTCTTCGAGAGGATGAAGCGTGAGTTGGCGTCGGTACTAAAGCCGAAGGTGAAGTGGGGCTACTTCCCATGCTCTGGATCGGGAAATGACCTGATCATCTATCGGGACGATCTCAAGACGGAGTGGCTTCGATTCAGCTTGCCCAGACAGCGAGACGGCCGTCGGCTCTGCATCACCGACTTTTTCCGTCCGGGCGAAGGGGGAGCGACCGATACCGTCGGCTTCCAGATCGTGACGATCGGCTCGGACGCGACGGCTCTTGAGCGGAAGCTGTTCGACGGGGGCGATTACCAGGACTACCTCTACGTTCACGGTATGAGCGTCGAGACGGCGGAAGCGCTAGCTGAATATTGGCATCGCCAGGTCCGAATCGAGCTTGGAATCGCCGACCAGGAACCGGATGACATGAGGCTCCTGTTCAGCGCGAAATACCATGGAGCGCGCTATTCGTTCGGCTATCCGGCTTGCCCTAATCTAGAAGATCAGGCGAAGCTGTTCGAACTGCTGCAGCCGCAGGATATCGGGATCGAACTGAGCGAGGAGTTCATGCTTGTTCCCGAGCAATCGACAAGTGCGATCGTTGTCCATCACCCCGAAGCGAAGTACTTCAACATCCGATAGGCATCTTCAATGGGCCTACGCTTGGTCGGTTGCCCGGCGTCTCTTCACAACGCCGGCCGGCTCAATTGGAGTAATCGTCTCCAGATAGGTTCGGAACCGCTTGCGCAGGATAGTGGACGTCATGATAAGAGTCGTCTTGGTCACGACGAGCCGCTCCCTTGTGATCATCTCAAAGAGCTGGCGTTGCCGCTTGCGGTCTTGTTCGATAACGCGCACCAACGTCGCGACTGCCAAGTAGCGCTGCGAGATGAACGCCTGTTCCAGTAGCGGCCCCAACCGGGGCCGTGCCAGCAGCGACCGAGCCGCGTTGGTCCGGACGACAGAGTCGGGGTCGCTCAAGAGGTGAAAGATAGTTGGCGTCAGTTCGATCCAGACCAGTGAGCCGAGGGTTTGGGCCAACGCTGCTCGAATCTTGAGTTCCTCGCTTGATACAAGCGAGCGCAGGTAGGCGATGATTTCCGCCCTCGCTAACTCGTCGACATCAGAAGGTATTGCGCGAAGGGCACGGACTATCTCATCGGGCTCATTGGATATCAGTCCAGCGAACACCTGCTCCAAGGGAACCGACTGAACAATCCTCCTCTTGGCCGATTGGTCCTCGCCACCCATGTCGCCTATTCCTTCGAGGTGTTGGGTGTTGTCCCAACGAACGGCAGCTTTGCCCCGCCTGGAATCTGAGAAGACTTTGAGGGCCCGAAATGTGGCGAGACCGTTAAGCACGTTGCCGACGGCAAGTCTGGGAACCGAGAGCAGACCCGGCCCTATCCCGTAAGTCAATCCGACCCACGTGATGCGTTGGGTAATCCGAAGCACCATGAAGAACGTGCAGAATTTGACCAGGTTCGCCAGTGCTGAACCTGGCTTGAGGATGGAGAGCAATTTGAAGGGAATCCAACCCGCCTGCCCCATGCCGTAGATCAGGAAGTACAGAAGGATGAAATAGCCTAGGAACGAGGCGCTCGCGGCGACGAAGACCTTGCGGTCCTTGACGAAGTTCTCCTTCATGAGCCAACTGCCCTCCCAGCCGGACTGCTCCCACTCTTGAAGCGAGATACCAATGATCCATCGCGATTTCTGGCGGACCGAACGGGTCCAATCCATCGGGAAGTACGACCAGTTCGAAACGAACAGCGGTCTCTTACACAGCGGACGCCAGAAGGGCGACTTGTCGTCGCCAAGTACGACGTTGACGAACACCGATTTGAGGCCGGCTTCGCGAATCTTCTTCGACATTGAGTAGTCCTCGGTCATAGACGACTCGTTGAACACGTGCCCACCATGTTCGTCGGACAGGAAGTCGATGACTTTGCGTGAAAACCCAGTGCCCGTCCCTGCATATGGCACGAATCCGGAAATCTTCTCCCGAACCGGCACATCCTTCATGTGGTTCTCGCTGAACTCGTCCGCGTAGATCCAGTGGACCCATTTGTTCCACTTCGAGGGGAACGGCAGAATCGGAAGCTGCACGACGTCCACCTGTGGGATCAGGTAGTTGTGGAGCAGAAACTCCTGCGGGTGAACCCAGTCCTCGGCATCGTGCATCAGGATGATGTCGTAGTGGATGCCGTCGGTTTCCTCTTTCGAACGGATCGTTGCGAGAATGTTGTGCAGGCAGTCTGCCTTGGTAGTTGGTCCAGGGCGGGCGGTGACCACCTTGATGATCTGCGGAAACTCCTTTGACAAGCGGTCGACGCATGCCTGAGTCGCCGCATCGTTGGGATACGTTCCTACGAAGATCGAGTAGTTTTCGTATTCCACTCGTTTGATGATGTTGTCGACCATACTGGCAACGACTTCGCCCTCGTTCCACGCCGGAACCATGACTGCAATCCTCTGCTGCTCGCGCGCCCTAAGCCTTTCGAGAGTCAGGCGAGGTTGGTTTCGATAGGTGTAGCGTCTCCAGAACCGAAGCCAATAGGCGCCGATGTCGTAAACAAAGTCTTGCGATCCACTCAAGAAGTAGACGATCGCGACGAACCACGTCAGGCATGAGAAGATATCTCGAAGCATCAGGAGGCAATCGTAGGTATCAGGCATCCTTCTCGCTTGTTCCTAGTTTCTATCGCTCTTCGACTTCACGAACCGGCTAACGATGTAGACCAGAAGCAGGGCGAACAATGTCGCAATGACTCCCATGATCACTTTCATCGACGGCGTGTAGCGGCTCAATTCCTCTTCTTCGGCAGCCGACCGGTCAGAAGCCGATCCAGTGTCGAATGAGAACAGCTCGCCTTCAGCAGAATACACGGCAAGCCGACCATGAATTCCCTGAAGCCCATCGGGGGACGACATGAACTTGGCAAGGCTGGCAAGTGCCGAGTCGGTTGCGCCGAGTACTACATAGGTGACTCCACCGTCCGGCTTCTGGACCGCCTGAATGACGACGCCGTTCCTGAGGGTTGTCGGTAGAAGGGAGACGCCCTTTGCAATTGATGGCCGGCCGGTGGCAGTCGGAGTGACCAGCAGAGCGGCGGATAGGGCCCTGAACCGGGCATCCTCGGACAGCAGACCGATGACGAGATCTTCGTGGCCGGTTAACGGTCCTGTTGAAACTAACCAAGTCGTGTTTCCTCGGTTTGTCTGAGATGCTCGCGCAGCCGTCGTGGCGGCCAAAGTTAACGCGCCGTCGCTCGGGTTCGATCCGAGGGCTACGATCAGTCGATTTGACAATCTGCCGTTTCGTCCTCTGAAGTATGGAAACCCTTCCAGGTACGGAGGATTGGGGAGACTGCCCTCCTTGAGAGTAAATGACGAGGAGTCGAGAATCGTGAGCCAGGCGACGTTCTCATAGATCGCCGAGCAATTCGGGTTGACTACCTCGTTATGGGACGTTATCTGAACCTGCCACTCGTTCGCGTCGATGATTCCGATCGGTATTTCGCACTGCAGCACACCGTTGTTTGCGTTCTCGGGAGTTAATGCGACGCTCCCGATCGGCTTGCCGTTCACCGTAATCGTGAGCAGCGACTTGGTGCTCCAAAGGTTTGCCGAATGCCGGAATCTCAGGTCTAGTTCGCACTCCCGCCCCAATGCCGCGCCAACCGGGCGATGGAGAACGAACGAAGTCGATTGATCTCCGAGCCCGGATAGGATGGGTGGTGAGACCGCAAGGTCACGGAACGTAGCCTTGCCGATTCTGGTCGATGGAGCGGGAGGCGTTTGCCTGACCGTGACAGAGTTGGCCGAAAACCCCGACATTTGGGCTACGAGATCAGGATTGCAGATGGTGGCGATACTGTCGCCAAGTTGCTCGGGGTTCGCCCCGGACAGCCAGAGCCCGTCCTCTCGTGCCTCGATCTGTTCCGAAGACGATGTGAGTCCCAGGTCCCTGGCCAAACCGACATGAATAGCCAGTGGATCGACCGCGGAACGGGCCATCCTGACCTCTACCGGCTTGTCTGGGAACTTCGCTCCAAGGGCGGCCGCCAAGTTCAATGCGGAAGACAGCGTCGCATCGTCGGTTGCCTTTGGCACGAGTATGGGAACGCTCGTGGCAGTCTGAGACAGCCAATTCAGGTAGGGATATGGGAACGCAACCAGCGGATAGATCGGCTTAGTATTGAGGCCGATCGTCACGCTGGTCGACGATAGAATGCGTACCCAGTTTCTAAGGTCGTTGTCTTCCCGGCACGGACCGAGTGTCGGCTGGCTTCTGCTGGTAATGGAGACTTCGTTGTAACCCTCCTTGAAGAAGCGCATGGGCAGCGGCACGTTCCAATGAACAAGGCCAATGTCGTGAGCAGACAGCGCACGTGAGCCGACGGGCTGGCCATTGAAGACGACGGTGAGGGCGACGCTGGGCTTGAGCGCCTCTGGCGCAGCTTCGAAATCTACTTGATATGATCCATCTCTCGATACGCCGAGATGGCGGGGGAGTTCGAAATACGTCCTACGAAGGGCGCCGTCCGCGTGGATCGCCACATCACTTCTGAACGGATGGAGCGTAAAGTCGTTGGCAGTGCAAATGCCGGTGACCGACGTCAACGTGAGTAGTACGAGAATAGTCTTCAAACGAGGCTCACTCCTTTCACCTTGCTGTTGGCAAGCTCATGGACTTCATAAAGTGAGTTTGTAGCGTGGGTAACAGGGTCAACGACCAATCCGCACTTTGAGCAATAGCGAAGTCGATCCCAGACTCGACGTCGCAGCAGGTAGGCGCGGAATCTCTCCCGGTGAGTCGCCGATAGCAGTTCGTCTTCTTTACGAGCAAGGCTCGACTCGGTGAGGAAGGTGCGGCGTCCAATATATCCGGCGAGGATGACGATAACGACGTCAAAGTAGATGTTTGGAGTCGAACCGGCAAGGGCATACCAGGCGATGCTGCAAACCAGTACCCATACCAGGCTGAACGACAAGCTGTTTCTCCATGCCGTCCGGTGGCGTCTCGAAACCGGACGACGAGGACGCTGAGGCGGCGACAGCCATGAGGCCAGATCTAGGGAGAAGCTGCTGGATGGGGAAGTGATGACCGTCCTGAGGTCGGCCATCGAAGGCAGCTCTGAGTTACCACACTTGGGGCAACGGAAACGTGACTCGAGCTCTGGTCTGGGTGGTGAGGTCATGAGGTTAAGAGCTTTTTTACGAGATCCAATGGGCTTAACTCAGCTTCCCGGGTTTGAAATTCGAGTCGGACAGATGTCTAGGTTAAACCATAGTCACTGGCCGGAGTCCTCTCGATTATGGGTTGGATGGACGGTTTTGATAACCCGTTGCTCTGGCTGAAAGCCGCATGAAACGCCTTAAGTCATCCAAAATGACCCCACGACCGAAGCGCCGTCGACGATCTTCTTCGTTGCTCACGATCCCCTGATTCACCTTTTCTAGTGCCGTGACGTCGAGACTTTCCTCGAAGAGCTTCTGAAGCTTCATGAGCCGAACGCAAAGTCCGCGGTCGGCGATGTCATGCATGACGTCCGTTTCGACGTGTGGCGTAAGAAACCGGATGCAATCACTCGTGAGGAGGCGTTAGCCGGAGATCCTAAGATCAGAGTCTTTGCCGATCGTTAGGTCCCGAAATCCTCTATACCGATTTTCTCGATCCAGCTGTCGGCATGGGCTTTTCTTGGGGGCGGTTTGGCGCACATACCGAACTGCGTCGTCACGGCGACCAATCCAACTTCGCCTATGCGGCGCCGGAGAAGAGTCCGGGCCTTCTCAAACGCTTGTTCGGTCGCTAGGAGATGACTGGGTGAGCAGGATATCCCAATGTCGTGAAAGGCAGAGAGTCTGATGGGTTGTCCATAGGAGGCGATTTGGGCGTGCTTTGCGTTGACGCATTGTGAGGATCATGCACTAAGACGCAGATTCGGCTGTCGATCCACTAGGTTCTCAGCTTTCTGCATAAGGCTTATCAAAATGGGCACCAAATGGCGAACCAAGCGCTCGGAGGCAACGTCTGAGTCGTAGCCCCTATGTTAAGGGACTGTTAATAATATTCGGTGCCAATCGATAACACCCTGTGGCGCCCGAGAGCTGAAGTTCTTGAGCCTATTGGGGGTGGCTCGAACGGTGTCGGTTGGTTCTGATTGCTCAGCTTGATTCGAAAGTATGTCAGGTCGCTGACCAGGTTCCATCCCGGTTAGCTAGCGGCATGCTCGATTCAAGCGAGCACTAATCGCACGAGAATTGCGATCGAAGCTATGTAAAGGCGTCCAAAGGGGGACGACTCGTATTTTTATGAAAAAAGCATTCACACTTATTGAGCTTTTGGTGGTTATTGCCATCATTGCGATCCTGGCAGCTATCCTCTTCCCAGTATTCGCTCAAGCGAAACTGGCGGCCAAAAAGACCCTTTGCGTGAGCAACGCCAAGGAACTTAATCTGGCCTTCATCATGTACGCGGGCGACTACGACGATACGATGGTCACGCAAGAAAATGGAGGCATCCATCAGGATGTTCGCGAATTCCAAGTACTGCTTCAGCCCTATATCAAGAATCGCGACATCATGTTCGACCCCACTCGAATGCTGACCGGTTGTTCGACGAATGTTGACGCGACTGGACGATGCATCGGCTTCGCACCGAACTTCGGCATCTACTCGTATCGCATCGGTACCGGTATGTTTCACTCGGTTCGGAGCGATTCGGACGGAACCGGAGACGGCGAGTGGCCTGGCGTCAATTTCGGCGAAGTTGCCGCACCCGCCCAGACGATTCTCGTTGGATTGACTAACGACACGAACATGTATACGCTATCGTTCTATTACCAAACCGGCGACGGAACGACGCCTGCAGCCGTCCGATACGGTGGTCAGTATCCGATGGGGTACGTCGACGGACACGCCAAGACGATCAAGATGGCAGCGTACAGCTTCTATCATGATGGCGACTCCTTTGACATCATGCCGATGAACGGAAACGACGTCAAGTCGTATTGCCGCGATATCAATGCAGCTCCTGAACTGAGCGACGGTTTCAGCGGAGCGGTTCCATGCGGGCAAATCGCCGACCTCCTCGTTCAATACCGGGTGCCGCTATAGGACGCCGACTCCTGGTTTTGGCCCTTGCGGCTCTCGCCGTGTGGGCCGCGATAGGGTGCAATGCCGGCACGACCGGCAGTGGGCCTGCTCAACACGTTGACAAAACGAAGAGCAAGTAAGCAAAGAGCGGGGCGGCTTTCGTGCCGCCCCGTTGTTTTTCCGCTAGAGTGAGTGTCGAGCGATTGTTCGATCGGATGATCTTCGCCAGCGCCTATCGCATGACGGTGCGGTATTTGACCACCCAACTCTTCTTCTGTCCTGGGGCGAGATCTAGCCGCCAAGTTAGGATCGACGAGGCGTTGAGCACATCGGAAGTCGCGACCTTCTTGACCGAAGCGTCTGCGCTGTCCTCCACTTCACCGGTGATCGACTCGCTCAGTTCCATCTCGACGGGCTCGGTTCGCGTGTTGGTCACGTCGATGGTCGTATCGGATAGGACCTCGACCCAATTGGGCGTTCGGGGATTTGCCGGAAGGCGCGAGATCTCGTGGACTTCAACGTGGTGCAGAAGGTCCTCTGCCGTCCCCAGAACAAGGTTGGCGTCCTGACCGGGAGCGGTGAAAGGCATTGGCACTTGAGCGAGTGGAATGCCGTCGGACTGAAGGAAGACCATTCCGGACGGCCAACCCGCTTTGTCCCCGTTGTGCAGTCGAAGCACCCTTTCGAATTCGGTGTTTGGGCCGACATTCCAACGATAGAGCGTATGTAAGGGGACGTCGTGCGATGACAGCACTCGGGTGATTCGCCCTCCCGCTTGGAGCGAAACCCGGTTGAAATCGTAAATGTGGAGGTCCTCGAGCCTGGAAGCTTGGATGGCGCGGGCAAGGAACGCCGGCGCATCATCCCCGTTTCGAACGACCAAGCTGTTGTCGGACGGGTCATAGCTGATGAAGTCGATAGATTGTCCGACGAGACCGGCGCCTCCAGCCAACCCTCCTCCCCCTCCGGCGTACTGGCCGTTGGGCTGACTGAGGAACTTCTCGGCGACCTCAAACGGATCTCGAGATTCTTGGGAAAGCCGTCCTGGAGAGTTGTTCAGGTAATTCAGCAACGAACTCGAGCCGGTTGCGAGGTCGAGTTTGGCCTTAGAGTCCAAGTTTGGTACTCCCGTTACCAGCCTGACATGGGCGCCGGACAAGGAAAGAGAGCCCAGACCGAGTTGAGCCGCGCTTTCGAGACGGCCGTTCTCGCCGTTTAGCTTGAGGCGATAGTTGGCAACCCATGCAGCCCCGAGTTCCAAACTGGAAATGCGAACGTGACTGGGTCCCGTTGCATCGATGCGAAATCGAAGGTCTACCCGGGGGCGGTAGCGCGTCGTCTCCTTGGGGAGATCCTCGGTGCCGATATCGAACGCCTCGTAAACTGAAAAGCTCCGGAGGTGTCCATTTGGTAGCTGGAGGGTTGCCGTGTTCTGTCCGTCGAAGTTGAGAAGCTTCCCCTTTATCGTTTCGACGGATGTCTTTAGGGCCGCGTTTCTGATCTGAACGATGATCGTTCGCCCGATGGATGTGGCAAGCAGGTCTGGAATCGTCGTCGAAGCTCTTTTTCCCGCCGGGGCGCGCATGTCGATCGTCGTTCGAAGCTCACTCACCTTTGCCCCGTCCGGCGAATCGACCCAAAGAGTGCCGTCGAGGGCTTGAGGTACCGAGTTCAGACGAAACTGGTGAAGGCCTGCCGGAACAGACGCCTCTCGCTGAACAAAGACGAGACCCGGCTTGAACACGGCGATCTCGGTCACCCGAGGATCGAGAACGACCTCGCCGGCTTGAGCGATGGTGGCAACGGCAATCAAAAGTATGGACATGGCTTCCCCTAGTGGTAACTGACGACTCAGATGGGTTCGGATTACGGGCTCGAAGTTTTTGCGGACCGCTTGCGGTTCTTGGCGGTGAAGGCAGGGGAAGCGGATTGGACGCGGGACGTGAACTAATCGAAACGGACGTGACAGGAACGCAGAGGGCGCAGATCTACCGGAGACGACGCAGAACAGACGTGGAGAGTAGGTTGCTGCCTACTTCGGATTTACGGTGACGGAGACGCTGACGGAAGTCGAGCCGGTGGTGGCAGTGATCGTCACCGATGTTTGCGCGGATACGTTGACCGATTTGAGCGCGAAGGTTCCCCTTGTCGTACCTGCCGGTACGGTGACTTTCGAGGGGACGGAGACGGCGGGACTGGAGCTCTTGAGGAAAACTATGTTGCCCTTCGGGCCCGCCTTTGAGGATAGCGTCACCGTCCCTTTTGCACTCGAGCCTCCGCGGATAGTGGACGGGTTGACCGCAACTTGTGAGACGGGAGCTGGGGTCAAGGTAAGAATCGCCGACTGCGTGCTTGTACCGAGCTTCGCCGTGATTGTGACGGGCGTCGTATCGCTCACCGGATCGGTCCAGACAAGTAGATTGGTCGTCGTCTGTCCCTGAAAGATCATTGAAGCGGGAGCGAGATTGACCGCCCGGTTGTCGGCGGAGGTGGCGATACTCAGATCATTCGGCAGGACCGGACTCGCGAGCGTTATTAGTCCGTAAGTCAATTGCCCTCCGACGACGGATGCCGGGTTCATGGTGACGGATTGGATGGCAGGAGGCAATGGTAGGACGGTCAGTGCCGCAGACTTTGAATACGGCCCGCTCGAAGCGGTTAGGTTCAGGGTCGATTGAATCTCGTAGGAGTTGGTCGGCACGGCAAACGACACGGAACGGGATCCTGCCGGGATCGTGACCGGCATCAGAAATCCACCATTGCCAAAGTCCGAGTAGATATCGATTTTCGCCCCAGACTTTGGCGCCGGGCTCGAGATCGTAACGGTTGCCGTCGGACTGTCCCCGGCTTGCACGGCGGTCGGATAGACGGCAAAACCTGAGATCGGGAAAGAAACGACCGCCGGCAGGGAACAAACGTCCAACTCGTCGTCATACGTCTCATAGGCAAGTAAGGAGCCATCGGGCGAGACGGCGAGGAAGTCGGCGCCGTTCGAGAAATAGCCCAAAAAGGCCCCGTTCATCGCATTATAGGTTGCGATCGAACTGTTGGTTGCGGCCAACACGGTTTTGCCATTCGGAGTAAAGACGACCGAAGTGACGGCCGATGTATACGGCGGCAATTGGAGGGCGGCAATTCGTTTCTTGCTCGGGACGTTCCAAAGCTCTAGAACCCCGGCGGACAGGAAAGTGAAGCTGTTATACAGGAGACCTGCCGCAGCCAGGGCTTTGCCGTCCGGCGAAAATGCGATGGCCATCGTGGATCCCTCCGCAGTAGGAAGCGTCGAAATCAGGTTGCCCCTATCCGAATCCCAAAGCTGGATGACGCCGGTAGATGTGTAGACCGGGCCCAGTTGACCACAGGTGGCGACGAGGGCTCCATTTGGCGAAAAAACCACTGCTGACACCATGGATCCGCCCACCGGGTCAAGTATGTTCAGCAACTGGCCGGTGGAAGTGCTCCATATGCCGGCTATCCCTGCCAAGTTGTTCTGCCCGCCCGCCGCCGCGATCTTCGTCCCGTCCGGAGAAAGCGAAATCCACGTGATCCACCCCCAGTTTGTGGGAATCGACAGGGCCATGGTCATGGTGGCGGCATCGTAAAGCTGCAAGGTGGATCCGGTCGCGATCGCAATCGTTCGCCCATCTTTCGCATAGGCGCAAGCGGTGGCTCCTGTGGAACCAAACTCGGAAAGCCAAGCTCCGTCGACCGTCCGCCACACGCTTGACAGTCCAGCGGTCCCGGTTGTCCCACCTCCAATGATGGACCTTCCATCGGGCGAGAACACAGGCGGCGGGAAGCTGGTTGGGTAGTAACCTCCTCCTCCTCCCGTAACGAGGTCGGCGGTCATGCTCAGACCCGGGCTTGTCCAGACGGTGAGGCTTCCACTCGAAAAGCCAAGCACTGGAAAATTCTCGGAAACCGTGCCGCCCGTGGCGAGATGGGTTCCATCGGGCGAGAAGGCGATCGACAGTTGTTCCGGACTCGACCGGTAGCCGGTGCTGACTCCAACCCCATTCGAAAGGTTGCTAGTCTCCACCAGGCCGTACCAGAGATTGTAGTGGTTCGTTGGATAGGAGCTGTTTCCCGTATCGGCGACTGTCTGCCCATCGGGAGAAAAGGCCACCGACGTGATCGATTGGGCGGACGTATTTATCGTGCTCTTGAATGCGCCGGTAACGAGGTCCCATAGGCATATTTGGCTGGCGCCTCCGGAGACCAGTTGCGTCCCGTCGGGCGAGATCGCAATCGACGCGATTGGGTAGCTCATCCTAGGGAATGAAGCTTCCGGCTTTCCGGTCGCGACGTTCCAGAATTCGACGGTCCCGGCTTGTCCGATCGCGCCGCCGTCGGCAAGGACCTTCGAGTCGGGCGTGAAGGTAAGCGACTGGACTGTAGTCAATGTCGTACTCAGAGAGAAGGCCATGGTCCGTGTCGCCATGCTCCATAGCTCGAGCGTTCCTTGAGTGGCTTGGCTACCACCGACGCCTAGATCCTTGCCATCGCGGCTGAAAGCGCAGGTGTAGACTTTCGTCGCCGCAGTTGGCAGGGACGCGGACAGCATTCCGGTCGCCACATTCCAGAGTTCGAGTGTGCCGAACGCACCATCGGTCCCTCCAACGGCGAGGGTGGCCCCATCGGGTGAGAAGACTACGCTCTTGACCTCATATGCGTGGGTTGCAAAGGCCCTGACGACGCCGCTCGAAACCGAGTAGACATGGATCCCTCCATAGCCCCCAACCGCCAGGAAAGTGCCGTCGGGTGAGTACGCGACGGACTCACATGCGCCGACGCTGCTAAACAGCCAGTTGGCGGTTAGGTGCTGTTGGGCCGACACGATGCCGCTTAGGAGAGCGAAAAGAACGCCAATCGCCAATCGGATCTGAATCCGGCAGTTCCTCTGCCCTGCAGCCCGGTCCGTTCTTCGCTCCATCTGTCTACATTACTGTATAACCGGTTAAGCAGATGCTGTCTATCTAACAAATAACGCTAATGCCGTGCGATAACTGTCATCCAGGATGTCCGGCGCACGCCGACAATATCACATTCGTCGATTGTCGAGGGCAAACATACAGGCGCGAATCGTGGCAAGATAGCGTCATGAGACGCGAAACCGGAGGGCCGCAAAATGAGATGACGCTGAGTCGTCGAGAGCTGATTGGCGCGGGGGCGGGACTGATGATGTTCGGGCCGTCATCAATGCTGTCGATTGCTGGTGGCAGCGGCGTGGGAGGCGAATTGTCCAGGTCCACGCTGATCACTGAGCCTTACGTCGTCGTAGACACGGCTCTTGGACGTATCCGGGGCGGTCACTCCCGAGGAGCGCTCGCGTTCAAGGGTATTCCGTACGCAGGGTCCGTCTCCGGCGCGAACCGGTTCAAGCCTGCACCTCCGCCCGTACCGTGGACGGGCGTTCGCGATGCGTTGGCGCTTGGTACGCCCGCACCGCAATCTCCAAAGACCGTATATGGCGAGCGCGAACCGCATCCGGGCGAGGAGTGTCTCGTTTTGAACGTCTGGACCCCCGCGATCGACGGTAAGCGACGTCCGGTTCTGTTCTACAACCACGGCGGCGGGTTCCAGACCGGATCGGCCGGCAGCGTGGCCCAGGACGGAGGGCAGTTGGCCGCCAATCACGACGTAGTGGTCGTGGCCAGCAATCACCGGCTCGGAATCATGGGTTACCTGGCGCTCGACGAACTGGGTGGGGACGAATATGCCGGTTCGGGAAACGCGGGGATGCTCGACATCCTGGCCGCGCTCAAGTGGGTCCACAACAACATCGCCGCATTCGGGGGCGATCCGCACAACGTGACCGTGTTTGGCGAATCGGGCGGCGGAGCCAAGACCTCGGCCCTGATGGCCATGCCTGAGGCGCACGGCTTCTTCCACAAGGCCGGTGTCATGAGCGGGCCAATGCTTAGGGTCGCAGAGAAGCCGATGGCGACCGCCCTGGCTCGCGCGACGTTGGACGTGCTCGAGATTCGCCGGGATCAGCTTGACAAACTCGCCGATGTGCCGCTGGACGTCCTACTTTCTGTTCAGAACGGGGGCGCCGGGCTGTCCGGCAAGGCGGTTCATCTGCCCGGGCACTTTGGTCCGATGCTTGACGGATCCGTCATCTCGCAACACCCCTTTGCCAAGGGCGCGGCGTCTTTCGTGTCGAACGTGCCGCTTCTCATTGGCCAGAACCGAGACGAAGCTACCTTCTTCTTCTGGGAGGAGCCTGCCGTGTTCAAGATGAACGATGCCGATATGGTGGCCCGTTTACGCTCGGAGTATGGTGCTGAGAAGGCGGAAGCGGTGCTTGCGGTGTTTCGCCGCAGCCGGACCACGGCAACGCCGGTGGAGATCTTCATCGCGATCACGACCTCCGGCAGGTGGAGCGAAACCCTTGCCGAAGCAGAATGCAAAGTACGCCAGCACGGCGCGCCCGTTTACATGTATCGGTACGACTACGAATCGAACTATCCGATCCGCGGAACGGATTGGACCCTTCGCGCCGGCCATGCCACCGAGATTCAATCCAAATTCGAAAATCCCGATCTGGGCGGCCTGATGGGAAGCAAGCCGGATCGCTTCCAAGCATCGAAGAACTTCGGGCAGGTATGGACCAGCTTCGCGAGGACCGGCCATCCGCAGGCGCCCGGCGTTCACCGTTGGCCGGCATACGACTTGCAGACCCGTGCGACGATGCTGGTCGATGTTCAGTGCCGGCTGGAGAACGATCCCAACAAAGCGGAAAGGGAGATCATGCAGGAAATGGCGAAGAGGTCTTAGGCTCCGTTCGGCTGCAAAGGTCCCATTTCTGAGGCGAACCTGGGCCACTTTCGGGGCCAAAGTCCGTTCTTGGCCGGTCATTTCTGGGACCTCATCGCCCGAAGGTTCGTGAACGTCGTCAGACGGATCGTCAGTTGACAACCGCTATTCAAACTGAGTTTGGAAGGCGATTTGTAATACGCGAGGTCCTTCATGAACAAATCGATACAAGAACGAAGCGCAGCCACCGAGTCTCGGGACAGCCGTGCGAACGGATTTGTCCACGTTGAGCGGACAATCGAGATGTCCGGCCTGAACGGAATTATCCACTTGCCAGAATGCTATCAACCTTCCGACGGAACATGGAACGAATTCTCCGCCGACATCAAACGTATCTTCACTAAATTGAGGTCCGATGTGAAGGAGCGAACCGCCGAAACCCGCGAGTCCCTAGCCAGTCGGATGAACAAGCGGGAAACGGGCGGCGGGGATCGGGCTGAGTAGCGAGCGCGAATCGACACCAGGAACACTAGCCCCAACGTTGGAGGCGTCGTTGTAACTTAGCCTGGGGTTGCTGCATTCGACCTCATTTCGCCCTTGCATTGAACTTCCAGACCCCCGTGGACGCCTGGATAGCACGGACCTTTGGCCCGTCCGAATCGATGAGGGGGGGGCGGTGATCCGCCCCCCTCATCGACCTGCACACCACCTACCGAGACGCCAAAGGGGCCCGAGCTACCTGGGCAGATCCGGATCTGGCACTACTCCACTACTGCAAGCGCTCGCCCCGTGACGACTATCGAACGCTTCGCACGTTCTTCAGGAGGAACGCGCCGAGCGCGAAACACACGGCGCAGAGGATGAAAACGGCGGAATAGCCGGGGATCGTGTAATGGATGATGTCGCCCTCGGCGCCGTGGGTGACGGTTTTGCCGAACCGACTGATTAACTCGCCGGCGAAAGGCGCGGCGATCGCCTGGGGAAGGGTCATCGCGATATGCCAGACCGCCATCTCCTTGCCGGCGTGCTTCTTGCTCGGGAGCACGTCCGTTCCGAGTGCCCAGTCGACGCTCGTATAGGCGCCGAACCCGAGACCGAAAATGATGCCGGCGACCAGAACCTGGGGAATGGAACGGCAGAAAATGAAGGAGAGAGAGATCGCGGCGATCATCACGTTCGCGATATAGACCACCTTCTTGCGTCCGATTCGATCGGAGAGGACGCCACCGTAGATTCCGCTGACCGACGAGGCGATCAAAAGCAGGCCAATCAACTCCGACGCCGGGCCGTCCGGCTTTTCGATGCCGATGACGTCGACGAAGTAGTAGTTGATGAACGGCAGAACGGAATAGAACCCGAGCATCACTAAGGCGCGCGTGATCCAGACCCACGCGAAGTCCGGGTACTTCTTCGGGTCGATCCAGAGGCTGCTCGCGTAGGTCGGCCAGTGGATCTTCGGCGGACGCGTCTCTAGTGGGGTCTCCTTGATGCCCAGAATTGTGACGAGAGCGACGCCGACGAGGGCGATCGCCAGGACCGCATACTTAAGCGTTTCCGGTTGGCCCTCAAGCAGCTTCCCGCAACCCACCGCGCCGAATAGCGTGCCAAGCTGGGTCATCAGCGCCATGTAACCGCTTGCCAGCCCTCGGTACTCGTGTTCGACAAGGTCCGGAATCACCCCGCTGTAGGCCGCCGAGGCGATGTTGTTGCCCAACTGCACGACCAAGTAGGCGAACGTGTACAGAAGGAACGTCGGGTTCTGTAGGAAGAAGAAGACGGTGCCCCAATAGTTGTGGCTACCCGATGGCGGTAACGGTTTGGAGAACACGAATGCAGCGCACATCAGCCCCAGACCGATCACGTTGACGCCGACGCCAAAGGTGATGTAGGGACGTCTTCGGCCCCAAGGCGAGGCACATCGGTCGCTCAACGCTCCGACAACGAGTGGAACCACGAGGGCGGCAAACGCTCCAAGCCCGGTCAGCAGTCCGATCGCGGTGATCCGGTCGTACGGGACCATCTTCTTGATCTCGCCGGGGAGCATGATCACGAGGAGGGCGCCCCACAGGAAGTTCGTCGCGAACCAGTAGGCACTGATCTTGAGGTGATCGCCGGCGCGTAGGACCTTGCCCAGGTAGGGCGACGGTGCGTGCGGGATCTCCATGTCCTCGGCAAGGATCGGATCGTCGATCGTGGGCATCGTTAGTTGCCCACCAGGTGCTTCAGGGCATATTCGTAGTCGTCGAGGGCGTCGATGTCGTAGGCTAGTTCGGGGGCGCAGTTCAGCACTGGCGCGCCGGTGCATCCAAGCATCTGCTTGATTTTCGCTTCTACCATGGGGACGGTGAGTTGCTTGCGAAGGAACCTGTAAAGAAAGATGGGGCCGAGCATCTTGGCCATTCCCAGTTTGCTTTTGCGTACCAAGAAGACCTTCTCAAGATGGGGCATCGAGCTTTCGAGCGCTTTCACATCGATGAGATACACGTTTCCGGCCGTCCAGGTGTCGTCCTTGAGCGGAATGAATGTCGAATGGGAATGCGGGAACCGCGCCTGATACTGGCTCTTTGTGATGAGCGGCATGCACAGGTCGACGTTCGGCGGACAGGTGTCGATGAAGTCGGTGACCAGCTTCGGCGTGAGGAAGGGAAGATCGGTAGTTGCGACGACCACCTTTGCCGGAGGGTTCTTCTCCGCGAGTAGTGCTTTCAGCCCGTTGAGAATGCTCTCGGGTCCGCTCCGTCCGGACGCCACCGTCAGGTCTGCAAGCTTGGCCGATTCGCTCTTTCGCACCTCATCGCTCCCGGCCACGACGATGCGTCCGACCCGACCGGTTTCGCGAAGCGAGGCAATCGTCCGTTCGAGAATCGTCTTGTCCCCGAATTGAATCAGGGCCTTGTTCGAGGTACCGACCTGGGCGGCGAATTCGGGGCCGATCAGCCCACCGGCGGGGAGTATGGCGTCGAAGGTCAACACGTGATGCCAGAGTATCCCACATGCCCGCCCGCCAAAGGCGCATTTTGTTCCGACTAGACACCAAGGAAAGGCAGTGAAAGCAGCCCTGAAAGCGCAAGCTAGCCCAGCCTTGCCCGCAGGCCAAGGAACCAGTCGCCGCGCGAACCCATCCCAGAAGTGACGGCATCGACCGCCGGGTACGGATAGCACCAATGACACTCGCGATGCGAATATCGTTAGTCACCACTATTGGGTACCGCCCGCAGCCCCCGTAGCCGCTGCCTCCGTGGCAGCGCCTGGAAATCGCGAGGCACGGGAACGACGGTTATGCGACGGGATTGAAGTTGGGGACTGGTCGGTAACCATATTCGGCCGCAGCGTGGGGCCAATCCGCCGGTCCCGTGCTTTGCGAGTTTACAGTGCTGCCGCCGAGGCAGCCACCTGTCGGGGGCTGTGGACGATCTTGAGGTCAGCTGACAGGGAGGCTGCGGGTATCGGGAGTCGCGGAAGACCAACAGCCTGCATCCTAACCGCCTGCCGGAGTCGCCTTTACTGCCGGCGGAGGCTAAATCGCTCTTACGCAACCGGCCAACTAGGTGTGCCCGAAAGTTGCCTTACGAGCCCATTCGGGTTCGGATGGCTTCGATCTCGTCTATGGCGGATTGCATGTGGTTCATCATCGCCTCGATGGCGATGAGAGGGTCGCCGACGTAAGGCCAGATGTACGATTCGCGGGTGAGATAGGCGTGCTTGTTCTTGTTCGACAGGATTGAAAAGGCTCGGGGCGGGATGGAAGTTCGGTCCTTAAACCCGATGAGCAAGCGACCCTGGCCGGCTTCAACTTTGTCGAAGCCCAGTTCCTTGGCCCGCATCCGCAGGAACATGATCGTGAATGCGTTCTTCACCTGGATCGGCATGTGCCCGTATCGGTCTTCGACTTCGGCCTGAACCTCGGCCAACGTAGCGACGTCGCGACTGGACATCATCCTCTGATAGTAGTAGAGGCGCTGGGCCTGATCTTTGATGAACGGCTCGGGCAGTAGGGCTACCACCGGAACCTCGAACTGCGGCAACGGTTCCAGCGAACCGAGCGGATCCCGATGGTCTTCGTCGACGGGCCGACCATCGACCGAGTTCTTGAGTTGGGCGACCGCTTCGTTGATCAACTGGGTGTAAAGCTCGTACCCGACGCTCACCATCGTGCCGCTCTGCTTGGCTCCGAGCAACTCGCCCGCGCCGCGGATCTGAAGGTCTCGAAACGCGAGGGAATAGCCGGAGCCCAGGGAAGAGAACTCTTGGAGGGCCTGCAAACGGGCAAGCGCGCCCTCGCTGAGTTCCTTTCCGCTGCTGTAAAGGAGGTAGGCGTAAGCCTGACGGTCGGATCGGCCGACCCGGCCGCGCAATTGATAGAGCTGAGAGAGGCCGAGCCGGTCGGCGTTCTCCACGATCAGAGTGTTCGCATTGGCGATGTCGATGCCGTTCTCGATGATGGTTGTGCTCAAAAGCACGTCGATCTCGCCCTTAATGAAGCCGATCATGATCGGCTCCAACTCCTTTTCCGTCATCTGGCCATGCCCTACACCGATGCGAGCGGTCGGCACCAGGCGGCGCAGCCTCTCGGCGACGTGGCCGATCGACTCCACTCGGTTGTAAACGTAGAATGCCTGGCCGCCGCGCGCCAATTCGCGCAGAATCGCTTCGCGAACGACTTCCGCGCTGAACGGACGAAGGAAGGTTCGAATGGGTAGTCGGCCCGGAGGCGGATCGTTGATCAGCGACATCTGGCGTATGTCCATCAGAGCCATGCTGAGCGTTCGGGGGATCGGCGTTGCGCTGAGTGTCAGGACGTCGACTTCGGTGCGCAGATGCTTCAGCATCTCCTTTTGCTTCACGCCGAACTTCTGCTCTTCGTCGATGATGACGAGGCCAAGGTCCTTGAACACGATGCCGGTCCCTAGGAGGGCGTGGGTGCCGATGATGATCTCGACTTCGCCTGACTTGAGTTGGTCGATGATCTCGCGTCGATGGGAGGCGTGGGTGAAGCGGTTGATCAGGGCGACGTTGGTCTGGAACCCGCCCAGTCGTTCGCTGAAGTTGCGGTAGTGCTGTTCGCTGAGGATCGTCGTGGGACAGAGGACCGCAACTTGCCGACCGCCCTGCACTGCCTTGAAAGCCGCCCGGATGCCAACCTCAGTCTTACCGAATCCGACGTCGCCGCAAACGAGGCGGTCCATTGGAAAACCGAGTTCAAGGTCTTTCTTGGCATCGCGGATGGCCTGAAGCTGACTCGGCGTCTCGACCCACGGGAAGGTCGACTCCATCTCGAACTGGAATGGAGTGTCGGGGCCGTAGGGGCGTCGTTGCACCTGTTGGCGCTGGGCGTAGAGCTTTACGAGATCGCGCGCAAACGCCTGCGCTTCCTCCTTTGCCTTGCCGAGAGTGCGTTGCCATTCGCCGCCGGTGAGCTTGTTCAGCTTTGGGTGGGAATCGGTGGGATTCAGATACTTCTGAACCCGGTCCAACTGATCGGCAGGGACGAATAGCTTGTCGGGGGCCTGATATTCGATAAAGAGGAACTCGCGTTCGACGCCTTCGATAGTCCGCTTGGTCAGGCCGCGGAAGATGCCGATGCCGAAGTGAATGTGAACCACGAAATCGCCAGGCTTGAGGTCCAGCACAGTGGCGATCGGCGCGCCCTCCATGAACCGCTTTTGGGGCAGTTTCAGCCTAGCCACGCCGAACAACTCGGCGTCGGAGATGAACGCAAGAAGCTGATCCGGGAGAACGAACCCGCCTCCGATGTTGCCGTGGGCGATGAAGGCCCCCGGCTCGTGGCGGGACTCGGGTTCGGCGTCGGCTGCGTAGATGTCGGCTTGGCTGAGGACATTCTTGGCGCGGTTCGGCTGATCCGTGGAGAAAACGAGGGTGAAGTCGGCCTTTTGGTAGTTCTTGAGAGTCAGAGCGAGTGCTTCGCTACGGCCCCGGTAGGGATCGAGCGAGATCGCGTTCACCTCGACCTTGTTGGGCAACGTGAGCCACTCGGGCATTGCGTTCATCGCACTCATCGAGATCGTCAACGGATGGTCCGCGAGATGCTCGGGTGGAAGCATGAAGTCGTTGGCGGTGCTGTGGAGAATCTCGCCGCGACGGGTACGGGCCTCCAGCGCTTGCCCAAGCTCCTCCTCCGCCCGATTGGAGATGGACTCCAGTTCCAATGGCTCGTCGAGTACCAAGAGGTCCGAGGATCCAAGCAGATCAATAGCGCAGCCTGACTCAGGATGCAGGATTGGCCGATACAGATCGAGCCGGTCGAAATATTGTCGTTGACGGATTGCCTCGGCGTCGCCCGCCACAATCTCCTCAAGCCGAGTGGACGCGTCATCGTCGAGGAGGCCCGCTTCCCGCTCCAGCGAATCGAGGATGAGGTCGGCAAACGCCTCGCCGCCTCCGGTGTATAGCGTTTCACGCGAAGGAGACAAATCAAGTAAGGCAAGGTTGCCTACGGACCTCTGGGTGTTGGCGTCGAACATACGAATCGACTCGATCTGATCGCCGAAAAGCTCGATGCGGACCGGTGTATCGCGACCGGTGGCGTACACATCGATGATGCCGCCGCGACGGCTGAATTGGCCAGGAAGTCGAACGGGCTCCTGGTACTCATATCCTAAGTGCAAGAGGCGCCGCAGAAAGTCGTCGGAATCGAGATCGTCGCCCGGCTTGATTTCGATGAAAGCGTCTTCGAGGATCTCCTTGGGGAGAGTTCGTTCCAGGGCGGCGCCGGGAGAGGATAGAACGATCTTGGACTCGTTGCCGGCAAGAGCTCGAAGGGCGCCCAATCGGTCGGAGAGGGCAATGTGTTCCGGAGCCGCATCCTCGAAAAGCTGGGACTGCCCGCTGGGAAGCTGGCAAATCGATTCGGGCGGAACGCCTCCCAATACCAACTTGGCCTGCCAAGCCAGCGCGCGCTCGTAGCTCGCCGTAACCACAAGAATCTTACGGGGATGCGCCAGGTAGGAGGAGGCAAGCAGCAACGGACGAGCCTCGTAAGCGATGGATAGCCATTCGCAAGAACGGGGCGCGTCGATAAGCGTGTGCTGTATGGCTGGGAGGGCAGTGAGCCGCTTCACCCAGTCGGCAGTTCGCATTCTCGCCAGTCTACCAGGGGAACTCGGTATACTCGGCGCACAAGCCGCCATGCCCAAACGAGTCGAAACCGTAGTTCTGCACGATAGCTCTACCCCGGTCCTGGGTGACATCGAGAAAGGTGGGAGCGTTATCGTGACCACGATCGACACGGTCCTGAACCAAGCCCGGGCCAACTCCCTTTGGCCGTTGACGTTCGGTTTGGCATGTTGCGCCATCGAAATGATGTCGACCGCAGGTCCGCGATTCGATCTCGCCCGATTCGGTATGGAGGCGTTCCGCGCGTCCCCCCGACAGGCGGATCTAATGATCATCGCGGGTCGTCTCAGCAAGAAGATGGCGCCGGTTCTGCGGCAGATCTACGATCAAATGCCGGAGCCGAAGTGGGTGATCTCGATGGGCGCATGTGCGTCGTCGGGCGGCGTCTATAACAACTACGCGATCGTTCAGGGCGCTGACCAAGTAGTGCCGGTAGACGTCTACGTGCCTGGCTGTCCTCCCTCGCCGGATGCTCTCATTTACGGCATCATGAAGCTTCAGGAGAAGATCAAGCGCGGCCAGTCGCCCAAGTCTCTGAAAGACCTTAGAATGGTCGAGATGACCCCACGGCATTTGGAAGAGGTGAACGTTTAGGCATGGAAGTCCTGAAAGACGTCGTCAAGCCGGTGATCGCTGGCTTCGGCATCACGCGCAAACGTCTCGCCCACAAGAAGGTGACCTTCTTCTATCCGGAAGAGAAGCGTGAGCAATACCCTCGCACTCGGTGGCGCCACATCCTGACGCGCTACGATAGCGGCCTTGAGCGCTGCATCGGTTGCTCACTTTGTGCCGGCGCATGCCCCGCGCGCTGCATTTTTGTTCAGGCCGGAGAGAACACCGATGCCGAGCGATACTCGCCTGGCGAAAGATATGCGGTGCGTTACGAAATCAACATGATTCGCTGCATCTTCTGCGGTTTCTGCCAGGAAGCCTGTCCGACGGGTGCGATCGTTCTCCGAAAGGACTTCGAGTTGGCCAACTATCAGCGCGAAGATTTCATCTTCACGAAAGAGATGCTCCTCGAACCTATGCCGGTCAACCCCGTATAGGTAGCAGAACTGACAATTGCTTGGCGCGCCCTCGCGACGAGGGCGTACAATGCTTCGTGATGAACGTGAAGCACCTTCTCATCCTCTGCGCGGCCGTTTTTGCGGTTGGCTGCGGCAGCGGCAACTCCCGCGACGAACAAGCGAACGGCTCCATCAAGAGCGTCGATGCGCCGAAACCGGGCGAGGAGTTCAAGGTTGCGCTGTTGACCCCAGGATCGGTGTTCGATTCGGGTTGGAACGCGCTCGCATACGACGGATTGCAGGAAATCCAGAAGCAGATGAATGCAACGGTGACCTACAAGGAGTCCAAGGAATCCGACATTCCGGACGACATGCGTTCATACGCTCGCCACGGCTACAACCTCGTTTTCGGGCATGGCTTCGAATACAACAAGCCGGCTATGAAGGTGGCGAAGGACTTTCCTGACACTGTCTTCATGACCTCATCCGGCGGTGAAACGGCCAAGAACGTGGGTGCATTCCGATTCGAGTTGGAGCAGGGCTTCTACCTCGCCGGCTACCTAGCCGGCCTGCAGACCCGCACTGGGGTTATCGGCAGCGTCGCCGTACAAAACTATCCGTCGATCGTCTCAACCCTCAAGGCATTTGAAGCGGGGGCGAAGGCGTCCAACCCGGCCTGCAAGGTTCTTCCCCCTGTCTACTTCGGAACGGAAGGCGACGTAACTGGCGCCAAGCAGGCGACCGAACGAATCCTGGCGGAGCGCGCGGACATCGTGATCCATCAGGCTAACGCGGCTGCGCAGGGCGTATTCGATGCCTGCAAAGAGAAGAATGTGCTGGCGTTCGGATCGAACGCCGACCAGAACTCGAACCCGAGCGGCGTGATTCTCGGAAGCGCAGTCATCATCGCCAAGCCGGCGTTCCTCGAGTTGGCGAAGCAAGTCAAAGCCAAGCAGTTCACGGGCGGAATCGTCAAGTTCGGGATGGATAAGGGTGCGATCGATTTCGTGCTGAACCCGAAGTTGGCCGATCGAGTGCCCGTCGACCAGCAGCAGAAACTGAAGACGGTCGCCGCCGACATCAAGTCCGGGAAAATCGTCGTACCGGAAGACAAGTTCTAGTTTCTGTCCGATGGGTTTCTGATTTGCGCTCGACAACGGGCTCGATTCGGCTTGTAGTTCCGTGCTTGCTGAAGACCGGGTTGATCGTGTCGAGCGCCGACCCAATGATTCGGAACATACCGGTTGTTTATGGCTACCCTCATCGTCGATAACGTCTTCAAGCGGTTTGGTGGAGTTGCCGCGCTTGAAGCGGTTTCGGTGGAGTTTCGTTCGGGGGAGATTCATGCCGTTTTGGGCGAAAACGGGGCAGGCAAGTCGACCCTGATGAACGTGATGTCCGGGTTCGTTCGCCCGGACAGGGGCACCGTACTTTTGAATGGAACGTCCATTCCGCTCGGAATCGCTTTCGCGTGCAAGCAGATGGGGATTGAAATGATCCACCAGCACTTTACGCTGACGCCGGCCTTTTCGGTGGAAGAGAACCTGGCACTTGCCCGGCTCGATCGACTTGCCACGACGATCGATACCAAAGCCCTCGCCGGCAAGGCACTGGCGATCGCAAAGTCGCTGGAGTGGGAGGTCGATCCAAGCGCGCGCACCGGGCAGCTACCGGTCGGCGTCCAGCAGCGGATCGAGATTCTCAAAGCCCTCAGCGGAGAGGCCGAGGTGCTGATCTTCGACGAACCGACGGCGGTCTTGTCGCCTAGCGAGGTCGAGGATCTGTTTCGGGTCCTTCGGCGTCTTCGCGACGAAGGGAAGTGCCTGATTTTAATCGCGCACAAGCTCTCCGAAGTTCTGGGCGTTGCTGATTGGGTGACGGTTCTGAGGAATGGTCGCGTGGTGGCAACCGCACCCCGTGACGAGGTCGACAGCGATAAGCTTGCGTTCTGGATGGTGGGCCAAATGCCCGACCGAGCCTCTCGTTCCGACTCCAAGGAAAGAGTCGACGGCTTGACCGTTCGGTCCCTGTCGATCAAGGGCGATCGTGGCGAAGCTTCGGTATCGAACGCGACTTTCGAGATCCGGCAAGGCGAAATCCTGGGTTTTGGGGGAGTGGACGGGAACGGGCAGGTCGAACTTGCGGAGACGTTGGCTCAGATTCGCAAACACTCGTCCGGCGCGGTTCTTTGGTGCGGAAGGCCGTTCGGGTCTGATTTGCCCCGAATCGGATACGTTCCCCAAGACCGGCAGACGGACGGCCTTGCACTGCGAATGTCGATCCGAGACAACATGCTCGTATCAGCCTTACACCGGCCATCCTTCTGGTCGGGACCCCTGATTCGAGCGAAGCAGGTCGGTGCATGGGTCGATTCTTTGATCGATCGTTTCTCAATCAAGGCGGAGTCCGGTTCCGACCTGACGGGGAAGCTTAGCGGAGGGAATCAGCAAAAAGTGATCGTCAGTCGGATACTCGATGACGAGCCAGGCTTGTTGGTCGTCCTTAACCCAGGGCGGGGCTTGGATATCAAGGCGACCGAGTACGTTTACGACGTCTTGCTCGCCGCCCGAGACCGTGGGGCCGCGATCGCGCTTTTCTCGACCGATCTCGATGAGCTGTATAGCCTTTCGGATCGGGTCCTCTTCATGCTTCGGGGTCAGTTGGTCGACGCGACCGGCGCTTCGGCGATGTTAGGAGGCTGACCATGAAGAGGCTCGTCGGCATTTCGCTCTATCCGATCGGACTCCTTTTGATTCTGGTGGCGACTCTTGCGTTTTTCAAAGTGCCGGTGCGAGACGGTCTAGGCTTGCTGTACTCCGGCGCAGTGGGAGATCGGTTCGCATGGTCACGAATGGCGGTCAAATCGACCCCTATGCTCTTAACCGGATTGGGAATGGTGGTTGCCTGGCGGGGCGGTATCTACAACATCGGAGGGGAAGGGCAATTCATCGTCGGCGGTATCTTTGGCGGCACGGTGGCCAGGTTTGCCGTCTTCACCTCGCACCCCTGGTCTCCATGGCTGGCAACGTCCGGCATCCTCGTCGCATGTGTCGCGGGTGGTGCGGCATGGGCATGGTTGGCCGGATGGCTGTACCTACGGCGCGGCGTTGAAGTCGTGATCAGCACGATACTTCTGAACTTCATCGCGCTGCAGTTCTTGGGATACTGCTGCAGCGGACCCCTCCAAGAGAAGGCGAAGCAAGTGCCACTGACCGACGCCCTGCCCGACGAAGTGATGCTTCCAAAGCTATCGCGGCAGATGGACGCCCACTTTGGAGTCGTCTTGGCGATCATGGCTGCGCTCCTTATCTATACGTATCTATTCCGGACACGGGCCGGCTTCCGTGTTCGTCTCGTTGGCGAGAACCCACGTATGGCGCGTGCGAACCGTATCGATGCGGGGCGCGCAAAGATCCAGGCGATGGTCGTGTCTGGCGCGCTCTGCGGGCTCGCCGGAGGAATCGAGTATCTCGGAATGTCCGGGCAACTCGGAACCGGCTTCTCTCAGCAGTGGGGTTTCCTGGGAATTCCGGTCGCTCTCCTTGGAGGGCTTCATCCTCTTGCCTGTATATTGAGCGCCTCGGTGTTCGGCGCTTTGCTGGCCGGAGCGGAGAACCTCGCCCGATATACGCCGACTGGATCGACGTTAGTTTATGTTATCCAGGCGGTCGCCGTGCTGGGATATGTCGGCATCAAAGCATATCGAGACCGATTGCCGGCGGTGGAGGCCTGATGGAGTTCATAAGCCTACTCCAGTACTCGGCGCCGGTGGCATTGGCGGCAATCGGCGAAATCGTCGTGCAGCAATCGGGAGTGATCGATATCGGGCTCGAGGGCAGCATGTTGGTTGGCAGCTATTTCGGCATGCTTACATGTCTGGCCACCCATAATCCTTGGCTCGGTCTCGGTGCTGCGATACTCGCCGCGTTGCTCCTGACCCTTCTTTTCGGGGTGTTCACGGTCCTGCTGGCCGCGGACCAGGTCGTAGTGGGTACGGCCGTTAACCTATTCGCCATGGGCTTGACCAGCGCGCTGTTTCGCTCGAAGTTCGGCGGGACGATGCAGCTCATCAGCATCCCCCGCCTTGGGGCTTACCATGGAATTGACCTGATCATGGTGGGGATGCTGGTCAGCGTCCCCGCCGTTTGGTATCTCATGCGCCGAACCGCTTGGGGATTGGCGGTCCGATCGTGCGGCGAATATCCAAAATCGGCGGAGGCGGCAGGTTTCTCGGTGTACAAACTGCGCTTACAGGCGTTGGCCATTGGAGGTCTGTTCGCCGGTCTTTCGGGCGCGTACCTATCGCTGGTGATCGCGGGAAGCTTCGCCGAGAACATGACCGCGGGACGCGGCTTCGTCGCCATCGCGATGGTCACATTCGGCCGATGGAAACCGCATTTCGCCTTCTTGGCCGCGCTGCTGGTAGGGTTCGCCGACAGCCTCCAATACCGATTTCAGACCTATGGTTGGCATGTGCCCTTTCAACTCATGATCGCGATGCCCTACATCGTCGCATTGGCAGTCCTTGTACTGGTGGGCAAAGGAACGGCGGCCCCGGGAGCTTTGGCTCAGCCGTATCGTATGGATAAGTGATGGCGGATTCTGTGCGAATGACCCGGCGCGTCGGCTTTTCCAGCGGCCATCGCTATTGGATTCCGTCACTGTCCGACGTTGAGAACCGCCGCCTGTTCGGCAAATGGGCGTCTCCGTACAATCACGGCCACAACTACGTGCTGGATGTAACCGTTCAGGGATTTGTCGACCCTCACACCGGAATGGTCGTCAACATCAAGAGGATCGACGACGTACTGAGGGGCACGATTGTGTCGGAATTCGACGGCAAGAGCATCAACGACGAGGTCGGCCACTTTCATTCGATCTCCAGTACGCTTGAGAACCTGATGGCCTATTTCGCCGACCGGTTGCGGGCCCCGGGCGTCTTGCCATCGGAAGTTTATTTGACTGGACTGCGCCTCGAAGAGATGCCTGGCTTTTACGGTGAGCTGCACCTGACCGAATCCACACCCATGATGACCTTGACCCGAAGCTATGAGTTTGCCGCTGCCCACCGATTGGACAGCCCGTTCCTGACGCCCGACGAGAATCTTGAGCTCTTCGGGAAGTGCAACAATCCGGCGGGCCACGGTCACAACTATATCTTGGAGGTTACGGTCTCCGGTGATCCCGATCCGGCAACCGGGATGCTTGCCGATTTGGCATTGATCGACCGAGTGGTCAATGAAGAGGTGGTCGACCGATACGACCACAAGAACCTCAACATGGACCTGCCTGAGTTCCAAGGACGTCCCACGTCGTCAGAAATTGTGACCCTGGAGATTTTTGGCCGACTTAATGGGAGGCTGCCCGCGAAGCTGGAGCGTGTCAGGTTGTTCGAGACCGCGAGGAACATGTTCGAAGTATC
>JARLGV010000058.1 GCA_031292555.1 Fimbriimonas sp.
AGGCGACTCGTCTATAAGGGCCTTGGCCCAAATGAGCTCTGGAGCCGGGACGAAAGTCCGTCGCCTAAAGCCTTTGGGCGGGGATGATTCACGAGAAAGTCCGCTGCCCTGTGCGCTAGATTCGCTGCCAGCCGGAGTGTCTACAGAAACCTCGCGCTACGCCTATCGTAGCAAGAATTCAAACCGACGGGCGACCCGATTCGCCTACGGCGGCCACGAGCCTGGCGGTTCGGTCCTCGAGGGACGGGTGGGTCAGTAGGTGGCGATCGATGCCGACCCAATGAGAAGGCTGACCCATGAAGCGCGTGATCTTGTTCAGGCACGACGCCAGTTCAAGTCCCAGCCCCAACCTGGCGGCATCTGCGTCGCATTTGAACTCGGCCGGCCGGGTTCGGTGACTGACAAACCAAATCGGCAGAATGGCGAGGGTCATCAACCCAAATCCGATGAGGGGTGGTACGAAGGCTTCGAACGGGGTTCCCTCGCCGATGCCGATACCAAGGCCGGCAAGCGCCCCAAGCGGGATAAACGAGATCACTCTCAACCACCTCCATTTCTTGGCCTCGCTATCACGGACATGCGACAGCTCATGGGCGACGACGGAGGCAACTTCGGCCGGAGTGGCGAGGGTCCGTAGAGCGCTCGTCACAACCACCGTTCCATCGGGCATCGCGGCGGCGTTCGCAACCAGACTGGGGAGGAGGACCAGCTTCTTCGGTGTGAGGCCAAACTGCTCCACGACCTCTGCGATCCTGCTCCCCATCGGCTCGTCCCAAGGCAGTTCGAAGCGCGAGTGGCTGATCTGGCGGTATCGAAGCTTTGAACCGATGACCATCCCCACCACTCCCAATCCCAGCAGGGCAAGCCGGGCTCCCATGTCCTCAACGAGGAGGCTGGCAATGAGTACTCCGAGCGACAAAGCCCATGGGAGAGCTGCGAGAACGCGAGGGCGCACGGGTAGGAAGGAGTCTTGAAAGAGGGGATGCGCCAGGACGAAAACCCGTTCTTGACGAATCCGAACGACGACCGTGCCGACCATCGATGCCACATAGACGGTAAAGACGGCGATAAGCAGCGAAACAAGGCTCGGGCCGTCTGCGTCTCGATCGCCTGGCCAGAGTACGATCCGGATCAGGAAGTAGATAGCGATTAGGGCGGGCGCTAACCGGAGAAAAAGGAGCCTCATTCGGTATCGCTTCTCATATTCAGCTTGAAGGCGTCCAGTGTTCTCGAACTGGATGCCATCGCCGGGTAGCAGGCTAGGTCGTATGCGTTGAATAACGAACGCCATGTAGGTGGGTATGGCAAGGAGCAGAAGGCAATCGCCTATCCAAACGTCGAGCATCGGTGTCGCTAGGTTACGCCACAAAGCCGGCATGTGTTGCCATTGACCATTGGCCCACCCTCGCAATCATCTGTAGTTGTCGCATTTTTTCCCCCGCTCAAGTGCCTTTCGGAACAGACGCCGAGTAAGGGAGCCACCCCCTCTCGTAGCCTGCAGAGTCGCAGGATGCTCGTCCCCGCGCAAGGGCCATCTGGCGCCGACGCCGCGTAAGGGAGTTACCGCCTCACAACACACGAGCCGGAAAACCAAGCCCTCGGCGCGAACCCATTCTGAACCTACTGCAGGGGTGAGGCATGCCTGTTGGGCTGCGGGCAACTGCAAACGAAACGCCGGGACGAACATCCGGCGCCTCGAATTGCACGCCATGGCGCTGTGAGGTAGGCACGATTCGATTTGCTCTAGACGTGGGCCTTCAGGATCTCGACGATCTGGGCTCGCTTGACGTTGCAGAACGTCGACGTCACCTTTCGATGGGTCGCCTTCTCGATTTCCGACAGGACGAAGCCACGGCGGGGGTCTTCCATTTCGACGAAGATCTCGTTGTCGGTGACGTTCACCGGGATCGCTTCCCACTGTATCCACCGGTCGACAGGGGCAAGGGCGAGGGCTTTTGTATCCACCGTCGGGAGGAGTTCATCGATAATGGCTTCGAGGCTCCTGCGAGCGACTTCCGACATCTCCAACTCGTCTTTGAACGATGAGAACGCCTTGGCCCCTTCGCGAAGGTTGTAGCTGGACTGCATGCTCCTCTTCCGGTGCATCACCGCCTCCTCTTCGACGTAGTTTCGCTCCAAACGCTCTAGACGCTGGATGGAGGCGCGCAGGCGATCGACGACTGCGGCAACTGCCGGTTCGTCGCTTGACGGGTGGCTCAGTAGGGCGAGCACGATGCCGCGCAAGCGTTCCCGCATCTCGGTGGCGGATCGCGGGTCCCTTACACGCAGCATCTCACCCTCCGCTTCGCCGGCTTGTTGAAGCAGGTACTCGAGCTTGACGTCCTCTGAGTATCCGAACTCGGAAGGCATGGTCAGAAACTCGGTATAGGTCTGGCCGGTCGCCTTCTCCAAGTAGCGGACCGATAGCGTGGTCCCCGCCAAGTCGACGACCGCGAAGACCCTGTTCTTCGTCTCGCCGCTCCAAAAGTGGCCCATTTGCTCGGTGACCCCATTGCACCTTAAGCTGACGCTGGCAAGGACCACCGAGGCAACGGAGTAGCGCTCCAAGCTGAATGCGTCGATGATCGCATCCGCCGTGTGGGCGAAGTAGTGCGCACCCCCGCCGGACCGAGCCATGCCCGCCATCAGTCCCTCGTCATAGTCGAGACCAACACCGACCGTCGTGGTCGTGACTCCGTACTGTTCGTACGAAAGGGCGGCGTGCTGCGCCAAGGTGGGGCCGTCTTGGAACCTCCCGGCATTGGCCTGACCATCGGAAAGCAGGATCACCCTGCCGCCCTTGCCCACGATCTTGGCGCCCATCACCCAACCTCCGTACAGATCCGTCGATCCCCCTGCCTGGATCGATTCGACGGAACTGGCGAGCATTTCGCTCGGCTCTGTAAGTCCGCTGACCAAGTCGATTTTATGGTCGTACGTGACGATTGCAACCTGGTCGTCTGCATCCAGCGAGCGAATGAACTTGGCGACGGCGAGCTTGGTGATCTCCAACTGGTCGCCTGCCATCGAACCGCTTCGGTCGATGACAAGTGCAACTTTCATGGGAGCGCGCGGCGGCCGGTCCTTTGCATCCAGAGCCTTCAAATTGGCAAGGAGCAACCCACGGTGTTCGTCTCGGTGGGTGGTTACGACGGCTTCGAGGCCGGGTAGCTGCGTGGTCTGCTGGTTCATTCGGGTCCTCCTGGAATCTCGCGAAGATGCGTGACCCCTGATATCTCTATTATACGACATTAAACGACACTATGTCAAGTGCTGTCGGTTAAAGGCTTTTCAGGAGTCGCCGGATCGTCACGAGTGCCTGTTCGAGTTCCTCTCTTACGTCTTGGTTCATCGGAATCTCGAGCGTGCTGTGCTCGGACAGCGGAATGCGATGGACCGACGGCCACGGCTCCAAACGGTCTTCGCGAAAAAACAATCGGGATGCGTCTGCGGGAGCCGGTTTGCGCTGAATCGTCTGAGTCTCGCCCCCATGCTCCCCACGTTGGATACGTTCGGATGCTTGTTCCAGAGTCAAACCAGCATCCAGCCAACGCCGTATGGCTACAACCCGTTTCAAATGCTCGACGCCGTATCGAGCGTATTTCGGAGCGCCGCTGGGTGGCGGCAGCAGGCCTGTGGAGATGTAGTAGCGAACGGTACGCCCCTGGACTGCCATGCTGGGCTTCTCACGCAGAATGGCATTGCACGCGCTCACGAGTTCGTCAAGCGTGAACGGCGCCAGCGGTGCGTAGTCGTCGATGGTGGGCACAGTTGACAGTTTACTTGACATTTATGCGACATGTCGAATAACGTCTCAAGCTAGCGTCGAGAGAACGCACCGCCATTTGTCGTTTCCAAAGCCACGACGAGTATCCGCTTCGCATCTAGCTGTATACGACCGTGGCACGGCATCACCAGTTCCTGCCTATCCTCCGTGGAGTGCGACTCCTATCGTTGTACGTGGATCGATAGACAGAAAAGAGCGGACTGGCACGTCAACCTATGAAGGGCTACCTTGTATCACGTAGATGAACACGACCGTATCCGTTGAGTTCGTGCTCGTTGCGGGAGTCGCGCCAAGCGCGATCGCAAGAGATAGGGTAGTTGCATCTCACGCTTCGTCGAATCACCGTAAAGCCCGCCGCCGGCGGGTGGCGACATTCGAGTGAAGGCATCGGGCTTGCTAGAAGGACCAGGCGGAGAGCTCACGACCGCGCGATCCCTATGCCGCCTGCCCTGGCTGGGCCGTCTATCGGCGTTGGAATTCTGCAGGGCAACGACTTCCATTCGACGCCGAAGTCACACGGATACGAGTCCGGATCGTGGGCAAGTGCCGAGGTCGCGTGCCAGTCTCGCCAAATCCGCCAAGGAGACGGGAGACGGATCAACCGGATGAAACGAGATTCTCGATCGCCATGACGTCGGGATTTAAACGACGAACGCGCGAGAAACGAAGGGACCAAAAGGAAAACGACTATGTTCATCACAGCAGATTCACTCGCAGGCTACAAGCTGAACAGCCTAGATGGAGACATCGGCAAGGTCAGAGAGTTCTACTTTGACGACCACAAATGGGTGGTCCGATACTTGGTTGCCGATACCGGAACCTGGCTCACCGACCGGCAAGTGCTGATCTCACCCCATGCCCTAGTCTCCGTCAACAAGAACACCGAGCATATCATCATCGACTTGACCAAGAAGCAGATTGAGGGGAGCCCGTCGTTGGACACTCACAAGCCGGTGTCTCGGCAGTACGAGAGCGAATATTACGGCTTCTACGGCTGGCCCGTCTATTGGGGCGGCCCGAACATGTGGGGACCCTACGCCTACCCTCGATTTGAGCCCAGCCGCAATGGCTGGCGGGAATCCACGCGCGATATAGAGACCTGGGACCCTCATCTGCGCAGCACGGCCGACGTCATCGACCACGCCATCCAGGCGTTGGATGGCGCCATCGGCAACGTGAAGGGCCTCGTGATCGACGACGAGACCTGGGCGATTCGTTACCTGATCGTGGACACGGGAAATTGGTGGCCGGGAAAGAAGATCCTCGTCGCACCGCAATGGATTGAACGCGTTAGCTGGAATGAGTCGAAGGTCTTCGTAAACCTCACTCGTGAAGCGATCAAGCAATCCCCGGAGTTTACGGGCGAGTCTCTCCTGACCCGGGATTACGAGACTAGGCTTCATGGACATTACAATCGCCACGGATATTGGGTTGAGCGGCCGGCTGGTGAGGCTTCCGTTCGTTAGGGGATAGCGCATTCGGCACATCGACCAGAGCTAACACGAACTCCATTGCTTGCAGACACCGGCAATCGTGATTTCGCGGGCTTAGGAGCAAACGCCGAAGCGATGGTGTAGCCGCAACGAATGATGTGCGGTCGAGAAAACGGGGTGAATGGACGATGAAAGTAGAGGCTGCGGTGACCTGCGTGTTTGTGGATATCGGCGACGTTCTTCTCAACGACGGTTGGGATCACGATGCTCGAAAGAGGGCGGCGGAGTTCTTTGATATCGAATATGCCTCGCTGAACGATCGGCATCACCTCAAGGTGGAGCCCTTCGAAGAGGGGAGGATCACTCTCGACGAATACCTGGACTTCGTCGTTTTCAACGAGAAACGAGTGTTCACCCAGGATCAATTCCGAGACTTCATGTTTGCCCAGTCGGAGCCGTTCCCCGAGATGATCGAGATGGTTTCCAGGCTCAGGTCGCATCACGGCCAGAAGATCGTAGCGGTCAGTAACGAAGGGAGAGAACTGAACGCCTATCGCATCCAGAAGTTCGGTCTAGCCAGTTTCGTCGACTGCTTCATCTCCTCGTGTTTTGTGCATATCCGCAAGCCCGATCCGGACATCTTCAAGCTTGCGCTAGACGTAGCTCAGGTTCCGGTTAGCCGAATCGCGTATGTGGAAAACACCCCGTTGTTTGTCCAAGTCGCGGAGAGCCTTGGCATTCGAACCGTACTGCACACTAGCTATGCAACGACCTGCGCCACACTGACGACGATGGGCGTGTGGAAGGGGAAAGGAGTCAACCATGACCCGATCTAGAACGCTGCCCAAGGGGCCGGCGAAGCATTGAAGAAGCTAGTCGTCTTCGACTTAGATGGAACGCTCGCGGAAAGCAAGTCGCCAGTCGACGCAGAAATGCACGGGCTGCTCGGAGCGTTGCTTGGCGTAGCAAGAGTCGCCGTCATTTCTGGAGGCAATTGGCCCCAATTCGAAGAACAGCTGCTTTCCAATCTTGCTCCCGAACCAGATCTGAAGCGCCTTTCACTCTTGCCGACGTGTGGAACAAAGTTCTACGAATACGATTCCGGGTGGAAGCGGCTCTACGCGGAGGACCTCACCGATGAGGAGAAAGAGAAGATTCTACTGTCGCTTCAACTGGCCATCGATCAATCGGATTGCGGCGTAACGAAGACTTGGGGCGACCGCATCGAGGATCGGGGAAGTCAGATCACGTTTTCTGCCCTCGGCCAACAGGCGCCCCTCGAAGAGAAAAAGAGGTGGGATCCCAATTTCGCCAAGAGGAGGAGGGTCAAGGAGCTTTTGGCTCACTCCATTCCGGAATTCTCGGTTCGACTCGGTGGAACGACTTCCGTCGACATCACCAAGCCAGGCATCGACAAGGGCTATGGGATCAGAAAGCTTCGGGATCTCCTCGGAATCGCTATCGCGGACATGGTTTTTGTTGGGGACGCTCTGTTCCCCGGCGGTAACGACTATCCGGCTAAAGAGGCGGGTGCGGCCTCCATCCGGGTTAGGGATCCAAACGAGACGAAACGGGTGATCGAGACGATCCTCGCATGTCTAGACGGCGGGGCGCCCGAGAGCAAAGCTTGAGTGTATTCGTCAGACCCGATTCGAAGAAGACCGCTTGGTCGTGTTCTAGGGATTGGAAGTTCCCGCACTGACGGCCGGGCGGAGAGCCGCATTCCAGCAACTCTACCTTCGGTGCAACTCCAATGCTGAAACCACGAGGACTCTGCTCGGTGTCCACAAATGAATAGACAGGAAAGGGCGGACTGGCGATTGGGCGTGCAAGAGTCCAATGTGTATAGAGAAAGCGTATACGTCCGTCTTGCCTCACTGGGGCTGGGAACTCTGATGGGCTGCAACGAAGACCATCGCGAAGCTCTCGTGGCTGTCGCCGAATCCGGAATCCTGACTACTACTCCGCCAGGAGAATTACCAATATGAATAACCAGCCAGTAAGCAATGCTTCCATGAGCCGTCAGTCCTTCGAGGTGCTCGCAGGGAGCCCGTTGCCCAAGCTCACCACGCAAACCAGCGATCGGAAACTGTGGCTTGGCTCTGGTCCGGCCACCCTCATCGTCTGGCCGATCGTCGTTCCGGCATTGCTCGGGTGGGCGATCGGCCTCTGGTTGGACAACTACCTTCCGACTGGATATTCATGGACGATCTCACTTCTAGTCGGCGGGTTGGCGATTGGCTGTCTTCACGCCTGGACTCGGGTTACCGACGCACGGATTGATCTCCGCGATGAGCAGGAATCGGTCTTCTGTGACTGAGGCGCCAACGAGGTTGCTCCAGCGGACTGGCATCTGGGCATGGAACGCCCAGAACAAGAGCCTGTCAGACCCGGATCGCCCGGTAGAAGAAGTGCTTCGCGGTCTCGGTCACAACAACGTAGAAGGCGGTAACGCCGGCTAACATCGCAAGGAAGATGGCAGGCAGCGGCTCTAGACCAAGCGTCCTCGCGATCGGCGAGTATGGCATCGCAAGCACGACGAAGACACTGGCGACCGTCGCGACAATCAACCACTTGCCTGGCTTGCTTCGGAAGAACGGTCGACGAGTTCTGACGACCAGAACGATCAGCGCCGCCGTCACCACGTTCTCGATGAACCAGCCCGTCCGAAACTGGGTTGGACTTGCATGAAGGATGAAGAGCAGCATCCCAAAGGTGAGGTAGTCGCATGTGGAGTTTGCCAGCCCAAACACGACCATGAAACGTTTGATGAAACCGATATCCCACCGGCGCGGAGAACTGGTCCACTCCTGATCGACGTTGTCGCTGGAGATCGTCATTTCAGGGAGATCGGTCATGAAGTTCCCCAGCATGATCTGGGTCGGGAGCATAGGAAGGAACTTCAGAAACAGTGAGGCCCCCGCCATGCTGAACATGTTTCCGAAGTTCGCACTCGTCGCCATGAACACGTATTTGAGCGTGTTGGCAAAGGTAACGCGACCCTCGCGAATACCGTCCTCTAGGACGCCAAGGTCTTTCTCCATTAACACGATGTCGGCCGCATCCTTGGCCACGTCCGCCCCATTCGACACCGAAATCCCAACATCGGCGGCGTGAATCGCGGAGGCGTCGTTGATTCCATCGCCCAAGTGACCGACGACGTGCCCCGCCTGCTGCAGATACACAATGATTCTCGCTTTTTGATTCGGCTCGACTTCGGCGAACACGTCGACGGAGCCGACGGTCGCCCGAAGCGCCTCGTCGCTCATCTTGTGCATGTCGGGCCCGGTCAAGACCTTGGGACTCGTGACGCCAGCCTGGCGAACGACTTCGGCGGCCACAAATCGGTTATCGCCGGTTACGAATTTGACTGCGACCCCCAGTTTGGAGAGGTTTCCGAGCGTCTTGACGATCTCCGGGCGTAACGGATCGCTAAAGAGCAACAGACCTAAGTAGGTCATGCCGCTTTCGACATCGCCATTGGGCGTTTGATCGAATTGCCGATACGCGATTCCGATCGCGCGTAGTCCGCGACGGCTCACCTCTTCATACTGCTTCTCGATCGCATCATGTTCGGGGTCGATGTCGACGATGGTGCCGTCGTCCTTCTCGACCGTCTTGCAGACCTCGAGTATTTTCGCGAGGGCCCCTTTTGTGATCGCCATCGAATGCGCATCCTTCTGGAGCAGAACGGTCAGGCGCTTGCGGGTGAAATCGTATGGCTGCTCACGAAGCTTCGTGTATCCAGAGATGTCTTGATCGCCGGTGCCCAAAATGGCGGCATCGACCGGGTTTCGGTATCCGGTCTGAAAGTAGGAGTTGAGGTAGCCAAACAGGTGTACTTTGTCGTTGGGCGCGCCGCCGGGGCCGACTGACCCGTCGAGCCGAACCGTTCCATCGGTGAGTGTGCCCGTCTTGTCCGAGCAAAGAACATCCATGCTGCCAAAGTTTTCGATGGATGCGAGGCGTTTGACGATGACCTTCTTCTCGGCCATTCGCTTGGCGCCCTGAGCCAGGTTGACACTGATAATCGCCGGCAGCAATTGGGGCGTGAGGCCGACCGCGATCGCCAACGAGAAGAGAAGCGAGTCGATGACCGGCTTGTGGTAGTAGACGTTCACCGCGAACATCACGAGAACGAGCAGGAGAGTTACTTCCATCAGCATGTATCCGAATCTCCGTATTCCGTGCTCAAACTCAGTCTCTGCCGGGCGGACTCTGAGCGATTCAGAGACCTTTCCAAACTCCGTTTCCTTTCCCACGTGAACGGCGAGAGCCTTGGCGGAACCGCTGATGACATTCGTTCCCAAAAACACGGTATTCGTTCGCCGGCTGAGTCCGGTGTCCTCAGGAAGCACCCCGGCCTTCTTTTCCACTGGAAACGGTTCGCCGGTCAGCGAGGCCTCGTCGACGAACAGGTCGGTCGACTCGAAGAGGACGCTGTCGGCCGGTACGATATCTCCCGCATCCAGCAGGAAAACGTCGCCGGGGACGACATGCGAGACCGCGACCTCGACCGACTTGCCGTCTCGGATAACGTTCGCGTTGATCTGTACTAGGGCCAGCAGCTTCTGGACCGCATCGGCCGCATGCTGCTCCTGCCAGAACCCGAGTCCGCCGCTGGCGAAGACGATGACGAATATGATGGACGCCGTCGTCTGGTCGCCGAGGAGGACCGATACGCTCGCGGCAAACAACAGTATCACGATGATCGGGCTTTGGAACTGGGCCAAGAATAGGCGAACAAAGCGCCACGATCCCTGTTTCGCACGAACCTTGGGAAGCTCGGAGAGCCTCCGGACCACAACATCGGCCTTCAATCCGGACTCTCCGCTATCGAGTTCCCTAAACAGGTCAGCTGGTTTCAGAGTCCAGAAAGGCGAAGCGCTCATGTTGGGGTCCTCCAAGCGTACTGACCAAGCAAAACGTCGTTGCGCGCCAATGAGCGTTCATTCATACCGGAGTGCATCGATCGGGTGCATGCTCGCCGCCTTCTGGGCGGGGTGGATTCCGAAGAAGATGCCAACACTTGCCGAAACAACAAGGGCGATAACGAGCGCCGTTGGGCTGACGATGGCATTCCAACCCCCGAAAGATGCAAGCAAGAGGGCGCCAACGACGCCAAGCAGCACGCCCTGTAGCCCGCCCAGAATCGAGATGATGCTTGCTTCGGTAAGGAACTGCATCAGGATGTCGCGCGACCTTGCGCCAATGGCCTTACGGATGCCGATCTCGCGCGTGCGCTCCTTAACCGACATCAGCATGACGTTCATGATGCCGATACCGCCAACGATCAGCGAGATAACCGCAACTGCCGTCAGCAACGTGGTCATCGTCTTGGTCACACTCTCCGACCGTGCAAGCAGATCCGTCTGATTGGCGACCCTGAAGTCGTCGTTCTGGGGGAAGGGCGGCTGCAGATGATGTCTCTGACGAAGTAGTGAGGTGACCTCTTGCTGCGCCAATGTCATCAACTCAGGCGATACGCAACTGATCGAAAAGTCGCTAATGCCGGTAACGCCGAGCACTCGCTGCATAGCCGTCGACACGGGGATGATCACGACGTCGTCCGGATCTTGCCCAC
The DNA here is from genome assembly GCA_031292555.1 of Fimbriimonas sp. Classification (GTDB taxonomy): domain Bacteria; phylum Armatimonadota; class Fimbriimonadia; order Fimbriimonadales; family Fimbriimonadaceae; genus Fimbriimonas. The sequence goes on from JARLGV010000058.1 coordinate 10,805, forward strand.
CCTGTCCCGTACCCTTGGTGGTCAGCATTCCAACAACCAGGTAGTCATCACGGTTCACCGAGATGTTCTGGCCGGTTAAGTCCGCATTAGCATTGCCGGTTAGGTTCTCCGCCGCAGTGCTTCCGAGCACGCATACCTTGAGATTGCTCTCGTTCTCCATCGAAGTGAAGAACCGACCCTTTCGCACTGACTGGTTGTTGACGGCCAGGTAGGACGGCGTCGTACCCAAGACCGATGATGTGGCATTCGCTCCAAAGAGACGAATCTGAATGGAACCCCTAACCTGCGGAGCGACGGCCGCGATGGTGTCCGGATACAGCTTCATCACCATGTCCGCGTCGTCCAAGGTGAGCGTGTTCTGCGACTGAGTCGGGGCCGTCCTCGCAGCAGCGGTCAGCCTCATCTCACGCGGACCTTGGTGGACAGTAAGTAGGTTCGTTCCCATCCCGTTGACTTGGTCGGCGACGCTCTTGGTCGCGCCCTCGCCAATGGCGACGACGAGAATTGTGACCGCAACTCCGATGCTGATTCCCAGCATGGTCAATGCGGTGCGCATCTTGTTGCTCTTGAGCGCCCGAATCGCAAGGCGGAAATATTCGAGGATCCCCATGTTAGGCTCCTACCGCGACGACCTGTTTGGAGGTCGGGCGAGGCTTCTTGAGTTCCTCGATCATCTCCTTTGCCAAGAGCCGGTCGGCCACCGGTTGATCGTCCACGATCTTGCCGTCCCGCATGTCCACACACCGCTTGCCGTGTTTGGCGATGTCCAACTCGTGGGTGACCATCACGATCGTGACTCCGTCGTCGTTCAACTCCTGAAAGATCTGCATGATCTCCTCGCTCTGAAGGGTCGAGATGTTCCCGGTCGGCTCGTCGGCCAGGATCAGGCGAGGCTTTGAGACAATTGCTCTCGCGATCGCCACACGCTGTTGCTGTCCGCCCGATAGCTCGCTCGAAGTGTGATCGAGACGGTCGCCAAGCCCTACGCGAACCAACGCGGCGGTCGCGGCTGCTCTACGATCCTTCTGGCGGCCATACAGCAGGGGCAGCTCGACGTTCTCGAGGGCGGACGTGCGCGCGATCAGGTTGAACCCCTGAAACACAAAGCCGATCTTGCGGTTGCGGATCGACGCCAACTCGTCGTCGTCGAGATCCGAGACCTCGGCGCCATCGATCTGGTAAGAACCGCTGGTCGGCACGTCCAGGCACCCGATCATGTTCATCATTGTCGACTTCCCAGATCCGGAGGGACCCATGATGGACACAAACTCCCCGACATTCACATCGAGGTCGACCCCGTCCAAGGCGCGGACCTCTTGCCCACCCATGATATAGATCTTTAGGATGTCTCGAAGCCGGAGGAGCAAGCCTTCCTTAGCGTCCACCCGGCCCTCCCCTGGCAGAGCCAAATGGTGAAGAGGCAGTCCGAGTAGGGGTAGGAGTTCCACCGGCAAGCACGATGGTGTCCCCCTCCTTCAAGCCAGACAGGATTTCGATGTTGAGTCCGTCGGTGCCACCAGTCTTGACCGGCTTGGAGACAATCTTCGGCTTGCCGTCAACCGTTTGCAGGACGTTCACGGATGTGCCACGGGTTCCCAACTGAATGGCAACTGCGGGAACCAGTAAAGCTCCCCTCAGGTGACCCGTCTCTATCGTCACTTTGGCCGTCATGTCCGGCTTAAGTTGGTGCTGAGGATCCTCGATCGTGACCGTCACGTCGTAGGTGACTACTGCAAGCTGGATGGTGGATCCGGAGGCGATCTTGGTGATCTTCCCCGGGAAGTTCCTTCCGGGGAACGCACTGACGGTGCAGAGCGCCGATTGGCCCAGAGCGATCTTGCCGATATCGGTCTCGTCCACGAACGCGTCGACCTCCAGGCGCTTCAAGTCGGCAACGATCAAGAGCGTTTGCGTGGTCAAGCCAGCGGAGACGGTCTCCCCTTGCTGCGCGGACAACTGGAGGACTGTTCCGGAAATAGGGGACCGGATGAAGGACTTGTCCATCTGTGCTTTGCTGTATGCAACCAAGCCCTGAGCCTGAGTGACCGCCTCCGAAGCGGTTTGAACGTCTTGACGCTTGAGCGTGTCGTTCCCGCCATTCGCCACTGCAGCGAGCAAGTTGGCGTTTGCTTGCTTGACTGCTGCCTCGGCGTCGCCGACGTCAGCGTTCCTGGCAAGGACCGTTTGAGTCTCGGCCTTGGCCGCTAGGAAGGCCGCTTGAGCTGAATGCACCGAATCCTTGGCAGCATGCAAGTCAGCGGTGACCTTTTGGCTGACCAGCCCCAAGTTGTGAGTGGCCGCTCGTACCTGCGACTGGTTGACCCCGTCCACGGCCTTTGCTGTGTCAAGATCCGTCTTGGCGGAAAAGCCCTGGTCGAATAGGCTCTGAGCGCTGACCAGGCTGATCGCCGAATTGGTCGCATTTGCCTGGGCTTGGACGACCCCTTCTTGGGCCGTATTCACCTCAAGATCCGTGTCAGCTTGCGTTTGGGCTAGAGCCGATTGGGTGGTTGAGAGCGCGGTTCTTGCCTTCTCGATATCGCTTGGGGTCTGCTGCTTTTGGAGCGTCGCGTTGGCGTCGGCAACCAGCAGTTTCTTCTGTGCGCTCGTCACCGCCTGGCGAGCTACGTCCAGTGAGGAGGACGTCTGAGTTACGACGATGTTGACGCCCGATATTTGCTGGGCGTACCTGGTCTGAGCCTGCGCGAGGGCGGCTTCTGATTGGTTGAGCTGGTCTTGCAGGTCCGGGAGATCCAGTTCGGCGACAAGTTGCCCGGCCTTTACATAGCTGCCGACGTCCGTCGTGAGGCGTTTGATCCGGCCCACGATCTGAGAGCCGACGTGGACTTCCGCACCCGTCTGGGCGGTGATACTGCCCGTTGCCGAAACGGTCTCTACGAGATCTCCACGAGCGACCTTGGCCGTAACCATCTGCAAATTTGGCGCGGCATGCAGTTTGCCCCAGCCCCAGAACGCCAAGAGGCCGAGAATGACCACCGTGACAGACCAGGTGACGACCTTCTTCGCCGGGCCCTTCTTTCTCTTCGCCGCTGACACTACGCCAGAATTGGGCGTCTGGGTGGGCACGGCCGCTCTTTGTGATGAATCTGTGGTCATAGTTTTGCCTGACGGAGTGCCAATTCGCTCTTCACCTCACATCTCCAACGGCATGTCTCAAAGTAGCTAACGCTACTGAGACGGAGGTGTTGGCCGACACGACCGCCTGTCGAGCGGTCACAAGGGAGGCCTCTGCGTCGGTGACGCCAAGGAACGGGCCGATGCCGGCCTTGTATCGTCCGGCTGCAATGCGAAGGCTCTCGGTCGCATTGGTCAGTTCACCTTGAGTAATCGGGAGCCGCTGTTGGGCGTATTGAAGGGCAGACCATGCGGTCGCCACGTCTGAGCCGATGGAAAGCTGAAGCTCGGCCAAGTTGGCCTTCGCGGTATCGAGATCGGCTTGTGCCGCGATCCTCTTGCCGCGAGAATTGAAGCCGTCGAAGATCGCCCAACTCAGGCTGATCCCCAATGAGGTCGACCGGTTCGTGCTGAAATCGTTCGGACCGCTCGCCGAGTAACCCGCACCAATACTCAAGGCGGGAGCGGTAACCGTCCTGGACGCCTCGACCTCGTATCCAGCCGCCCTTAGCAGCTGTATCGATTGCAGGAGGTCTGGCCGGGTTTCCAGTGCCTGCCTATAGAGGCCGGCGAAATCGGCGGCGATACCAGGTTCGGCGGAGTCCGATTCCGAGATTGGAGTCCTCGGGTCGATGCCGATCGCGATCGCTAGCGCGATCCTTGCGGAAAGCGCCACGCTGCGAGCGAGCACAAGTTGCTGGATGGCTTCCGCCAGATTGGTTTGGGCGGCCAAGAGATCTGATGGTTCGCCGGGGCCGGCGGTCACGCGTGCCTGAGCCAGATCAAGCTGAGCCTGTCGGTCTTTCACGTTGGCTTCCTGAACGCCGACTAGCCCCGCGTTCAGCGATAGCAAGTAGTAAGCCAGTTTCGTCTGGAAGATCAGGTCGTCTTCGGCCCTGCCCAATGCGTGGAAAGCCGCCTTCTCGCTGGCCATCGCCTGTCTCGTGAGCGCCACGGTGTGCCCAAAGTCGAACAGAAGTTGGCTTGCAGACAGATCGGCTGAAGTGGAGTTGCCTCCTCCGCCTCCGTTTGCGGAGTTTCCACCTCCTCGGATGGAGGTGACGCTGGTTCGAGATGAGTTCAAACTGACGCTTGGCAGCAGACCGCTTCGAGCTTGGATCGTGTTTCCGTGTGCTCCAAGCAGTTGCGCACGTGCGAGTCGCAACTTGGGACTCTTTTCCACCGCGATATGCGCGGCTTCTGCCGCCGTCACCTGTACTGACCCTATGTCGACGCCAAGGGAGACGTCTTGCGGCATCAAGACCGGCGTGACGTGTGGTTGCCCCGGCACAATCTGCTGGATGGAAAGCACCCAGGCAAGGGCAGCAAAAGTAGCGGTCATTGTTTCTCCAGTGGCTCACAAAGGCGCTTGTCAGGGGCGACTGGTCGGGAGACGCCTATCCCGTGATTGGCCCGCCCTCGAACGTGCCCCTCGACTCTATCGCGACTGCCCGACCTACCCCGTCAATCTTCCGATCCCGAGGATCGGGCGCTCGTGGCAGCCCCAAGTGTCCGCTATCGAGGGCCACGAATCAAGTCGGCCCATGCACTGTCAGCCAGTCTCTGTCCATCATCCAACGCACAAGTCCCGCCCCATCGGTACGGCATTCACTTCGCACGTCCGGTCTCGGCCACAGCCTTGTACGAGAGCCACCCACTTGTAGTGGTTTGTCGACGGATGATCATCCCGGCGCAAGGGCCCTTCGGTGCAAACGCCGGGCAAGCGCGTCACCGCCTCACTAGACTCGAGTCGGCAAACCAAGTCCTCTACGTGAACCCATTCTGAACCTACTGCTGGGGTGAGGCATGCCTGTTGGGCTGTGGGAGCCTGCAAGCGAATCGCCGGGACAAACATCCGTCGCCTCGTGCGCCAAACCTCAACAAGGTGGCTACTGAACTTCGATGCAACCGCTTCAGAGCGGGCAGATACCAATCATAGGTGTGCCGCGGGCGCCTACGGGTACCCCTAGAGACGCACGGACATCCCCTAACCTCTCACACGGGCCTCCCCCGAAGGGCATCGGAGCCGCCTCGAGAACGAGGAAATCCTTCTCGCCGGACCGGAGGAGTGATAAGGTGGAGATACCGTGATGTGCACTTTGCTCATGCCTTTGGTTAGCTCGCTCTTACTGGGTGGCGTCACGGGCCATTCCGTGGGGAACACGATGATGACTCTCTCTTTGTCGTCGCCATGCAGCGTCGAGAATGCCGCTTATCGCCTGACGATATCGGTCGTATCCGGACGGGTTGAGGCCGCCCTGGACGATAAATCAGCCGGTTTTCGTCCTGCTGAAGGAGCCTATCTGTATCGCGCCGACCGTACAAACCGGACCGGGCAAGTCGTTCACTACGGCCTCGAACATCCGACCGTCGTCCTCAATGGCGACTCGATCCGCATCGAAGGGGAGTTGGCGGGGCTGCATCTCGTCCACACGCTCATCTTGCCCCTCGACCGCACGAGGATGGAAGAGAGGATCGTGCTTCACAATCCGGGCAAGTCGCTGATCTCGCTGTCCGACTTCGAGGCCGGATTCCGGCGACGCGTCACCGACGGGCATGGAACCGTGCTTCCCGAACTTGGTGGAGACCGGTGGATCGCGGCGCCGCTGCGGGTTCGGGCGTCCGATGCCAAGGGCTCCGACAACGATTTCACGATCGAAGACCTCGTCACCAAGTCGGGATACGAGCCGACCGTGAACAAGGACCAGCAGTACAACGAAGCGCCATCCCGACATCGGCGGTCCGAGGCGTGGGTTTGGACCCACGGCGAGGCTGCCCTTTGCATTTCCACGTTCTGTCAGGATAACATGCTGTTCAGCGTCGTCTCGCACGAGAAGACAGAAGAGGGCGAATCACTCCGGTTTGGCGGCGCATGCATGCTATCCGGCGAGCCGGCTGCATTGACCCGGATCCGGCCCGGGAGTTCGGTCGATCTCGGCGTCGTCACCTATCAGACTTCGAAGGGCGGTTACAACGAGGCGAGCTATGCTTACCGGACGCTGCTCGACGAAAGGGGATGCCGATTCCCCGCCGACTACAATCCGCCCGTCCATTGGGAGCAGCTATACGACATGAACGGCGCCTGGGAGGACCGTGCTCACCGATACACCAAGGCGATCGTCGAGGACGAGGCGCGAAAGGGGCACGACTATAGCTGCGAGGCGCTCTATCTCGATCCGGGCTGGGACGACGACTTCGGCACCTTCAATTGGGGCGAGAAGTGGCTCGGTCCACGCAAGACGTTTGTGGAGGAGATTCGAGCCAAATACGGACTGAAACTGGCATTGCACTGTCCTTTGGCGACTTGGCTATCGCACCATTTCAGTTGGGGACTCGGCGCGGTCAAGACGTGGCCGGTGGCCGCGAAGCGCATCCCTCCGCCCAGCGAAAACGTGACTCCTGAAGCCCTCAAAGTGCCGGCAGTGCGACGCGGCAGGCGCAATCTTGCCCTCCTGCCATCCGCCAAGGCTAAGGCTTCGTCGGTCTTCGCGAAGGGGCAGAACCCGCTCCATCAGGTGTCCCATCTCAACGATGGCTGGTACGGGAACGGCGCTAGTTGGATCGCGGAGACGATGCCGGCATGGGCCGAAGTCGATCTTGGATCGGTTCACCAGGTCTCCGAGGTCCGGATCGGCAACGACCACGGCCTGCAGTACGACGACCGTGCGGCGACCGATATTCGGATCCTCGCCGCGACCAAGTATGCCGACAGTTCGGACGCTCTGAGTTGGCAAGTCGTGGCCCAGAGCCGTGGCGAGCCGCTTCAAACGGAACGAACCTTTACCTTTCTGCCATGTTCGGCTCGGTGGATCCGGGTCGAACTCCTCAAAGGCGGATCGGACATGCCGCGGCTTGACGAGATCGAGGTCTATGAGGCGAGTCAGGTGTCGTCGAAGGAGTCTGCCGCTTTCGAGAAGATCGCCAAGCGCGCTACCAAATCGGACCTGCCTCCCGATCCGCTCCTGTGCGTCGGCTCGAAGGCGTACCTGGACGAGGCCGAGCGGCGTCTGCTGGCCAATTGCGCGGACGGGGCCGTCTTCCTGATGTTCGACGGCGATTGGTGGAACGGCGGATGCATGAACCCCCATCACGGGCATCCAGTCCCATATCGATACGAAGACCAGATTCGTGCGGTGGCCGGTTTGGCTCAACGGATTCACGCCAAATACCCCAAGGTGCTGATCGAGATGCACGACCCGATCGCGGGAGGAAGCACGGTCCGGATGACCCCGGTGTACTACAAGTACGGCTTGTCCGGAAGCTACGACGAGAATTGGGGCTTCGAACTGATGTGGGATCCCCTCGCCGATCTGAAGCAGGGCCGGGCCCGGTCGCTCTACTACTACAACCTCGGCTGCAATGTGCCGCTCTACCTCCACATCAACCTCAACCAAGACGACGAAGATTGCGTGGTCCTGTGGTGGTACGCCTCGACCTGTCGCCATCTCGGCATCGGAGGAACCAGCCCCAACCCGGCGGTCGTCGCGGCGCAGAAGGCGGCAATGAAGCGCTACCGCGAATGGGAGGCTTTCTTCAAAAGAGGTGAGTTTTACGGCATCGACGAGGAGATCCACTTCCACGTTCTGCCCAACGAGAACGCGTTCGTGGCGAACGTCTTCAACCTGTCCGACCAGCCGAAGACGGTAACCGGCGAGATCGACGTCGCGAAAATGGGACTGAAGCCAAGGCTCGTGTATTCAAGCCCGGACGCCCTGGGCGAGGTCCGAGACGGCCGGTATCGAGTGTCGATCCTGCTTCCGCCTTGGTCCGCACGGGTAGCACACTTCAGTGCTACACCTTCCGCATGGTGACGGACTCCTTGCCGAAGCCGAGCCGCTCGTAGAAGCCTTGCTTGTACGTGAACAGATAGACCCAGGCGCCGGGAGAATCGGCCCGGATGGCGGCGAGGGCTGCTTCCATGACCCGTTGGCCGATCCGGTTGCCTTGCCACTCGGGCTGTACGGCGACGTCCCAGATGCTGAACCAGCCGGGGGCGTCCTTCATGATTCGCGCCATGCCGATCGCCGCCCCATCGGGACCAAGCGCGACGGCGCCGCTCCACGATCCCTCCAGAACCTCGAGGGACACGCCGTCGTGATAGAACGCTTGTCCGGCGATCGACGCATACTCGTTGGGAGTCGGCAACCGGCGTTCGATCGTCACGCCGGCAGGGAAGGGCTTGGAGGGGGCGACGGCACTGGACTGTGGTCCGGCGAACCGTAGGTGGTAACCGCTCGGGTCTTCGACGGTGTACTCGCGCGCGCCCCATGGCTTGTCCTCGATCTCCGAAACGATCTTCGCGCCACGCTCCAGATGTTGCGCGTACGTCTCATCGGCGTCGTCGACGCTTACCCAGTGCTGATGGCCCGAGACGAGTTTGGCCAGTTCCGGTTGAAGGCAGAACATGATGGTCACCGGCCCATTGGATACCGAGCCAAACGTCGGCGGGTTGCCGTAAGTCCACGACGACTCGAACCCAA
>JARLGV010000059.1 GCA_031292555.1 Fimbriimonas sp.
CCCGCCCTCTCCCTCCTCGGAAGGAAGGCGAGGGAGCGCGACCGCTCGGCTGTGGCGGACCCGTGGGTTGGCTGGGAGTCGGTACTCGCGCTCCCTCGCCCCCAGCGGAGCGAACAGGGGGTAGAGGGTGGGGAGAGGGGGATAACCATAAGCCGCCGACGAAGTCGGAAGTCCATTCTTGCATTCGGCCCCGTCATTGGAACTGACTGGCTAGAGAGCACCGAAATGCGGCGGTTTGGGCAGAAATAGCGAGCCAGGGGCGCGACTGCGGAAACCTCCCCCCCCCTCTCCCTCCGCGGACGGAAGGTCAGAGGGAACCGGTCGCCCGGCCGTTGAGGGCCTGCGGGTTGGCTGGTGGTCAGCAGTTACGAAAGGAGAGGGTACTGAGCCAAATCTCCTACAGCCCCGGAACTCACCCTCCAGCACTCCCCTACCCCAAACAAAAAAAGAGCCCGACGCAACCGGGTTGGGTTGCGTCGGGCTTGCGAGAACCTAGATCCCGGCTTTGGCTTGGCTGACTACGGCTTTGAATGCCGGCATGTCGGCGATTGCCAACTCGCTCAGCATCTTGCGGTTCACTTGGATACCCTGCGAGTTAAGCCCATGGATAAGCTGCGAGTACTTGATGTCGCAGGTCGTGCATGCGGCGGTGATGCGGGCAATCCAGAGTCTGCGGAAGTCGCGCTTCTTGGCTCGGCGGTCTCGGAAGGCATACTGCCCCGACTTCATGACCTGCTCGTGAGCTCGACTGAAGACGTTCTTCTTACGGCCCCAATAGCCGCTCGCCTTCTCGATAATCTTCTTGTGGCGCTTGTGGCGCATCAAACCACGCTTAATACGTGCCATTTACTGTCTCCTCGTTTTCTGTCGTGACCGGTTCCCAGCCTCACTTGGGCGGTAGCGGTAGAGTGACGCTCGGTCGACACAAAAGCAGAACGAATGAAATACTCGTCCTGCTTTGCGAGCAACCAAGCGGTGTTCCTAGATGACTAGAAGGCGTCGAACGCGCTTCCTTTCACCCTTGAACACTTCGGGCTCCTGCTCAAGCCTCCGCTTCCGGGACGCATTCTTGTGCAGGAACTGGTGGTTGTTGTGCGACTTGCGGCGCGTGATCTTTCCCGTTCCGGTGATCTTGAACCGCTTTGCCGCCGTCTTGCTTGTTTTGATCTTTGGCATCTTTCTTCTTTCCGGCATTCGGCTTCGGCACGAGCACCATGATCATCATGCGCCCGTCCAATGTCGGTGTCCGCTCGACGGTAGCCAACTCAACGACTTGCTCGGCGAAGACTTCTAACTTCTTTTTGCCGAGTTCAGGGTGAGTTATCTCTCTCGCCTTGAACATGCAGGTCACTTTGACCTTGTGCCCCTCTTCAAGAAAACGCGAAGCGTTTCGTATCAGGAAGTCAAGATCGTGTTCTGCTATGCGCGGACTGATCTTTATACCCTTTACTTCTTGCTGTTTGCCTTTCTTGTCCTTTCCCAGCTTGCCTTCGAGATATTTGTGCTTGCCGTAGTCGATGATTCGACAGACGGGCGGTTGTGCCGTGGGCGAAACCATCACGAGGTCCAACCCCTCTTCCTTTGCGATCGTGAGAGCCTGCCGGCTCTGCATGATGCCCAGCTGATCGCCTTCTGGGCCTATTACTCGAATGTCTCTATATTTCAGCACTCGCTGATTGATCTCGGGTCCTGGCTCGGGCCGGGGCGGTCTTCTAAATCCTGCTATGTTCGTTCACCTCTGTTGCCTTGTGTATTCGCAACCCCCTAAGTATATCGTAGGTTCAAATGTCCGTCAAAGGAGAAGAGGACCCTTGAGCGAATTCTTACGCTAAGTAATGCAGTTCGTGGTTTCTCCGTATAGGCAGTTGGAGTAAATGGGTAACCTACGACGCCAAGCAACCGCCATAGAGTCGGACAAGCGAAGGTCAGCAATGTCAGATCCAGCATCGATAAAAAAGATTTGTGTCATTGGCGCCGGCACGATGGGAAGCGGTATCGCCGCCCATCTGTCAAATTTGGGTTTTGAGGTGACGCTGCTCGATGCGACGCACCAGATGGCGGTCCAAGCATTTGGACGCGCAAAAAGTGCCAAACCGCCGCATTTCTATGTGCCGGATCGCGCAAATGAGATCCGGCTCGGCGGCGTGAACGAGAACGCAGCCTGGATTGGAGAAGCAGATTGGGTCTGCGAAGCCATTGTTGAGCGCGCCGCTGAAAAGCATGCACTCTTCAGTCGAATTCAACCCGTCCTTCGTCCAGACGCATTCCTCAGCACGAACACAAGCGGAATTCCCATCTCATCTTTGGCTAGAGGCTTCTCCGAGTCGTTTCGCAAGCGGTTCGTCGGTACGCACTTCTTTAATCCGCCTCGCTACCTCAAGCTGCTGGAACTCATTCCCACGAGTGAGACCGATCCCAGCGTTATCGCGGCATTCTCCGCGTTTCTAGAGGAGAGGGTGGCGAGACGGGTAGTGGTCGCGAAAGACACGCCCGGGTTCATTGCCAACCGATATGGAATGTGGTGCATGTTCCATGCGATTCACACTGCTGAGAAGCTGAGGCTCACCGTGGAGCAGGTCGACGCGATCACCGGGTTCTTTCTTGGCAGGCCAAAAAGCGCATCGTTTCGGCTCAACGACATCGTCGGTCTCGACGTTATGCAGGATATCGCGGTCAGCCTGATCGAGCGTTGCCCGAATGACCCGCACATCCAAACACTCAAACTGCCGCGATCCGTCGCGATCCTACTTGAGAAGGGCTGGATCGGCGAGAAGGCGGGCCAAGGATACTATCGACGCGGCAGCGGCAAAGAGTTTCTCGTTTTCGACCTCTCCACTTTCGCGTATCGTCAGAAAACAGACGTCGATTTGCCGGGGATGAAGCACCTCGAGAAACTACCTTTGCCGGAGCGGATACTCAAGGGACTGGATCTGAAGGACGAAACGGGTGAGTTTCTCCGCCACTATCTCCTTCCCACGCTCAAGTACGCCGACTATCTGAAGGCTGAAATCAGCCACAGCGTGCTTGATATCGACCATGTCATGCAGTGGGGCTTCGGCTGGCAAATGGGGCCGTTCGAAATGATCGATCTGATCGGACCGTCTCGCATCGGCCTTCCCGCGGGCCGTTACTACGAGTCAAGCAGCGTTCGAGCCATGGACGGCGCCTACACACCGATCAGGAGTGACCCTAAGTACATCCGGATGAAAGAATGTCCGTTGGTCTCGAGCCGCCGAAACTTCAATCTTAGGGATCTCGGAGACGGTGTTCATTCAATAGGATTGACCACCAAGATGGGTATCGTGAGCCCCGATGTCGTCGAGGAGTTGTCCGATTTTCTTGAGAATGGGTCAATCGATCGGTTCGTTCTGACGGGAGAAGGCCGGTCGTTTTCCGCCGGCTTTGACCTGCGCTTCTTCTCGCAGGCAATCGCCCAGGAGCGATGGACCGATATCGACCGGGAACTTGGCCGACTGCAGAAGCTAGGCGAACTTCTCGAAAGATCGAATGCGGTTTCGGCAATCTTCGGGCATGCGCTTGGCGGCGGACTTGAGTTGGCGATCTCTTGCCCCAAGGTCGTGTCGCTCGTGGAGACCCAAATCGGCTTTCCCGAGGCAAAGGTCGGCCTGATCCCGGCCGGTCGCGGCATCACTCTTATGCGCCTCTACAACCAACAGAATGCGAAACGGCTTTCGGAAGTCGCGATACATCTTGGGACGGGTGTGGTCGCCAGCAATGCCGTTGAAGCTCGGTCCCTTGGTTTCCTTCGGTCAACCGACGTCACGGTCTTCCATCCCGACCGGCTTATCTACGAGGCCAAAATGGCTGCCCTTGAAGTCAAACCCGAGGTCAGGCCGGAAGTCAGCCAAGCGTTAGGGCCTCTTAGCGGCATGATCGACCGACTTCTTGAGATGGCGTCCGCGAAAGGCGAACTAAGTGCTTACGACGAGCAGATCGGCCAGCGGATGAAGATGATCTTCTCAAAGGCACGCACCTACGATGAGTGCATCGCCAAAGAGCGAACAGAATTCCTGGACTTGTGTGGACGTGCCCTGACGGTCGCTCGGATAAACCACATGCTGGAGCACGGCACCCCCCTTCGAAATTGAGGACAAGCCCTGTTGCCGTCACGCGGTATTGCTGAACTAGTGTCCGGAGCATACGGTTGCGCATACCTGAACCAATGGTCCGAACTGAGCGGAAACGGGTAGAACACTGATTTGGCTTCGGACCATTTACAGTGCGTCCGGATTCGCTAATCCACCCTGACACATGAAAATTCTTGTACCGATCAAACGCGTCGTGGACCCGTATTCGCGAGTGAGGCCGTTGCCCGACGGTTCCGGCATCGATACGACAGGCATCAAGTTCGAGATCAACCCGTTCGACGAGATCGCGCTCGAAGAGGCGGTTCGCCTTCGCGAGAGAATCGGAGACGTCGAGATCGTAGCAGTTTCGTTGGGTACTAGTGAATGCGAGGAGCAGCTCCGGAAGGCACTTGCGATGGGCGCCGACCGGGCAATTCTGATCGAGACTGACCAGCTTTATGATCCTCTCGGTATCGCCAACGAACTCGCAGCGCTCGCGCAGGAGTTCCAGCCGGACATCGTTCTGATGGGAAAGCAGGCTACCGACGACGATTGCAATCAGGTGGGCCAGATGGTCGCTGCCATCTTGGAACTGCCGCAGGCAACATTCGCTTCAAAGGTCGAAACGGTTCCCGGAGGTGTGCGCGTGACACGGGAAACCGACGAGGGACACGAAACGCTCGAACTCAATTTCCCGTGCCTGATCACGACGGATCTCCGACTAAACGAGCCACGTTACGTGGCCTTACCCGGCATCATCAAAGCGCGATCCAAGCCGCTCGATAGGCGCCCTGCGGTGACATCGTCTTCTCCCAAAATACGTACGGTTCGAGTGGAGGCTCCCCCCGCCCGACAAGCGGGCCGGATGGTGACGGGTGTCTCCGAACTTGTTGCGATCCTCAAAGACAAGGGGGTGCTCTAAATGTCGAAGCTTCTAGTCATTGCCTTTGCACCTGACGAGGCTGTTCGTTCCGTGGGCTTTGCCCAGGCGGTCGGGCTTCCCTACGACATTCTCTTCCTTACCGGTGAGCCTGCCACCGATCTCGGAGCGGATCGTTGCCTAGCGGCGAACCTATCCGAGGTGCCGCCCGCTGATGGCATCGCTCGCTTCTTGGCTGATTTCGCGGCAGAGTATTCGCATGTCGCCGCTCTCTCCAGCATGCGTTCAAAGGACGTCATGGCTCGGGTTGCTGGCCGGATGCGCGCGGGAATGATCACTGATGCGATTGGCGTCGAGTCTCCGTCGGTCTTTAGGCGTCCGATCCTGGCGGGATCGATCATTGAAACTGTCGAAACACTCTCTTTTCCGATCTTGCTCACATTCCGTCCGGCAGGATTTCCTAAGCCGGAGCGAACCGGTGCCTCCAGCGTAGAGTTGATCGCCGCGACCATAGTTTCTGCGGCGACCCGTGTAGCTCAAACAGCACAGTCAGGTACGCGTCCCGATCTTGGCCAGGCCAAAGTGATCGTCAGCGGAGGTCGGCCATTGCGAGACGCCGAGACATTTGAGCGCGTAATCGGCGGCCTTGCCGATCGACTGGGAGGCGCCGTCGGCGCGACTCGTGCCGCTGTCGATTCTGGGATTGCCCACAACGAGCTTCAAGTTGGGCAGACCGGCAAAATCGTGGCTCCCGACCTATACATCGCCGCCGGAATATCCGGTTCAACCCAACACATGGCGGGAATCAAAGACAGTAAGGTGATCGTAGCCATCAACAAGGATCCCGATGCGCCAATATTCGAATTTGCCGATCTGGGTATCGTTGCGGACCTCTACGATGCGATTCCGGCGTTCGTGCAGGCGCTCGGCGACTCATGACGATGCGATGCAACCAGATTTTGGAGTTATTTGTTTTGTGCCGCTCCGATCGGTATGTACGCACGTTCAACCTCAGTAGTAATTATCGGAATCAGGACGTGATCCTGTCCAACCCAATGGAGAACCAGTATTGAACAAAATCGCCGCTATCACCGCCCTCGTGGCTGTCGGGGTCCTCGGTTCTGGCACACGTGCGATCGCACAGCAAGACAATTCGCCTCAGAAAATGGTGGACCCGAACCGTGTCGTGCTTGTCGTTAACGGCGATGAGATAAAGGGCGCCGAGTACTACCGTCGAATGGAATATCTACCAGGCGTGGGGAGGCAGATGGGAAAGACCTTCTCGGAGTTCCCGCCCGGCTTCCTTACCATTCAGCAATTGATCGACGAGCGGCTCATTTTCGAGTTGGCTCGCCAGAAGGGCGTCTATCCCTCGGACCAAGAAGTCGAAGACGAGTTGAAAATTCGCCAAGCCGACAATCCGAACGTGCTTCAGGAATGGCTTGCCTCGGGCGGTACATCGGACGACTTGAAGTACCAGTTGCGGCTGCAAATCGCCCAGTTCAAGATTGAGACCTTCGGTGTGACGATCACTGACACCGAGGTCCAGAAGGAATACGACGATCGGCCGGATGCTTATACAGTGCCCAAGCAGTACACGTTGAGGGTCATCTACGTAGCGAACGCAGACGACACCAAGGCGGTCGATCAAGAGTTGACTAACGGAAAGGCATTCGCGGACGTTGCCAAAGAGAAAAGCATCGATTTGACTCGAGTGGTT
This sequence comes from Fimbriimonas sp., assembly GCA_031292555.1. Classification (GTDB taxonomy): domain Bacteria; phylum Armatimonadota; class Fimbriimonadia; order Fimbriimonadales; family Fimbriimonadaceae; genus Fimbriimonas. The sequence continues at coordinate 6,689 of JARLGV010000059.1, forward strand.
GGAGGTCTCTACGGAACGATTCCGTTCGACAAACTCGACACCGAAACCCAGAATGCTCTTGCGGACGTCAAGATCGGCCAGTCATCCAAGTGGCTGACTACCAGCCCATCCGGAGGCAACGGCGTCTATTTGAAGTTTTATCTCGAGAACGTCATTCCGGCCAAAAAGATGCCTCTTGACGATCGCCTTCGTCGAGTGATTCGGCGCCGTATGATGATCGACCGAGGACATGTTAAGAACCCGAATACTGCAAAGGAACTTGATGGCCTGCGCGCCAAAGCCAAAGTGGATATAAAGCAGCACGAGTTCGCCGATGCTTATCAAAAGTTCCTCAAGGCGTACCTACAGCAGCACGGAGGCGCAAACTAACCCTTGCCTCGTCTGATCTACCTTGAACCGGGCCCGCTCAAAGCGGAAGTCCTCGCTGAACTCAGGGACTCTCAAGTCGTTCTGCTTTCGCCGAACCGCTTTGTCGAATCTCGGCTCGCTCAGGCAGGTGTCGGGTTTGCTCACTTGGGGTCGGATCCGATTGGCGGCGATGCGCTATTGCTTCAATCGAGAGGTCCGCTCGACGAGTTGGTCTATATCGTCGATCGGCTGCTCGGACCGGGAGGATGCCCGTGGGATCAGGCCCAGACCCACGAAAGCCTGAAGAAGTACCTTCTCGAAGAGGCGTACGAAGTGCTCGATGCGATCGACGCGAAAGACGATGCCAAATTCTGCGAGGAGTTGGGTGATCTGATCCTGCAGCCCATCATGCACGGTCAGATGCGCAGCATGGCAGGCGGATTCGACACGGACGCGGTTGCGCAAGGCATCGTCGACAAACTGGTCAGGCGTCACCCGCACGTGTTCGGCGAGGTGGATGTGGCCGACGCCGATGAGGTCCTCAAGAATTGGGACAAGATCAAGCAGACCGAGAAGGGCGAAGAAAAGGCCTCGCTGCTTGCAGGCGTACCCAAAGGAATGGCTTCCCTATTGCGTGCCCACGAAGTCAGCAAACGTGCGGCCCGTGCCGGCTTCGAGTGGCCGGATATCAATGCCGTATTCGACAAGCTACATGAAGAGGAGTTCGAACTGCGCGAAGCGCTGGGCCAGGGCGTTCGTGAGCGAATCGAGTCAGAAATCGGCGACCTTCTCTTTACCGCCGTCAACATCGCCCGGTGGGCCGGAATCGAACCGGAAGAGGCGCTCCGAAAGATGCTCAACCGCTTTACGGAGCGCTTCATGCATATGGAAGTGCAAACGGAAAAGGACCTCCGAGACCTAACTCCTGAAGAATGGGACATCCTTTGGAGCCAAGCTAAGCACGCAGCGCAAATCAGCTAGCGCAAAGCGCGAATCTTCAGCATCGTGTTGACGGATTCGATGGCAGCGTGCAGGCCGTACGGTGTAGTGGGTTTGGAGTTGGCCCACTCCCGAAAGGCCGGAGCAACCAAGTCGAGACGGGAGCCGGTAAGGATCGCGAGGGGGCTTTCGAAATCATCGTCCAAATAGAGCCTGCTCGGTTCGACGAATTCCATCGTTGCCTTCCCTTTTGAACCGTAGATCCGGAAGGCTCGGTCGTCGCCTGTTTCCACGTACTTCCCTGCCCGGAGGCTGAACTCGATGCCGCCGGCCGAACGAAACTCAACCGAGCCATACGTTTCAGAGGAGTTCGGCGGTGCGCTGGATACCGTAGACCGCTTGACTGAGAGGACTTCCAGCGGTTGGTCGATCACCGTGAACCACATGGCCAGGTGATGATAGGCCATGTCCCATAGAACGCCGCCATGCGTTGGGTCCCACAGCCACTCGCGTCCCGCGAAGCTGGCATATGGCCCGGTGCCTTCAAGGAGTGTCGCCTCGACTCGCTGAATTTCTCCGATCGATGCAATGCCGGCCTGCCATGCCACTGAACCCTCGTCGACGACGGTGCGGGGCGATAGGCATGCCGCTGTCTTCATGCCCACCCAACGCAAAAGCTGGGCGCCCCACACGTCGACATAGAAGTCCGAGCAATAAAGGGCCGGATTGACCTCAACGCACTTCAGTATTCGTAGGAGGTCCTCTGCGCTGGTCACCAACGGCTTCTCTACGAAAGTCGGCAAACCAAGCGGAGCTACTTCCTCGACATGCTCGGCATGGAACTGATTTGGAGTGAGGATCATCACTGCGTCGGGGCTACAGCTGTGCACATGGTCCTGTAACCCACCAGGATGGGGTGCATAGTCCGACTTATCGATACGGGCTACCACTTCGAAGGCGGCTTCAATTCCAGGAAGTATCGCACGATAGAAGTCGCCGACTCCAATGACGGCGAGGCGCGGCTTGTTTTGAGAATTCATCGATGAAGGGTTCCTCTGAACAACTCCGAACAGTTTGCCTGAAATCGAATACCAATAGAAGGCGGTGGGCATCAAGAAGTCGCTTGCTTGCCTTCAGCGGGTAACGTTTCCAACATGCCGCTTGCCAAACGCAATCTCGCCGTCTGCGCGTTGTTCGCAATCTCCGCTCTGAGCCAAGCATGGATCGATACAGGCCACATGCTGGTAGCCACCATAGCCGCAGCAAATCTGAAGCCTAAGGTTCGTGCCGAGTGCGACCGGCTGCTCAAGAACGGCGCCGACGAACGTAACGCAGACTTTGTGACGACCTCGCCCTGGGCAGACGACGTGCGGAGGGATCGTCCGGAGACTGGGCCATGGCACTACATCGATTACCACTTCCGTTCGGACGGGAAGCCAACTACCAACCAGCCCGACGCCGAGAACGCGGTCTGGGCGATCCGTAAGTTCTCAGCGATTCTCAAGGATCACAGCAAACCCGATGCAGAACGTTCGGAGGCCCTGCGCTATCTCATCCACTTCGTTGGCGACATTCATCAGCCCTTGCACGCAACGGCTCGGGATTCCGATGAACACCCCAATGGAGACAAGGGTGGCAACGATTTCCGAATCGGCACGGCTGCCATTTTTGCCGGTGAGAGCCGTCCTCCTCGCAATCTACACTCCTTCTGGGACTTTGGTGGTGGGCTCTTCAAGGGTGAGCGACGTCCACTCAGTAGGCCCGCCAGGGAAAGAATCGACACGCTTGCCCAGTCCCTCATGGAGAGGATGCCGATGCGGTCGATGGGTGGAGTCAAAGACATGAATCCGGAGAACTGGGCCAAAGAGAGCTTCCAGATCGCAAAGACGCTTGTCTATGACCTTCCTGAGAACAGTGTTCCAAGCGACGAATATGTACGAAGGGCTCAGAACGCATCGTCTCAACGGATAACTCTTGCGGGCTATCGACTGGCCCGGCTTCTCAACGAACTGCTCAAATAGCCAGTGATTGCCATCTGCTTGCTCCTGCCTTTCGTCGCAGTTGCTGGCCAAACGCTGGCAAACCCGACGTTTGTGGATCGAACTGCAGCGATGGGATTGAAGCTAAATGGCGATGCGGTATGCCTCGTCGACATCGACAACGACGGGTGGACTGACATATGTGCTTCATCCGGCATCTGGCACAACGACAGGGGCAGGCAATTCAGGCGAATAGGCGAAGGCGGGCAATTCGTGGCGGCCGACTTTGATAACGACGGGTACGTCGACCTGTTCGACTACGCGCGTCTGAAGCTCTATCACAACGAACGGGGGAAGGGATTCAAGGAGGTCGCATTGCCCAATCTTCCGCCGAACGCATCACGTGGCGCATGTTGGGGTGATTTCAACGGTGACGGCTTCGCTGACCTGTATGTTGGCGGATTTGAGGACTGGAATCGCGATATCACATACCCCAGTTTCATTCTCATCAACGAAGTTGGGAAGTCGTTTAGGTTGGCTTGGTCCGAAGCCAGATACCGCACACGCGGGGTGACTGCCTGCGATTTCAACCGAGACGGCAATTTGGACATTTACGTTTCGAACTATCGACTTCAGCCGAATCAGCTCTGGCTGAACCAAGGTAGGGCGACTTTTCGCGATGCCGCTGCCGAATTCAACGCCGTCGCCACTTCTCCGGGATTCGATGGTGGGCATTCGATCGGCGCTGCCTGGGGAGATTTCGACAACGACGGCTATATGGACCTGTTCGCCGGCAACTTTGCCCATCGAGACGACCGAGGCGATCAGCCGAAATCCCGGTTCCTGCGCAACATGGGGCCGGCTAAAGGCTACAGATTCGATGACCTAGGACCGTGCGGCGTTTTGTATCAGGAATCTTATTCGTCTCCGGCCGCAGCCGACTTTGACAACGACGGAAATCTGGATCTATTCCTCACCACCGTCTATCCGGTCGCCTCATTCAATACACCAAATTACCCCGTTCTGTACCGAAACGCCGGCCACTTCAAGTTCGATGACGTGACATCAGTGAACGGCCTGGCCAAGTTTGGAGCCACGAATCAGGCCGCATGGGCAGATTTCGACCACTCTGGACGAGTCGACCTAGTGACGGATGGGAAGCTGTACATGAATCGGGGACCTGCCCGCCATTGGCTCGAAGTTCGCCTCCACGGTGACGGCAAAGCCGTCAATCGATCGGCCATTGGCGCCCAAGTTCGAGTTTCTCTCAAAGGTAAGACGCTCACGCGACAAGTGGAAGCCGGGACTGGAGAAGGAAACCAAAGCGACCTTACGGTTCATTTCGGATTGGGGGCAATCGGCGAATCGATGCACCTCGAAGTGTTTTGGCCGAATCGAAAGTCCGAAATCGTCCGCCACGTACATTGTGATGACATCGTGGATATCCAATACCGGCCTTAACTCAAAGGAGCTTTCGGGGTTGCGCCCACCCTGCATAATCATGGAGTGCCAATTTGGGGGGTAGTCAATCAGAAGGGTGGCGTCGGGAAGACGACTACGGCGGTGAATCTTGCTGCCGGCTTGGCAAAAGCCGGATTTCGGACCCTTCTCGTCGATTGTGATCCACAAGGCAACGCAACGACAGGGCTTGGGCTAGACAAAGGGAAAGCCGAATCGACCCTTTATGAGGTGTTCGTCGACGCAGTCGAGAATGCGGAGAACCCGACTGTAATCCGTTCCGCAATTACTGAGATCGCCGATAACCTCTGGTTGGTGCCGGCGACACTCGACCTCGCGGGGGCAGAACCGATCCTCCTCAACGCGGTCGGCAAGGAGTTGATCCTGAGAGATGCTCTGGAGCCAGTTCGCAACGATTACGACTGGATACTCTTCGACGCTCCGCCAAGCTTGGGACTCCTGACAATCAACATACTATCGGCAGCCGACGGTGTGCTCGTGCCCATGCAATGTGAGTTCTATGCCCTCGAAGGCCTGAGCCAGCTACTCAAGACGATCGACATAGTCAAGAGGCGTATCAACCCTCGACTACACGTCGCCAAGGTACTTCTCACGATGTTCGACTCTCGAAACCGATTGACCTTTCAGGTAACCCAGGAGGTTCGCGACTACTTTGGCGACAAGGTGGCCAAAACGGCGATCCCCCGCAACGTCCGTCTCAGCGAAGCGCCCAGCTTCGGAGCGGCCGCCGTGACCTGCTTCCCCACATCTCGAGGAGCAGAAGCCTATCTCGAATTCGTCAAGGAGGTGGTCGCCGAATGCGCCGTGCACTAGGAAAGGGTCTGTCCCAGCTCATCGCCGAGCAATACGAAGGATCGACGAACGAGGTGCCGATCGACCAGATCGTGCCCAACACGCGTCAGCCTCGCACGATCTTTAACGACCAGACGCTGAAGGAACTCGCCGCGTCAATTCTCGAGGTAGGGATTCTGCAGCCGCTGGTTGTTCGTCCGATTGCTGAGGGGCGATATGAACTGATAGCAGGCGAACGACGGCTGCGGGCCTCCAAAATTGCGGGTCTCAAAACTGTCCCTGTACTTGTTCGCTCGGCCGGTAATCAGACGTCCCTTGAACTGGCCCTTATCGAGAACCTTCAGCGCGAGGATATCAACGCGCTTGAATCCGCAAGGGCTTATCGAAAGCTCATTGACGAGTTCGGCATGACTCAGGAGCAAGTTTCCGAACGTGTCGGCAAGTCGCGCACCGTCATAGCCAACACTGTTCGCCTGCTTCGACTTCCGCCACGGATTACTCAGGGTCTGGAGGCCGGCATGATCAGCGAAGGTCATGCGAGGGCTCTCTTGGCCTTCGAGAGCGAGGCTCACCAGCTTGCGGTTTACGATCAGATACTAGAACGTGGATTGACGGTACGAGACGTCGAGAATGTCGCCAAGCCCAAAACCCAGAAGGCTGCACCCACTAAGTCTAAGCGAGAGCCACGCGCACGGGTACACGATGCTGCCATTGAAGAAGGTTTGAGTGCGCACTTCGGGACGCCGGTTAAGATTGTGCACAGCGAATCCAGCGGCAAACTCACGATTGAGTTCTTCTCTGAAGACGACCTCGACCGAATTCTGGAGACCATCGGTTTTCGGCTGTGATCGGACCCATCCCTTTCCAGATTCGAAAAATGGTGCCAGCCGATGTTCTGGCGGCAGTGGCCTTACAGAAACTCGCGTTCCCTCCCCCATTCTCGGAAGATCTCCATTGGGACCACGAACACCTCCTGTCCCATATCGAGACCTTTTCCGATGGCCAGTTCGTTGCGTGCGATGGCGATCGCATCGTCGGCAGTTGCAGCAACGCAATCCTCTCTGAGGAGAGTTGGCTGGCGCATGGAAGTTGGGCAGATACAGTCGGCGGGCCGTTCATTCGACGGCATTGCTTCGAAGGCACGACCCTTTATGGCCTCGACATTACGGTCCATCCCGAATTTCGGCGCCAAGGCATCGGTCGCGCCTTCTACGGAACCCGATTCGATTTGGTAAGGGATAAAGGGTTGGATCGATATGGCACCGGATGCCGCTTACCAGACTATCGGTGGACGTGCGAAACGCAGGGTTCGCTATCGTTGGAAGAATACGCACGCCGGGTTGTGGAAGGGCAAGTTCAGGACCGAACCTTGAGCCCGCTGCTTCGATACGGGCTTTGCTTTCTTGGTATCGTAGAAGACTACATGCAGGACGAGGAATCGGGCCACGCCGCTGCCCTACTGGAGTGGCTGCCATGAACATGCGATTGGCCACCGCGGCTTGGAAGATCCGGCCGGCCCGCCGCGACAGCAGTTATTTCGCTCACTTCTACGATCTAGTGAGCGAAGCCCACGATGAAGGGGCATCTGTCCTGGTTGTTCCAGAACTGCACGTACTGGAGCTTCTCCCGATCGTTCCAGACTTGAGCATTCGTAACGTCGCCAAGTATCTCGCCCAATACGCCGAGGCGGTCGAATCGTGGATAAAGCGCATCAGTGACTCTAGCGGCATGATCATCGTCGGAGGATCGCACTTCAAGGAAACTCCTGACGGAATCAAGAATGTATGCGCAATAGGCGTTCCGGGCCGAGAACTCACGTTCAACGAAAAGAACAAGCTGACCGTCTACGAGCGACAGGTTTGGGACATCCAAGAGGGAGCTGGCCTGGCGGCACTGCCGAATCATCTGGGCGTAACCGTGTGTTACGATTGTGAATTCCCCGAATCGGGGAGAGCGCTTGCGGAAGCGGGCACGCTTGTTCAGTGCGTTCCCTCCTGGACGGAAACAAAGCGTGGTTTTCAACGAGTGCGATGGTGTTGCCAGGCTAGAGCCGTCGAGAACCAAGTATTCGTGGTCCAATCCTCACTTGTAGGCGAACTCGGATATGAGCCGGTTCCTCACACCTACGGCTCGGCGGCCATCATCGCTCCGAGTGTCGAGCCTTTTCCCGTGAATCCGATCCTCAGAGAGACGGCAGTTAACGAAGAAGGAGTCGTTTACGCGGATCTCGATTTGGAGCTGATCTCCGAAGCGCGATCCTCCGGCGAAGTTGCGAACTGGAAGGATCGGAGCGCCTCCTCCTGGGAATTGATCGGAGGGCCGGCCGAACCCTACCAACCTTGGTCCCCGGATCAACCGGTCGACCCCTTGAGTTAGCGTTTCTCGACGCCAGCCACCAAACGATGGTGTCGCTTATGGGCCAAGATGTCTCCAATACGGGGCGTTGACGTGTATGACGCGGACGGATCTGCCGTAGTCGGACAACCTGGTTAGTGACAGGAACGAACCATTGTGAATGCCGTCCAACCAGTAGATTGGCGCAAGGGATCCTGCTTCCTTGGAGCATCCCCAGTTGCGCCTCTACATGAAATGAGTTAGCAAAGCCACGAGCGGCTCAACTGAGAACATCGAAAAATGAGATCAAGGACATACCTTCTATTTGGCATTCTCCTAACCTTCGCTTGCGCCTTGGGCTTTCTTGGGTGGAAGAAACATAGTTCATCTGGGATCGGGTCTAGGGTTGCCGTCATACGCGACGAAGATGCCGATACGGATAGCCCGGATCGGGCAGTGGAGTGGAGGCGATTGGCCTGGCGGGACGAATTCGGCCGGATTCCGGCGGACGGACTTCAAAGGGCACTTGCCCAAAAGAGGGAGCTTGCACGCGTCCATCCGATGACTTCAGGCGACGGCTGGATCGAAGAAGGCCCCGCCGATCTATCCGGCAGAAGCTGCTGCATGGTTATCGACCCGAATAGCCCTCAGACGATTTGGCAAGGCAGCGCCGGAGGTGGGATCTGGAAATCGACGGACTGGGGTGCATCGTGGGTGCCGGTCGGTGACAACCTGAAGTCACTTGCTGTGAACTGTATGACGCTCGACCCGAACGACAAGAAGACCCTTTACGCCGGGACCGGCGAAGGCTACTTCAATGCCGACGAGATCAGCGGCTTTGGGATCTTCAAGAGTACGGACGGCGGACTCACCTGGAATCAGCTTCCGTCGACCGACACGTTTTCGCACGTTAACCGGATCGCGGTGATGCCCGGCAATTCGAAAGTCATCTTGGCAACCGCACAGTACGGTGGAATCTATCGTTCGAACGACGGGGGAACTACATGGACGTCGGTCATGTGGGCCCAAAGCGGCCATGCGGTAGCGTTCTGTCCTTCAAACACCCAACGCGTCATCGGGACGATCCAGGACTACGATTTCGGATCCGGCAACTGGTACGCGTCTGCCGTCGTTTCAAATGATGCTGGTGTTACTTGGAAGAAATCAACCGGTGGGCTAAACGAATTCGTGGGGTTCAACCGCATCGAAACGGCGCCGGTCCAGACCGACGCAAACACGGTCTTTGCGTCCGTGAGCGATGGAGCCATATGGAAGTCGACTGACGGTGGCCAGAGCTATTCCAAAGTTACGACCAACGGAAACTCGGGTGCGAGTTGGTACGGAAATGCTATCTGGGTCGATCCAACGAACGCCAACCGGATCGTCGTCGGTGGCGTAAACGTCTACGGGAGCACCGATGGGGGCGTGACTCTCAACACGATTGGCCAAGGCTACATACAAACGACACAGCCACACCCAGACGTACACTTCTTCATGGCCGCTCCGGGCTATGACGGCAAGTCGAACAAGACGCTGTATGTTTGCACCGATGGCGGACTTTACGTTGCGCCCGACATTACTATCGCGTCGACGGGTGGCGGATGGCAACGCAAAGACCAGGGCGCGAGGACGACCCAGTATTACTCTATCTGTGGGGACGGCCCCTCGGGCCGCATCGTTGGTGGCCTCCAAGACAATGGAACCCAGTCCAACCTCCAAGGAAGCAATCTAGCGGGATACATTTTCGGCGGTGACGGCGGTTTTGTAGCCATCGACCCAGAACAACCCCAATATGTGTATGGCGAGTACATCGACCTTCAGATCTTCCGTAACAACGATGGCGGAACCGGGGGCAATGTTGGATACATCTATGGTGGCTTGGGCGATGCAGGTAGCAACGCCAACTTCATCGCCCCGTTCATTCTCGATCCGAACCAGCCTCAAACACTTCTTGCCGGCGGTGGCTCTCTTTGGAGAACGACTAATGCGCGTGCGTCGTCACCGTCATGGTCTGTCATTCGCTCTCCCGGTTCGTCGCTGATCTCCGCGATCGCAGTCGCGAAGGGAAACAGCGACGTCATTTGGGTCGGCCAGAACGATGGTGTCATTAGCATGACGACCAACGGTACCGGGGCGAACCCCACATGGACGACGATCAGCAGTGGGAATCCTATTCCGAGCCGCTATGTGACCCGCATCTTGATCGACCCTGATAACTCGAACATTGTCTACGCAACATTGGGCGGCTTCTCCTCAAACGATATCTGGAAGACAACGAACGGTGGGTCGACGTGGGTCTCGATCACCGGATCAGGATCTGCCGCCCTGCCTCAGGTTCCCGTTCGAGCCATCGCTCGTCAGCCGGGAGCACCGAATACGCTATACGTCGGCACGGAAATCGGGATCTTTACGACGGCTGACGGGGGCCAAACGTGGTCTGCGTCGAACTCTCTCACTGCCAATGTGTCCGTCGACGATCTAGAGTACATGAACAACTCGAACATCCTTCTTGCAGGGACCCACGGACGAGGCGTTTGGCTGCTCCCTTCGCTGTCTTACAGTATCTCCTCGCTTACATTGTCTCCCACGTCGGTGGTTGGTGGTAACTCATGCACAGGAACCGTCACACTCTCGCAAGCTGCCGCCGAGCCGGGTGTCACCGTCTCGTTGAGCGCAGCCAGCAAGGACGCCCAGGTACCTGATTCAGTTGTCGTGCCCGCCGGTTCGACGACGGTAACGTTCAACGTGGGAACGTTAGGCGTGGCAAAATCCGAAACCGTCGGCATCACGGCGACGATTGGTTCAAGTCAAATGAGCACCAATGTCACTCTCTATCCGGCAGCAGCCCAATCCGTTTCCGTATCACCCAATCCCGTTGGCGGCGGGTCATCTTCGACTGGAACGGTGAGGCTGAATGGCAAAGCCGGTGCCGGTGGGGCGGTTGTAAACCTTGGAGCGAGCAATGGCCTTGCCGGCGTTCCCAGTACGACTACCGTTCCTTCGGGATCTACGTCAACGACATTTCTCATTCAAACGGTCGCCGTTCAGAAGCCGTCGTCGGTCGTCATTACGGCGCAGCTAGGCACATCTCTCGTCACGACAAGCTTGACCGTGAATCCGGCGTCGCTCCAGTCAGTAACCCTGAATCCTGCGATTGTTGTCGGAGGCTCGCAAGACGCCGTAACCGGTACCGTTACGTTGAATGGTGCAGCCTATACCGGTGGCGTCACCATTACCCTGACGAGTTCCAAAGCCTCTGTTGCCCAGGTTCCGGCGAGCGTAAAAATCCCAGCCGGCTCGTCGAGCGCGACCTTCGTAGCGACTCATTTTGCAGCAACCGTTTCATCCTCAGCGACGATAGCTGCTAAGTACGGGACTACGACACAATCCGCTACGTTAAGCGTCAGTCCGTTCCAATTGATGTCACTTACAGTAGCCCCTACGTCGGTCATCGGGGGCCAATCTGCGATTGGCACGGCTACTCTGAATGCCGCCCCCGGATTGAAGACGAACTCGGTTGCCGTTAAGCTGTCCTCCAGTTCGAAGTCGGTTAAGACTCCAGCCTCGGTAAGTGTGCCTCGAGGGACGAAATCGCAGACCTTTGCCATAACTACGTCGCCTGTCAATCAAACGACGACCGGCAATATTCTTGGCATACTCGGTTCCTCCTCACAACAAGCCGCTTTAGCCCTGCAACCAGCCGCCTTGGCTTCGATCGCTGTTAGTCCGTTGTCGGTCAAGGGGAGTTCGACGACAACTGTTTCTGCGACGGTAACCCTGACGGGACCGGCGCCGACCGGAGGTCTGCAAGTGAAACTATCGAGTTCGAATTCGGCAGCGGCAAGTCTCTCATCCTCACTAACGATTCCCGCCGGCAAGTCGACCGCGAAATGTACAGTAACGCACAAGAAGGTTTCGGCACAGACCAACGTGATCCTTACGGCGACGATGCAAAGCGTTTCGACTTCCGCGACCTTAACCGTGACGCCTGGATAGGCTGAAAACTTGCCGTATTCCCGACGGAATGGCGTTAAGATGAAGGCATGAGGCACCTTGCTGCTCTACTGTTGCTGGTAATGCTGCCTCTTTTCGCGCGGGCGGACGGCTTGTATACAAAGATAGGGGACTATACCAAGCCACAATTGCCTTACCAACGTGCATTGATCGCTTGCCGCAATGGGCAAGAGACGATGGTGGTTTCCAGCGAACTGAAGGGCCCCTCCGGAGACTACGCTTGGATCGTGCCCCTTCCAAAGCCGCCTAGCATGGTTCGCCAGGTGGATTCAGCCGGTTTTGACAGGTTGCCACGCCGATATTCCCCCCAATATGGTTCGCCAAGCCTGGATCCTCCACTCGTTGGCCTGGCGTGGCTGTTGCTGATCCTTGCGTTTGCAGGTGCACTCCAGCCGAAGCGCACTTCAGCGCTCATCATGTTTTTGGTATTCGTTGTCGCCCTTGTCCTCTTTCCCGTCTACGCTCAGCCCAAATTCGCCTCTAAATCTGTCGAGCGGATTAGTTCGATGGTCGTGGGCGACTACAAAATCGATGTGGTTCGATCTCAGGACCCATCCACGCTTTCTACGTGGCTGCGGCTTCACGGAGGAAGACTGCCGGTGGAGGCGGAACCAATCATCGCTCAATATGTAAAGGAGGGCTGGTGCTTTGCCGTCGCCTCTCTCGACCGCACGACCGGCCAGGGATCTCCGCATCCTCTTGCATTCACGTTTCCATCGAAGCAAGCGATCTACCCGATGCGCCTAACCGCCGCTCAGGGCAACCGCACCATTGTCGATTTGTTCATCGTCTCGGATGGAACACCCTCAGTGGACCACCTCAGAGTCTGGCGTTCACTCCGTCTATCGGACTTCAACTACATGAAGAACGACGAACTCCTTGAATCTCAGCCGGCGTACTACGTCGCTTGGCCGGGAGCGAAGATCACCCGCCTTCGAGGTGAATTGAATCCTGCTGACATGAAGTTCGACTTGGTAGTAAAGGACGGCCCGTTCTCAGAATCGCGGATTCGCGTCGCCACAAAGGATGGATTTAGCACGGACCGGCTGGGAACGATCGTCGGTTGGATGGCCGCGTTTTGCGCCCCGCTGTCCTTCCTTGGATGTTTGCTGCAGGTTAAGCGGCGAGATGCGCTGGTCGTTTTGGGTGGTGTCGCCCTGGCAGTGGGGTGCTGGTCAGGCTTCGGGTACGGAAAAACATTTGCTCCGCTCGAAACCGGCCTCATGTACGACACTTCACCGCCTCCTGTCCTGGCAAACTAGAGCCTGAATGTGAGGTACCCGCTCGTCTTCGGCTCAGTTTTCCCTCTCAAGAAATGTCCCAGTCCATCCGTTAGGACAAGTCGAGCGCGTCCAAAGTCGGGCGCCACTCGGGTTTTACCCATGCCGATAACGCAAGTCTTTCCTCCGCCAAGATCCACCACCGCCATCGCGCATCCGTCGTTTAGGTCGATCGTTGTCCCATCGTAGGTCAGTTGACTACCATTTACCGTGAATCCCGCTGCCCGGCAAAGCTTGTTCAACGTCGGCATCGTGGCCGGATTTCCCACAAGGAACGTTCCCGCCGGGTCATCGGGCGGAGGTGCTTGCACACCCTTCCCTCCAACGTTTGTCAAGTAGTCCGTGTGGCTGGGATCGGAGTAGCGCGAGTATTGTGCGACGAAGCGGCTCAGTTCGACAGGCTGCTCGTCCGGTTCGATCCTGCGAAGGATGCGCCTCCATGGGTCAACGGACAGGATATCCGGTTTTCGATCGCATGCAATCTCCACGTAGCCGGGAGACTTGAGGTCAATCGTCTTGAACACTCGACTGCCATCGGCAAACTGGAGCATGACTTCGAGCGGAATGCGATAGGAAGCGCCTCCGAATGCGACCTTCATTCTGACCCTTCCATCGGCGAAGTGGACGTCCGAGACCTTCAAGTCTGCATATCCTGGCTTTCGGATCCAGTCGTCAAAGAACGACTTTATGTCGCGGTCCGGGTTCAGTTGTGCGACCACCGATTCGTATTCGGACCAGTCGCTGGCAGTCCCATGACATTTTCGAATCCACTCCTGCATCGTCTGGATCATTTTGTCCGTGCCGAGAAGCTGTTCCAGCATCTGGAGAACCTGCCCCCCTTTGCCGTATCCCAAGCTGCTTCCTATCCCACCGACATCTGCACCGCTCTTGGCGATGGCCACCTGATTGTACGAATCGTTGCCTTCCCCGCTTTGGATAAACGCCTGACGCCGCTCTGCGACACTTCCGATCTCGGCATTTCGATGGTAGAGGCCGTCGGAAAAGACAGCGAAGCTCTCGTTCCAGAAACTCCCGAGATAAGTGTTGTTGACAATGCCGCCCCACCATGTGTGAGAAGGCTCGTGTGCATCCTCCATTGGCAGGCTACCGTGGCCCCAGGTCGTAAAGGAGTAAGCCTCAAGCGCTCCTCCTCCGTACACTTCGCTATCGATTGCCCCGTAACCCTTGAATGGGAAGGGCATGAAGCGACTATAGAACTCGATGATCGGAGCGTAAAGCTCGGCTTGGGCTTGCATCTGCCGTGTAGTCATCGTCGAGCTCCAGCAGGAGTAGATCTTCCCATGAATCTCAGCGGTGACCTTCTTGAACGGCCCTGCCGAGACGCTGTAGAACACGCAGGGCAAGTCCATGCGGTATTGGAACGTTCGCTCCTGCCCTACCGTCTTGTCGACGACTAGATCGCCTTGTCCGATAGCAATCCAGCTTGGCTGAGTATGAACGACCAAATCATACGGAGTAGGTTGCCGGGCGACCATCGGATACCAATAGTCGTTTGTCAGGGTGGCCTCTTTTGGTCCGATGCTTCCTGCGTAGTTTGGCTGATCCACGGAGGCTGAATATGAAATCGCATACACATCCACTCCGGCTGGCATCTTCGTGGAAACCACGCCACCAGCCTCTAAGAATGGAACGGGACGGCCGTCTTTGTCCTTGATCGATGAGACGATGTACTGAGGCGACATTCGGAAAAGGAAGGCAGGTCGGGACGGGTTCCCGGAAAGCCGAAGCCTATCGACGAGAATGGCCTTCTTTGAGGGAACGTCGAATCTCAGGTCAAAAGAGTGTCGAACTAGTTTGACGCCGAAGCTCTCGCTTTCTGGCACGAATTCAAGCGTCTGCCCGTCGCGCTTGAAAACAAGCTCGCCCGTATCTTCGCTGGTTAACGGTGTGCTAAAGATGACGTATTCCTGACCGTCGACGCCTTTGAGCGGCAAAGCGTGCCACCCGAAGCGACCTACCTCGTAGGCGCCGTTGGTCCGAAGTAAGTTGAAGGGACTCCTCCCGCCGGCGGGGTCACTCGACAGGTATTTCGTCAACACGGCGACGTTACGGCTTTGGGCCAGCTGGTCCAAGACTCTGATGCTGGGCCCCTGTTGCAGGACGAGAAGTGGGACGAGAAACACGCCGTAAAGTATGACCGGATCGGATTCCCTATCGATAAATCGAACCGTCTACATCATCCGAAATGCGCCCACAGCGGAGGCGCCCTTTGACCCGATTCTTGGTGATGGGCCATTGAACGAGGTTCAGGAAATGATAGGAACATTAAGATTTACGTTGCGTCATAAAGGTAATAACACGCGAAGTTCGCCCCTTCAGCCGGCAATGGCATCAGGTTTCACGATAGGGGAATGTACTCTAACGTGGTCTGTATTACATCAATGCCAATTAGGGGGCTACTGGGACCGAAAGCTTAGGCAACGATAAATATTTCTTACCTTTCGCAACCTCGGAACCCTGTGAACCGATAGTTCCGTAAAGACTATTAGAGAAACCAAGGTGTTTGACGAACCAATCAGGCGATTAGATCGTTTAATACCATGGACATTGGATTTGAAAACCTAAAGGCACATCTCGGAGATTTCTCACGGGGGGCCGCAAAACCCCTACTCAGGTAGGAAGTGGCATTGGCTGTCGGCCTTAAGCAATCCGGCAGCCTTTTTCTTTAGCGGGCTTTGATTCTGCCGAGAGAGGTAGCATCCATCAATGGCGTGGCTGAACGTTGTCCTCCTCCTCTACGGTCTCCTAAACATCGTCATGGGCTATCTCGGCTATGCCGAGAAGAACAGCGTGATCTCACTTATTGCCGGTGGTGCGGCTGGATTGATCGTCCTTGGGTCGATCGTCTATTCCAAGTACAAACCGCGCACCGCACGAATCACCGCTTTGGTCATCACGATCCTGCTGATGGGAAGATTCGGGCCCAAAACATTCTCGGAGAACAAGCTCTATCCTGACGGTATCGAGTTCGTGGCGTCCCTGGCCACATTCATCTGTCTGGGCGTGGGGCACATAATGGGAATGAGGTCCAAGAGAACGCGTGAAGGTAGCACATCGGACGTTGCGCCCAAGGTCTGACCTAGTCGAATTTCAACAGGGGCATCGTCCGGAGTTCGGCAGAAGTCGTTCCATCATGCCCTTCAATTTCTACCGCTTCCCGGTCGAATGCAACTTCCCGCCGGACCATGGCAGCGCCGATATATCCGAAATCCGGCGAACAGGCGGCACTGGTCACCTTGCCCGCGTCGGCTCGATTTGGATGAATTACCGTCGCCCCGATCGCAATCGGCTTGTCGGCGAGCACACCCATCCAACTTCGGTTGGTGTGTCCACGGCTGTGTAATCGCATCAGCACTTCCTGCCCCATATAGCACCCCTTGGAGTAGCTAATGTGACGGGCCTCAAATGACGGTCCCATTTCAGGAGGCATGGTGCGATCACTCATATCCCGGCCATACACCGGGATACCGGCTTCGATTCGTGCAGCCTCAAACGCCTCCGAGCCCAATCGGGGAAATGAATGTGACAAACAGTCCATGGCATTTGAATCGTTGGCCGGTAAGCATAGGTCCCATCCACCTAAACCTGTTCGATTCGATCGCATACAGAAGACACTCGCGCCCTCCAACTCCGCCACCCCGGCGTCCAGATTGGGGAGAGCGAGGACACGAGATAGCTTAGCGGTTGCTGCTGGACCTTGGATGCTGACGAGGCGTAGGCGCTGAGACGCCTCAGAGGCATAGACGTCCTCCATGATCACCATCTGTTCAAACCGGCGCAAAACAGAACCGACGGACTCCGTTGCGCAGGTTATTAACATCGACCCTTCGAATGCCCATGCTTGGCAAACCGAGAGGAGGTGGCCGCTTATGGAGGTCAGGCAAAACTCGCTAGATGCTCCCGGTTCAAGTTTCCTGAGGTCGTTGGTCGCTTGGCCCTGCAACCACCCTTTTCGATCGTCGCCTGTGATCTCCAAGAGCGAGATGTCCGGCAGTTCCAACAAACCGCAATCATCTCGAAGAAGGTCATAATCTCTCAGCGTTTCCTCGCTGACTTGCATTTGTAGTTCAAACATCGACTGCTCGGTCCCTCGCAGCTCGTAGCTCTAGGTCCATTATGGAATACGGTTTTCGCCGCCGGCGCATCTCCAAGACATGACCTTCCTAATCCTCGGAATTCTCGGTGGGTTAATCCATGTGTCGAATGAGCAAGTTCACCTCTTCGAGAAGCATGCCGCGACCGACATCGCCCAACGACTCGATGGCCCAAACCGGCGAGTGGAGGTTAAGGCCAATGTCGGCCCAGAGGCCCTTTGGGGTGATATTCACTCCGTCGCAATCCACGCATCAGGATTCAGGGCGTCGGGCTTGCCGTTCTTTACCGAGCCGAAGCGATCCCAGAGGGGCCTTGTGAGAGATCTGCAAATCGACCTGACTGACTTCTCGCTCGGCAAATTGCACGTCCAGAAGATGCAAGCGGAGATACCAGATTGCCACTTCGACTTTCCGCTGGCCGTCAATCATCGAAAGATTCGCCTCAGCCGCAGCGGAGTCGGACATGGAGAGGTCGTCGTAGGGCAGGACGATCTAGAGCAATTCGTACTCGCAAAGTATCACGAGATCAGGCGAGTCTCGGTGAAGATCGACAAGGACAAGATATTCATCGACGGCACTGGAGAGTTCCTCATATTCAAAGCATCATTCACAGTGATTGCCCGTTTGGAGTGCATCGATGGCAATACACTCCATTTGACCCACGCCCGGGTTCTGATCGACGGCCTTCCGGCCGATGAGGGGGTTCGCAAAGTCCTCCTCGATGTTCTGGATCCGGTCGTCGACGTTGATCGGGACTTGGACCTACATGGGGCAATCCGAGTCCAGGGGCTCACACTTCGAGATGGCCAACTCCGTGCCGAGGGTGTTGCCGTGATTCCGGACGCCCCATCCACTGGATCAACCGAGAAATCGACGCCCCTTGGGCACAAATTGTGAATCTGAACTGTTTCCTGTCTTGTGAGTTTCGCGGAAGCGCTTCGGAACGAGTATCCTCAGCCAGTCATGGCAAACCTCGACGGGCCTGAAGTGACCGTCTTAGTACCCGCGCTCAACGAGGAGCACACGATTGCCGAGGTCGTGGATAGAGTCCTGAAGCTCCCGCTGAAGGTCGAAATGATCGTCATCGACGACGGTAGTTCGGACGGTACCACCGAGATCCTCAAGCGCTATGCAGATCGAGTAAGGGTCCTTAGGAACGAAAAGCCCTCGGGTAAAGGTAACGCGATCCGTCAGGCAATACCGTTTGCCACCGGCGCCACCGTAATCGTGCAGGATGCCGACTTGGAGTACGCACCCGAGCAGATCCCAGACTTGATTCGGCCTATTCTCGAGGGTCGAGCAAACGTCGTCTATGGAACCCGATTTGCCCACGGCTTTCCCAATGGCATGGCACTTCCCAATCGCATTGTAAACCTACTCTTGGCCTGGACTGTTCGCCTTCTGTTCTTCCACCGTTTGACCGATGAGGCTACGTGCTACAAGGCGTTTCGAACCGATCTGATCAAGCGGATGAACCTGCAGTGCGAACGATTTGAGTTCTGCCCCGAAGTCACCGCCAAAAGCTATCGGCTGGGCGAGAGAATCATGGAATTGCCGATCACGTACGTCCCACGATCGAAGGAAGCAGGCAAGAAGATTCGATGGACTGACGCCCCCGATGCCTTCTGGACCCTTTGGAAATACCGATTCTGGAAGTCCGGCAAGTAGCGACCGATCTGTTTATGCAGCCTGTTGACTGCTCGCGGAACTGGGCTGAGACCTTGGAATCCCTTCGATGCCGATGCTCGTATACTGCATTGCCATAAAGAGGAAAGCCGACAGCGCTACGTAGGCCACACCCATCACTACCCGCTGGGCAGGAGTCGTCTTTGTCCCGCCGATAGGGTCCGCGGTTCCCCGCTTCAAACCGTTCCAAACGTGAGGGACAGATAGGATGACGAGAAGCCAGATCATTGGATTCGACACGAAGCCAGTGATTGCCATGCCCAAGAGGGCGACTAAGCCGATCAGCCACAGGTAAGGAGAAACGGCGCCAACAATACGCCCTCCGTCTAGTGGAAACAGCGGGATCATATTGAAGAGGTTGAGCAAGAAAGTGAAGTAGGCGGCGCCGAGAAACATGCCGCTTCCGGTTTCCAAGTACAGCCCCCACATAAGCATGCCGGCGAGCGTGCCGCCCAAAGGACCGCCGATACCGATAAGCGCCTCACCCCAGGCAGATTGTGCCCACTTCTTCTGTACGATCAGCGCCCCAAATCCCGGCAGAAAGATCGGGGCGGACACTGGCACTCCAAGAAAAGCAGATGCCGCCACGTGACCCAGTTCATGGATCAAGATGCCGACAACAAACAGCCCCGCGAACCACCATCCGAAACGTAGTGAGTAGAACCACATACTCGCAAACATCGTGAGACCGGTGAGCAGGAATTTTGCGCTTGGCAGGAGCTTTATCGCCGGCAAGACGAACTTCCATGCCGCGATCGCCATGGCTCCGATTGCACCGAGTGGTCCGCGCCCCTTGGTAGAGCGCGGTTGCGACCGGGCAGAAGGTTCGGGCGCCCGTTGAATTGGGGGCCTCATAACGGGCGGCGGTTCCAAACTCATGGTAGGTAACGATTCTACGGTTCCAAAGACGCTTCGATCTGGTTATCTTCGCTTCTTCGGCGGAACGGCGGTGAGCGCGAGCCACTCGGAGCGCTGAGTCGGGTTCATCATTTTTAAAATCGCCTTGTCCGACTCCCTCTTGTCGCGACTCAGCCGGTCTCGCTCAGCTTGATAGCTTGCAAATACCTGGTTCTTCTTGGCCTCATATTCGGTCGTATCCGCTCCCGCCTTCGGAATCGGAATGGCGGCGATGGCCTCGCCTTCCATCGCGTCCACATCCTCCGCCTTTTTCTCATAGGCCCGATAGGTGGCAGCGATACGTCTCGCCTGCTCCGGAGTTAGGTGGAGTTTTGCCGCAACGTAAGAGTCCAGGAGTCCTTCCGTGCCTATCTGCTGGAGACCCAGCTTGAGGACCGCATCTTTCTGGACCGGATTCAAAGCTCCTAGACAAGAGTTGGCAAAGCGCGTGTCGTTGGCTGCAATCTCCTTCTCCGAAGGTTCCTTGAGCTGAGCTTGCTGCGCCGCGTCGGCGTCGTACCGCTTTAGGGCAGCCTGAATGGCGGTCGATTGCGCCGAGCTTAGAGCCAGGCTCTTTGCAACATAGGGGTTGGAAACGAGGAAGGCGCATCTCTGCGGTACGGAAAGGTACGGCGCACTCGGCACCGACTGCGCCAAGGCACAGCCAAGAGTTGCTGCCGCACAACCCACTTGGGCCAAGAATGCGGAATAGGATCTGCGTATCATAGGTCTTCTTTTGCGTTCCACGCCTGCTACTTCGGCTTAAAGGTCTTGCCACCAAGAGCCTTATATGCGGCGAGTTGCGACGGTGATACGACGGATTCAAACTCCTTCCGAGTTTGAAGTGCGATCTTTTTTATTTCAGGTTGCCTCTTTGCCATGGCGGCGCGTAGCAGCGCTCCTATCTTGTCGTTGAGCGCTTGAGCCTCTTGTTGCGTTTTTGGGCGAATCGTCTTGTAAGGGGCAATCACCTCTTCCCTAACCTTCAATTCGATTTGGTGGCTGGCGTTTGAGCCCTTTGTGTAGATCTGAATCGCCTTCTTTAGCTGTGCTTCGGAAAGTCCGACACGTTTTGCGACCACCGCATCGAGCATCCCTGAGAGACCGACAGATTGGAGAGTCAGTTCCCGAATCCGCTTGAGCTGAGCAGGAGAAAGATGCGACAGCACCTGCTGCTTAAGCTCAAGATAGGTTTTTTGCAGAATCGGATCAGTGTCCGGGATTCGGTTTGGATCCCGGCCCGCCTTGGCCACCTGTTCCTGATAGGCGCGCAATTTCCGGCGATTCTCGTCAGCAAGTGCGTTCATCATCGTGATCTGAGCAGGCGCCAAGCGAATCTCCGATTGAATGCGCTTGTCGGTGATGAGGCGGATATCCGCTACATGAAAGTCAAACGGGTCCATTTTCTGGCAAAGCGCGATCGCCGAGATCGAACATGCCAGCAGAACCCCAACCAATTTCTTCATAGTGCCACGTCTGTCTACAACTGTGAGCCGTTCAAGGTTCCCTCAAGCCGCTTCGTTGTGTTGGATTTCAAGTTCACACCGCGAAAGACCCTTGGAAATCGTCTTCTGGAACGACTCAGTCGGGTTCACATGGTGATTCAGATAAATCGGAATGGTTCCGTTGCCGTTGACGATTTTGAGAAGGACTTCGTACTCGCCAGGGTGATCTTCGATTACCTGCCTCAACTTGAACATCTGTCCTTCAGTCGCTCGCCAGATAGAAATCGTCACAATGCCTGCCGCTCCCATGCCCTTGGTGAAATCGGGAAAGAGAGAGGCTTCCAATGGCTTGATATCCTCAAGACGAACTTCGATCGACTTCTCGCCTCGCATTTCCCGGTGCATCACGTATCCGGTCGCCTGGACGACAGTGTCCTTTTGCAGGAGGTCTTTGACCTTCTCAAAGGTGGCCGGGAATGCGATAAAACCAGCCGAGCCGCTAAAATCTTCAATCGAGAACGAAGCCATCCGCTTCCCTTCCGATTTCGTAATGATCGTCCGGACCTTTGAGAGCACTCCCGCAATCTTTACGAACGTGTTCTCGTCCTGTTCCGCAACACTTGAGCACGTATGGCTGGCGCTTTGGGCGAGAACCCGTTCGTGGCCGCGTAGCGGGTGATCAGACACGTAGATGCCCATCACTTCCTTCTCCATAGCGAGGTTTTCGCTGCGAGTAGCGATTGGACAGTCGGGTAGTGGCGGATAGGACGTCTGCGAACTTCCGGAATCCTCTCCAAACAACGAATTCTGGCCGGCAAGTCGGGAACGGTTCTGCAGGTCCGCATATTGCAGGGCGCCTTCCACATGGCTTAGGAGTTTCTTGCGATTCGGGTCTATGCTATCGAGAGCGCCCGCCTTGATGAGGGCCTCGGCCGAAGTTCGATTCAAACCGGCGCCTCGGACGCGGTCGCAGAACTCGTAAAGGTGTGTATATGGGCCGGCCGCCACTCTTTCCCGTATGATTGCGTCGACGATGGCTTCGCCGACTCCCTTGATTGCCACCAGGCCGAAGCGTATTGCCATCTTGGAACGAGCCTTGGACGATCGGCTTGATCCACACTCTTCGATCGAAAAATCCCGAATCGAGCCGTTGACGTCTGGCTGGAGCACTGGGATTTTCATCCTGCGGCACTCCTCGATTGCAGATATCACCTTGTCTTCTTTATCGAGGTAGGCGCTGAGGACGGCCGCCATGTACTCGACAGGGTAGTGAGCCTTGAGATAGGCGGTCTGATAGGAGAGAATTCCATAGCAGACGGCGTGGGCCTTGTTGAAGGCATAGCCGGCAAAGGGCTTGAGCAATTCCCAAACCTGGTCCGCAACTACCTGTTCAATGCCGAATCGGGAGGACCCCTCATCGAATTCGACCTTCATGCTGGCCATCGCTTTCGGGTCCTTCTTTCCCATCGCACGCCGCAAGACGTCGGCCTTTCCAAGGCTGAATCCAGCAATCGCCTGCACGAGCTTGAGCACTTGGTCTTGATAGACGATGACTCCGTAGGTCTCTTCCAGGATCGGCTTCATCCGCTCGTCCAGATACTCCGCCTTTTGGCGGCCGAACTTGGTGTCGATAAATTCGGGAATGTGCTTCATCGGCCCCGGACGGTAGAGCGCGATCATAGCTGAAAGCTCTTTGATGTTGGCCGGCTTCAGTTGAGTCACCCAACGCGTCATCCCGCCGCCCTCAAGCTGGAAGACTCCTACTGTCTCCCCCCTGCCTAGCATGTCGTACGCATCTTTGTCGCCGTCGGGAAAGTTCCGTACATCCACTTCGACGCCGCACGTTTGCCGTATATTGGCGACCGACCGAGCAAGAATCGTCAGGTTGCTCAGGCCGAGGAAGTCCATTTTGAGCAGACCGATCTTCTCAAGAATGCCCATCTCGTAGGCGGTGATCGCCTGGCCGTCATTGCCCCGATACAGCGGAACGTAATCGACCAGGGGGTCCTTGCTAATCACGACGCCAGCCGCGTGTACTCCGGCGTGACGGGCAATCCCCTCGACAGACTTTGCCGTTTCGAACAGATGCATCATCTTCGGATCGGAATCGACGATCTGCTTGAAATCCGCCAACTCGTCATAGGCTCGTGTGAGATTCCATCCCGGTAGGCCCGGTATGGTCTTTGTCAGCCTCTCGGTTTCTTGTGGCGTGTAACCCTGAACGCGGCCACAGTCTTTGATGGCGGCTTTCGCGCCAAGGGTCCCGAAGGTCACGATCTGAGCTACGTGGTCGGTTCCGTACTTCTCCGTGACGTACTGGATGATTTCCTCGCGCCGGGCATCCTCGAAGTCCATGTCGATATCGGGCATCGAGATGCGCTCGGGGTTGAGGAATCTTTCGAATGTGAGGTCGTATTCGACAGGATCGACGTCGGTGATTCCGACGCAATAGGAAACGAGCGAGCCAGCGGCCGACCCGCGAACGCCGAAGTAAATCCCTCTGTCCCGGGTCGCCTGGGCGAATTCTCGAACAAGCAGGATGTAGTCGATAAATCCCGTGCGCTCGATCACGTCGAGTTCGTAGTTGAGCCGATCGAGAGATGCTTCGGGATCCTTGGTCCTCGCCCTGAGACCGGATTCGGACAGTTGCCGGAGAAATGTAGCGGAGTCGACGCCTTCGGGCACGTCGGGCTGTGGCATAGGCGCACGCTGCTTATCCAAACCGACATCGCACATTTCGGCGATCATCGCCGTGTTCTCCAGAGCCTCCGGGACGTCTCGAAAGAGTTCCCCCATCTCCTCCTTCGATTTGAGATAGAAGTTGTCGTTTTGGAACTTCATCCTCTTCTCGTCGGATTGGTTCGCCCCGGTTTGGATGCACAGGAGCACATCGTGAGGGAGCGAGTCGGTGCGACAAAGGTAGTGGGCGTCGTTTGTCGCTACCAATGGCAGCTTCAATTCCTTCGAGATGCGGATCAGGGATTCCCGAATCAAGGCTTGTTCTGGCAGGCGGTGATCCTGAAGTTCGATGAAGAAATTGCCGTGACCGAAGATATCGTCGTACATGCCTGCGATGTACTGGGCCCGGTCGTAGTTGCCTTTAAGCAACTCTTGACAAACCTCTGACCCCAGGCAGGCGCTGGTGGCAAGCACACCCTTGCTATGATTTCTCAGGATATCGTGGTCGACGCGCGGGTGTTTGTAGAACCCTTCTAGCGCCGCAATACTGCTCAACTTGCAGAGATTGCGATACCCTTCAAGGTCCTTCGCTAGCAACAGGAGATGGTACGCGCTTTTCTCGCCGTCCCCTTTTTTTACGTGGATTCCCTGAGGAGACACGTATGCTTCGACTCCGAGCAGCGGTTTGATGCCTGCCTTGGTCGCCTCGAGATAGAACTCCATAACACCGAACATGACTCCATGATCGGTGATGGCCAAGGCTTCCATCTCCATCTCTTTGGCTCGCTCCATCATCTTGGGGATGCGGTTTGCGCCATCCAGGAGCGAGTATTCCGTATGGTTATGGATGTGACAGAACGTTTTGCACATCGGGCTTTAGGGTGCCGTCGCCGCAACATACGCGGTAATCGTCGGTGCCTTTATTCTGACGGCCCAAGGGCCTTTACTGCCGCAAGAATTTAGTCACCTTGCACGTCTTCGCACCATGCCCGCAACATCTCTGCAACGCTCCATGCTTGCCACGGACAGCCTCCCGGAGACTGGGGGAGATCGCCGTCATAAACCTCGGCAATACCTCCCAAACCGTACTCCACCAGCATCTCCTTGACGTTGCGCAGAAGTTGCCGCGCAAGCCGCCGATCCTGGGTGTATCGAACGAGCGAGGTGATATAGCTGCCCATAAGCCAGGGCCATACGGTGCCCTGATGGTATGCCGCGTCCAGTTCGGGAAGCGACCCAGAAAACTTGCCCCGATAACCGGGCTCGTCGCGTCCGAGGGTCCTCAATCCCATGGGAGTAAGCAGTTCTCGAGCGACTACATCAAGTGCCGATTTGGCGTGCTGCGGGTCGCACGGACTGAACGGCAGTGCCATGGCGATCACTTGGTTCGGGCGAAGCGTACTGTCGTCGGGGTCAACCGTGTCTAGGTATCTTCCAAGGTTCTCGTGCCAGAATTTTAGTTCGAAGCTGCTTGCGGCTCTCTCCGCTTCAAGTTGGTAGGCGGTCGACTTTCTGACACAGTCGCTCTCGAAGCCTCCTTTCTCGAGGTTCTTTGTCAACCACTCAAGTACGCGAAGAAGGTTGATCCACAGAGCGTTGATCTCGACAGGCTTGCCTCTTCGAGGAGTAACCACCCAGTCTCCGACCTTGGCGTCCATCCAGGTCAGTTGAACACCTTCTACTCCTTGATACAAGAGCCCATCGGACGGGTCCACTCCGATACCGAACAGGGTTCCCCGTGTGTGCCACTCGTAAACCGACTCGAGGACCTTTACCATATCCCGAGCGAATGAGTCGTCCCACTCTGCCTCAAGAGTCTTGTAGATCGCATTCGCGAACCAGAGTGTCGCATCGACAGTGTTATAGTCGGGATGCTCCCCCTGCTCCACAAAACGGTTCGGTATAAGACCTTGAAACATCTGCGACGAATACGCTCGCAGAATCGCGCGAGCTTGCTCGATTCGTCCAGTCTGAAGGCATAGACCGGGGAGTGAGATCATTGTGTCTCGGCCCCAATCTGTAAACCACGGGTATCCGGCAATGATGGAAGACCGTTCCTCGGTCTCAACGAAGAATGCCTCCGCCGCCTGCTTGAGCATCACCGAGAGGCGGTACTCCGGACCATCCGCTTCTGAAGCGGGCTCGGTTAGCACAAAATCCGGTTCCGTACTGGCTGATAGGGAGACTGTCTCTCCTGGAGCGACCATGAATCGCAGTTCACAGGGGCAGAACAAGTCGTCACGGGACGGCAAACCGCGTTCCGTTTCCCGAGCGTGCTCGAATCGGTAGTACCAACCCTGCACTGGCATCCGTTCCGCATTTGGGTGAGTAAGGTGAAGCTTGACGTTAAAGTGTTCAACGACCGTCGCATCTGGCAAGAACTCGAGGTGTTCCGGATATCGATTGTCTTCGCCGAAGTTTCCATGATGGTCACGGTGGCAAACGAGCGGCCGAAGCGTCAGGGCACAGGTCGATTCACCACAGTTCTGATATTCCACCGTAACTGCGTTATAGCCCTGATGCATGAGCACGCGCCGCTCGAACTCGAACGCGGTTGCCTTGTAGCGCCATATCGCGGTTGCCCCACTCGAGAACTGCCGCAAATAGTGGTAGCCCTCCGGGTAGATGGCTCCCGGGTACTGGTTTGCCGATATTCCAAGGGGGCTACTCACCGATTCAACAAAGGCGTCGATGGCGCTAAGGAGAAGCATGCGGCCAGTCGGAGGCGTGGTTGCGGCCACAAGTAACCCGTGATATCGTCGCGTGTTTATGCCCGCCGCCGTGCCCATGGAATATCCGCCGATTCCATTCGTCAACAGCCACTCGCGCCGCGACGACAAATCGATGTTCTGGCACTGCCTCTCGTCAAGAACGTATCGCATTTTCTGCATAAATCTTACACCCGATCCCGTTTTTGAAGGGCTAATTCCCGCAAGGCGGCATGGTCAGGGCTTCCCGTCTGGACCCGGACTGATGACCGTTTTGGTCGTCCCAGGACGCACGAAGTTTCGACGAGTGATGAGATCGGTCAAATTACCGATGCTCAGTCTCAGTCCAAACGCATACTCATTTGGATACTCCCGATATAGGATGAACGGTTCGAAGCAGCCGACAACCTGAGAGAACGTGTATTCGTGATCGAACCATCCGAGGCGCGGATCGTATTTGGACATGAAGGTGAATTTCGTCGGCCCAAGATCAAAGTCGCCACGAAAGACGCAGCCGTTGATCGAGGCGAGCCGATCGAACTGATAGTCGGGCCTTCCCGAATCCGCCGCCAGATACCCGGCCGCCGACAACCTGACCTGCTTAACGGGCTCGTAGGCAAGCCCGGTAATCAGCCTAGCCCACGCAAAATCGCGAGGTCCGAGAAACCCTTTCATGTCGATACGAGCAAGAGTGCGAATATCTCGGCTGATCTTGACGGCTGGAAGGCCAAGCGCATCGTTCACGATCGCCCTTGCCTCGACGTTCTGATCGAGTTGCTTGATCGTCTGGAGACGCGTTTGGCTCATATACGCGAATTTGCCGAGCGGTCCACCTAGATCGAAAACCACCTCGGCCGGCTGATCGTAAAGGAGATCGATGCGCTGTCCGGTAGGCGACACGTTCCAGTTCGAATCGAATGCAAGTGACTTTCGCGCATATCGAAGGTTGCCGTCTTCCTGGCTTGGCGATGAGACATGGATGCTCTCGAAATACCCCTCGCTGAACATCTCGCCGAAGTTCGAAGTCGGCGTAAGGTAAGTCGTCGACTTCTCGTCCGGCAAGTATGTGTGCGTCAAGCTCCCTCCATAGGAAGGAAATGACCCCGGAAAGGCGCCGAGGGCGAACGCAAAGTCCGTCGAGTGGTCGACGAAGAGCCCCCCTTGCCAGTTAGTTCCGAATTGGCCGTTCGAAAATGCAAGCGACGGAAGGCCCAATCCCTCGCTTCGAGGGTCCAGATTAAACGTACGATCCGGAAAAGTGCCGATGAGGTGACCAAAGAGATATAGGCTCGGCCTGGTCAGTTTGCCGTACTTGCCCGGAAAGAGCGTGACTTTCCTGGCGCGCACCTCGTACCAAGGTGGTGTCGCGCGGGAAGTGGTTCCACGGGCGTTGAGCATCACCCACAGCTTTGGCGCAATGTCCAGCCTGTCTACCGTCAAATGAGCTGACCCGACTCGGACCTCTCCGTGATTGATCACGCTTCGGCGGGATTCCTTGTTCCACCAGACCTCGATGTTGTCAGAGTCCACCGTTCCGGTCGGGTCGTCCACGTGAACGTGGCCCTTCGCGCTCGCGTGCTGTCCCTTCTGGTCCACTGTCACGGTGTCGGCGTGGATGGTGGTTTCCTCGTACTTGACGATGACCCCGTTCGTAAAGGTGGCAACGTTCGACTTCGCGTTGATTAGGACGTTCCGAAAAGTGAAGGTAACGCCGTCCACCGATTGCGAAGAGTAGATCGGCACACCCGTTTGCTGAATCGGCGGCATGGCGGCCGACGGCAACAATGGCCACAGGCAGGGCATAGAGCAGCCAGTGTACCGCTGCAAACGACGCCACCATCCGGCTCGTGCTACCGGTTTTGAGTTTTCCGCTGACCGCATTCCAGTGATACATCGATTCAGTTCTGGAAATTCCTTGGCTCGAACGTTTGCCCATTGACGACCCGTCGTGTACCATGTATTTAGCCAGGTTCGTAACAAGACCGGTGGGTGTGCCTATGACATATTCGATTGGAGCTGAAGCAGCCGCGCAGGAAAGACAATGGGTCGGCCGGTGCCGGCTGGGTGATGAAGCCGCGCTTGGCTTCCTGATCGCTCGACACAGAAATCGACTGATTCGCACGGCCACGAACCTGCTCAGAGATCGGCACGAGGCAGAGGACGTGGCCCAAGAGGCTTTTCTCAAGGCCTTTCGCGAGATCGCGAAGTTGCGAGACGACCGAGCATTCTCCGGATATCTCTATCGGATCTGCGTACGTCTGTGCATGGATCGGTTACGGCTGAAGAGAGCCGAACTCGTCGAATTCGATTCCGCGCAGCCACACTGCGGCGGAGCCGTGGAGAACCGAGTCGTCATCGAAAAGCTCTTAAGCCAGTTGCCTGCGGAATTGCGAACCACACTCGTTCTGCGTGAAATGGAGCAGCTCAGCTACGAAGAAGTCGCCGAGGTGATGCAGGTTCCAATCGGCACCGTACGCTCCCGTCTTCATACTGCCCGTGAGCGCTTCCGGAAGCTCTGGATCGAGGCGGTGGGTGAATGAATGTTCGCCTCTTCGGCTGCAAGAAGTTCATTCGACTTTCGAATGAGCAAGCCGATAGATCCTTGTCCGTACCCGAAGAGCGGTTTCTGGACAAGCACCGAAGGGTGTGTTCCGAATGCCGGAAGGCCGAGGTTTCCGCAAGCTACGCCTTGAACATGCTTCGACTGGCGACCCTCGAACCGGAGGTTGCACCGATGTTCGAAGATCGAGTGCTACGAAGGCTTAAGGTGCAACAGGTCAAGGAAAGCTTGAATTATTGGTCTCCTGCACTTCTTGGCGCAGGCCTCGCTTGCGCGGTAATCTTCGTGACTCTTCACTTGGCCACCGAGCCGGGACAGGCACAGCGCGCCAAACTTCCTTTAGCGCAATCCAAGAACTCTGCACCATCGAGGATTTCGCCTCGGCTGGAGTTGAATCACCCTCCGATTCTGAGATGACTTCGGTCGGCCGGGCTTTCTTGGGCGCACTTCTTGGCGCCCTGTTGACCTTGTGCATTCATCCAGCGTCACGGCCGTTTATGATCGGCCTTTGTTGGCGCATTCCCCCATCGGTTCTCCTTGATAGCGTCGATGCGAACGCAATGACCCTCCCCGAACCGAGTTCTCTGGCGCAGGCGAGTCTTTGGGAACAGCTTGCCGCCACTCGGATCAGGAACTTCGAGAAACTGTCCAACAACGAATGGAAGAGCCTAATAGCGATTGCGGGGGCGGCGCAAGGACGAGACCCGACCAACGCCTTTTGGCCCCAAATTCAAGCGGTGCTTTTCGACGATCGAGGAGACACGCCTGCCGCCGTAAAGGCCTGGATCGCCGCAGCCAAATGTTCAACTTGGAACGACTACCAGACCGCTAGGCTTTTAAACGCCCGAGAAAGGCTAAAGCAAATCAGTGGAACAAAAGCGTCCTGGCAGTTGGCATTTCTGTATTACGCTAGGTCCGATGATGTGGCGTCTTGCCTGGAGCGATTAACGAAGCATCTGCTTCAGAACCTTCCCGACAACACCGCCGATAGCCTTGAGCTGAGGTTCGCGACGCTTCTGAACGGAGACCTAATTCGCAGATACGCGCGCTCGACCAAAACGAACGTCGACGCGATGAACATTGTGGAGTTGGCCACTTTTCCCTCCAATCTTCTGGCAACAAACGTTACTCCGCGCCTCGTCCATAGCGCCCACATCGAGATCCTGTCCAACTTCCGGACGATCCTTCACCGCCAGGACTATTGCGATGTGGCCAAGCGGATCTTCTCGAACTGCGAGTCTTGGCGGGCCTTTACCGTGCGGGATACCAACGACGAGGACGTAGCCCAGTACTCTGCGGTTTCGGTCTTGGCCGCCTCGGTTGCCGGAGCCTTCATGGTGCTATCAGCGCTTGGAGTCCTAATATGGACGATCGGGAAGTTCGTCGAGTGGCGCCTTTCTCGATTCAAGGAGATCAAGTGGCAAGTGGCGGTCGCCATTGGAATTCTGCTCGGCTCGCTAGTCTATGCCCTCACGCAGTACGTGCCAGCTTCTTTCGTATTGGCGCTTTGCGCGGCATTTCTAACGGTGGCGCCCGATCGCTCCCGAAAGGCGCGTCCAACTGACCTCGGGCCGCTCTTCGTTTTTATGGCGATTGTTCTTGGAATCGCATGCTCGGCCCTCCTTGCGACCTTTTTCGTGATGACGACCGCCGAATCAATTGTCATCCTGCCCAATGTAGGCGTGCCTCCTGACTATCTGGAGAAGCCAGTTTTAGCCGGGCTGTCAGCCGTAATATTTGGACTCGTCTTGCTGATCGCTCCGTTTTGGGCGATTGCCCACCGCGTAGGTACTCCCCATGTGTTAGGATTGATCCTGACCAAATTCGGGGCTTTTATCTTTGTGAGCTGCCTGACACTAAGCGTTATTCTTGGGCCCCTCGCCGTGTACGCCGATCTTCAGGTCGAACATGTGCTGTTCCAATTCCTGACGAATGAACCCCTGCACTACTATGTGATTCAATGACCGATTCGACTCGAGTGAAGATCCTCGCGCTTGCCGCTGAACGTAAAGACCACTTGGTGGCCCTGGCTGCTCGTCCGGGTGGGCTGACTTGGTGTATCCAGCAGACCCTGATCGCAGACAAGGTCGTGCAAACGCTGCATGAGGATGCAGTGGCCAACCACGTGGACCTGCCGCCATTCTCACTCATCGCTACCGGCGGGTATGGCCGACGAGAGATGTCTCCCTACTCCGACATCGACATCACGGTTGTGCCTTCCGACGAAGCCTCGCCGATTCTCGACTCAGCTATCAGGCTGTTGTTTCAAGATCTCCATTGGGCTTTCTGCACTGCGCTGAATATGGATGTGGGGTACGCCTACCGGCTTATTTCGGATGCGCCAGGTCTGGACGACAAGACCCAGACCGGACTCATGGACATGCGTCTGGTTGCAGGATCGCACGAGCTTTATCGAGAACTTGAGAAAGCGCTCGTCGACAGCTTTGAAGTCGGCGAATTCCTTCTCGCCAAAATCATTGAACGCGAGGAGATGTTTCACAAGTATCACGACACACCTCTCGTCGTCGAACCGCACCTTAAGGACGGAGCGGGTGGCCTGCGCTGCTTTCACTGCGCCAACTGGCTGCGAGAGGCAATCGGTGAACGAGCTTCGCGGCCCACGCCTGAATACGACAGGATTCTTCGAATTCGAAACCTGCTTCACCTGAATACCGGCAAGCACCAGGATCTCTTGACCCGCCAGCGCCAGGCCGAGATCGCGGAACAGCTTCACGCAGACGTTCCCACGATGATGGCTGACGTCGTCCAGTGTGGGATCGCGCTCCACGATCACTACCGCAGCACCCGTGAGAAAGTCGGTGAGTCGCGATTCACCCTAAACAAGGGAGTCGTGGCTTTTCATGGAGAGGCCAGGCTGGTGGGCAATGCGGATGCAGGAGAAGCCAGCGTCGGAATCGCCCTTGCCACCCAACTCAAACTCCGGGTTGCCGATCTGCCCGTGTCTGTCAGCAATTCGGTCAGAGGTCCCGCCGTCGTGTTTGCACTTTCGACCGGCGAGCCGACGTTACGAAACCTGGACCGATGCGGCCTTCTCAAACAGCTTCTGCCAGAGCTTGACGCCTGCCGAACGCTCGTCCCGATGGACCCCGTTCATGAGTACACCGTTTTCGAACACACGATGCGGGTTGTACGGTATTTGGACGGCATCGAATCGAACACGTTCCTGGGCGAGATCAAGGATACCGTCACCGATCTTGAACCGCTCTATCTTGCCGCGCTTCTCCATGACATCGGCAAAATTGCGCCGGATGAGGATCACAGCATCTTGGGCGCCGAGATGGCTCGTACCGTCTGCGAGAGATGGCAACTCTCGGACCAGGTGCGGGAAACCGTCGAGTGGCTGGTTCTGGAACACCTCACGATGGCGAGGTTCATCCGAGTTCGAGACATCATGAACCCGAACACGGTGAACGAATTCGCCAACATCGTCGGCGACGTCAACCGGCTTTGTCTCCTAACCCTCCTCACCTGGGCGGATGTGAGTGCAGTTGCGGAAGGCACGTGGACCAAGGCCCAAGACACTTTCTTGCGTCAGCTCTTTGGTCGCACCGAAGCCCGATTCCAGGACGAAGATAGCTTCATGCCGGATCCTGCCGTCTATCGCCAGCGGCTGCTTAGGCAACTCAACAGTCAGAAGGAAGATGAACAGGCGGTTCAAACCTTTGTTCAGAGCCTCCCCGCTCACTACCTCACCAGCACGCCGTTCGAGCACATCCGTCTCCACCTCGGATTCACCAAGAAGGCGATCGCCGGAGAACCCACGGTCGAGTTATTCCATCGCTCCGATATGAATGCCACGGAGATTACCGTTTGCACGCTGGACGGCCCAGGACTCCTAAGCAAGCTGCTCGGGGTCTACTACGCGTTTGATCTGAGCGTGGGCGGTATCAGGGCATGCACGACGATGACCGACCCGCCGGTTGCCCTCGACGTATTTACGGTTAGCTTCTCTGGACGTCCCGTTCCTTCCGCGACGATGAAGAACGTCACCGCCAGCATCCTCGATGTGATCGAAGGGCGAAAGGAACTCGATGCCTTGCTCGTCCAACGTGGGAAGGACCCTTCACGGAGCCAGAACATTCTTCGCCATACCTACGTGGAGGGTTCGCCTGGAATTCTGGAAGTCCGCTCGCCCCGTGGACGTGGCATGCCGTTCCGGTTGTCTCGCCTTATCTCCGCCCTGGGCTGGAATGTAGTGTCGGCTCGCGTGGGTCAGTGGGCGGGAACCGCAACCGCTGCGTTCTATCTCCTTGGTCCGAATGGATCGACGCTGCGCAAAGAAGACGTCGATCGAGTTTTCGGTGCGATTTCATCCCAGTCCTAGCACTTCAGCTTTCTACGTGAATCGTCTTCTCATTCACGTACAGGGCGGCGCCGGCCGCCGCACCTTTTGGCCGGCGAACGTATTTTTTTAGTGTGTAATCGACCGGCACGTACGAGGAGTGCTTCGCTCGCGAGTTCTGGGCCGCAATTTTGGCTGCGAAGACCAAGGTCTCGCGCTGGACCTTCTCAGGATGATTATTGGTGACGATCACGACGTGGGCCGAAGTATCGCCCCTCACGTGCAACCACAAGTCGTTCGGCTTAGCGATACGGAGAGTCAAGTGGTCATTACCCTCGGAGTTCTCGCCGTAGAGCACGGTATATCCTCCAGGTCCCGCCAATTCTCTGATCCGATATCCGCCGAAAGGGCGTTCTTCCTTGCGTGCGCTGACGATCGGCTGCACGTTGAGATATCGGCGTCGGACCGCCGATTCTCTGAGCTGTTCGAGGCCGGCCAAACGTGGCTCCTCTCGGACGCCCTGCAGCAGGTCGAGGATTTCGGCCCGTTGGGCCGAAATCCGACCGATCTGATCGAGGACCATCGCCATGCGTCCCTTAGCCTTCTTGGCCCGATCGAAGTAAGCGGTCGCGTTCTGTTTGAAGTCAAGCTCCGGGTCGAGCTTGATGACAATTTGAGTTCCGTCGTAGTCCCATGCAACCAGATCGGCGCTTCCCGGGGCTTGCGCCGGGCCATAGGCTAGGATCAGTTCACCTTGTCTCTGCCACCCGGTTGCCCTACCCCCCGATTCCTCTGCCTGGCGCAACTCGGCGAGCGCCACGTCCTTTGCGAGGAGGACGCGGTTCAACTGATTGAGGAGCGAAGCTCGGAGCGCCTCCGTCGCCTGCGCGGGAATCGAAAGCGCGAAGTGTTGCTCCAACGCGATACTGATCGAGGCACGGGAAAACTCGGGAAGTCCCAAGCTGGTCACACTGACTGGATAGGCCCCGTGTCCAGGAGACAGCACCGGTGCAAAATGGTCGAGAATCCCTTCTCCGGACGCTGTCACAAGCTTGGTCAGAAATGGGCTGCGCGGAGCAAAACCTTCCGCGCACATCACCGGCGGCAAGATATATTTGGTGTTGGGCAGAATCGGACGAGAGCTTTTGGCGGCGCCGACCCACTTGGAGGCCGCGAGTATTCGGTCGTCGTCGTCCACGAAGATGAGATTCGAGTGCTTCCCCATGAACTCGCCGACAAGCCGGTGAACGCCTGCGGCGGACTGAAAGGTCAGAACCAACATGCGATCGCCTCGCACCTGTTCCACCGAAATCAGCCTTCCGCCTTCAACCCGAGAACGAAGCGTTGCGCACAGCAAGGGAGGACGGCTAGGATTTGCCAGGCGCTTTGTGATGAAGTGGCAGCGCGCATGTTCGGGATGGCAGCATAAATAGAACGCCGATTCGCGCCCGGCAGCGTAGATTCCGATTGAAAGCTCGTATTCGCTCGGCTGCCGCACGTCCTGCACCTTGCCGCCGACGTACGCACCGAGCTCGCTAGTGACGGCACTCAGAGTGAAGCTATCAAACGGTATGCGGATCGGCCTTTCGGTCAGCACCTCAGTGTTGTACCTGCCCGTGGATTCGCGCCGGAGAAAACATGCATCCCCTGCAATGAACGAATCCGCCACAAATCGGCACCCATTGGGGGAAGCCAACGTGGCGATTGCGCGTCTGACTTCCGGACAGTAAAGTCATGAACCCTTTGATCCTCGTACCGATGACTCTCGTTTTGCAGGCCGCCACGTCTCCCGTGGAACTCAAAAGCCGCATCGTCGACGCTTCCGTGTTCAAGTCGGGCCTCGCGATGCTCACGCGGGAGGTGACCGTTCCAGCCGGGGACGGCGAGTATGCCCTCGACACGGTGCCGGAGGCTTTGGACGGCAGTTTCTGGTATAGCTCGCCCGACGGTTTGCTCGTCACGGACGTGACGACGTCGATCCGCTTCACCGAACAGAAGCTCAAGATGGATGCCCAGTCGATTGGCGACTACCTCGCCGCAAACGTGGGACACCGAGTGAAGTTCGTCATTCGAGTCACACCCTATCCCAACACCGGCCCCGAGAAGGAGGAGACAATCGAAGGAACCCTGAACGGCGTTCCTCGAAACGTCGTTCCGATAAAGCTGGACGATGGGATGCTCGAGAACATAAACGCGGGCAGCATCGTTCGCCTCGACACCAAGGGGCTTAACCAGGTGATGACTCGTACAATCAAAGTCCCCGAGTTGCGAGTTCGCTTCCGTGCCGCTTCGGACAAGCCGGCTCGGCTTCAGTTCTTAAGCATGGAAGCAGGTGCGGCCTGGATCGGAAACTACCTGGTGAAGCTGGATGCAAACGGCGCCTCCCAGGTTGTCGGCAAGGCACAAATCGGACTCGGGAGGCTCACATTCGCGGACACCACCGTGAAGGCGCTTGCGGGAGAGCCCCACCTCAACGAAAGCGGTCGGTACGACCTCGCCGCCGGCGTCGGCGGGCTAAGCGCGTTTCTCGATCATAACCAGGAGCAGTATTTGCAGTTCCAGCCAGGCGACCGCGATCCGTACCTGCTTCTGCAGCAATATGCGAACGAAGCGGCGGCAGCTCGGAATGCGATGGACCCGAACAACCGATCGCAGAGTTACGACTACATGGCATATGGCGGTTTTGGCGGCCAGGGAGGAGGCGGAATGGGTGGAGGCTTCGGCGGCTATGCCGGTCCTGGAGCGGGTGCGGCCCAGACCGACGTTGCCGGTCGAGCGACCGTTGCCCGGGCGTTAGCACCTCAAGCAAACGCTGATCGCCTTGAGAGCCTCTACTCCTATCCGCTTGGCAAGGTCAACCTGAAGCCTGGAGATCGGCTCAGCCGCGTCCTCTTCTCTCAAACTTCGACCTATGAGAGCATCTTTCGCTGGGACGCTGAGGTCGGCAATGACAATAGCATCGTTAAGAGCCTGCTTCGCATCCACAACACCGGAACCGTGCCGTGGACCGGAGGGCCGGCGTTCGTCACCAAAGTGGACACGCCACTGGCTCAAGTCGATATGCCATTCACTCCAGCCGGCAAATATGCCGACCTTGACATGGCCAACGCGCAGGACATTCTCACCAAGAAGGATGAGACCGAGATTTCACGCGACGCCATTGCGATGCCGGGCCATCCGAAAACGATTCTGCCCCGCACCACGAACGAGGTCCACCTTACCGTAGAGAGTTCCCGTAACGAAACGACCAAGTTCGAGCTCACTCTCCTCGTGCCAGGCGAGGTCCTCGACGGAAATGGCGGGAAGGTCGAGAAGCTCACTCGGAAGCTTGACTTCCTTAACGGCCAGGCTCGAATCACCTGGAGCTTCCCCCTGAACGCCGGCGATCGTCGCGAATTCCGCATCCAATACCGTCGTCTAGGTTGACGGGCCGGGAGACCCGGACCAAGTCCGGGCCCCGTGACCCACATCACAGTTGAGAAGCGACTCGCCGCTCTGAAAGTGCGACCTTCGCTGCCCAACCAGAACGAGGCTTCGCCGCTAGTTCCTGCGTCGGACGATCGTCGGCGTCGTCACACTGGAGTCGGGCAAAGGGCTTCGAATCGACAAATATCGGCTCGGATTTGGTCCAGGCTACCGCGCCAGAACTCGACTTGGGTGATATCGATGCCGAATCGCCGACCCAGCGTGGCCGCATCCGCCATCCCCGTTGAACTCAACAAGTCATCGTAACGCCCATGGAATGTGTTCGGCTCCTTTTCGTAGACCGAGTACAGGCCCAGCCCAAAGAGCAGGCCGAACATGTATGGGAAGTTGTAGAAACTTCGCCCGTAGTAGTGGCTTTTGGCTGCCCACATATAGGGATGCAGCTGCTCTTGGTCCAAACCGTCGCCGTAAGTTGCCTGTTGGGCGTCGAGCATGTGTTCGCACATTTCCCGCGACGATAGCTCCCGCTTTCGTCGGCCTCGAAAAACAGCCCGTTCGAACAGGAACCGGCTTGAGATGTCCACCACGACTTGGCACGAACCCTGCAGCGACGCCTCCAAAACAACGAACTGATCGGACGGTGCGCCGTCACGCAGGACGGCTTGGCGAATGATGGTCTCGCAGAAGATGCTTGCCGTCTCGGCTAGCGTCATCGGCAAGGTCCGCTGTACGGCGGTGCGCCCATTCAAACACAGGTTATGGTAGCCGTGCCCCAATTCGTGAGCCAGCGTCGATACCGCGCCAAAAGAGGGTTCGTAGTTCAAGAGTATCCGGGATTCGTCCTTCCGCAGCCCCATGCAGAAGGCGCCGTCCGACTTCCCGGCCCGAGGCGGGACATCGATCCAGTTCTCTCGGAAAGCTCGCTCCGCGAACGAGCCCAATTTCTCGGAATACGCGGTGAACTGCTCGATGACAAACGATTTGGCCCGGTCGTAGTCCCATTCGTCTGCCGATTCGCCAACCGGTGCAAATAAGTCAAAGAACGCAAGTTTCTCGATGCCAAGGCACCTCGCCTTGGCGCTCAGATAGCGGCGAAAATCTGGGAACGACTCGCGCGCCGCTTCCATCATCGCATCCAGCGTCGCGCGATCCATATTGCAGTTGAACAGGGTTTCGTCGAGCGGGTCTTTCCAACCACGTCGTTCGCCCAAGCTCAATGTCTCGCCCTTTACGCTGTTGAGTGCGGCCGACAAAGGGACCTCGACTGACTTCCATGCCTCCAACTCCGCGCGGAATGCAGCCTCCCGAACCTCCCGCTTTGGACTGCTCGCAAGGGTACGGACCACGCTCATCGGCAAGTCCTGCTTCCCTTCCTCCAAACAAATGGAAGCGGTCAGGCGGCTCACCACGTTCCCGTGCAGTTTGGTCCAAGCGAACATCCCGGTGATTTCCATGTCGGACGCAAGCGACTCCTCGGATGCCGCCATTAGGTGCTGGGCGCCGATCTCGGCTTTCATGACGGCGAACTCGTGCTCGCGAGCGAGTTGGCTTCGACCAAACAGTTCTTCTGCGTTCAGCCGGCCCAACCAAGCGGTAAAGCTCTTGCTGAGCTTTCGGAGCCTTCCAAGCTGCTTATCCATCTCGCTGTTTTGCGCCGAGGCTAGCTCATCCAGCGAATTGGTAGTCGTGAATGAGCGTATGAAAGCTGTCACAGTGCGAACCTTCTCGTTCAGTTCATTGAACGCCAACATCAATTCGTCGAAAACACCGATGTCGCCGCCGCCGTCTGTTGCGATACCGTAAGTATTAAAGAGGCTCTCCAGTCTGGCCAGGAGGGAATCGACTTCCGCACAGGCGGCTTCGAATTCCGGTGAATCCAGGCCGGGAAACACGACCTCCATGTCCCAGTGCGGCAATCCTTGTGTCATATGCTTCAATTTCCTCCGTAAGTATGTCTGGCCCGAATCGCCTATCATACGATTGCCAAACGCGAAACGTTTTTCCCAAAAGCCATGAAAACCCACCTAGATGAAGTCGACGTCCAACTTCTTGCCCTTCTGCAGGAAGACGGACGCATCACGAATGCGGATCTTTCAAAGAAGGTCGGCCTTTCGCCCCCGTCCGTTCTCCAAAGAGTGCGAATTCTTGAAAAATCGGGACTAATCCGCGGGTACCACGCGCTTCTCGACGCTGAGCGTTTGGGACTACGGATAACTGCCTTGGCGATGATCAGCCTTTCGTTGCACCAAGAGCAACCGATTGAGCGTTTCCGCCGCAGCGTCAACGAGATCCCCGAGGTGCTCGAGTGCTACCACGTGAGCGGCGAGTTCGATTTCCTTCTCAAGATCGTCGTGAAGGACATCCGGGCCTATGAACAACTCATTCGAGAGCGGCTAAGCAAAATCAAAGGGATCCAGCAGATCAAGACGTCGTTCGTGCTTGCCAACACGAAATACACGACCAAGATTCCGCTCTGATCTTGTTTGCATGGAAGGGCACAATGGTCTTCGCGCAAGAGCCTGTGCGCACTTTGTGCCCTGCCCGGAACAAAAAAACTTCCCTGGCGACTAACGAATGTCGGTTTCGACATACCTTTTAGTCGCAACTTGTTCTAGCCCTCTTTGGGCTTGGCGAAAGATGTTTCCATGATCGTAGTACCCTCTGCCTCTGACTGCCTAGTGCTATACGGCGACTTTCTCAACTTCACTCCGGAAGAGTTGTTCGACCATTGGGTGAAGCCCGAGTTACTGCTTCTTTGGTGGCCCAAGGATGTGGAACTCGACGCCGTCGTTGGCGGCATGTACAGGTTTGGCTGGCCGGAGCAGGATTGGGTTCTCCGGGGGCGATACGAGGCATTCGAACCGGGCCGCCGCCTGCGATTCACCTGGCACTGGGATCAGCACCCGGCAGACATCGACCCGATGTGGGTCGACGTGTTCTTCATGCCGATCGATCGGGGCGTTCGGCTGTCCATTTTCCACGGCCCCTATTCGGAATCCGCATCAGACCAGGGCGCCAAGCAAGGACACCTCGAAGGCTGGATTCACTTTGGAATGCGCCTCGCCGGGTTGCGGCCCGGCGAGGTCGTCTAGCCGCTACCGGATCATGCCGTGAGTCGGCGCTGGCGCGATGCCGGATCCACCGTGCGTCGCCTGCCAAAGAATGTCGTTGAACTCCTTAGGATCGGCGCGATCAATGTCGCTGAAGTCCAGTTTGGCGGACCGGGCCGCCAGTTCCCCTTTAGCCGGGTTGCGCTTCATCAGGTCGATCTGAGCCGGAACCGCTTCGTAGGGGGCCGGGTCTGGAGTTGCGTTCAAGCACGCGAGCATCGGCATTGCGTTGGCGTCATACTGGCTCATTGGCGGAAGGCCGAGCATCAGTTCCATCGTGCGAATCATGGAGGACGTGGAGTACTGCGTGTGGTCGACAAGCCCTCGTTTGACCAACGGACAGATGAAGAACCCGGTAGTGCGGTGGCAGTCCACGTGGTCCGGCCCGTCCTGGGCGTCGTCCTCAATGACAAACACAGCAGTCGTAGACCAGAAACGGCTATGGCTGATCCCTTCGATGAGCTTTCCAACGGCCTGGTCGTTCGATGCCACCATCGCCTGGGGCGAGAACGTTCCCGCGCTCATGCCTCGTGTGTGGTCCTCGTTGAGAGCCATCACCATCAGGTTCGGCCATTTACCCGTCTTCTCTGCCGCCCGCAGTTCGTTCATGAACACATCAACCTTCTCTGTATCCCGCCCCCCTCGAGCGAAGACCTTCTCGAACTCGGCGGAACAACCGTACTTCTCGGGGTCCTTCTTGACGTCGCCGTGTGCCGAATTGTGGTCTTCCTGCCACTGGATGTACTCGCCATAGATCCGAGCGGACCTACCGTGCTTCTTCGCGTTCTGCCAAATGAAGCCTCCAGGCGAGGAGTGCAACCTCTCATCGCTTTCGACCTCTTCATGACCGCCGTAAGACAGCGTCCATTGCTTTTCGGTGTAGTCGCCAGCATAGGCGCCGTCCGTCCACTGGTGGCCAACCTGCGAG
The DNA here is from genome assembly GCA_031292555.1 of Fimbriimonas sp. Lineage (GTDB taxonomy): Bacteria > Armatimonadota > Fimbriimonadia > Fimbriimonadales > Fimbriimonadaceae > Fimbriimonas. Next base: position 47,711 of record JARLGV010000059.1, read on the forward strand.
ACTTCGCCGTCGCAGAATAGGTTATCGAAGAGCACGAATTGGTCTGCCAATTTGTGCTCGTTCGGAGTCACCTTCTCGCCGAACATCACGAGCCCCCTGTCGCCGTTGCCGCGAGAATCGTCCCCCAGAACCTGGTCATACGTTCGGTTTTCCTTGATCACGTACACGACATGTTCGATCTTCCTGAGTCCTTGCGCAATGCCAGGTGCGACAACCGAGCGAAGCCGCTTGGTGCCGTCAGGACGGTCGTCATACACCGCTTGCGTGTATTTGGCCAGCATCTCCGGTCCAGGCAGATCCACCGACGCAAGGTGGCCGGACAGAACGTCGCCGACGTACTTGTGCGGGACAACGACCTCGCCGTTCTCAGCTTTTGCCTCCATAGCCTCCTTCTCGCCCGCGTTCAGACTAGACGACAAACCCTTGGCCGTTCCGATTAGCAACTGCCCGCCATCGGCAGAGAGCGCAAGTGCGCTCGGGTACCGGCCGGTTGGGATGAACCCCACCACGCGTGAGTGGCCCGCCGCATGGACGTCCACGACGGCCACGCAGTTGTTGTCCGAATTAGCGGCGAACAACTGCTTCCTAACATCAGAGTAAGCGAGCGCGATCGGCGCCGCGCCAAGCGGATCGCGCGGAAGCAGGGTGACGCGGACCGACTCGATCACCCGGCTACCGCTCAAAATGCTCAGCGTGTCCGATCCAGAGTTGGCGACGACCAACCGGCCGTCCGGAAGGTACTGCAGCGCGTTCGGGTGGGACCCAACCTTGATTCGAGCTTTCTCTTCCAGGCTTGCCGAATCGAGCAGCGAGACGCTGGCGTCGCCCCAATTGGAAACTGCGAGATTTGCGCCGTCGGGAGAGAGCGCCAGTCCGTACGGCCGGTAGCCGACCTGCCGACTCGCCTTCACAGTGACGCCCTCGGCGCCCAGGCGGTAGACGGTGTCGTTCTGGATATTTGCGACCAAAAGGTCTCCGTTATGCCGCGTCACCGACGAAACGAATCGGGCATCTTCCGCGAGGCCAGGGATACTCACCCCTGGCTCATTGACCAGTTTGTCTCCATCTAGCTTGAACCGAATCAATGCGGTGTTTTCGATGCCGGCAGAGCCCGACTTCGCACGCTTCTTCTTCTTGGTCGGATTCTTGCCGGAGCCACCGGACACGAGCACTTCGTTCGTAGTCGCGTCGTAGGACAGACCGATCCATAGCCGCGGCAAAACGACTGAATCGAGCACCTTGCCGTTACCGATGTCGACGAGACTCACGCTGTGATCGTGATAGCCGCAGGTATTGACCAACGCTCGGCGGCCATCCGGTAGGGGGATGATCGACGCCGGCATGTCGCCCGGCAACTCGACAAACTTGCCGGCCGGAGACGTCTTCCAACCGTTCGGCCAAACGCGCGCGCCACTTTCGTCGACTTGATTCACCGGCGCTTGGCTGGCATCTCGTTGCGGGCCGACAAGAACCATCCTCCCGGCAAACCCCACGGCAACGAGCCCAACGAAGATGACCCCCACTGCTTCCCTTTTCATACCGTCCGGTTTACCTTCTCAGGCGCACTCTTAACCGGGCCTTAGCTTTCAGACCAGCCCCAGTGAGTGGTTCCAGAGTCAAACGGCGGATGAGTGCCTGGCAAAACTGCTGGATACTGAGCCTCATGTAGCACCCTGGGTTTTTCAATGGGCCGTGCTGAATAGAATGAGGCTAGAGAGCATCGACTTAACCGGTGCAGGAAATCGAAATGATCACTTTTATTTTGGCGCCCACCCTGATGTGCGGCATGACCACTCTCACGTTACAAGCAACTCCATCGCAAGATGCACGGCAGAGTGCGCTGGCGATCGCGCAAAGCGCTTACAGTACTAGCCTGGTCAAGCTCACTGGAACTCAGAAGTTCAATCTGAAAGAGGCGATCGGGGCGGTGTCAATCTATCGCAAGTCCGATCCGGTGGGCCACTTTACCGGATGCTTTCTCCAAGCGCTCTCCCAAAACACAAGCAACGACGTGCTCACCGCCCTTGCTGCCTGGGAAGTTGAGCAATTCCCTCTATCCGCTCCCTTGCTGAACAACCTTGGCTACGCCCTGTTCCTTAAGAAGGACTACCCCCACTCGATCCAGATTCTCAATCTATCGATCAAGGCTGACGCCAAGCAAGCCGAGTACTTTACGAATCTCGGAAATGCCTACCTGGATAGCGACCAAGACGAATTGTCGAGTCAAGCATTCAACAAAGCGATCGCCCTCGATCCTAACCATGAGACGGCATGGCTTGGGCTTGCGGCCTACTGCATGAAGAACCACAAGGTCAAGCAGGCGATGGACATTCTCGGAAGGCATAAACCGATGAGCATCGTCCGAACCAGCCAACGCAAGGTTCAAGATGAACTGGATGCCGTTCCTGAAGGTGAGAAGTGCGACTGGGTGCTGGAAGAGGACGAAGTTGCGGCAATGGCGGAAAAGGTGTCAAAAATCGCCGACGTGAAGCCCCTGAGCTTGGCGCCCGTCGTCGAGACGATCTCCAAGGATCTGGCAAACGAGATCCGCGATTCTACAGAGAAGATTCCGGTCACGATCGCGGCGCCGATGGACCCGTTCCTCATCGATTTCTCTGATTCCCAAAGTCACACGATAACCATGAAGGCGTATAGCTCGGTTCAACCCATTCCCATGGAGACGCCTTACCTGACTCCCGAGCAAGAGAAGATGGCCAAGATGTCCCAGGGCGATCGCAAGGCTCTGTCCGGCAAATACCGCCAGATTGGCAAGGATCTCCAGGCCAAAATCAAGGCTCTGAAGGACTCAAAGGATCCACAGGCCCTGCAGAAAATCATGGACCTCGTCAAGAACATGCCGGATCCAGATCACCTGATCACCAAGCCGAAATACGAGTTCAAGGGCTGGCAGACAACAGGAGACACAGCCAACGCGAAGGCTACTCCGAGCGTCATGGATGCAGCAACCGCGGCAGACAGCGATGGGATGGTTACGACCAGCAACTATGTGAACCACGCCAAGAACCAAATCAACTTCAAGATGTACGTCGACAAACTCAGGTCCATTCTCACGCAGCATCAGGTCGATACCGGCAAGCAATTTGATGACGAGATGGCCGACGTGCTCAGAAGGCAAGCCGAGGAACGCGACAACAAGCAAGGCGACAACGAGCAGTTACTCAAGCAACAGCGAAAGACTCGGAACGCTCTTCGCGACAACTTCATTCATCGGTACGGCGACTGGATGAAGCAGTACTACTCGATGTATGTGAAGCCCGCGCTCGAAAAAATCGAGACAGCAGATGCTCTGTTCATCAAAGGAATCAACAATCCGGAAGTCAAGAAGCGCGAGGCGAAGGCGATGCGGACTCAACTCGATGCATTGCTTAGCGACTACAGTGTGTCCGCCGCTCCAGTAGGTGACTATGAGCCAGATTCGGACCAGGCGGCAAAGCAGCTTCAAGAGAAGATCGACGCTTTGAAGGCACAGGTCAAGCCCAAGAAAGGCGAGGCTACCAAGAAACTCGCCGAGTGGGACGATCGCGAGAAGTCCCTCCTCACATGGATCTACAAGGACGCAAAAGCCAGCGTATCTCTTGGCGTGCTGAAGGTCGAATACAAGAATAACGAATTGACAATGGGGCTCTCCGATGTCCTCCACAAAGAGTACATGGCGATAGGCGTGAACTTGGTCGACTCCACCGTATCTCTGACCGAAGCCAAAGGAGTGGACTTTAACGTTGCCGTGGGCGTCAAGAGCGAATCCGGTGTCGGGGCCAGTGGAACTCTGGGGATTACTGAACTCGGCCAAGGTACGAAGACCACGCTCCACTACGATGACAGCTTCAATGTGGACGATGCCAAAGTTGAGACCACCAAGGCAGTTGACAGCCTCACCGGTTCGGTGAAGGTAGGCGACTCGGACAACACGGGACTGGGCGTAAAGGGCACCGTCACCGCATCGATCGCCGAGGGATTCAGCAGCCTTAAGGGAGCGACCGAAATGTCGTACGAGAAGGGCCTCGTCGCGGCCAAGGCCGAGACGACACCCGACGGCTCTAGCGCTTCCGCCAGCCTCGGCATCGACAATAAGACCGTCTCTGCCAAAGGACAAGCAGGGCTGTCCAAGGATGCGAATGGGGACTATTACGTGGAGGCCGCCGTTGAAAGCACCTTTAGCACCGAGGCCAAACTCCGGGACAAGACCAAGGGCCAAAAGGCAAAGGCGAAGCTGTTCTCAAATAGCTACAAGGTCAAGATCAACCAATAGGCTGCCAGCAGCGGCGTGACGAAATCCATGCAATAAACAGTGTGGGGTCGCCCGTTCGGCCCCTCGCTTGCCATGACTGACGGCTAACTTCCCAATAGCATCGAGCCTCTTTGCGAACTCCTGCTTCGTCTTCCCCTGTGTGCCCTATCACGTACGCGAATTGACCGAACGTCGCGAGCTTCAGTTCCTCTCGGAGTACTCCGCGAAATCCGCTTATTCAGCCGGCAGGGCCAGCGCTATCCCCGACGATCCAGTGCGAACGTGCTTCCAACGTGATCGAGACCGCGTCGTCCATTCCAAGGCGTTCCGTCGGCTCAAGCAGAAGACCCAGGTATTTATCGCGCCGACCGGTGATCACTATCGCACGCGGATGACCCACTCGCTGGAGGTCTCCCAGATTGGCCGCACGATCGGCCGTGCCCTCCGTTTGAACGAGGACCTCATCGAAGCGATCGCACTTGCCCACGATATCGGCCATACGCCGTTCGGCCATGCCGGGGAAGCCGCACTTGACGAAGCGATCCGGGACTACTGGGCGGCCCATCCTGAGGGTCTCCAGACCCCTGGTGGATTTCGACACTACGAGCAATCGCTCCGCATCGTGGACGTGCTGGAGGACCTCAATCTGACCGCCGAGACCAGAGCGGGAATCGACGGACACTCCAAAGGACGCAACGACCTTTCCGCCCACGACGGCGAGCCGACTTCGACGCTTGAGGCCGCCGTCGTCCGGATCAGCGACCGCATCGCCTACCTCAACCACGATCTGGACGACGCCCTGAGAAGTGGCATCATCGGTGAGGTCCCCTCCCAGTTCGATTTGCTCGGAACGGATCATTCCTCCCGGATCGGCGGCATGGTGGAGGATGTGATCACTCAATCGCTCGACGCTCCGGCGATTCGGATCTCGCCGGCTCGAATGAAGTGCATGAATGACCTCAAAGAGTGGCTTTTCGAGAACGTCTACATGCTCTATCCGGTGAAGTACCCGGACATTCCGAAGGCGCAATGCCTTGTGAAGTCTCTGTTTGCGTCGTTCATGAGAGAGGAAGCGCTTCCAGAAGGCTATTGCGGCGTGCAGGGGGCCGTAGACTACATCGCCGGCATGACCGATCACTTCGCTATCGACACCTTTGTCCGCTTGAACCTACCAAGCGCATGGCCCGCCATCTAGATCTCTCCCCCCGTTGGCGCAAAACTGGGTGGGCGATTCAAACTATAGGAGTGGTTCGCCTACCTCTCGCCCGGCTCACATCTCTCGCCTTATTGTCGATGGCGCTCGTCGGTTGTCAAAGCGGCAGCGCACCGTCGTCGTCGGTCGCCTCGACCACGCCGGCAGCCAAGGCGCCTCTAGACCCCTGGCTCTTGACGACTCTCGACCCGAACGTGCAGACCCCTGCCCTGCTCTGGAATGGATCGCTCGGGTTCCGGATTGGGCGCGACGGGGGTGCGAAGGGCCAGCCGTTCTTCTCCATCGAAGAATACGACACGAGTGGCGAAGAGAAGATCCGAACGCTTGCCAGCCCGCTTCCGAACGGCTTTCTGATCGACGGCAAGCCCTTGCCGATTACCGGCGAGTATCGCCAGACGCTCGACATGAAGACTTCCCTACTGACCACTCACTTCCGTTCGGGAGGCGCGGTAATCGATTGCGTAGCCGTTCTCGACCCGGGCAAGCGAATCGTAGGCGAGGAATGGACGTTGGCGGGAGGTGTATCTTCCGGCATCGACTTCGATTTGGGTCCTTACGGAAAGATGGCCGGCGCGAACCTAGTCGCCAAGAACATCGAAGTCGGACCGTCCAAGATGCTTGGCAAGTTCTGGGCGAAGGCCAAGATCGAATCGACGATCAAGGTCGACTACGTCCTGACTCTCGCCAACAGCCCGAACGGCGCGCTGATCCTGAACGCGCGCGGCGCCAAGATTTCGCTAAGCCCCGTAGCGGCCCCCGCTCCGGATGTAGTAGATTTCGCCGACGTCCAACAAAGCGCGGAAAAGACATGGGCGAATAGGTGGAAGACCGATATCGAGATCGACGGGCCGGTCGAAGACCAGCAGGCGGTACGGTCGTTCCTGTTCTATCTGCGCTCCGCCGTCCGGCACGACAACCAGGCCGACCTCGACGTAATGTCGATCAGCCCGTTCGGCCTCAGCGATGCGATGTACAACGGCCACGTCTTTTGGGATGCGGACATCTGGGTCTTCCCTGCTTTGGCCCTTCTCGATCCGGTAGCAGCAAAGGCATTTCCCGACTATCGGTTTGCGACGATCGTTGGGGCGGCCTCCGAGCATAGGGGTGTGCACTATCCTTGGGAGTCGTCCATCAGCGGGAAGGAAACGGTGCCCGGTTCCTCTCGCCACGAGCTTCACATATCGGGAGACGTTGCCTGGATGCTCAAGCAAGCAGCCGCGCTGGGCTTAACCGATCCGGCACATGCCCAGGACGTCCTGCACGGAGTCGATGTCTTCTATAAGTCAATATCCAAACCGGTCCACGGGACTCGAGAACTAGGCATTCCGAAGGTGATGAGCCCCGATGAGAATCACATCGGCGACAACGATCTTTACACAAACCTTCTCGCCCAGTGGGTCAGCGACGGAGGTAAATGGGTTGTCCACGGCCCTTCCGACACGGCACCAGTCTATTACTTGCCCAAGGACGCCACATCGTTCCTGACCTACGGCAACGACCCGCTCAAGGCGTACAAGCAGGCGGCCGCCGTCCTGAGTATCTATCCGCTCCAATATCCCCCCGCTGAGGCGGAAGCCAAGACGATGATGGAACGGTTTGCCGGCAAGGTCATTAAGAACGGGCCTGCAATGTCCGATTCTGTTCATGCGCTTATCTGGGCCCGATTAGGGGAGCGAGAGAAGGCGTACGAAACATGGAGGACCAGTTGGCAGCCGTTTACCGACCATCCGCTTATGCTCTTTTCGGAGAAGCGGACCAAAGCGACGACCTACTTCACGACGGGCGCAGGAGGATGTTTGCAGACGGTGCTATTCGGTTTTCTCGGTTTTCGGTTAGACTCGGTATCGGAGCGGGAGGCGGCGTGGTCCACCAAGCTCCAGGGGGATTGTTGGTTGAGCGCTAAACCGAACTTTCCGCGGCAATGGAAGTCTGTGAGGTTAAGGAACTTCACGGTGCTCGGTCGCAAATTCTCCCTTACCGCAACTCACCTGCCGGCCGGCAACGACGCCGTAAAAGTGACCCAAGGAGATTGATTACAATGCCCAATGTTGTCTTAACTGTCGATTGCGAAGGAGCGATGCACGACAGGTGCTACTCGCTCGAGTACATCAAAGTACTCGAGGAAGAATTCGTTCCTTGCACTTGGCTCGTTCATGTTTCCATGAAGGACCCTAGTGCAAACACCAACCTCTACTATCACGAGTTTGTCCACAAGATTCCTTCTTGGCACGAGATCGGCATGAAGGTGAATTTTGAGAACGAGCGAGGATATATCGAAGACGAGAAAGAGCGCGGCAAGATCATCTGGGTCGCCAAAGACACCCTGAAATCCCACATGATCAAGTGCACCGCATTCCGGGCCGGCGCATTTGCCTTGCTACCGAGCGACGTCCCGTATCTCGAAGAGATCGGCATCCTCGTCGACAGTTCGATTGTCCCCGACGCGAACTACAAGATGTTTGTTAGGTGGGACGGAGCGCCCCACAACCCGTACCACAGCCACACGGATGACCTCAAGCGAGAGGGTAGCAATCGCTTGCTGCATCTTCCCATCGCGACCCACGATGGTCAGCACGGCTATCTGGACATGGGTTTCGACGCCCTTGTGCCGCTATTCGAAGCGAACAAGAACTGCGAGGTGATCACGCTCGGCATGCGCGACTACCACGACAGCGTCAACGATCTACGCAAGACCATTCGATACTTCCGCAGTCAGGGCGCCCATTTCACGACTATGACCCAAGCGGCCAGCGAGCATTTCGAGCATCACGCGGTCCTCGCCGGCGTCTGACGTCCAATCAACTTCTCCTCAACCAACCGGCCCCGTCCTGGATTGCCTCCGACGGGGCCCGGTTCGGAAACAAAGTCGGCAAGCTCCGCTCTAACCTATTGATATGCTTGCCCTCCTCGCCGCATGCGCGGTCATGCCCACGGCAGACGTCGCTGCCGATCGCCTCGCCTGGTTCCGAAACGCCCGAATGGGCATGTTCATCCACTGGGGTCCCGTCAGCCTAAGGGGAACCGAGATAGGCTGGTCGCGCGGGAGCCAAGTGCCGACCGACGAGTACGACAACCTGTACAAGCAGTTCAACCCGACGGCATTCAACGCCGACGAGTGGATGAAGCTGGCGAAACAAGCGGGCTTTCGATACGTGGTGCCGACTGCCAAGCATCACGACGGTTTCTGCCTCTTCCCGAGCACACAGAGCGATTACAGCATTGCATCGACGCCCTTTCACCGGGACATCATGGGCGAGATCGCCCAAGCCGCAAGGCGAAACGGGATAGCGATGTGTTCGTACTACTCCATCCTCGACTGGCACGATCCGAACTACCCCAAAGGCAGCCCGGGTGGAAGTACCGACAAGCCGAATCCGAACATGACCAAGCATATGCAGACGGTGAAGGCGGAACTCGCCCAGTTGATTTCGGACTACCACATCAAGATGGTCTGGTTTGACGGTCAATGGGAGGCTCCCTACACTCGCGACGACTCGATCTCCTTGAACCGGTATCTCCGAGCCATGGCTCCCAATCTGATCATCAATAACCGGATCAACTCAACAAAGCTGGAACCAGCCGATCCCCACGGCGACTACGGGACGCCCGAGCAGGAAGTCGGCGCTTACAACGTCGACACGCCCTGGGAGACCTGTATGACCCTCGGCGACCAGTGGGCATTTCGTCCGCACGACCATTACAAGTCGGTCGACCAAGTAATCGACGTGCTTATTGAGACGGTCACTGGCGACGGAAATCTGCTGCTGAACGTCGGCCCCGACTCGACGGGCCAGATTATTCCGGAACAGAAGGCGCTCCTCGTGGGCCTCGGCGATTGGGTCCACAAGTATGGGCAGAGCATCTATGGAACGCGCGGCGGACCGTACCGCAACGGCAAGTGGGGCGGCGCCACCCGGAAGGGCCGCACGATCTACTTCCAGGTCTTGAAGTGGACCGACGGTAAAGTCACCTTGCCTGCGCTCCCCGCCAAGATCCGGAGTTGCCGCGCCTTGCAGCCGAACGTCCACGTCCGATGCGAATCGACCGCCGAAGGTTTGACGTTGAGCGTCGACGGCCCAGTCCCGGCCGAACCTACGACAGTCCGCGTCGACATCGACAAGGACGCCTGGTCCCTCGGCACAATCCAGCCTTAGCCCGACGGAGGGAGGCTAGATTGCCAAGGATTTAGGGAAATCGTTTTGAGCGCGGCTTCACCTTCCGCGATCTCGAATGGGACCCATCGCCCGTCAATCTGGACCTCGTACGAACCCGGCGCCGCTTCGAAACCTACCCGCCGGTGGGCGTCGACGCAGAACTCAGTTTCGTTAAGCCACCAGTCGTGCTTCACCAGTCGCTTCAGCGCCTCGTAGGCCGGCTTGGGCGAATCGTCTTGTCTCAGCAGGCCCGACGGGGCTTTGAGCCAGCCACCGTCGTTGGCGCCCCACCAGGTGATGGCGCGAACAGCGGGGTGATTGAACAGCAAGGAGTAATGGGCGGTGAGTTCCTGGGCCTGTCGTTCCTCGCCTTCGGGATGAGTCGGCCACGAATCGACCTGCCAGTCGTTGAGATCGCCGATATGGGCCGGCATGAGGTCACCGCTTACAAGCGTGGTCTCGGTGAAGTGGAGTGGAATGCCAAACCGAGAGAACCGGCGGAGGACGTCTCGAGTCTTCTCAACGCCCCACCATCCTTGATGCATGTGAGATTGAAGCCCGATCGCGTCGATCTGCACTCCCGCTTCGAGCACCGCCTCGATGAGGCACTCGAAGGCGGTCGACATATCGAAGTCGTTGAGCACAAGAGAAGCGGTGGGATTGGTCTCGCGCGCAGCCTGGAAGGTGCTGCGCACGATTTCGACCCGGCCCTTCTCCCAACAAATCCGCGTAATCGCGTTGTCGTACTTATCGAAAACGGGCATGATCACCGCCTCGTTCACGACGTCCCATCGATCGATGAGCCCGTCGAACGCCTTGACCTCGCGCCGGATTCGATCCAATTGACGACCGAAGATGCCTTCGTTGGAGTACCTCATCAACCAGTCGGCACAAACGGTGTGCCAGCAGAGCGGGTGTCCCTTTACAATCGCGCCCCTCGACACCAGCCTCTCCGCAGTTCGCAGAGTGCGTGGTATGTCGGGCTTTCCTTCCTCCCGCTCGAATTGGCCCCAATAGAACGGAAGGGTGAAGTAGTTGAAAACATCGTGGAGGAGCGTCTCATGCCTCTCGGCCTGCTCGAGCGCAGCTCCTGCAATCTCGTGGTTGGCGAGCGGAGAAAGTTCGAAGGCGGTACAGCCGAATAGGAATGAGTGTCTCGTCTGCCGGATCCGAACCGATGAGCCCACTTGGGCGCATGTTAACTCGAGCATCCGTCGCTGAATCCGGTTGAAGTCGTTCATGAGAAGAACCTACGGTCCAATCATGATTCTGACCAATCCAGCATCCAGACGGGTTCGTTCTCAGGTTCCTCGCTGTTACGGAATGGGGATCAGACGGTCTGGCCTATCTAGAGCCCCCCTTCTGCACTACAATTAGCCAGCCTCGCTTCGGGTCTATCGGGATGGCGGCGTTGGGTTCGAAGGCTCGCTCGGGCTGGAAATTCGCGATCTGGGGAGTAGACATCCGACACTTCGCTGGATCGAGACCTAGGCGCTTCCAGTCTACGGCCAGACGGCAGGAGGCCGGGTTCGATCCGAAATTGCCGAGCGCGATGAGGACGCGGTCCTTTCGCACGTAGACGGTCGCTTTGACGTCGGGCGAGTCGGTCGTGACCGGACAATCCTTCTCCCAATAGCCGATCATTTTGGACTCCGCGATGCCGAACCGGTCCCAGAACCTCCAGATTGGGTCGGGGTTGTTGGCGGTTTCGTAGTTCGTCCATCCGAAGCGCGTCGTCATCCCGTAGACCATCCCCAGCCACCGGTTGCCGCCCCCTTGAAGCATCTCGCCCATCAGGCCGAACGGAATGCCGGACGTTTCCACGAGCCACTGGTCGGGAGACATATGGTCGTAGTCGAAGCTCTCCCCAAACCAGAGCCGGTCGACGTAGGGAAAGAACTCGGTGTACTGGTTCGCGGGGCCGATTGAGAACCCCGTATTTGAGTGAAGGTCGATCATCGGAGCACGCCCGCCGGCGGCGAGCACTCGGCGCATCCGCTTGAGGACCTGCCGGTCGTAGCTCACGTCATCCAGGTAGAGCCCATCGATGTTCACGTTTTTGGCCAGCCAGTTCAGCCCCTCCACGTAGTAGTTGATCCAGCGCGAGAACCCTACGGTCACCATCGATGCGTCCGCCGTGCCCGATTGAGGGTACGGGTGGTACCACGAGGGCACGTAACCCCTTCCCACGTGCTCTTGCAACCAGGAGAACCCGCCGCCGTCTCCCTTTACGAATACTTCCCCGTCGAGCGCCAACAACGGCCAGACCTCGGCGGTGTAGTTGCTCAGTTCGCGGATCGTGTCGTATATCTTCACCTTTCGCTTCGCCGCATGCTGCTCGTCGACGAACGCCTTCATCTTCGCCACCGACCGGAACGGGTAGTTGATATACGGGTTTACGTCGTTGGCATGGTGAACGTTCACCACATTCGCCCCCGCGTCGATCGCGGTTTGGGTGGGCCGGTACTCGGCGGCGTTGTGATAGAAGCGCGTCTTGAACTGCCAGGTCGTGTCGATCTTCTTCACCGGAGTGACCAAAAGCGCGAACTCGAAACGAACTTCCTGGCCCTTTGCCAGCCGGAAGGCGCCAGTCGATGCTCGGACCTCGGCTGCGCCATCGACAAGTGTCTCACGGACCCTTCCCAGTCCTTTGTTGAACCATGCCGGAGGTGGTGCAGGATGATACAGGTTCAACAAAGGGCCATGGTACGAGCCGCCCCTTAGCTCGACCCTCATTCCGCTTTGCACGCCGCCGAGCCACCAGCTATCGTAGGGGCCCTTCCAATCCCACTCATGGTGTGACGGCGTCGCACCTCCACGATGCCCGATCCCCATGAAGTAGCCGGAGCTTTCCTTGGCATACGGTACGACCAAGCCGATGTCGGGGATTTCCACGTCCTTCTTTGCCTTGAGCGTCACTGAGAAGGAAAAGTGACCGTCGAACTCCAACGATCCCCTTACCTGCTTGGTGAGCCGTTCTGATTCGGTCGACGAGGACCAGGTGACGCGTCCAGCCCCCTGCCTTTCAAACGAGGTCCAGATCCCACCGACGTCACTGGAATCGCTCGCATCGAGTCGAATTGGACCGGCGAGGACTGGCAGATCGCCGACGTCGATAGACGAAGGCAACCCATTGGGCCCGATTCTTACACTGCAGTTCGAAGCGACGAGATCGCCGCCGAGAACTCCGGCCCCTTTAACTTCGATCCCTTTGTATGGTGGTATCGGGTCGTTGGACGTTCCCAGAGTCGAGTTCAGCCAGCGCAGGCGAGCGTAGCGCCAAAGCTCGGAATCCCCACGGTCGGCGAGGCGCGCGCCGGTGATGGACAACGAGACCTGCACGGTCGTCGCGGACGAGTTCTGGGGGACGATCCTTACCGTGCCCCGGTAGACGCCGGGCGCAATGCGGTCGGGCACGTCGACGCCGATCCAAAACGGCATCACGCTTCCCTGCGCGACGTTGACAACTTTATGCAGAGGGGAGCCATCCCAGTTGGTCCCGCCGAGGTTGAAGCAGGTCAGGCGGTTCTTGGCGATCCTCCTGCCACCCGGACCGACGAGGTCGTCGAAATCGATGCGAACGTCCTTCAGGTCGGAGGTCCTTGGGCAGACCGCCAGCTGGTACACGTAGTACTCGTTCGGTCTCGCTTCGCCGACAAGAACGTTGGAGGGCCCCCGGGCCGCCCAGAGGGCCGGTATCCGGTCGAACGTCCTTACCGGCCTGGTCCGATCCTCCGGAAAGACCCAATACGGTTCTGGGTGCTGCTCGGACAGGCGCTCTAGCTCTGTCGCCGTCGCCGGCAGTTCCATGGGGGCGAAGCGATCGAATTCCGA